>NZ_JBSFCW010000009.1:0-305025 GCF_053593595.1 Streptomyces sp. NPDC002206
TGCAACGTCGCACCGATGTCCGACGTCCGGGTCGTGGTCATCGACTGCACCGACACCGGCGCATCCCCACCGACCGCCACCGACCCGACCTGGATCTTGCGGCTGACCCTCCGGTCGGCGAGCTTGGTCGGAACGGACGGCATTCCGAGAGAAATCGCAGTCATGCGCTGAGCATCCCCAAGGTGTGGATCAAGGTCCCGAGATCGGCGGGCTCCGACCTTCGAGGTTACGCCACGGGTGGGATCCCGGAGCACACCGCATCCCCAAGTGAGCACAAAGGTGGTCGGCCGGACACCGGGTGTATGTCCGGCCGCCACCCGTGGTGCACGCGGTGCGGGCGGCGCGCAGGGTGCGATCCGCGCACCTGGCCGGTCAGGAAATCTTCACCGGGTTGACGATGTCGGCCACCAGGACCAGCAGTGTGAAGCAGATGAAGACGCCGGCGACGACATAGGCGACCGGCATCAGCTTGGCCACGTCGAAGGGGCCGGGGTCGGGGCGCTTGAAGACCCGCGCCACGTTGCGCCGCACGGACTCCCAGAGCGCTCCCGCGATGTGCCCGCCGTCGAGCGGCAGCAGGGGCAGCATGTTGAAGAGGAACAGCGAGAGGTTGAAGCCCGCGAGCAGGAACAGCATCATCGCGATCTGGTTCGTCGCAGGGACGTCCAGCGTCATCACCTCGCCGCCGATCCTGGCCGCACCGACCACGCCGACCGGGGAATCCGCTGCTCGCTCCCCGTCGCTGAAGGCCGCGTTCCACAGGCTCGGGATCTTGGACGGGAGGGCGATGATCGAGTCGACGCCGTTCTCGATCATGTCGCCCATGCGGACGACCGAGTCGCCGAAGGAGAGCGGGACGATGTCCGTCCGAGCGGCGAAGCCGAGGTATCCGGCCGGGACAAACTTGCCGGGCACCACCTCGCCGTTGGAGTCCTTCTCGGCCACCGAGTTCTTCTGCAGCACGGCGTGGAGGGTCTTCTCCTGGCCGTCGCGCTGGACGGTGATGGTGGCGGGACCGATGGTCTCGCGGATCCGGTCGGAGAGGGTGGCCCAGTCGTCCACCTTCCGGCCGTCGAAGGCGACGATCTTGTCGCCCTTCTTCAGTCCGGCGGCCTGCGCGGGCGAGACCGGGTCGCTCTTCTTACAGGCGTCGCGCTTCTCGCTCTGTGCGATCACGCACTTCTGGACACCCGCGACCTCGGTGGTCTGGGTCTGGAAGCCGAAGCTCATCGCGACCCCGAGGAAGATCGCGACGGCCAGGATCAGGTTCATGAACGGTCCGGCGAACATCACGATCACGCGCTTCCACGGCTTGCGCGTGTAGAAGAGACGCTTCTCGTCACCCGGTTCGAGTTCCTCGAAGGCGGCCTCTCTGGCGTCCTCGATCATGCCGCGCCACGGCGAGGTGGAGCGCGCTTCCAGCCGCCCGTCCGGACCGGGCGGGAACATGCCGATCATGCGGATGTAGCCACCGGCCGGAATCGCCTTGATCCCGTACTCGGTGTCGCCCTTCTTCCGCGACCAGATGGTCGGTCCGAAGCCGACCATGTACTGCGGGACGCGGATGCCGAAGAGCTTCGCGGTCGACAGGTGACCCAGCTCGTGCCAGGCGATCGAGAACAGCAGGCCGATGGCGAAGACGACGATGCCCAGAATCGTCAACAGGACCGTCGTAATACTCATGCGCGCGCCTCCGCTGTCGCTTTCGCCGAGAGTTCCCGAGCCCGGGCCCGCGCCCAGGTCTCCGCTTCCAGGACGTCTGCGACCGTGAGTGAAGTTCCCGTCGGCGGTGTGCCGTGTTCGGCCACCACCGCCGTGACCGTATCCATGATTCCGTTGAACGGCAGCTGTCCTGCCAGGAAAGCGTCCACGCACTCCTCGTTCGCGGCGTTGAACACCGCCGGGGCGGTGCCGCCGAGCGTGCCCACGTGCCTGGCCAGTCCCACGGACGGGAAGGCGTCGTTGTCGAGCGGGAAGAACTCCCAGGTGGAGGCCTTCGACCAGTCGAATGCGGGTGCCGCGTCCGGGACGCGCTCCGGCCAGCCGAGGCCGATGGCAATCGGTCCGCGCATGTCCGGCGGGGTGGCCTGGGCGAGGGTGGAGCCGTCGGTGAACTCCACCATGGAGTGAACGTACGACTGAGGGTGGACGACGACCTCGATCCGGTCGAACGGGATGTCGTAGAGAAGATGAGCCTCGATGACCTCCAGTCCCTTGTTGACGAGGGTGGCGGAATTGATCGTGATGACCGGGCCCATGGCCCAGGTCGGGTGCGCGAGGGCCTGCTCGCGCGTGACGTTCGCCAGCTCGCTCTTCGTCCGTCCCCGGAAGGGGCCGCCGGAGGCGGTGACCACAAGCTTGCGCACGTCGGCACGGCTGCCGGCGGCGAGCGCCTGGAAGAGCGCGGCGTGCTCGGAGTCGACCGGGATGATCTGGCCGGGCTTGGCCACTGCCTTCACCAGCGGGCCGCCGACGATCAGCGACTCCTTGTTGGCGAGGGCGAGCGTGCGGCCCGCCTCGAGCGCGGCGAGCGTGGGGGCGAGGCCGATCGAGCCGGTGATTCCGTTGAGCACGGTGTGGCAGTCGCTCCCGGCGAGCTGCGTGGCGGCGTCCGGACCCGCCAGGATCTCGGGCAGCGGCTCCCCGGCCCCGTACTGCTCGCGCAGCGCCTCGCGAAGGGCCGGCACCGCGTCCGGTGCGGCGACGGCCACGGTGCGCACCTTCAGTTGCCGCGCCTGCTCGGCGAGGAGGGCAACCCGGCCGCCTGCGGCGGAGAGCGCGGTGACGCGGAAGCGGTCGGGGTTGCGCAGCACCAGGTCGATGGCCTGGGTGCCGATGGACCCGGTGGAGCCGAGGATGACGAGATCCCGGCGGCCTTCCGCTGCGTCGAAGACGAGATGCGGGTCGGCGAGGGGGGCAGGACTGTCGCTCATGCCCCCCATTGTTGCCGCATCGGCCCAGCGGGTTGACAGCGCGTCCCGGAGAATTCCGGGAGGAGCAGCTCCGGCGGCTTTCCTGTGAATGTCGGCAGCCGCCGGGCCACGGCCCACCGAACCCGGTTCGCGAGGAGCTCGTCGCGCTGCTGCACGAGCCGGGCCGGCCGGGCAGGGACGATCGCATACGGGGCGTGCCGGAGCAGCTGGGCGAGCGCGGCGATCATGCTGCGCGGAACTTGGTCCACTGCGCGGTCATGATGTCCTGCGGGATGCCGCCGATGTCCTTGGTGCCGGGGATCTCGCCGCGGAAGGCGAGGGTGGTGGAGCCGGAGCGGACGACGGTGAGGTATTCGTACAGCTTCAGCTTCCCCTTCACGTCGAGGATGGTGAAGCGGTAGGCCTTGGCCTCGTCGGCCTCGGCCGCGAAGTCGGGTGCCTCGGCGGGCTCGACCTTCAGATACTTCGCGCTCGCAAGGGCCCGCTCCTCGGTGAATCCCCCGGCGCAGTCCTTGCCGGCCTTGTCGAGTGCCTTCATGACCTCGGCCGCATCGCCGTTGGAGTAGGACCGGAGGGTGACATCGACGGTGATGCCGAGCATCTCGCCGGGGATGTCGACCTTGCGTTGGACCTGCGCGGCGGGGTCGTGGTCGCTGACATCACCGGCGAGACTGACGAGCGGCTGGCAGCCGGCGGGATCTGCGGTGTAGGAGTCGCCGAGTGGACCGTCGAGGGTGTACTCGGAGGCTGTGTACTTTCCGACGGTCTGCCCGTCGGTGAACGAAGCCGCCTTGAGCTGTGCCTCGCTGAGCGCCTTGGGTCCATGGGCCGCCGCCGAGGGCTTGTCGTCCCTCCCTGAGCCGCCGGACCCGCCCGGACCACCCGAACTGTCCTTGTCACTGCTGCACCCGGTTGCTCCCAGAGCCATCACGACTGCAATCGTCACGGCCGCGGCTCCGCGCCACTGTCCGCGCCGGATACCCACCCCGAACATCCCTGCCCCCATTTCGCTGTTGGTGATGCTGGTTCTTCTGCAGGTTCTGCAGGTCGTGCTGGAGTCCGTCGTTCTTGATCGACGCCCGATTGTGCTGCATGCCCACTGCATGCCCACCGTTCCGGTCCTGCCGAGCGCGCCTACTTCGACATCGGGTGCGCGCACAGGGCCTTGTTCCGGGCGCTGTATTCCAGGTGGAGCAGCCAGTCCTTGCCCCAGCACTTGTCTCCGTCCGAGATCCAGAACTCGGCCTCGGGCGAGCTGCATCCGACCTCTTCCAGGTCCTGGTCGGGCCACTCCGCGTTGTTACGGACACAGTCTCCGGCCGTGAACGTGGGCCGGGTGTCGGGGATCAGCCCGGGTACGACGACAGTGGCGAGCGCCAGGACCAGGACGGTCATGATGGCGAGCGCGGGCGGGCGGGCCAGGACACGGCGGCCGGGGGCGAGTTGAGGACGCAGATTTCCCACCGGGTGGGGCAGGGAACGGATGCGGGAGCGGGCACCGATGTTCATCAGCATGGTGACCGGAGCGGCGAACACGGACAGCAGGCCCCACCAGCCCTGCCACAGGGTGTCGGACGTCATCCGGCGGTAGGTCGCGGTTCCGCAGGTACGGCAGAAGGTGCCTTCCTCGGTCAGGAAGCGGAGCGTGATGACAAGACCCTGGTGTCCGCGCACGACGGTGTGGACGGCGGGTACAGCACCGCAGATGTGACACGACACGACGGATCCGAACGAAGGAAGAGGGTGGTGGGGCGGCGTGGACATGAGAACTCCCGGGAACGGCGTGGGCCCAGGAACCCTAACGGTTCGTGAGTTCCGCGAACTCCGCGAATGCCTCGTGAAACTGCGGGAACGTCTTCCGCACGCAGCCGGGATCGTCGTAGGTGATGCCGGGAACCCTCAGGCCCGCGACGGCGAACGACATCACGATGCGGTGATCGCCGTGGGTGACGATCTCAGTGGGGTGCGGTGTACCGGGGTGGATCCCGATCCAGTCCGGACCGGTCTCGACGGTGATGCCCATCCTCCGCAGGTTCTGCGCACAGGCCTCCAGCCGGTCGCACTCCTTGACCCGGGTGTTGCCGACGTCCTCGATGCGTACCGGGCCCGAGGCGAAGGGCGCGAGTGCGGCCAGCGTCGGCATGGTGTCGGAGATGTCGCGCATGTTGACCGTGAGCCCGCGGAGCGTGCCACTGGATCGGACGGTGGTGGAATCCGAGGTGCTGCGCACATCGGCGCCCATGCGGCGTAGTACGTCGACGAACCGCAGGTCGCCCTGGAGTGCGTCCTTGCCGAGGCCGGCGACGGTGACCTCGTGGCCGGTGAGGGCTGCTGCGGCGAAGAAGTAGCTCGCGGTGGATGCGTCGGGTTCGATGGCGTAGGGCGTGGCCCGGTAGCCGCCGGGCGGCACGGTGAAGACGTTGTTGTCGTGGCCGCCGCGGGTCACCTCGACGCCGAAGCTGCGCATCATCGCGAGGGTGATCTCGACGTACGGAGCGGAGACCAGGTCGGTGACGGTGATCCGGAGCCCTTCCGCCGTCAGCGGCCCGAGCATCAGCAGTGCGGTGAGGTACTGGGAGGACTCCCCCGCATCCAGGGCGAGTTCGCCGCCCTTGATCCCGGATGCGGTGACCCGCAGCGGGTGGTGGCCCTCGGCTGCCTCGTGGCGCAGATCGACACCGAGCGCGCGCAGGGCCCCGGTGAGCGGGGCAAGGGGCCGGCGGCGCATCTGCGCGGAGGCGTCGAAGCGGTACGAGCCGGAGGCTGCGGCCGCGGCGAGGGTGGGCAGGAAGCGTGCCGTGGTGGCGCCGTCGCGGCAGTGGACGTCGGCCTCGGTGGCGGCGGGTCCGGCCGGGCGGCCCTCGATGTGCCAGCGGTCCGCTTCCTTCGCGACGTCGTAGCCAAGGCGCGCAAGGCCCTCGGCAAAGCCCTCGGTGTCGTCCGAGCACAGGGGACGTACGAGGGTGCTGGTGCCCTCCGCGGCAGCGGCCAGGAAGAGGGCGCGTGCGGTGACGGACTTGGAGCCGGGGATGTGGATGACGGTCACGGGTCCCCATCCTGCCGTGCGGCGCGCGGCCGGGCGGGGTGCGTCCAGCGAGTGGACGCACCCCGCCCGGCCGGCCCGGCTGTCCGACGGTCAGCGGATGGTGCGGTGAACGTTTTCCCTGGTGGCCGGGCCGGGGGTGGCGTCGGCAATCCAAGGGCCTTCGCCGCTCGGGTCGACGACCCCCTCCTCCAGCCAGGTGTACGCACCGGTCAGGACGGCATCGACCACGCGTCGGTCGAGGTTGTCCGTGTTGGACCAGAGGCGGGTGAAGAGTTCCTCGGTCCGGATGCGGGACTGGTGGCAGAAGGCGTCGGCGAGTTGGTAGGCCTCTCGGCCGTGATCACCTGTGGTGCGCAGATGTTCGGCGCGGACGCAGGCGGCGCTCATCGCGAAGAGTTCCGCTCCGATGTCGACGATCCTGCCGAGAAAGCCCTGCTTGGTCTCCATGCGGCCCTGCCAGCGCGACATCGCGTAGAAGGTGGAGCGGGCCAGCTTGCGGGCGGAGCGTTCGACGTAACGCAGATGGGTGGAAAGGTCCGGGTGGCCGGACGGATGGAACTCGCTGTAGGTGCGCGGGAGTTGTCCTGGGCCCGCGACCAGTTTGGGCAGCCAGCGGGCATAGAAGCCGGCCGCGTTCGCTCCCGCCTTCGCCTTGGCGGAGAGAGGTTTGTCGGGGTCGATCAAGTCACCCGCGACCTTCAGATGGGCGTCGACGGCCTCACGGGCGATCAGTAGATGCATGATCTCCGTGGAGCCCTCGAAGATCCGGTTGATCCGCAGATCCCGCAGGAGTTGTTCGGCGGGGACGGCACGCTCGCCCCGGGCGGCGAGGGAGTCGGCGGTCTCGAAGCCCCGGCCGCCGCGGATCTGGACCAGTTCGTCGGCCATCAGACAGCCCATCTCGGAGCCGTACAGCTTGGCCAGGGCCGCTTCGATCCGGATGTCGTTGCGGTCTTCGTCCGCCATCTGGGAGGCGAGATCGACGACGGCTTCCAGGGCGAAGGTGGTGGCGGCGATGAAGGAGATCTTGGCGCCGACAGCTTCGTGCCGGGCAACCGGCCTGCCCCACTGCTCGCGGACCGCCGACCATTCGCGGGCGATCTTCAGGCACCACTTCCCGGCGCCGACACACATGGCGGGCAGGGACAGCCGTCCCGTGTTGAGGGTGGTGAGGGCGATCTTGAGGCCGGCGCCTTCGGGGCCGATGCGGTTGGCGGCCGGGACCCGGACGCGGTGGAAGCGGGTCACGCCGTTCTCGAGCCCGCGCAGCCCCATGAAGGCGTTGCGGTTCTCCACGGTGATGCCCGGGGCGTCCGCCTCCACGACGAACGCGGTGATGCCGCCCTTGTGGCCGACCGACTTCGGGACACGGGCCATGACGACCAGCAGGTCGGCGACGACACCATTGGTCGTCCACAGCTTCACACCGTCGAGGACGTAGTCGGAACCGTCCGGAACGGCCGAGGTGGCGAGCCGGGCAGGGTCGGAGCCGACATCCGGTTCGGTGAGAAGGAACGCCGAGATGTCGGTACGGGCGAGCCGGGGCAGGAACGTGTCCTTCTGCTCCTGGGTGCCGAAGAGCTTCAGCGGCTGCGGTACGCCGATGGACTGGTGGGCGGAGAGCAGCGCGCCGATCGCCGGGTTGGCGGAGCCGACCAGGGAGAGGGCCCTGTTGTAGTAGACCTGGGTCAGTCCCAGGCCGCCGTACTTCGGGTCGATCTTCATCCCGAGGGCGCCGAGCTCCTTGAGGCCGTTGATGACCTCGTCGGGGATCTTCGCCTCACGCTCGATCAGGGCGCCGTCGATCTTGGTTTCGCAGAAGTCGCGCAACCGGGCGAGGAACGCCTCGCCGCGCCGGACGTCGTCGGCGGCCGGCTGTGGATGCGGATGGATCAGGTCCAGCCGGAAGCGGCCGAGGAAGAGTTCCTTGGCGAAACTGGGCTTGCGCCAGTCCTGCTCGCGTGCGGCTTCGGCCACTTGACGCGCTTCACGCTCGGTGACCTTGGGCGTGTTCTTTGGAGCGGATGGTGCGGTCATGAGGAGCTCACCTCGCCGCGTTGTCGGTGGGCGGACCCGGCCGGTCCGCGCGGAGCGCGCATGCGCGCGCCTGCCGAGGCATACCAACCGGTGCTACTCGTCCGTATGTACCCGATTCCTGCCGCCCTCACCAGCCCTCCGACGCCGATCGGGTCGCGAGCCACTCCAGTGGCACGTTCAGCTGGCGAACTGCGGTCGGGACGGGTGGGAGGGGAAACAGAAACGGCCGGAGCCCCCGCACAGTGGGCTCCGGCCGTTCGTCTGCCGCCTGCTGTCGTGCTGTCCAGGCGGATTACAGGCGGCTGTGGTGGATCGGTTCGATCCTGCTTACGGACTACAGGGCGAGGCCGGTGAGAACCAGCACGCGCTCGTAGGTGTAGTCGTCCATCGCGTAGCGAACACCCTCGCGGCCGACGCCGGACTGCTTGGCTCCGCCGTACGGCATCTGGTCGGCGCGGTAGGACGGGACGTCACCGATGATGACGCCGCCGACCTCGAGGGCGCGGTGGGCGCGGAACGCGGTCTGCAGGTCGTGTGTGAACACACCTGCCTGCAGGCCGTACTTGGACGAGTTGACGGAGGCGAAGGCCTCGGCCTCGCCATCCACCTTCTGAATGGTGAGCACCGGTCCGAACACCTCCTCGGAGGCGAGGGTGACGCCGTCCGGGAGCTCCGTCAGCACGGTCGGCGCGTAGGTCGCACCATCCCGCTTGCCGCCGGCGAGGAGTTGGGCGCCGGCCTGCACGGCCTCGTCGACCCAGGACTCGACGCGCTTGGCGGCGTCCTCGTTGACCAGCGGGCCGACATCGGTCGCGGCGTCGGACGGGTCACCGGTGACCTGAGCCTCGACGGCCGCGACGATCTTCGGAACGAGCCGGTCGTAGACCGCGGCGTCCGCGATGACGCGCTGCACCGAGATGCAGGACTGGCCGCCCTGGTAGTTGGAGAAGGTCGCGATACGGGTCGCGGCCCAGTCCAGGTCCTCTTCGGAGGCGTAGTCGCCGAGGACGACCGCCGCGCCGTTGCCGCCGAGCTCCAGGGTGCAGTGCTTGCGCGGCACCGACTCCATGATCGAGTAGCCGACGGCCGCCGACCCGGTGAAGGAGATCACGGGCAGCCGCTCGTCCTGCACGAGGGCGGGCATGCGGTCGTTGGGCACCGTGAGCACGGACCACGAACCGGCCGGAAGGTCCGTCTCGGCCAGCAGCTCACCGAGGATCAGCGACGAGATCGGGGTGGCCGGGGCGGGCTTCAGGATGATCGGGACGCCGACGGCGATGGCCGGGGCCACCTTGTGGGCGCTCAGGTTCAGCGGGAAGTTGAAGGGCGCGATACCGAGGACCGTGCCGCGCGGGAAGCGGCGGGTCAGCCCGAGACGACCGGTGCCACCGGCGTCGGTGTCGAGGCGCTGGGCCTCGCCGCTGTTGAAGCGGCGGGCTTCCTCGGAGGCGAACCGGAACACGGAGACGGCGCGGCCGACCTCACCGCGGGCCCACTTGATGGGCTTGCCGTTCTCGGCGGAGATCAGCTGGGCGATCTCCTCGGTGCGCTCCACGAGACGCCGTACGACGTGGTCGAGCGCGGCGGCGCGGACGTGGGCAGGCGTCGCGGCGAACTCCTCGCGCACGGCGTGCGCGGCGGCGACGGCCTCCTCGATCTGCGCGTCGGTCGGCACGCTGACCGTGCCGACGAGACGACCGTCCCAGGGGTTGGTGACGTCGAAGCTGTCCTCGCCGGTGGCCTGGCGGCCGGCGAGCCAGAAGGCGTGGGTGGAAGTCATGGAGGTTCCGGCCCTTCGGAGTCGTGGGGTGTCCTGCTCCCCCACCGTAGGGCCGTACGGTCGGCCTGGCGTTTGTCCGGTACGGAGCAGAAGCGGGCAGGCATGCGCCGGTTTGTCGGATGACCCGGACCGCCGGGACGGTTCACCACGACCGTCCGGCAAGCAGTTACGTGCCCAGGGGCCGGACGGGCCTTCATCTCACGGCGTCGTCGCGGAACTCGTGGCCTTCAGTGCCAGCCACAGCTCCATCCGCACATCCGGGTCGTCCAGGGAACGGCCCAGGATCTCCTCCACCCGTCGCATCCGGTACCGCAGGGTGTGGCGGTGCACGCCCAGGTCGGCCGCGGCCGCGTCCCACTGGCCGTGGTGGCTGAGCCAGGCGCGCAGCGAGGCGACCAGGTCGCCGCGGCCCTTCGCGTCGTGTTCGCGCAGGGCGCGGAGCATGCCGTCCGCGAAGGCCCGGACCGCGTCGTCCGCAAGCAGCGGCAGGACCGAGCCGGCCGCCAGCTCCTCGTGCTCGACCAAGGCCCTGCCCCTGCGGCGGGCGACCGAGAGTGCCTGTTCGGCCTGCTTGTACGCGGTGGAGACGGCGGTCGGGCCTGCCGGTGCGGACAGCCCGACGACCACCTCGGTGTCCTCCGGTGCCGCCTGGTCGTGCGGGGTTCGCTCCTCCTGGGCCTCCGCGTATGCCGCGCAGGCCGCGACGGCCGCACCGCCGTTCGCGGCGAGGACGACGAGCCGTTCTCCTTCGGGAACCATCAGCAGGGCCTCCCCGGAACGGGCGGCCGCCGACTCCATCGCCTCGCCGAGCGGTGCCGGTGTCGCCGGATCGGACGCCTCCGCGATCAGCAGGCGGAACGGGGCGTCGAGCAGCCCTCCGTACAGGTCTCCGGCAACGGCCCGCGCATGGTCCGGCTGGCCGGCGAGGAGCATCCGGAGTACCGCAGCGCCCAGCCGCTGTTCGGCGCCTTGAAGGGCGCGGGAGCGGGCGGTGGTGAGGGTCAGCAGGGCGACGGCCGAGTGCACGGCGTAGCGCTCGGCGGTGCCGAGGGCGGACCCGGTGCCCACGGCCAGCGCGCCGCGGGCCCGGCGGCCGGTACCCAGGGTCTGGAGCTCGACCCGGTCGTCGGTGTCACCGACGACGACGCTCGCCGGGGCGGGGCGGTCCCGCAGGCGTTCCACATCGGGGGTGAGCCGGGCCGCTCTGCGGGCGGCCCAGTCGGGGGCGGCGGCTACGACGGCGCCGGAGGCGTCGTACAGCGCGGCCCAGCCGTCGACCTGGGCGGCGAGTCGGCTGAGAAGTTCACCGGGGCCCTCCCCGGCGAGTGCGGCCTTGGTGAGATCACGCTGGGCCTCGAAGCCCGCTGTCACGGCCCGGTACTGGTCGGCGGCGATCGCCGAGGAGACGGCCTTGGCGATGGCGAGGAAGGCGGTGCGGCGCGGGACTTCGAGGAGCGGCAGTCCCGCCTCCTCGGCGGCGTCGATCAGCGGCTGCGGCACCTCGTCGTAGTTGACGCCCACGGCGAAGCCGAGCCCGACGACTCCGGCGGCGGCCAGTCGGCGCACGTACCGACGCATCGCTTCGGGGTTCTCGGCGTCGAGGTTGGTGGCGGTGATGAGGAGGAGTTCGCCGCCCTCCATGTACGGGACCGGGTCGGCCAGCTCGCTGGCGTGAGCCCAGCGGACCGGCGCGTCGAGCCGGTCCGCCCCCGCACGCACCGTGAGTTTGAGCGCCGAATGCTGGACGAGCGAGGCGAGAGTAGGGGGCATGGGGACCGCGGGACCTTCGGGAGTCGATTTCGCCGTCCCGTACGAACGGCTCCTGCCGATTCTGCCAGGACGGCAGGGTCCGCCGTAACCACTCTCAGTGATCCGGCACCGCCGCGACCCACCGGATCCGCCGCGTCGGACCCGGCCCGCACGTCATGGCCGCCGCCCGGCCCCGGTTCAGCCGTTCAGGTTCACCAGCAGGGGCGGTGCGTGCTCCCCTCGCACCGTCGTCAGAGACAGCACCGCGTGTCCGGCCGGGACGCGATGGGCCAGTTCGGAGGCCGACCAGCGTTCGCGCTCGACCTGGCGCACGGTCACCGCGTCCGTGGTCACCGCCTTGCCGGTGACCAGCTTGCGGAAGGCGTGGATGGCCCGGGTCATCGGCTGGTCGGCGAAGACCGTGCGCTGGGTGACGTCCCGGGTCTCGACCCATTCCGTACCCCATGCCTCGGCGAACCGCTTGCCGTCCCAGGTGGTGATCCCGGAGAACGCCATCCGGCAGCCGACCGCGCCCAGCAGCGCCGTGTGCAGGCTCTCCGGGACGTCGTCGAGGGTGCGCAGCGTGAGCACGGCCCCGGCGTGCGCGGAGCGCAGCCGCTGGATGCCGCGGATGGTGTCGGGGGTCAGGGCGCGGGTCGCGTCGTCGAGGACCAGGCAGGCGAAGAGCGAGCGGTCGGCGCGGGCGGCGGCGCTCGCCGTGAACTGGGCGAGGACGAGACGGGCCAGCATCCGCGACGCCTCGGCATGGCCGCGTTCGGGCAGATCGATGCGGACCCGGAGCGGGTGCTCCAGGGCCCGCAGGGAGAAGGGGCGGGCCTTGCCCGTGGTGTCGAAGAAATCGGCGAACGCGGGCCGGTCGAGCAGCGCGACCCGGTCGGCGAGTGCGGGTCCCGGGTCTCCGGGAGCGCCGGACTGGCGGGCGCGGGCGTCGAGTTCGCGGTGCATGCTCTGCCCACCCGCCGCGTCGACGGCCTCGCGCAGGGCCGCGAGCGCGACCGGGACACCGTCCAGCAGCTCCCGCAGCTCGGGGACGGAGGGAAAGCGGCCGTGGGCGGCGCGGTAGGGGCCGAGGAGCTGCGCGAGGGCGGTGGCGGCTCGCCTGTTGTCCACTTCGGGGAGGTCTCCGACGAGCCCCTCGGCCAGCACGGCCGCGGCTTCGTCGGGGTCGGTGGTGCCGCCGTAGAGGTCGAGATCGTGGACGGAGGCCGGGTCGCCGAGCCTGACCACGACGTCGAACCCCTCGTCGGCGCCGAGTTGGGTGCCGGTGGCGCATACCGCGACGACGGCGGCCCGTCCGGCGAGCGCCTGAAGGGCGAGGGATTCGACGACGGGCCGGATCAGTGCGTGGCTCTTGCCCGCCCCCGGCGGTCCGACAGCGAGCAGGGAGGTGCCGAGCAGCCCGGGGTCGAGGGCGACTCCGCTGCCGCGGCGCGCATAGGGGTTGCGCTCGTTGTCGTCGACCGTGCCGAGCCTGACCTGGTCGACGAGCAGATCGTGCCGGGCGGCGCGGACCGGGAGATCGCGCGCGCCGGACGGGTGGGTGCAGGCGGCGGCGCCGTTGCGCAGCACGGTGTCGGTGAAGGCGGGCAGCCGGGTGCTGTCGGCACGTACGGAGGTCCAGGCGCGTCGGATACGGGCGTAGTCGACGTCGTTCATCCGGCCCGACCGGGCCTCCTGGGCGAGCTTGGCTGCCGCCCGGTCCTGTCCGGCGGCGCGCAGGTCGGGCCACTCGGCCGGATCGTCCGGGCCGCCCGCCGCCCGGGCCTCCGTGTCGTTGCCTGCCTCACGGGCCGTGCCCCGGTCCGCGGTTGCGCGCGCGCTCCCCGAGGTGCCGGCCTGTGCCGTCGGCGGGTGCTCACCTCCGGCGTTCCCGCGGCGCAGCCGGGACCATCGGCCCAGCTTCGCGAACGGCCACACGATCACCAGGGTGATCAGGGCGTACAGCGTGTACGTGACCACGGTGGTCAGGGTGCGGTCGGTGCCCATCCACGGGCCGGCCACGAAGCTGAAGGTGAGCTCCATGCCGGGCACGGTCCCCGTCCACACGAGGATCCAGACCAGCACCGCGCCGGCAGCCGCACCGGCCGCGCGGGCGCCGGGCCCTCGGCCGGCGACCGAGCGTTCGAAAGCAGCGGGCCAGTTACCCAACCGGCCGAACCCGTAGACGATGGCTCCGATGATCAGCAGACGGTAGATGTCGAGCGCGCGTACCGCCCCATGGGTCAGCGGCTGATGGTCGAACGGTCCCCACCATTCGTCGGGGGTGAAGAGTGTCAGCGGGACCCGCCAGTACGGGATGTATCCGTTGCGCCAGAGCGACCAGACGAGGATGCAGGCAAGGAGCGAGATCAGCGCTCCGCTCAGCAGCGTGCGGTCGGGCGTGCGCTCCGCCTCCTCGGCGGGCCGGTCGGTGTGTCCGGACCGCCAGACGCCCGGTTCCGCGAGGGGCCTGGGGATGCGCAGCCAGTCCCCCAGGGAGGGGCCGGTGGCGGGCGCGTGGCCCGGCATGGGCGGCAGTATGGGCGGTGGCGGGCCGGCCGGGCGCGGCACCGAATGACCGGAGCGGGTGCCGCGTGAGTCGTACGTGCCCTCGGTGTCCATGTGCTGTCCCTCGTCCCCTGACCAGCGCCGACCGGTAACCACGGGCGCAGGCGCCCCGATCCCCTCAATCTAGTGCCCAGTAGCACCCCGTCAGACGCTGTCCGGCGGGAAGTCCCGCCACCGGTCGCCAGGCCGTCGCTATGTCCGTGGCGGACAACCGCGTCGGGCCACTTCTCCCGAACGGAACATGCCGGACCCCCGGCCTCGCCCCTAGCCTGCAGACAGAGAAGCGTCCGAAACACCCCCAGGAGCCCCTCATGACCGCAATTCCGCAGGAGCGCCGCGTCGTCACTGCCATTCCCGGCCCGAAGTCGGTGGAGCTGCAGGCCCGCCGTCTCGCGACGGTCGCCGCAGGTGTGGGCTCCACCCTGCCGGTGTTCACCGCCCGCGCAGGCGGCGGCATCATCGAGGACGTGGACGGCAACCGTCTGATCGACTTCGGCTCCGGCATCGCCGTGACGTCGGTCGGCGCCTCCGCCGAGGCCGTCGTACGCCGCGCCTCCGCGCAGCTCGCCGACTTCACCCACACCTGCTTCATGGTCACGCCGTACGAGGGGTACGTCGAGGTCTGCGAGCAGCTCGCCGAGCTGACGCCGGGCGACCACGCCAAGAAGTCCGCGCTGTTCAACTCGGGCGCCGAGGCCGTCGAGAACGCAGTGAAGATCGCCCGTGCCTACACCAAGCGCACCGCGGTCGTCGTCTTCGACCACGGCTACCACGGCCGGACGAACCTGACGATGGCGCTGACCGCCAAGAACATGCCGTACAAGCAGGGCTTCGGTCCGTTCGCGCCCGAGGTCTACCGGGTCCCGGTGGCGTACGGCTACCGCTGGCCGACCGGTGCGGAGAACGCCGGTGCCGAGGCTTCCGCTCAGGCCATCGACCAGATCACGAAGCAGATCGGCGCCGACAACGTCGCCGCGATCATCATCGAGCCGGTGCTCGGCGAGGGTGGCTTCATCGAGCCGGCGAAGGGCTTCCTCCCGGCGATCGCGCAGTTCGCCAAGGACAACGGCATCGTCTTCGTCGCGGACGAGATCCAGTCCGGCTTCTGCCGTACCGGCCAGTGGTTCGCCTGTGAGGACGAGGGCATCGTCCCCGACCTGATCACCACCGCCAAGGGCATCGCGGGCGGTCTGCCGCTCTCCGCCGTGACGGGTCGCGCCGAGATCATGGACGCCGCGCACGCGGGCGGCCTCGGCGGTACGTACGGCGGAAACCCGGTGGCCTGCGCGGGCGCGCTCGGCGCCATCGAGACGATGCGCGAGCTGGACCTCAACGGGAAGGCCAAGCACATCGAGGAGGTCATGAAGGGCCGCCTCGCCGAGATGCAGGCGAAGCTGCCGAACGGCGATGTCATCGGTGACATCCGTGGCCGTGGCGCGATGATCGCGATCGAGCTGGTGAAGGCCGGCACGAAGGACCCGAACCCGGAGGCCGCCGCGACGCTCGCCAAGGCCTGCCACGCGGAGGGCGTGCTCGTCCTCACCTGTGGCACGTACGGCAACGTGCTGCGCTTCCTGCCGCCGCTGGTGATCGGCGAGGACCTGCTCAACGAGGGCCTCGACGTCATCGAGCAGGCTTTCGCCCAGATCTGATCCGATCCTGGCGCCGATCCTGACCGGGTCCACGTGAGGGCCTGTGAAGAACGTGTGGGGGGCCCATGGCGGGATCCGGTTCCCGCTGTCGGTCCCCCGTCGGCTGCCGTACGGTTCCTGCAGATGAGAGAAACACCCCGCTCGCAGGGGACTGCGGGTGATACCGGGTCGGAGCATCCCCAGCACCGTCCTGGTCGTGCCATCGCGCACACCACTGGAGCCTCCGGCTCCGGAACTCCTCACCGATCGGATGGCCGCTCGCCCCAAACCCCCCGGGGCGCGCGGCAAACCGATCACGGCGGCCGCCCCGGAACCACCCCCCCTGTTCCGGGGCGGCCGGCTCCTCTCCTCTTCCTCGTGCCGCCGCTTCTCGCGGTCTTCGCGCTCCTCACCTGGCAGGTCGCGGCCGACGGTCCGCTGCGCAGGCTGGACGAGCGGATCGGCCGGAGCGTCGCCGGGCACGGCCCCGGCCGCCTCACCGAATTCCTCGCCGATCTCGGCAACACGCAGGTGGCGCTCCCGGTCCTGGGCTGCGCGGTCGTCTACGCCCTGGTGCGGGGCGCACGCCGGGTGCCGCTGTACGCCGTTCTCGCCATGGCCGCGGTGCCCGCACTGGTCGTCCCGCTCAAGGACTGGATCGGCCGGACGGGACCACTGACCGGGGAGACCGGTTACTACCCGTCGGGCCACGCGACGACGGCCGCCGTGGCGTACGGGGCGGCGGCGCTGCTGGTCGCGTACCGCACAAGGCCTGCTGAACGGTCGAAGCGGCCATGGATGATGCCCGTCGCCGCTGTCCTGCTGACAGTGGCGACGGGCATCGGTCTGTTGCTGCGCGGCTATCACTGGCCGCTGGATGTGCTCGCCGGCTGGTGCCTGGGCGGGCTGTTGCTGGTGGCGCTCAGCTGGTCGAGCGGTCGATCACGGCGGCGTCAGCCGCCGAAGTAGGCGTCGAAGTTCTTCGAGAACTCACCGTTGTTGAAGCGGTCCCAGTTGATCGACCACGTCATCAGTCCGCGCAGTCCGGGCCAGGTGCCGTGCGTCGCGTACGAACCGCAGTCGGCCTTCTTCGTCAGGCAGTTCAGCGCCTTGTTGACCTCGATGGGTGAGGTGTAGCCGTTGCCCGCCTGGGTGGAGGCAGGAAGCCCGATGGAGACCTGGTCGGGGCGGAGCGCGGGGAAGACCTTGGTGGTGTCACCGGCCACCGGGAAGCCGGTGAGCAGCATGTCGGTCATGGCGATGTGGAAGTCGGCGCCGCCCATCGAGTGGTACTGGTTGTCCAGACCCATGATGGAGCCCGAGTTGTAGTCCTGGACGTGCAGCAGGGTGAGGTCGTCACGCAAGGCGTGGATGACCGGGAGATAGGCGCCGGCGCGCGGGTCCTGGCCGCCCCAGGGGCCCGACCCGTAGTACTGGTAGCCGAGCTGCACGAAGAACGTCTCGGGGGCCATGGTCAGCACGAACTTGTCGCCGTACTTGGCCTTG
Organism: Streptomyces sp. NPDC002206; assembly: GCF_053593595.1. Classification (NCBI taxonomy): domain Bacteria; kingdom Bacillati; phylum Actinomycetota; class Actinomycetes; order Kitasatosporales; family Streptomycetaceae; genus Streptomyces; species Streptomyces sp. NPDC002206. The sequence goes on from NZ_JBSFCW010000009.1 coordinate 17,251, forward strand.
AGGGTCTTCACCGCGGAGATCAGGTTGACGATGACCGGGGTGGTCGGACTACGGAAGTCGGTGTCGCCGGTGTTCAGTGAGAGCGAGTGGCCCTCGAAGTCGATGTCGAGACCGTCCAGACCGTAGTCGTCGATGATCTTGCTGACGGAGGAGACGAAGGTGTCACGGGCGGCCGTGGTGGAGAGCTGCACCTGACCGTTCTGGCCGCCGATGGAGATCAGCACCTTCTTGCCCGCGGCCTGCTTGGCCTTGATGGCCGCCTTGAACTCGGCCACGGACTCGACGTTCGGGCACTCGGTGACCGGGCAGAGCGAGAACCGGATGTCGCCCGAGGTGACGGAGGTCGGCTCGCCGAAGGCCAGGTCGATGACGTCCCAGGAGTCGGGGACGTCCGCCATCCGCGTGTAGCCGGAGCCGTTGGCGAAGCTGGAGTGCAGATAGCCGACGAGCGCGTGGGTGGGGAGGCCGGAGCCGCCGCCTCCGCCGCCCGCCGTGGTGGTGGCGGTGACGGCTGCGGACTTGGCGGACTCCCCGGCGGAGTTGGTCGCGGTGACCTGGAAACTGTACGCGGTCGAGGCGGCCAGACCCGTCACGGTGGCGGACGTCCCGGTGACCGAGAGGACCTTCGTACCACCCTGGTAGACGTTGTAGCCGGCCGCTCCCGTGGAGCCGGTCCAGGAGAGGGCTACGGAGGAGGAGGTGATCGTGCCGGCCCTCAGCCCGGCGGGGGTCGCGGGGATCGCGACCGGGTCGCCACCGGGGCCGACGAGAGTGAGGTCGTCGGCGTAGTAGGTGGGGGTGCCGTACCACCCGTGGGTGTAGATCTTCACGGACGTCGTGGCGGCACCGGTCCTGAACGTGGTGGCGAGTTGCGTCCAGCCGGGAGAGGACGGCGTCCAGGTCGACACATCGGTGGTGCCGGTTCCGGATGCGCCGAGGTAGACGTAGCTGCCCTGCACCCAGGCGCTCAGCGTGTACGTGGAGTCCGGCTTGACCGTGACGGTCTGGGAGCACTCGGCGTTGTCACTGCCGGCCGGCGTCGCCTTGAGTGCGGAAGTGCCGCTGTGGGTGGGTGTGCTGACGACGGCTCCGCTGCCGCCCGTACAGCTCCAGCCGTCCAGGCCGGCCTCGAAACCGCCGTTGCGCGCCAGATCGGTGTCGGCAGCCGCGGCGGCCGGCGCCGAGGCTGCCAGGCCGCCGCCGACGAGCAGAGCCGCCGAGAGGGCGGCCAGAAGTCCGGAAAATCGGGCGGGGGGTCCCGTGCGTTCCACAACGGCCTCCGTGCAGGGGGGAATTGAGCGTGGCGCCACAACATGGTCCAGACCAATCAGGTTGTCAAGACCTCTGGCGCCACCCCGGACTCGCCGCACCGGCCGTCAGCCCCACCACCCAGCCACCCGGCGCCCTTTCAGCCCCCAGTACCCCACCACCCGCCCCCGCCTCCGTCCCTGCCTCCACCCCGGGCTGTCGCCGCCGCGGCCTCGTGCATCGCCAGCTCCAGCAGAGTTGCGTCGGTCAGCGTCCCCGAGCCGTCGGGCGGTATCAGCCAGCGCACCCCGCCGGACGCCCGCCCCGGGTACGGCACGAGGATCCAGGTCCCGAGTCCCACTCCCCGCACCCCCGTTCCGATCCAGCGGGCGGCCGTACCCGGCGGCACGAAGAAGCCCATGCGGCCGTCGCCGAAGTCGCAGAGGACCGGCCCCGGCCGGTCGATGAGACGGGCGAGCACATCGAACGTCGGATAGCCGAGCTCCCGCGGAAGAATCAGTACGTCCCAGCGCCTGCCTGCGGGAAGGAGCGCAATCCCCAGGGGATTGCGCTCCCATTCCCACCGGCACGCAGCCGGATCCGGCGCCACCGAGGCAAGCCATCCGACTGCCGCCCTTACCTCCGAGCCAGTCATGGCCGGCCTCCCGTTCCGTGTGCACCGACAGTGCGTACGCACGGCGAGAGCGGGTTCGGCCCGGATCATTACGCGAGTCGGGGGCACCAGCCGGAAGTGAATTGGGTCACACCCCGGCCGGCGTCTCCCGGACCTGGGTCAGCTGTCGAAGCCGAGCCCCAGCCGGTCCATCGTGCGCAGCCACAGATTGCGCCGGCCCCCATGGCTGTCCGCCCTGGCCAGGGACCTCTTCGTGAGTTCGATCCCGGCCCAGGCGAACGGCTCCGGCGGGAACGGCATCGGCTTGGTGCGCACCATCTCCAGACCGGTCCGCCCGGTCCGTTCACCGGAGAGCAGATCGAGCATCACATCGGCGCCGAACCGGGTGGCTCCGACGCCGAGGCCGGTGAACCCGGCGGCGTAGGCGACCCGCCCCTGATGGGCCGTGCCGAAGAAGGCGGAGAAGCGGGAACAGGTGTCGATCGCACCGCCCCAGGCGTGACTGAAACGTACCCCTGCCAGCTGCGGGAAGCAGTCGAAGAACTGGCCCGCGAGCTTGAGGAACGTCTCCGGCCGCTGGTCGAGATCAGCGCTCAGCCGGCCGCCGTACGGATAGATCGCGTCATAGCCGCCCCACAGGATCCGGTTGTCCTCGGACAGCCGGAAGTAGTGGAACTGATTGGCGCTGTCGCCCAGTCCCTGCCGGTTCTTCCAGCCGATGGAGGCGAGCTGGTCGGCGGTGAGCGGCTCGGTCATCAGCGCGTAGTCGTAGACCGGGACGGTGTACGGGCGCACTCGCTTGACCAGCGACGGAAAGATGTTCGTACCGAGTGCGACCCGGCGGGCGAGGACCTTCCCGTACGGCGTGCGGACCGCCATCCCGGTGGCGGTCCTGGCCAGTTCGAGGCCCCGGGTGTGCTCGTACACCCGCACCCCCAGATCGAGGCAGGCCCGCTTGAGGCCCCAGGCCAGCTTGGCGGGGTGCAGCATGGCGACTCCGCGCCGGTCCCAGAGTCCGCCGAGGAAGGTCGGTGAGTCGACTTCCGCGCGCAGTGCCTCCCGGTCGAGGAATTCCACTCCGGTGAAGCCGAGTTTCTCGGCTTCCTGGTGCCATTCCCGCAGCTCTTCCAGCTGATGCGGTTCGGTGGCGACATCGATTTCGCCGGTGCGCTCGAATGCGCAGTCGATGGAGTAGCGGGCGACGGCCGCCTCGATGGCGTCGAGGTTCTGCTCGCCCAGCTCTTCCAGCTTCTTGATCTCGTCCGGCCAGCGTTCCAGACCGTTGGGGAGGCCGTGGGTGAGGGAGGCGGCGCAGAATCCGCCGTTGCGGCCCGAGGCGGCCCAGCCCACCTCGTGCCCCTCGATCAGTACGACGTCCCGTTCCGGATCGCGTTCCTTGGCGATCAGTGCGGTCCACAGTCCGCTGTATCCGCCGCCGATGACGAGCAGATCGCAGTGCTCGTCGCCGGTGAGCGCGGGAAGCGCGTCGGGCCTGCCGGGATCGTCCAGCCAGAACGAGACCGGCCGTGCGCCGGAGAGTGACTGTGCAGCAGTACGCATGGCAGCTGGGGCCATGGTTTCCAACTCCTTCAGGACTTTCAGGGTCGTGCGCTGTTTTTTCGCCGGTTCGTGATGAGTTGGCCGGCGACAACCACCAGAACGGCAATGACGAACATCGCCGTGCCGATGACGTTGATCTGCACGGGTGTGCCGCGCTGCGCCGAACCCCAGACGTACATGGGGAAGGTCACGGTCGAGCCCGCGTTGAAATTGGTGATGATGAAATCGTCGAAGGAGAGCGCGAAGGCGAGCAGCGCTCCCGCGGCGATTCCGGGGGCGGCGATCGGCAGGGTCACCCGGACGAAGGTCTGCACGGGTCCCGCGTACAGATCGCGGGCCGCCTCCTCCAGTCGCGGGTCCATCGACATCACGCGTGCCTTGACCGCCGTCACGACGAAGCTCAGGCAGAACATGATGTGTGCGATGAGGATCGTCCAGAAACCCAGTTGGGCGCCCATGTTGAGGAAGAGCGTGAGCAGTGAGGCGGCCATGACGACCTCGGGCATCGCCATCGGCAGGAAGATCAGCGAGTTGATCGCGCCGCGCGCCCGGAAGCGGTAGCGGACCAGTGCGAAGGCGATCATCGTGCCGAGCGCGGTCGCGCCGATCGTCGCCCAGGTGGCGATCTGGAGGGAGAGCGAGAGCGAGCCGCACATGTCGGCGACGCCGCAGGGGTCCGTCCAGGCGTCCAGCGAGAAGCGCTGCCAGGCGTAGTTGAAGCGCCCGTTCGGCTTGTTGAAGGAGAACACCATCACGACGATGTTCGGAAGGATCATGTAGGCGAGGGTCAGCAGACCCGCGATGACGATCAGATGGCGGCGGAGCCAGCGCAGTACGGGCATCAGACCAGGTCCTCCGTCCCGGAGCGGCGGATGTAGACGGTCACCATCAGCAGGACGACCGCCATGAGGATGAAGGAGAGCGCGGCGGCCATCGGGTAGTCGAGGACGCGCAGGAACTGGGTCTGGATGACGCTGCCGACCATCTTGGTGTCGGTGGAGCCCAGCAGTTCGGCGTTGACGTAGTCACCGCTGGCCGGGATGAAGGTCAGCAGCGTGCCCGAGACGACACCCGGCATGGAGAGCGGGAACGTCACCTTGCGGAAGGTGGTGGCGGGGGTGGCGTACAGATCGCCGGCCGCCTCGTGCAGCCTGCCGTCGATCCGCTCCAGCGAGGTGTAGAGCGGCAGGATCATGAACGGCAGGAAGTTGTATGTCAGACCGCAGACCACGGCCATCGGCGTGGCCAGCACCCGGTTGTTCTCGGTCCAGCCGAGCCAGCTGGTGACATCCAGGACGTGCAGGGCGTTCAGTACGTCGACGACCGCGCCGCCGTCCGCGAGGATCGTCTTCCAGGCGAGGGTACGGATCAGGAAGCTGGTGAAGAAGGGCGCGATGACCAGCACCAGCACCACATTGCGCCAGCGGCCCGCCTTGAACGCGATGAGATACGCGAGCGGGTAGCCCAGCAGTAGGCAGAGAATCGTCGCGGTGCCCGCGTACAGCAGGGACCGGATGAACTGCGGGTAGTACTCGGACAGCGCGTCCCAGTAGGTCTGGATGTGCCAGGTGACCTCGAACCCCTTCTCCAGGGATCCGGTCTGTACGGAGGTCGATGCCTGGTAGACCATCGGCAGGGCGAAGAAGACGACCAGCCAGAGGATGCCGGGGAGCAGCAGCCAGTACGGGACGAGCCGCTTGCGGGTGGAGGCCTTGCGTACGGGGAGTTCGGCGGGGTCCTTGGGCGGCGCGGGCGGCGCTTCGGTGACGGTCATGTCGCGTCCTCCACCGTCTCCACACCGGCGTCGATGTCCTGGGTCGCGTCGAGGCCGAAGGTGTGCTCCGGGTTCCAGTGCAGGACAACCTCTGCGCCGCGGGTGAGTCCCGCGCGATGCCCGACGTTCTGCTCGTACACCTGCAGTGCCTTGCCGGCCGGGCTCTCCACCACGTACTGCGTGGAGACGCCGATGAAGCTGGAGTCGACGATCCGGCCGGTCACCCGGTTGCGTCCGGCGGCTATGGTGTCCGCTTCGCCGGCGGATGCGAGGGAGATCTTCTCCGGGCGGATGCCGACCAGGATCCTCCCGCCGAGGGCGGTGGGGGCCGAGCATCGCCCGGCGGGCAGTCGCAGTGTGCTGCCGCCCACGCCGACGAGGATGTCCGTGCCGGACTCGGTGATCTCGCCCTCGATGAGGTTGGAGGTGCCGAGGAAGTTGGCGACGAAGGTCGTCTTCGGGTTCTCGTACAGATCGGCGGGGGCGCCGAGCTGCTCGACGCGGCCCGCGTTCATCACCGCGACGGTGTCGGCCATGGTCATGGCCTCCTCCTGGTCGTGGGTGACATGGATGAACGTGATGCCGACCTCCGTCTGGATGCGCTTGAGCTCGAGCTGCATCTGGCGGCGCAGCTTGAGGTCGAGGGCGCCGAGCGGCTCGTCGAGCAGGAGCACCTGCGGGTGGTTGATCAGGGCGCGGGCGACGGCGACGCGCTGCTGCTGGCCGCCGGAGAGCTGGTGCGGTTTGCGCTTCGCGAAGTCGCCGAGCTGAACGAGCTCCAGCATGGCGTCGACCTGCTTCTTCACCGACTTGATGCCGCGCCGGCGCAGACCGAAGGCGACGTTCTCGGTGATGTCCAGGTGCGGGAAGAGCGCGTAGCTCTGAAAGACGGTGTTGACGGGCCGCTTGTACGGGGGCAGGTCGGTGATGTCCCGGCCGCCGAGCGAGATGGTGCCGGTGGTTGCCTCCTCCAGCCCCGCGATCATCCGCAGGGTGGTGGTCTTGCCGCAGCCGGACGCTCCGAGCAGGGCGAAGAAGGAGCCCTGGGGGACGGTCAGGTCGAGCGGCTGGACGGCGGCGAAGGAACCGAACATCTTGCTGATCCCGGTGAGGCGGACGTCGCCGCCTTCTGTCTGCTGCTGTGTCATGGGTCGCAGTCCCAGTGGTGTCAGGGGGAGATCGGGCGAGGGGGAAATGGCACGGCGGTCAGGCGCCGATGAGCTTGGCGAACTTCTGCTCGTACGCCGTCTCTTCCTTGCTTGTCAGCGAACGGAAGGCGTGCGATCGGGCCGCCATCTCCTTGTCGGGGAGGATGAGTGTGTTGGCGGCCATCGCCTTGTCGATCTTGGTGAGTTCCTCACGGACACCGTCGACCGGACAGACATAGTTGATGTACGCGGCGAGCTGGGCGGCGACCGGCGGCTCGTAGTAGTAGTCGATGAGCTTCTCGGCGTTGGTCTTGTGCCGGGCCTTGGCGGGGACCAGCATGTTGTCGCTCGACGTGATGTAACCGGCGGCCGGGATCGCGTACTTGATGTCCGGGTTTCCGGACTGGAGCTGGATGATGTCGCCGGCCCACGCGATGCAGGCGGCGATGTCACCCTTGTCCAGGTCCGCGGTGTAGTCGTTGCCGGTGAAGCGGCGGATCTGCTTCTTGTCGACGCCCTTCTGGATCCGGCCGATCGCCGCGTCGAAGTCGGCGTCCGTGAACGTCCCGGGGTCCTTGCCCATGTCGAGCAGGGTCATGCCGACGGAGTCACGCATCTCGGAGAGGAACCCGACCCTGCCCTTGAGGGAGGGGTCGTCGAGCAGCTGCGTGATGGAGTCGACCTTGCGCCCGCCGGTCGCCTTGGAGTTGTAGGCGATGACGGTCGGAATGCCCGTCCAGGGGTACGAGTGGGCGCGGCCCGGGTCCCAGTCGGGGGTGCGGAACTGGGACGAGAGGTTGGCGAAGGCATGCGGCAGGTTCACCGGGTCGAGCTTCTGGGCCCAGCCGAGCCGGATGATCCGCGCGGCCAGCCAGTCGGTGACGATGATGAGGTCCCGGCCGGTGTCCTGGCCCGCGGCCAGCTGCGGCTTTATCTTGCCGAAGAATTCGACGTTGTCGTTGATGTCCTCGGTGTACTTGACCGTGATCCCGGTGCGTTTTGTGAACGCCTCCAGGGTGGGCCGGTGCTTCTCGTCCTCGCTGACGTCCATGTATTCGGTCCAGTTGGAGAAGTTGATCTGCTTCTCCTTGGCCGAATGGTCGTCCGAGGCCGCTGCGGCGTCCCCTTCCCGCTTCGCGGGCGGGATGCCACATGCGCTCAGCGTCCCCAGTCCGCCGAGCGTGAGCGCGCCCATGCCGGAGGCGCGGATGAGCGAACGCCGGGTGAGGGCGCCCCTGCCGCTGGTCAGACTGCGCCGCATTGCGGCCAGCTGCGCTGCAGAGAGGTGCTCGGACTCGTACTGCTCCATGCGCGTTGCCCTTTCGGGTGGAAATGGCCGTGGTCGGCCGGGCTATCGGTCCCCGAAGATCGTGCGGTGCCAGTCCTTGCGGGCGACCGCGGTGTTGTCGTACATCACATGCTTGACCTGTGTGTACTCCTCGAAGGAGTACGCCGACATGTCCTTGCCGAAGCCACTGGCCTTGTATCCGCCGTGTGGCATCTCACTGATGATCGGAATGTGGTCGTTGACCCACACGCAGCCCGCCTTGATCTCGCGGGTGGCGCGGCCCGCCCGGTACACGTCCCGGCTCCAGGCGGAGGCGGCGAGTCCGTACGGGGTGTCGTTGGCAAGAGCGATGCCCTCGTCGTCGGTGTCGAAGGGCAGCACGACCAGAACCGGGCCGAAGATCTCCGACTGGACGATCTCGCTGTCCTGAGCGGCTCCGGCGACCAGCGTCGGCCGGTAGTACGCGCCGTCCTCGAGGTCGCCGCCGGGCGCCTCGCCACCGGTGACGACGGTGGCGTACGCACGGGCGCGCTCGACGAATCCGGCGACCCGGTCCCGCTGAACGTGGCTGATCAGCGGGCCGAGGTCGGTCGACGGGTCGAAGGGGTCGCCGAGCCGGACGGTCGCCATCAGCTCGGCGACCCCCTGGACGAAGGCGTCGTAGAGCGGGCGCTGGACGTAGGCGCGGGTGGCGGCGGTGCAGTCCTGGCCGGTGTTGATGAGCGCTCCGGCGACCGCGCCGTTGACGGCGGCGTCGAGGTCGGCGTCGTCGAAGACCAGGAAGGGGGCCTTGCCGCCCAGTTCGAGGTGGAGGCGCTTGACGGTGGCGGTGGCGATCTCGGCGACCCGCTTGCCCACTGCGGTGGAGCCGGTGAAGGAGGTCATCACGACGTCCGGGTGGCCGACGAGGTGCTCGCCCGCGTCCTTGCCCGCCCCGGTGACGATGTTGATCACACCGTCCGGGATGCCCGCCCCGGTGGCCGCCTGCGCGAACATCAACGAGGTCAGCGGGGTGATCTCGGCGGGCTTCAGCACGATCGTGTTGCCTGCCGCGATCGCCGGGAGGATCTTCCAGGCGGCCATCTGGAGCGGGTAGTTCCAGGGAGCGATGGAGCCGATGACACCGATCGCCTCACGGCGTACGTACGAGGTGTGGTCGCCGTCGTACTCGCCCGCGGACCTGCCCTCCAGATGGCGGGCGGCGCCCGCGAAGAAGGAGGTGTTGTCGATGGTGCCCGGCACGTCGAACTCGGTGGAGAGCTTGATCGGCTTGCCGCACTGGAGCGACTCGGCGTACGCGAAGTCGTCGGCCTGCTCGGCAAGTACGGCGGCGAAGCGGTGCATCGCCTCGGACCGCTCGGCCGGTGTGGCGCCGGACCAGCCGGGGAAGGCTTCCCGGGCGGCAGCGACGGCCGCGTCGACATCGGCGGTGCCCGCCAGTTCGTAGGTGTAGACGGTCTCGCCCGTCGCCGGGTTCACGACCGCGTGACTGCGTCCCGATGTGCCGGACCGCAGACTTCCGCCGATGTACTGCGCGCCGTCCGCGAAGCGGTCCTGCACCTGGAAGCCGTTGCCCATGACGCTCTCCTCCGCCGCTGTTCCCGTCGACCGGGGCGGCGTAGCTTCTGCTCGAATTGAGTGCCGATCCTGACAGAGGACACTGAGCCCAACAAGTGATTCCGTTGTTGCCTTTTGGTTACGCGACGGAATCTGTCGACCATGTGTCGCGTCGGTGCGGAAATCCCCGTACGGAGTGTCAGTGGCGGATGCCACACTCGCGTGTCATGGAGCACATGAACGATCTTGTGGCGCGGACCCGTCGCGGCGAAAAGGTGAAGTACCTGCGGTTCTGGGGACACCGCCCGCTTCCGGACGGGCGGATCGGTGCGAGCTGCCTCAGTCAGTGGTGGCCGTCGCCGTTCACCGTCGACGGCGTGACGTACGCGTCGGCCGAGCACTGGATGATGGCCGGCAAGGCGCGGCTCTTCGGCGACGAGGAGGCGGAGCGCCGGGCCGTGTCCGCGAGCAGCCCCGCTGCGGCGAAGAAGACGGGCCGGCTGGTCCGCGGTTTCGACGAGTCCGTGTGGGAGCGGGAGCGGTTCGCCCTGGTGGTGGCGGGCAGCGTCCACAAGTTCGGCCAGAACGCCGAGCTGCGGGAGTTCCTGGTGAACACCGGGGACCGGGTGCTCGTCGAAGCCAGCCCCGTGGACCGGATCTGGGGCATCGGGCTGGCGGCGGACGATCCGCGTGCCGAGAACCCGGCGAGCTGGCGCGGGCTGAATCTGCTGGGGTTCGCGCTGATGGACGCCCGGACGGAGCTGCGCACGCCATGAGGCGGCCAGGATGCGCGTTGGCCGGGCGGGCCGGAGCCCGGCCCGCCCGGCCATCGGGTGGCATACGCGCACCGGTCCCTGAAGGTTCGGGTACCGCCGCCCGGCATCACCTATCGCGTGACGTCGACGACCAGGGACGAGGAGTACGGGTCGTCTTTGTAGGTGTTGCTGTCGAACTCATCGGCATGGGTGACGAACAGCCAGATGAAGAAGCTGATGATCGCCACACCGAGAACCATGCCGATGGACCCCATGATGATCCCGGCGAGCGCCTGGCCGCTGTTGGTCGCCTCGCCGCGCTGCACTCGCTTACGGCCCAGGATGCCGAAGATCAGGGCGAGTGCGCCCAGGATCAGGCTGGGTATCCCGTAGATGCAGAACAGACAGACGGCCAGGATGCCGAGCACCATGGCTGCCGTACCCATGCCATTGGAAGGCGCACTGCCCCAGGACGTCTGGCCGTAGGCGGAATACCCCGGGTAGCTCCCGTACTGCGCGCCCGGCGCGGCCGGGTAGCCGTACTGCCCCGCGGCCGGCGGGACCTGCTGGCCCGGTCCGTTCGGTGCGATCGGCGGCGGCGGTACCTCCCCGGGGCCGGAGGCCGGCGCCGGACCGGTCGGAGCTCCCGGACCGAACCCCGGTCCGGTGGCAGGTGCGGGACCGTCCCCCACACCCGGCATCGCGGTCACCGTCGGCTGGTCGTGCACAGCAGGCGGACGAGGATCACCGGACGGCTTCTCCAGCGGCACTCTGCTGTCCGGCGGAGCCCACGGGTCGCGTGGCGCTGCCCCGCCCCCTGGCTGCTCTGTGTTGTCTGACATGGGCCTCCCCCATCGTGGTCCCGTCATGCTACGGCCCGCTCCCGCCGGTCCGGCCCCGGCCTACGATGATCCCCGTCCCGCCCCGGGCCGCAATGCGCCCGGACCGCTCGAACCTCACGTTCCGGAGGATCCGATGACCGATCTGCACCCCTTCATCGCGGGGCTGCCCAAGGCTGAACTGCATGTCCACCATGTCGGATCCGCCTCTCCCCGCATCGTCGCCGAACTGGCCGCCCACCACCCGGACTCCAAGGTCCCCACGGACCCCGAGGCACTGGCCGACTACTTCTCCTTCACCGACTTCGCTCACTTCATCGATGTCTATCTCTCCGTCGTGGACCTGATCCGCACCCCGGAGGACGTCCGGCTGCTGACCTTCGAGGTCGCCCGTGACATGGCCCGCCAGAACATCCGGTACGCGGAACTGACCGTCACCCCGTTCAGCTCGACCCGGCGCGGGATCCCGGAGCAGGGCTTCATGGAGGCCATCGAGGACGCCCGCAAGGCCGCCGAGGCCGAGCTCGGGGTCGTACTGCGCTGGACGTTCGACATCCCCGGCGAGGCCGGACTGGAAGCCGCCGAGGAGACCACCCGGCTCGCGGTCGGGCTGCGGCCCGAGGGGCTCGTCGCGTTCGGGCTCGGCGGTCCGGAGATCGGCGTGCCCCGCCCGCAGTTCAAGCCCTACTTCGACCGGGCGATCGCCGAGGGCCTGCACTCCGTCCCGCACGCCGGGGAGACCACGGGTCCGCAGACCATCTGGGACGCCCTCACCGAGCTGCGCGCCGAGCGCATCGGCCACGGCACCAGCGCCACCCGGGACCCGAGGCTCCTCGACCACCTCGCCGAGCACCGGATTCCGCTGGAGGTCTGCCCGACCTCGAACATCGCGACCCGCGCCGTCACGGACCTCGACCGGCACCCGGTCAAGGAGATGGTGGACGCCGGCGTTCTGGTCACCATCAACAGCGACGACCCGCCGATGTTCGGCACGGACCTCAACAACGAGTACGGGGTGGCGGCCCGTCTCCTCGGCCTGGACGAGCGAGGTCTCGCCGCACTCGCGAAGAACGCGGTGGAGGCCTCGTACCTCGACCCGGTCGGCAAGCGGACGCTGGCCGCCGAGATCGACACGTACACGACGAGCTGGCTGGAGCGCACCGGCCGGTGACCGGAGGCGGTGACAATGGCCCCATGGCCACCTCTGTCACCGCCGTGGCTCACCGCGGCGATCCGTACCGTGTCCGCGAGAACACCCTCCCGTCGATCCGCTCCGCGATCGAGCGGGGGGCGGACGCGGTCGAGATCGATGTCCGGGTCACCCGCGACGGGGTGCCCGTCCTGCTGCACGACTCCACGCTGGAACGGCTGTGGGGCCACGACCTCAGGCTGGACGGGCTCACCCATCAGGAGGTCACCGAAGTGACCGGGGGCGGTGTGCCCACCCTGCGCGAGGCGCTGCTCGCCGCCGGAACGCATCGCCTCATGGTCGACCTGCCCGGCTCCACCGACGATTCGGTACGCAGGACCGTCGGTGTGGTCCGCGAGTGCGGGGCCGGGGAGCGTACGTACTACTGCGCGGGGCCCGAGGCCATGCTGCGGGTGCGCGCAGCCGATCCGTCCGCCGAGATCGCCCTGACCTGGACGTCACTCGCCCCGCCCCGTGCCGGCCTGCTGGACGTGGTGAAGCCACGCTGGCTGAACTACCGGTTCGGCCTGGTGAGCCGCGAGTTGACGGACCGTGTCCACCGGGACGGGCTGCTGGTCTCGGCCTGGACGGCCGACACCAGGCGCACCATGCGCCGCCTGATCGCGCACGGCGTCGACTCGATCACCACCAATCGGGTCGACGCCCTGCACGCTCTCCTAGCCAACTCGACTGTCACCGAGCTCCCTTGATCGATCCGGCATGATGGACGGTGCCTCATCGATCGCGACGTCGCCCCCGTCGCCGGAGGAGCAGATGTGACTGGTGTGACCGATCCACGGAGCAACCCTCCTTCCCCCCGTGTCCGTTCCGACATCGCGCACAACGCCCGGGTCTGGAACTACTGGCTGGGCGGCAAGGACAACTACCCCGTCGACCGCGCGGTAGGCGATCAGGTCACCGGCATGTACCCGAGCATCGGTGAAGTGGCCCGCGCCGACCGGGCGTTCCTGGGGCGAGCGGTCCGCCATCTGGCCGGTGACGCGGGAATCGGCCAGTTCCTGGACATAGGCACCGGCCTGCCGACGGCAGACAACATCCATGAGGTCGCGCAGCACACCGCGCCGGACGCCCGCATCGTGTACGTCGACAACGACCCGGTCGTGCCGGCGCACGCCCGCGCGCTGCTCACCAGCTCGCCGGAGGGTGCGACCACCTACATCGACGCGGACGCCCGCCACCCGGAGCGGATCCTGCAGGCGGTCGAACCAACCCGGAGACGGGGCGGGATGCCATGGTGCAGCTGCGCCGGATGCTCGGCGTGCTGCGCGAGAACGAGGGCCCGCACGGTGCGCCCCGGAAACCCCAGCCCGCGCCGGCCGGGCTCCCCGGCCTGGTCGAGCGAGGACGCGCCAGCGGCCTGGAGATCTCGTACGAGGTCACGGGTCCGGCCCGGCCGCCCGGCCTGGACGTCGAGGCCACCGTGTACCGGATCGTGCAGGAGGCTCTGACGAACGTCGTCAAGCATGCCGCCGCCGACACCGTCTGCGTACAACTGACTTATGAGTCCGCAGCGTTGACCCTCACGGTCACCGATGACGGGCGCGGACCCGGGACCGTCACCGGAATGGGTCTGATCGGCACACGGCGGCACCGCCTGCACAGGCCCGGGTCCGGGTGGCCGGGGATTCCGGGTCCGGGTGACGATTCCGCTTGCGGCCACGCAGACAGACGCGCCCGGCGAGCCGACCTGGAGCACTTCATCCGGGCCCTGTTCCGCGGGCAGGCGGTGCGCGGACCGCTCCTGGAGGAGATGTTCACGCTGCCCGGCGCATCGGTGCGCGAATACGACACGGGCGAGCCGGCCGCATACAGCGCGGGTCTGTCGGTGGTGAAGCTGGGTGGCCGCGAGGTGTGGGGCAAGACGGGTGGCCGCTGGGGCTGCAACACGGCTGTCGTGGCCACCCGTGATCTCTCCCGGACACTCGTCTACAGCGTCCACGCGACGGACGCGAAGTGCGAGGGCATGAACGCCACCGGCGATGAACATCGTGGTGGCCGCCTTCGGTGCCCCGTCGGCCGGGTGACTCAGACCGCTGGAGCCGCCGCCGGGCCGGCCACCGGATCCGGCGTCCGCTCCATCGCCTCCAGCCGCTTGATCATGCGGCGGACGACGAGCAGCGGGATCACCCCGATGACACCGAACGACATGTCGATGACCGACCACCAGAAGGGGATCCCCCGGACCGGTCCGCAGATCAGCGCGAGCGGGATGATCCCGGCGCAGGCGATCATGCCGAACTCGATGACCCAGATGTTGCGGACCGGGTCGCGGTACGGACCGTAGAAGGCGACGGCGATGACGAGATGCGCGAAGGCCAGCCAGTCGGTGCCGTACAGCACGAAGGGGTACTTCGCGTCGGCCTCGTCCAGACCGGTCCGGACCCGGGTGATCCACTCCATCAGAGCCGGGAAGTGCTCGGGCACGGGTGAGGCCGAGGACCTCAGCAGGTCCTCGGTCCAGTGGAGTTCATGGACGAGCGGGAAGGCAGTGAGCCCGCTCAGCACCAGACATACGATAAAGACGACCAACCACACGCGTATGCGCCTCAGCAGGGCTCCTCGCTCGCTCATGCCCGCAGCGTACGCCCGGGTTTACCTGCCCTTTACGTCGCCCCCGCACCTCGCTCAGAGACCCACGATGGAGTTCCATTTCTTCGCGAACTCGGTGCGTTCCTCGGACGTGATGTCGCGGGCGATCGCCAGCCGTCTGCGCATCGCGTCGTCGGGGAAGATCAGTGGATCCTCGGCGAGGGCGGCGGTCTCCTCGTCCTTGGCCGAGGCCAGTACCTCGCGGGCGGCCGGGACCGGACAGACGTAGTTGACCCAGGTGGCGAGTTCCGCGGCGACCTCGGGCTCGTAGTAGTAGTCGATCAGTTTCTCGGCATTGCGCTTGTGACGGGCGAGGTTGGGGATCATGAGCGATTCCGCCCAGAGCTCGGCCCCCTCCTCGGGCACCACGAACTCGATCTCCGGGTTGTCCGCCTGGAGTTGGATGACATCGCCCGAGTAGGCCTGGCAGGCGAGCACATCGCCGGTGGACAGATCCTTGATGTAGTCGTTGCCGGTGAAGCGGCGGATGTGCTTCTTCTTCACCAGCTTCTCCACCTGGTCGCACGTCGTGTAGAAGTCGTCCCGCGTCCAGCGGGTGATGTCGACGCCGTTGCCCTGCATCAGCAGAGCGAAGGACTCGTCGAGCCCGGAGAGCAGCGTCACCTTGCCGCGCAGGTCGTCCGCCCAGAGATCGCTCGTGTGCTTGATCTCGCGGCCGAGCTTCTTGCGGTTGTACGCGATGCCGGTGATCCCGGACTGCCAGGGGACGCTGTGTGTCCGGCCCTGATCGAAAGCGGGCGAACGCAGCTGCGGGTCCAGGTACTTGGCGACGTTGGGCTGCTCGGTCCGGTCCATCTCCTGCACCCAGCCGAGCCGTACGAACCGGGCGGCCATCCAGTCACTGATGACGATCAGGTCCCGGCCGGTCTGCTGGTGGTTCATCAGCGCCGGGCTGATCTTCCCGAAGAACTCGTCGTTGTCGTTGATCTCCTCGGTGTATCCGACGGAGATCCCGGTGCGCTCGGTGAACGTGTCGAGGGTGGGCCGCTTGGACTCGTCCTCGTCGTCGGTGTCGATGTACAGCGGCCAGTTGGCGAACCGCAGCGTGCGGTCGGTGGCGGAGAAGTCGCGTCCGGCGCGGTCACCGGGCTGCACATACGCGGCGGGCACTCCGCAGCCGGCCAGCGTGGCACCGGCCGCTCCCGCCCCGAAGGCGCGCAGCAGGGACCGGCGGGACATGAGGTGGTTCGGGATCGCTCGCACCTGCGCAGGATGCCGGTCGGCGGCTCCGGCGGACAATGGACCATTCGTCCAGCGGCATGCGCTCCACCCGCACACCCTGTCGATGCCCCGTCAGAAGCGGGGCACGGAAACGGCCCCGGGCCGGAGCCCGGGGCCGCCACCGCGTGCACGGAGGGTCAGTCGTCGAGAGACGTCATGACGTGCTTGATGCGCGTGTAGTCCTCGAAGCCGTACGCGGAGAGGTCCTTGCCGTAGCCGGACTTCTTGAATCCGCCGTGCGGCATCTCGGCGACGAGCGGGATGTGGGTGTTGATCCACACACAGCCGAAGTCGAGGTTCTTGGACATCCGCATCGCCCGGGAGTGGTCCTTGGTCCACACCGAGGAGGCGAGAGCGTACTCGACGCCGTTCGCGTACGCCACGGCCTGCGTCTCGTCGGTGAACGACTGGACGGTGATGACGGGGCCGAAGACCTCGTTCTGGATGATCTCGTCGTCCTGGCGCAGGCCGGAGACGACGGTCGGGGCGTAGAAGTAGCCCTTGTCGCCGACCCGGTGGCCGCCCGCCTCGACCTTCGCGTGGGCGGGGAGCCGCTCGATGAAACCGCTGACCTGCTTCAGCTGGTTGGCGTTGTTGAGCGGGCCGTACAGCACGTCCTCGTCGTCCGGCTGCCCCGTCTTCGTGTCGGCGGCGGCCTTGGCGAGCGCGGTGACGAACTCGTCGTGGATCGACTCGTGGACAAGGACGCGGGTCGCGGCCGTACAGTCCTGGCCGGCGTTGAAGAAGCCCGCGACGGAGATGCCCTCGACGGCCTTGGCGATGTCGGAGTCCTCGAAGACGACGGCGGGCGCCTTGCCGCCGAGCTCCAGATGGACCCGCTTGACGTCCTTGGCGGCGGACTCGGCGACCTGCATGCCGGCCCGTACCGAACCGGTGATGGAGGCCATCGCCGGGGTCGGGTGCTCGACCATCGCGCGGCCGGTGTCCCGGTCGCCGCAGATGACGTTGAAGACGCCCTTGGGCAGGATCTGGCCGATGATCTCGGCAATCAGCACGGTCGACGCCGGGGTGGTGTCGGACGGCTTGATGACGACGGTGTTGCCCGCGGCGAGCGCCGGGGCGAACTTCCAGACGGCCATCATCATCGGGTAGTTCCACGGCGCGACCTGTGCGCAGACGCCGACCGGCTCGCGGCGGATGATGGAGGTCAGGCCCTCCATGTACTCCCCGGCCGAGCGGCCTTCGAGCATCCGCGCCGCACCCGCGAAGAAGCGGATCTGGTCCACCATCGGCGGGATCTCTTCGGTGCGGGTGAGTTCGAGCGGCTTGCCGGTGTTCTCGGACTCGGCGGCGATCAGGTCCTCCGCGCGCTCCTCGAAGGCGTCCGCGATCTTCAGCAGGGCCTTCTGGCGCTCGGCGGGCGTGGCGTCGCGCCAGGCGGGGAAGGCGGCGGCCGCGGCGGCCATGGCGGCATCGACATCGGCCTGGCCGGAGAGCGGCGAGGTCGCGTAGACCTCTTCCGTCGCCGGGTTGACCACGTCGATGGTCCGCCCGTCCGCGGCGTCCCGGAACTCTCCGTTGATGTAGTTGCGCAGACGGCGCACCTCGGTGGTCACAACCACCCCTCCTGTCGACACGTCCAATGGGTGAGATGTCCAGCCTAGTCGCTGGGGTAACGCTTTCGACATACCCAACTGCCGCGAACTTCGGATTCAGTTAGATCAAGGCCTTCAAACAACGAATTTCATCGATCCAGGGTTGCCAGACAGACGAGTCCCGGTGCAGAGTGGATCCGTGGCCAGTCGCAGCGCAGACTCCAGGACCGGGAACGGATCGTCACCAGCGGTCGATGCCGTGTCCCTCGCAATCATCGAGCAACTCCAGGAGGACGGGCGTCGTCCGTACGCCGCGATCGGCAAGGCCGTGGGCCTCTCCGAGGCGGCTGTACGGCAGCGCGTTCAGAAGCTGCTCGACCAGGGCGTGATGCAGATCGTCGCCGTCACGGACCCGCTCACCGTGGGGTTCCGGCGGCAGGCGATGGTCGGCATCAATGTCGAAGGCGATCTCGATCCCGTCGCGGAGGCGCTGTCGGCCATGGCCGAGTGCGAGTACGTGGTGATGACCGCGGGCTCCTTCGACCTGATGGTGGAGATCGTCTGCGAGGACGACGACCACCTGCTGGAAACGATCAACAAACGCATCCGGGCCATCCCCGGCGTGCGCTCCACCGAGAGCTTCGTCTACCTGAAGCTCAAGAAGCAGACCTATATGTGGGGAACCCGATAGCCGTGAGCAAGGACCTCAGCCGAACCGCGTACGACCACCTGTGGATGCACTTCACCCGCATGTCGGACTACGAGAACGCGCCCGTTCCCACCATCGTGCGTGGCGAGGGCACCTACATCTACGACGATCAGGGCAAGCGCTACCTCGACGGCCTGTCCGGCCTGTTCGTGGTCAACGCCGGTCACGGCCGTCACGAGCTCGCCGAGGCGGCGTACAAGCAGGGCCAGGAGCTGGGCTTCTTCCCGGTGTGGTCCTACGCTCACCCGAAGGCGGTCGAGCTGGCCGAGCGCCTCGCCGACTACGCGCCGGGTGACCTCAACAAGGTCTTCTTCACCACCGGTGGCGGCGAGGCCGTCGAGACGGCCTGGAAGCTCGCCAAGCAGTACTTCAAGCTCATGGGCAAGCCGACCAAGTACAAGGTCATCTCGCGCGCCGTCGCCTACCACGGCACCCCGCAGGGCGCCCTTTCGATCACCGGTCTGCCCGCCCTGAAGGCCCCGTTCGAGCCGCTGGTTCCCGGCGCGCGCAAGGTGCCGAACACCAACATCTACCGCGCCCCGATCCACGGCGACGACCCGGAGGCCTTCGGCCGCTGGGCCGCCGACCAGATCGAGCAGGAGATCCTGTTCGAGGGCGCGGAAACGGTTGCCGCAGTCTTCCTGGAGCCCGTGCAGAACGCCGGTGGCTGCTTCCCGCCCCCGCCCGGGTACTTCCAGCGCGTACGCGAGATCTGCGACAAGTACGACGTGCTGCTCGTCTCCGACGAGGTCATCTGCGCCTTCGGCCGTCTCGGCACGATGTTCGCCTGCGACAAGTTCGGCTACGTGCCGGACATGATCACCTGCGCCAAGGGCATGACGTCGGGCTACTCCCCGATCGGCGCCTGCATCGTCTCGGACCGTATCGCCGAGCCGTTCTACGAGGGTGGCAACACCTTCCTGCACGGCTACACCTTCGGTGGCCACCCGGTCTCCGCGGCGGTCGGCCTCGCCAACCTCGACATCTTCGAGCGCGAGGGTCTCAACCAGCACGTCCTGGACAACGAGAACGCGTTCTTCACGACGCTGCAGAAGCTGCACGACCTGCCGATCGTCGGCGACGTCCGCGGCAACGGCTTCTTCTACGGCATCGAGCTGGTGAAGGACAAGGTCACCAAGGAGACCTTCACCGACGAGGAGACCGAGCGCGTCCTGTACGGCTTCCTCTCCAAGGCGCTGTACGAGAACGGTCTGTACTGCCGGGCCGACGACCGCGGCGACCCGGTCGTCCAGCTCGCCCCGCCGCTGATCTCCGACCAGTCGACGTTCGACGAGATCGAGTCCATCCTGCGGTCGGTGCTGACGGAGGCCTGGACGAAGCTCTGATCCGAACTGTGATCCGGCTCGTGAGTCGATCGGTCGATCGACCACGGATCGACTGACCGATTGACCACGGCCGGATCATCGCTCACCCCGGCTTCCAGCAGTCATTTCATACGGTTCACGCGGCCCGGATGCGCCCATTCGAGTGGGAAGGAGCGCACCCGGGCCGCGTGGTGCCGTGGTGCCGTGGTTCGAATCCTTACGGTGCCCAGTGACCGATCGGCCCCCTCTTCGTTCCCCCGTGCAGGGGACGGGAACTCTGATCTGAACCGAGGTGTACGCCATGGTGGCTCCGCCGGACAACGATGTGATCTGGGCGCGTTCCCTGCACCACTCCCACAACGGCTCACCCGCGCTCGGCGGGGTCTCCCTGGGCGTCCGCGACGGTGAGATCCTCGCCGTGACCGGCCCGCGCGGCAGCGGCAAAACGACTCTGCTGCACTGCCTCTCCGGTCAACTGGTGCCCCAGCAGGGCGAGGTGTGGTTCAACAGTGTCCCGGTCCACACCATGGGGCCGCGGCTGCGCGAGCGGCTGCGCCGGGACCGGTTCGGCTGGATCGCGCCCGAACCCCAGCTCGTACCCGAGCTGAACACCTGGGAGAACGCGGCGCTTCCGCTGCTGCTGCGCGGCACATCGCACCGGGTCGCGAAGAAGGCCGCCATGGAGTGGCTGGAGCGGCTCGACATCGGCATGTGCGCCGAGAAGCGGCCGCACACGCTGCTCCAGGGGCAGCGCCAGCGGATCGCCGTGGCCCGCGCGCTGGCCGGCACGCCCACGGTCATCTTCGCCGACGAGCCGACCGCGACACTGCACCGCGCCGACCGCTCCCATGTGCTGCGAACGCTCATGAGCGCGGCCCGCTCGCACAGCATCACGATCGTGCTCGCCACCCATGACGCGGAGGTCGCCTCGCTCGCCGACCGCACGGTCCCGCTGCTGGACGGCCGCCGTGTCACCACCGTCGCCCTGCCCTCCGTGTCCGATACGGAAGGCCACGCGGCGTGCTCGCTCTCCGTCTAGCCCGCGGCACCCATCCGCTGGTCCACGTGCGGCGGCTGCTGGTCGCGGCCGCCTCCGCCGGGGTCGGCTTCCTGCTGCTGTGCACCCTGGAGTACGCGTCCACGCATCCGGCATACTCGACCACCGCCGCGCTGCGGCTGCTGTGGTGCTTCGTACCGCTGGCCGCCACCGTGCAGTTCGCGGTCGCGGTGGCCCGCACGGATCCCAGTACGCGCCCGCGTCCGGGACTGTCCGCCGTCGGTCTCGGACCGTTCCGGCTCAGCGTGCTGGCCGCGGTCTCCACCGCGGTGTCCTGCACCCTCGGGTCGATGGTGGCGCTGCTCCTCTTCCTGCATCTGCGCGGCGATCTGACCGGCCTGCCGTTCGACGGGGCGGCGGCCGGTCTGCTCGGCGCAGGCGCCCCGTTGCCGGTGGCCGCGGCCCTCATGCTGCTGGCGCTGGCACCGGTGTCCGCGGCGACGGCAAGTGCGATGGCGCTGCGCACCCAGCCGGTGCGGGCGGCGGTGCCGGACGACGAGCAGGACATCGCGCCGGACGACCAGATGCCGGCTCCGGCACCGGCGCCGACCGGACTGCCGTGGGGTGTGGCGCTGACAGCAGTCGGTCTCGCGGTCGAGGCGTACTCGAGCCGTGATGGCGTGGGCAGTGCGTTCCCCCTGCCGGGGAAGCTCGACACCACCCCGGCGTGGGTACTGGCGGGATGGTCGCTGACCGCGATCGGTCTGGCCATGGCAGGCCCCGGACTGACGCACTTCGCCGGACGGCTGCTGCAGGCGATGCGCCCTGGAGCCGTACGCCTGCTGGCCGGAAGGATGCTGATGGACGAGGCGCACCGGATCGGCCGGCCGCTGGGTGCGGTCTGCGCGGTGCTCTCCGCGGTGATCGCGGCCTTCGCGCTGTACGGGACGGGACCGCGTCCCTTCGGCCCGCTCACCGCGCTCGGCGCCGTACTGGTCCTGGGCTGTACGACGGCGACGCTGCTGACCTCCGCCCTCGAGGCGAAGCAGGCCCGCGCCCACGTGGTTCGGATGCTGCTGCGACTCGGTGCGCCGGCCTCGGCGCTGCGGGCCGCGACGGCCCTGCGCGTCGCCGTCCTGCTGGTCGTGTTCGCCCCGATCACGTGGGCGATCGCCGAATTGGCCGCGCTGCCGCTGACCGGCTGAGGGACCGTCGGCCGGCCGTGAAGACGGTCGGCGGTCAGCCGAGGTGCCGGAAGGCGGGCCAGATCTCCGGCCAGGGCTCGCGCAGACCCCGGCAGATCCAGACCTCCGCGCCCTGTTCCTCGTTGTCGACTCCGTACCCGTTGTCGATCCGGGCGGCGGGTTCCACCTCGCGCCAGTAGCGCCGCAGTTCGCCCGCGCTCCGGGCCCCGACGAAGAGCGTCACGGCGCTGCGGTCCGACGGCGGCGGCCCCCACCGGTGGTAGGCGTTGTGCCCGCTGTACGCGGTCGGCAGCCCGTACGCGTCGCCGTACCGCGCGAGTGCCCCCGCCTCACCGTAGTTGCGGGTCACGATCGTCGTCGCCCCGCGCTCCGCGGGCGGCAGCGTCCGGTACACCCGGCTCACGGTCGCAGCGAGTTGCGGCCAGCCGACCGTCTCGGCGCTGTCCCCGTTGACGGCCGGCTGCGGACTGTCGGCGAACGCGGCGAGCGGCACGACAGGCAGCCCGATGAGTACGGTGACCGCACCACTGACTGCCACGATCCCGGTACGCACTCCGCGCCAGGCTCTGCGGCCCGCGCGTGCGAGCCACTCCTCGACGGTGAGCGCGCCCGCGGCCAGCAGTACCGGATAAGCGCCGCCCTGGTAGTAGGCCTTGCCGCCGGTGACCAGGAACACGAGGGCCAGTGCCCCGTACGCCCAGACGAACAGCCGGTACGGACGCAGTCGTTCCACCCGGCCCAGCTGCCACAGTCCCACCGCCCACAGGGGCGCCATCAGCGGTCCGGTGAGCAGAAGTTGGAACGGCAGGAAGCCCGCCCTGCCCCCCTGGTCTCCGTCCTGCGCGATCGCCCGGGCCAGCTCGAACTGCGGCCAGCCGTGCGCCGCCTGCCACAGCAGATCGGGCAGGGAGATCAGGAGCGCGAGCGCCGCGCCCGCCGGCAGCCAGCGGGTACGCAGGACTGTGCGCGGACCTGCCGCGAACATCCCGGTGAGCAGGGCGACGACGAAGAGCACCACCAGGTACTTGTTGAGCAGACCGACCCCGGTGACCAGCCCGATCATCAGCCACAGCCGGTGCGCACGGGTACGCACCATACGGACCACGAGCCAGCTGATGAGCGTCCAGACCAGCAGGTCGAGGGTGGTCGTGGAGAGCAGGTGCCCGGAGATGACGGTGAGTGGGGCGACCGCCCAGGCAAGGGCGGCGAGCGTCTGCGCGCGGGCGCCGCCGCCGAGTTCCCGGGCGATCAGTCCGACGAGCAGCACGGTCAGGGCGACCGCGACGGCCGAGGCGGTGCGCAGCGCGGTCGGTGAATCCCCGAGGAGCGCGGTCTCGGCGCGGGCCAGCAGGACGACGAGCGGCGGCTGGTCGTCGTATCCCCAGGCCAGGTGGTCGCCTGCGGCCCGGTAGTACAGCTCGTCGCGGTGGTAGCCGTAGCGGGCACCGAGCGCGAGAAGGAGCACCCCGGTCCCGGCGGAGACGGCGGCGATGCGACGCAGCGCGAGGGGAGGCGGGACCGGTGGTACGGGCGTGCGCACCACTTGGTCCCGGTCCGCCCCAGGAGTCACGTCCGTCACGGTGCCACCTCCCGGCTCGGGGGCATATGACCGTACGAAAGGAGCTGTACCCCCCGGCCGGTACGTAGCATGACAGCGTGGACAACCCGGACGACAGCATTCCTGCACCCGGCATCGAGATCGAGTCGGTCGCCGAGTTCGACGCCGCGGTCGCCGCAGGGACACTGGCCCGACATCGCATCCAGTCCGTCGACCTGACGGACCGCAGCGCCGCGCTGCTCGCCGCCGACACGTCCGGCGCCGTCTTCCTCGGCTGCCGGATGACGCCCGAAGCGGCCGCGAAGGTGCGAGCCGAGGGGGCGTTCGTCTTCCCGCCCGTGCCGGGGCTGCCCTTCGACCCGTACCGCGGCCTGCTCTACTCCCCCGACGCGCTCTACGCAGGACTCGCGGACGGAGGCTACGAGGCGACGCCCGACGCCCGCGCGTACCGATGGTTCCGGCAGACCCGGGCCAACGGCGACACCTTCGCCTCGATGCTGCGGGCGCTCCACGACGACGCGGTCTCCGACGCGCTGGACGAACTTCTCACCGGGGCCCGGGTGGTCGGGGTGATGGGCGGCCACGCAACGCCCCGCGGCAGCGCCGCGTACGCGGCCGCGGCCCGGCTGGGCAGAACGCTGGCCCGCAGCGGACTGATGGTGGCCACCGGCGGTGGCCCCGGCGCGATGGAGGCGGCGAACCTCGGCGCCTACGCAGCTCCGCACCCCGATCCGATGCTGGACAAAGCCTGCGAACTCCTGGCGGCCGTGCCCTCGTTCACCCCGTCGATCACCGAATGGGCGCTGGCCGCCTTCACCGTACGGCAGCGATGGCCGGACGGAGGCGGCTCGGTCTCCATCCCCGCCTGGTTCTACGGTCACGAGCCGCCGAACCCGTTCGCGGACCACATCGCCAAGTACTTCGCCAACGCGCTGCGCGAGGACGGACTGCTCGCCCGCTCCACCGCGGGCGTGATCTTCCTGCCGGGCGCCGCCGGAACCGTGCAGGAGATCTTCGACAACACGACGCCGAACTACTACGGCTCACGCGGCACACCGACGCCGATGGTGCTGGTCGGCAGCGCCCACTGGACGGACGAACTGCCCACCTGGCCGCTGCTCCGGGCGCTCGCCGCGGGCCGGCCGATGGAGTCCCGTATCGCACTGGTCGACACGGTGGACGAGGCCCCCCGAGGCACTCGCCCGGCTGACCGGCCGAGGGGCCGGCCGAGAGCCTGTCCGGTTCAGATCGCTGCGAGCCGGTTGACCAGCGCGTCGAAGAAGGCCTCCCAGCCGTCCTCGGCCGCCGCGTACTGCTCGGGCGTGAGGTTGCCGCCGCGCTGCTGGAAGACCATTTCGGTGGTCTTGCGGCCGCGCTCGGCGAAGGTGACGGTGACGATCTCGCCTTCGATGTCGGCAGGCGCGCCGGCGTCCTTCAGCGTGAAGACCAGCCGCTCCGGCGCGACCACCTCGCGGTAGACCCCGTGGAACGGCATCTCGGTGCCCGGCACCACGATGACCAGGCTCCACGTGCCCCCCGGCCTGACGTCCATCGACACCCGGTCGAGCGGCACATCGGCGTCGCCGCCGTACCAGGCGGCGAAGTGCTCGGGGGTCGTCCAGGCCGCGAAGACCTGTTCCCGCGGGGCGTCGAAGACGCGGGTGATGTCGATGCCCTCGCGTGCCGTTCCAGTCATAGTCCCTGCCCTTTCGGAGTCGTTCCGGATCTTCCCCCGTCGCATGAGGTGTTCCCCGAAACGGCCGAAACTGCTCTTCCGGAACACCCGGTAGTGGTCCCCACCGCGTGGCGTCGCGAGCGGCACCGACGCGCCGCCCGCGATCAGCCCGCCGCGGGCAGCACCACCGTCTCCGACGCGTCGAACGTCACGCCGACCTTCGCACCCTCCTGGGGGGTGTCCCGCAGCGGGCACTCCGCCTCCAGGAGCGGACCGCTGTCGGGGTGCAGTGTCACGGCGACATGGTTGCCCCGGAAGGTGCGGGCGCCGACCGTACACGGCAGGCCGTCCGCCGGGCCGCCGATCCGTACGCCCGCCGGACGCACCAGCAGAGCGCACGGGCCCTGCGGCGCCCCGTCCGGCACCGGCACCTTGCCCCACCTCGTCGCCGCGGACGCGCCGGTCACCGTCGCATCCACCACATTGTCGAAACCCAGGAACCGGGCGACGAACGCGGAGGCGGGGCGTTGCCAGACCTCCAGCGGAGTGCCCACCTGGGCGATGCGTCCGTCGCGCATCACAACGACCCGGTCCGCGAGGGCGAACGCCTCGCCCTGGTCATGGGTGACGGCGAGCACCGTCGTACCCAACCGGGCGAACAATGTGCGCAGTTCGACGACGAGGCGTTCGCGCAGGCTGCGGTCGAGCTGGCCGAGCGGTTCGTCGAGCATCAGCAGTTTCGGTCGCGGGGCGAGCGCCCGCGCGAGAGCGACGCGCTGCTGCTCGCCGCCGGACAGCGCGGCGACAGCCCGCCTTTCGCTGCCGGGCAGGCCCACCAGTTCGAGGAGTTCGGCGACCCTGCGGTCCTGGTCGCCACGGGTCGCTCCGTGCATCCGCAGCCCGAAGGCGACGTTGGCGCCGACGTCCCGGTGCGGGAAGAGCTGATGATCCTGGAACATCAGCCCCAGACCGCGCCGATGCACCGGTACGTCGGTCTGGTCGACGCCGTCGAGGAGCACCCGGCCGCCGTCCGGAGGGTGCAGTCCGGCGACCACCCGCAGCAGTGTCGACTTGCCGCTGCCACTCGGCCCCAGCACACAGACGATCTCGTGGTCCGCGACCTCCAGATCCACCGCGTCGAGCGCCGCCCGCCTCCCGAAGAGGACGGTGGCGGCTTCCAGTGTCAGCATGTCCAGAACACCCCGAGCATCTTCAGAACTCCCCGGACCGGTCCGGGCGGATACGTTCGAGCAACAGCAGCGACACCGCGCACACCAGCATCAAAATCGTGCTGAGGGCCATCGCCTGGCCGTAGTTGAGCTCCCCGGACCGCCCGAGCAGCCGGGCCACGGCGACCGGCAGCGTCGGGTTGTCGGGCCGCGCGATGAACACCGTCGCCCCGAACTCGCCGAGCGAGACGGCGAACGCGAAGCCCGCCGCGACCAGCAGCGCCCGCCGCACCAGCGGCAGGTCGACCTCGCGCCAGGCCCGCAGCGGTGACGCGCCGAGTACCGTCGCCGCCTCGCGCAGCCGACCGTCCACCGCCCGCAGGACAGGCAGCATCGTGCGTACGACGAATGGCACACCGACCAGCGCCTGGGCCAGCGGCACCAGGATCCAGGTGGTCCGCAGATCCAGCGGGGGTTTGTCCAGCGTGATCAGGAAACCGAAGCCGACGGTGACCGCGGACACCCCGAGCGGCAGCATCAGCAGCGCGTCGAAGCCGCGGACGAGCCGTCCGGCGCGCCTCGTCAGCGCCGCCGCCGCGAGCCCGCCGACGACCAGCGCGATCACGGTCGCGACCAAGGCGTACTGCAGTGAGTTCCAGATCGCCTCGAGCGGCGCGACCAGGAAAGTGCTGCCGCTCGCGTCCGCGGACTGCAGGGCGCGGTAGTAGGCGAAGCCGTGGCCGCCGGGCACGTCCAGCGAGCGCTCCACCAGCACACCGAGCGGCAGCAGGATCAGCACCAGCACGGTCAGCAGGACCCCGCCGAGCAACACCCACTGCCCGGCGCCGCGCGGCCTGCGGGCGGTCTGCGCCGGGTCGACCAGCTTCAGCGCCGTCTCCCTGCGCCGCACGGTCCACGCGTGTACGGCCAGGATCGCGCCGACGGCGGCGAACTGCACCATCGTCAGCACGGCGGCCGTGGGGAGGTCGAGCAGCTGAGCGGTCTGCCGGTAGATCTCCACCTCCAGCGTGGAGTACGCCGGACCGCCGAGGATCTGCACGACCCCGAAGGAGGTGAACGTGAAGAGGAAGACCATCAGCGCCGCGGCGGCCACGGCGGGCGCGAGGGCCGGCAGCGTCACCCGCCGCCACGCCGCGAACCGTCCGGCGCCCAGCACCCGGGCGGCCTCCTCCTGCCGTGGGTCGAGCTGCGACCACAGCCCGCCGACGGTCCGTACGACCACCGCGTAGTTGAAGAAGACATGGGCGAGCAGGATCGCCCACACGGTGGTGTCGAGCCGTACGCCCGCCAGTTCGTCGAGGAGGCCGCCGCGCCCCAGCAGCGCCAGGAAGGCCGTCCCGACGACGACGGTCGGCAGGACGAACGGCACGGTGACGACCGCTCGCAGCAGCTGTTTGCCGGGAAAGTCGAAGCGGGCGAGGACATAGGCGCCGGGCAGCGCGATCAGCAGGGTCAGCACGGTCGAGGCGAGCGCCTGCCAGGTGGTGAACCAGAGGACGTCGAGGATGTCCGGCCGGCTCAGCACCTCGCCGATCCGGCCGAACTGCCAGACGCCGTCGGCCTTCAGCCCGCGGCCGACTATCGCGACGACGGGGTAGGCGAAGAACACCACGAAGAACGCGACGGGCACGGCCATCAGGCCGAGCCGCACCGCGCTCCCGCGCCACGCCCTCGGGCGCGCGGCGCTCGCGCGCCCCGGCCGGGCGCGCCGACCTTCCTCGCGCGCGCCCGGGCCGGGTGCGGGCGTCTTCGCTACTTCACTACGAGCGAGGACCACGACTGGACCCACTGCTCACGGTTCTTGGCGATGGTGTCGGGGGCCACGGTGGTCGGCTTGTCGACCGTCGCACCGAATTCGGTGAAGATCTCCGGCAGCTTCGCGTCCTTGGTGACCGGGCTCACGAACATGTTGAGCGGCATGTCCTCCTGGAACTTCTTGCTGATCAGGAAGTCCAGCAGCGCCTTGCCCCCCGCCTCGTTCTTCGCGCCGTTCAGCAGCCCCGCGAACTCGATCTGCCGGAAGCAGGTGCCGGTCGCGACCCCCGTCGGGGCCTCGGTCGGCTGCGGCTTCGCGTACAGCACCTCGGCCGGCGGGCTGGAGGCGTACGACACGACGAGCGGCCGGTCGGCCTTGGTCTTCTTGCCGCCCGCGGAGCCGGAGAACTCCTCGTTGTACGCCTGCTCCCAGCCGTCGACAACCTTGACGCCGTTGCTCTTCAGCTTCTTCCAGTAATCCTGGTAGCCGCTCTCGCCGTAGGTGGCGACGGTGCCCAGCAGGAAGCCGAGCCCGGGCGACGAGGTCGCGGCGTTCTCCGTGACGAGGAGGTTCTTGTACGCGGGCTTCGCCAGATCATCGAAGGTCGTCGGCGGCGCGAGCTTCCTGTCGGCGAAGTACTTCTTGTCGTAGTTGATGCAGATGTCGCCGGTGTCGATCGGCGTGACCCGGTGCTTGGTCGCGTCCAGCTGGGTGTCGGCCGCGACCCGGTCGCTGCCCTTCGCTTCGTACGGCGTGAACAGACCGTTGTCGAGGGCGCGGGAGAGCAACGTGTTGTCGACGCCGAAGAACACATCGCCGCGCGGGGAGCCCTTGGTCAGGATCTCCTGGTTGAGTGCGGCGCCGGCGTCACCGCTCTTGAGCACCTTGACGGTGTAGCCGGTCTCCTCGGTGAACGCCTTCAGTACGTCCTTGGAGGCGTTGAAGGAGTCATGGCTGACCAGGGTCACGGTCTTGGACCCGGAGCCCTTCGTGCCGCCGGACCCGGAGGCCGAGCCGTCGGAACTGCCGCAGCCGGCGAGTGCCGTGACGCCGAGCGCGGCGGCGACGGCCGTCGCCGCAAGCTGCTTGGTGCGGCGCGTGGTACTGGTGGTGCTCATTGTTGATTCCTCCTGGGTTTGACCAGGAAGAGACGCGGCCCTGCCCGCCGGGAGGCGGGCAGGGCGCAACAGCATGAGTTGATGACCGAACTTCCTACCCGGAATGACCCGGGCGAGGTTCAGAGGGTCTGCGGCCAGCCTGTCGTCGGTGCCGCACTCTCAGCGCTGTGGCGCTCCCCTGTCGGAATATGAAATTGATTTCGGCCCAGACTACACGGGCCGTTCCTCAGCGCTCGGATGCAGCCAGCTGCCCGCACGCCCCGTCGATCTCCTGACCGCGGGTGTCCCGCACGGTCACGGGCACCCCGTGGGAGGCGATCGCCTCGACGAACGCCTTCTCGTCCTCGGGTCGCGAGGCCGTCCACTTCGAGCCGGGCGTCGGGTTCAACGGAATCAGATTGACATGCACGCGCTTACCCTTGAGGAGCCGGCCGAGCAGGTCACCACGCCAGGCCTGGTCGTTGATGTCGCGGATCAGCGCGTACTCGATGGAGATCCGGCGGCCGGACTTCTCCGCGTACTCCCAGGCCGCGTCGAGCACCTCGCGTACCTTCCAGCGCGTGTTCACCGGCACGAGCGTGTCCCGCAGCTCGTCGTCCGGCGCATGCAGCGAGACCGCGAGCCGGCACTTGAAGCCCTCGTCGGCGAAGCGCAGCATGGCCGGCACCAGGCCCACGGTGGAAACAGTGATCCCGCGCTGCGACAGACCGAGACCGTCCGGCTCGGGGTCGGTCAGCCGGCGGATCGCGCCGACCACCCGCTTGTAGTTGGCCAGGGGCTCACCCATGCCCATGAAGACGATGTTGGAGAGCCGCGCGGGCCCGCCCGGCACCTCTCCGTCGCGCAGCGCCCGCATGCCGTCCACGATCTGGTGGACGATCTCGGCGGTCGACAGATTGCGGTCCAGGCCGGCCTGCCCCGTCGCGCAGAACGGGCAGTTCATCCCGCATCCGGCCTGCGACGAGATGCACATCGTCACCCGCTCCGGGTACCGCATGAGGACGGACTCGACCAGCGTCCCGTCATGCAGCCTCCACAGCGTCTTACGGGTGGTGTCCTCGTCACAGCTGATGTGCCGGACCACGGACATCAGGTCGGGGAACAACGCCTCGGCGAGCTTGTCCCGCGAACCGGCCGGGATGTTGGTCCACTCCGCCGGGTCGTGCGCGTACCGCGCGAAGTAGTGCTGAGACAGCTGCTGCGCGCGGAAAGGCTTCTCGCCGATCGCGGCGACGGCTTCCTTGCGCTCGGCGGGCGTGAGGTCGGCGAGGTGCCGCGGCGGCTTCTTGGCTCCGCGGGGCGCGACGAAAGTGAGTTCTCCGGGCTTAGGCATGGTTCCTCCAGTGTTGCAGACACGCCGTGGTAGCAGAGGCCTTCGCCAGGTCAGGAAGGGTGCGGTGCATACACGCCCGGTCGCCGTTGGTCGTCATCAGTCGACGTCGGTGGCCCTTTGACGGCCCACAGACGGCCCAGAGACGGCCCAGCGCCCCAAGTGGCAGTGACCGATTGCACTACAGAGAGGACGTGCGCACAGCACCTCACCGAGACCTAGAATCGAATGCGTGTCCGAAAACCTCTCTCGTCTGGATCGCCTGCGCATCGTGCGCGAGTGGCAGGCGTACCAGCTCGGCCGAACCGATCGGACGATCGCCGAGCTGGAAGAACGCGAGGCCGCAGCCGCCCGGGCAGCACGCACCCTGCCGCCGCCGGCACCCGACTGGAAACTCTCCCTGCTGCGCGCGGGCGGCACCTCCCATGCCGACGCCGTCCACACGGGCGACTGCGGCATGGGCGGCAGGAGAACCAAGCCGATGACCCGGGAGCAGGCCCTGCGTGCGCTCACGGAAGACGGCATCACGGCCTGCCCGTACTGCCGGCCGGACAGAGAGCTGGGAGTGCTGTGAACCACGGACCATCGGAACCTGAGGACATGAGCGAAGCACCCATCGTCATCCACCGCACAGCCGGAACGGGTGGCCGACGGGTGACAATCCGCGCCCAGGCCGCGGGCCTCGCCGGCAGCGACAACGACGTGATCGAGTTCCTACGCCGCGCGGGCCTGCCCGACGCCGGTGACGTGCTTGACGACCCACGATGGGTGCAATGGCAGGGCGGGCGCCCACACGAGTACGACGCAGCCTCCGTCGATGAGACTTCCGGCCCGCTCGGCCCCCGGCTGTAGGTAGACCCCACAGCAACGTCCGAGTCGAGACAGGTGGGTCGACACTCGCTTCAGGAGTTCGATCCCCGGTTGGCTACTTCTAAAGCCCCGGGCTCAGGCATGGTGCTTGCAGTTTCGCAGACGGAAGAGTGAGGGCCCGCCGCCCTGTGGGCAACGGACCCTCACTCGTAAAAACGCAGGTCAGGATGGGCGACGACCCGACTGTTCAGCTGGAGCCGACGAAAAGCACCAGCAGCAGCCAGACCACCGGAGCGGTCGGCAGCAGCGAGTCCAGCCGGTCCATGATCCCGCCGTGCCCCGGCAGCAGCGTGCCCATGTCCTTGATCCCGAGATCCCGCTTGATCATGGACTCACCCAGGTCACCGAGAGTGGCACTGGCGGCGACGGCGAGGCCGAGCAGCAGACCCTGCCACCAGGTGCCACCATCGATCAGGAACTGCATGCACAGCGCACCGGCGACCATCGCGAATGCGACCGCCCCGAACAGGCCCTCGCGGGTCTTGCCGGGGCTGATCCGCGGTGCGAGCTTGTGCTTGCCGAAGCGCCAGCCGACGGCGTACGCCCCCGTGTCACTGACCACGGTCAGCAGCAGGAAGGTGAGGACCCGCTGCGGCCCGTCGTCCGCGCTCAGCAGCATCGCGACGAAGGTGGCCAGGAACGGTACGTAGAACGCGGCGAAGACCCCGGCCGTGACGTCCTTGAGGTACCCCTCCGGCGGTTCGGTCATCCGCCAGACGAGCACCGCCAGGGCGGTCAGCGCCATCGCGACCCACGCGCCCTCGGCGCCGCGGACATAGCCGGCCACGATCATCGCCGCGCCGCCGACCGCGAGCGGTACGAGCGGCGCCTTGATGCCCTTGCGCTCCTCGAGCCGGGAGGTGAGCTCCCAGAGGCCGACGACGACGGCGATCGCTATCACGCCGATGAAAACGGCCTTGACGACGAAGAGCGAGGCGACGATGACGGCACCGAGCCCCACGCCGACCCCTATGGCGGCTCGCAGATCACGGCCCGCACGTTTCTTCTGCGGGGGCGGCGGGGTGGACATGGGCTCCTGCGGCTTCTCGTCACGGAACAGGGGGCCACCGCCCCGGCGGGCGGCTCCCCTGTCCCGCTCGTCACGGTCGTCACGGTCGTCACGGTCGTCAGCGTCTCTACCTGCGTCGGGAACGTCAGGCACGATGGGCATGGGCCGAGTGTGCTGGGCGTCATGCACATCGAATGCAGGACCCGCCGGAGCAGCCTGCATCTCGGGCGCACCCCAGTAGCCGGCCTGCGGGGCGCCCCAGGAAGAGTCGTTCATCAGACTTCGAGCAGCTCGGCTTCCTTGTGCTTGAGCAGCTCGTCGACCTGCGCGACGTACTTCGCGGTGGTGTCGTCGAGCTCCTTCTCGGCGCGGCGCACCTCGTCCTCGCCGGACTCCTTGTCCTTGACCAGCTTGTCCAGGGTCTCCTTGGCCTTGCGGCGGACGGCCCGGATCGAGATCTTGGAGTCCTCGGCCTTCGTCTTCGCGACCTTGATGTAGTCGCGGCGACGCTCCTCGGTGAGGTCCGGGAAGTTCACCCGGATGATATTGCCGTCGTTGCTCGGGTTGACGCCGAGGTCGGAGTCGCGAATCGCCTGCTCGATGTTGCGCAGAGCGCTCTTGTCGAACGGCGTCACGACGGCCATCCGCGGCTCGGGAACCGAGAAAGAGGCCAGCTGGTTGATCGGGGTCAGCGCGCCGTAGTAGTCGGCGACGATCTTGTTGAACATCGCCGGGTGCGCACGGCCGGTCCGGATCGCGGCGAAGTCCTCTTTCGCGACCACGACGGCCTTCTCCATCTTCTCCTCGGCCTCGAGGAGGGTTTCTTCGATCACCACGTGCTCCTGCGTGTCTAGAGTGGGCCCGGCTTGCTCCGGCCCGGCGGGTCCTGCGTCGCGTCCTCACCTGCACGGTGTCCGACCGGCAGGCCGTTGTCCATCCTTCGGGGCCCCTCCAGGAGTTTTCCCGGAGAGCCCCGGGACTGCACCGGGATTCCCCGGAACCGTCCCCCGGTTCTCAGGCCCGGGTGCCCTGGTCGCTCACGAGCGTGCCGATCTTCTCACCCTTGACGGCACGGGCGATATTGCCGGTCGCGGTGAGCTCGAAGACAAGGATCGGCAGCCGGTTGTCACGGCAGAGCGTGATGGCGGTGGCGTCGGCGATCTTGAGATCGCGGGCGAGCACCTCGCTGTACTCCAGAGCGTCGAACTTCACCGCGTCGGGGTTGGTCTTGGGGTCGGAGTCGTAGACACCGTCCACACCGTTCTTGCCCATCAGCAGGCCCTCGGCGTCGATCTCCAGAGCGCGCTGGGCGGCAGTGGTGTCGGTGGAGAAGTACGGCATGCCCATACCGGCACCGAAGATGACGACGCGGCCCTTCTCCAAGTGGCGCACGGCGCGCAGCGGGATGTACGGCTCCGCGACCTGGCCCATGGTGATGGCGGTCTGGACCCGGGAGTCGATGCCCTCCTTCTCCAGGAAGTCCTGGAGAGCAAGGCAGTTCATGACCGTGCCGAGCATGCCCATGTAGTCGGAGCGCGCCCGGTCCATGCCGCGCTGCTGGAGCTCGGCGCCGCGGAAGAAGTTGCCGCCGCCGATGACGACCGCGATTTCGGCACCGCCCCGGACGACCGCCGCGATTTCCCGGGCAATGGCGTGTACGACGTCGGGGTCGACACCGAGACCCCCGCCGCCGGCGAACGCCTCGCCGGACAGCTTCAGCATGAAGCGCCCGGGCACCTTGCCGTCCTCGCGCTTGTGGTCACCTTGTGCGGCGTCCGCGCCCTTGTTCATGGAGTTTCTCCTCGTGCACATACGAAGAAGGCCATTGCCGGTGGGTCTGGTGTCCCTCAGCGGCAATGGCCTCCTCGTCAGATCTGCGGTCGTACGGCAGGTGTGCGGCCGTACGACTGCACTAGACCCTATCGGGGTCCACCGTTTTTCGCGGACGGACTCAGATGCCGACCTTGATGCGCGAGAAGCGCTTCAGGGTGACACCGGCCTCGTCCAGGACCTTCTGGACAGACTTCTTGTTGTCCTTGGCGAAGGCCTGCTCCAGGACGACGACGTCCTTGAAGAAGCCGTTGACGCGACCCTCGACGATCTTCGGAAGGGCGGCCTCGGGCTTGCCCTCCTCGCGAGAGGTGGCCTCGGCGACCCGACGCTCGTTCTCGACCGTCTCGGCCGGGACCTCGTCGCGGTTGAGGTACTTCGGGGCGAAGGCAGCGATGTGCTGCGCAACGTCCTTGGCGACCTCGGCGTTCTCCTTGTCCAGCTCGACGAGCACGCCGACCTGCGGCGGGAGGTCGGGCATGGTGCGGTGCATGTACGCAGCCACGTAACCGCCGGTGAACTGCGCGAAGCGGTCCAGGACGATCTTCTCACCGAGGTTGGCGTTGGCCTCGTCGACGTACGCCTGGACGGTCTTGCCGGCCTCGATCTCGGAGGCGAGCAGCGTGGCCAGGTCGGCCGGCGAGGTCGCGGCGACGTGGGCGGCGAGCGCGTCGGCGACGGCGAGGAACTTCTCGCCCTTGGCGACGAAGTCCGTCTCGCACTTGAGCTCGAGCAGGACGCCGGAGGTCTTGTCCTCGGAGATGAGGGAGACAACGGCGCCGTTCTCGGCAGAACGGCCCTCGCGCTTGGCGACGCCCTTCTGGCCCTTGATACGGAGGGCCTCGACAGCCTTGTCGACGCTGCCGTCGGCCTCGTCGAGCGCCTTCTTGCAGTCCATCATGCCGGCGCCGGTGAGCTCACGGAGCTTCTTGACGTCAGCGGCGGTGTAGTTCGCCATGAGTCTGTGTTTCTCTCTCGAAGTCTGAAAGATCTACGGGTGAACGGCGGGGGCGGTGCTTGTGGCACCGGCCCCCGCCGTCATTCAGCCGTGACGCAGTGGTCAGGCCTGCTCGGCGTCCGCGGCCGGAGCCTCGGCAGCGGCCGGAGCCTCAGCAGCGACCGGAGCCTCAGCAGCGGCCTCGGCCTCGGCCGGCGTCTCGGCGGCGTCCGCGACCTTCTCGGTCTCGGCGGACGTCTGCACCTCGGCGTCGTCCTTCTTCTCGCCCTCGAGCAGGTCGCGCTCCCACTCGGCGAGCGGCTCGCCGGCGGCCTTCTCGCCCGGCTTCGAGTCGCCGGTCGCGGCGCCGGAGCGGGCGATGAGGCCCTCGGCGACGGCGTCGGCGATCACGCGGGTGAGCAGGGTGACGGAGCGGATCGCGTCGTCGTTGCCCGGGATCTTGTAGTCGACCTCGTCGGGGTCGCAGTTGGTGTCGAGGATCGCGACGACCGGGATGTGGAGCTTGCGCGCCTCACCGACGGCGATGTGCTCCTTCTTGGTGTCGACGATCCAGACGGCGCTGGGCACCTTCTGCATCTCGCGGATACCACCGAGGGTCTTCTCCAGCTTGGTCTTCTCGCGGGAGAGAACCAGGAGCTCCTTCTTGGTGAGGCCGGAGGCGGCCACGTCCTCGAAGTCGATCTGCTCGAGCTCCTTCAGACGCTGAAGGCGCTTGTAGACGGTGGAGAAGTTGGTGAGCATGCCACCGAGCCAACGCTGGTTGACGTACGGCATGCCGACGCGCGTCGCCTGCTCGGCGATGGCCTCCTGGGCCTGCTTCTTCGTACCCACGAACATGATGGAGCCGCCGTGCGCGACGGTCTCCTTGACGAACTCGTAGGCGCGGTCGATGTACGACAGCGACTGGAGCAGGTCGATGATGTAGATGCCGTTGCGCTCGGTGAAGATGAAGCGCTTCATCTTCGGGTTCCAGCGACGGGTCTGGTGACCGAAGTGGACGCCGCTTTCCAGCAGCTCCCGCATCGTGACGACGGCCATGGCCGTACTCCTTGAGGTGCTCGGTTGTCGCGACCGCAGGATTGCTGTCGCGCCTGACGCCCCGACGCGCCGTGCCACAAGGGACCGAGGAGCGCGGCCACCGTCCAGAGAGGGAGGTGGCGGGGCGTGCGAAGTCGACCCGGTGACCCGGATCGCCACAAGAAGTGTACGGGACCCATCGGGTGCCGGGTGACGGCGATGTCCACAACCGGCCGGTAGTCCACAGATCCGGTCCGTGATCCCCATGGATCCGCCGGGTGCGGGACGGTTCCGGTCATGCGATACACACCTGAACCGCCCGCTGCGCGACGCGGTGAGCCGGGCCGTCCCCGTCGGGCTCGGGCCCTGCTCGCGGCGGTGGCCCTGACCGTATTCACTCTGCTGTGCAGTGCGCACGCCGCCACCGCCGCCGATGACTCCGGGTCCGGTGCCGAGCGCGTGTGGCCGCTCGAGGGGCGCCCTGCGGTCGTACGGGGGTGGGAACCGCCGGCCAGTGCCTACGGACGGGGGCACCGTGGCGTCGATCTCGCCGCCGGGCCCGGTACGCCGGTGCGCGCCGCCGCCTCCGGCCGGGTCTCGTTCGCGGGGCGCGTCGCGGGGCGCGGGGTGGTCGCGATCGAGGTGGCGGGGACGGGTGATCCGCCGCTGCGCACGACTTACGAGCCGGTGCGCGCGCTGATCGAGAAGGGCGAGGAGGCCGTCGCGGGGCAGGTGGTCGCGGTCCTGGAGGCCGGGCCGTTCCACTGTGCGTCCGGGTGTCTGCACTGGGGGCTGCGACGCGGTGACGCCTATCTGGATCCGCTGACCCTGCTGCCGCCGTCACTGCTTCGACGGGGCCCGTCCCGGCTGCTGCCGGTCGTCGGCGTGCCTGAACCGAGGCCGGACACGCCGGGCGCCATCGGATACGTGGCCCCTGCCGCACTGCTCGCCACGGCGGCCCTCCGGTCCGGGCGTCAGCCCCGGACGCCCCGCAGGATCATGGCGACAGCGGTGTCCGCGATCACGTCCGGTGCCTCCGCCACGCTCAGCTCGATACGGCGCACGGCGGCGTCCACCGAGCCCTGCAGCAGCATCGCCGCGAGCCTCGGCTGCTCGTGGCCGAGGTCGCCGAGCGCCTCGACGATCATGGCGATCAGCCCGCCGTGCGCGGCCCGGATCTTCTCGCGTGCGCCCGCGTCCAACTCACTCGCGGAGATGGCGACAACCGCCCGGTGCCGCCGGTCCCCGACCAGGTCGAGCTGGCGGCGCACATACGCCTCGATCTTTCCCTCAGGGGTCCCGGCCCGCTCCATGGCGTGCTCGACCTCGGCCGCCCAGACGGGGAAGTCGACGGCGCACAGCTCCTCGACGACGGCCGCGCGGGAGCGGAAGTACTCGTAGACGGAGGACCTGGCGAGGCCTGTGCGCTCGGCGAGAGCGGGAAAGGTCAACGCCTCCGTACCACCCTCGGACAGCAGGGATCGGGCAGCGTCCAGGAGGGCGCCGCGCTGCATGGTCCGGTGCTCGGCCACGGAGGCCGCTCGAATCCTGGGCACGGCTCCACTGTACGGCGGCACCTGCGGGAGAGGGTGGCGGACGGCACCGATCGCCGGCCGGGCACTGTCTCAGCGTCCGGCGTCGGCCAGTTTCGCACGAAGCTGCAGCACCGATTTGGTGTGGATCTGGCTGACTCGGCTCTCGGTGACCCCGAGCACGTTGCCGATCTCGGCGAGGGTGAGGCCCTCGTAGTAGTAGAGCGTGACGACCGTCTTCTCGCGGTCCGGGAGTGTGTTGATCGCCCGGGCGAGCAGCCGTCTGAGCTCACGGTCCTCGGCGACCTCCACGGGGTTGTCGGCTGCGGTGTCCTCCAGCGTGTCCATCAGGCTCAGCCGGTCACCGCCCTCGCCGCCGACATGCAGGAGCTCCTCCAGCGCGACCACGTTCGCCAGCGACAACTGGCTGAAAACCGCGTGCAGTTCTTCCAGCGTGATGTCCATTTCGGCGGCGACCTCCGGCTCGGAGGGGGTGCGCCGCAACTGCGCCTCCAGCGTGGCGTAGGCGCGCTCCACGGCCCGCGCCTTCTGCCGCACGGAGCGCGGGATCCAGTCCAGCGCCCGGAGTTCGTCGATCATCGCGCCACGGATGCGGGTGATTGCGTACGTCTCGAACTTGATGGCCCGTTCGATGTCGAACTTCTCGATCGCGTCGATCAGTCCGAAGACTCCCGAGGAGACGAAGTCCGCCTGCTCGACGTTGGACGGCAGTCCCACGCTCACCCGGCCCGCGACGTACTTCACCAACGGCGAGTAATGCAGGATCAGCTGCTCCCGCAGCCGCTCGTCGCCCGTGGACTTGTACGAACGCCACAACTCGTCGAGCGAGGAAGGGGCAGGAGGGCGCACAGTGCCACGCGCAGCCGGTGGTACTGGCGCACGGTCAGACCCGGAGGTGTGCTGGGGCATGTGGTGCCTTGAGCCGTTCTGCTGTGGACTGCTGGGGGACTTGTGTCTGGGCCGGAATCCTTGTGAGCGTAGCGTGACTGAAGTGTTGCGGTGCGCGAAGGATAGAGGATCGGCGCCGGGCACTTCCGGACGAATGGACATGACTGCGCTCCGGAACCGTCACCGCGTGAGCCGGTCCCGGAGGCGTCATTGAAGGATCCGCCGAGGTCATCGGCATCACCTTTTCACCCGAATGCTCCAGGTC
The DNA here is from genome assembly GCF_053593595.1 of Streptomyces sp. NPDC002206. Classification (NCBI taxonomy): domain Bacteria; kingdom Bacillati; phylum Actinomycetota; class Actinomycetes; order Kitasatosporales; family Streptomycetaceae; genus Streptomyces; species Streptomyces sp. NPDC002206. The sequence goes on from NZ_JBSFCW010000009.1 coordinate 55,904, forward strand.
AAGGACCGCCTCGCCGCGGGCCGCCAATGTGTGTCGGGCGCGGCGCCAACTGCCAGCCTTCGCCAGCGCGTTCGACGAACCCCAGTGAGTGCAGTTCGTACAATCTGCCGAGTGCTTCGTCGGCGCTGGTTCCCGCGGTGCGGGCGATGTCCCTTCCGCTGACGGAGCCGTGGGAGGGCAGGGCGTCGAGCACCCGTGCGGAGGCGGCGTCCAACAGGTCCCTGGGGAGTACGGGACCGCGCCGGGCCGGGGCGAGGTCGCCGATCTCCCCCACCAGTTCGGCGACTTCCGCGGCGTCGGTGACCAGGACTCCCTCACCCCTCAGGAGTTCGTGGACCCCGGCCGACAGACCGCTGGTGGCGGGACCCGGCACCCCCATGGTGAACCGGCCCAGCCGTTGCGCACTGCGTGCGGTGACCAGTGAGCCGCTGCGGTACTCGGCCTCGACCACGACCGTGCCACGGGTCACCGCGGCAATCACCCGGTTCCGGAGGATGAATCTGCTGCGCGTCGGATGATCGGCCGGTGGCAGCTCTCCGATGACCAGCCCCTGTTCCACCACACGTCCGATCAGCTCGGCATGCCCTCGGGGATAGGCGACGTCCACGCCGCAGGCCAGGACCGCCATGGTGGCCCCGCCGGCCGAGAGGGCGCCGCGATGGGCCGCCCCGTCCACCCCGAACGCGGCGCCCGACACCACCACCCAGCCCAGCTCCGCCAGCCCCGCCCCGAGGCTCGCCGCCATATGCGCCCCGTACGGCGTACAGGCCCGGGCGCCCACCACTGCGACCGAGCGCAGCGCCCAGAGCCGCAGATCGGGCCGCCCCCGAACCCAGAGGCCGGTCGGCCGTGAGTCGCCCAGGTCGTCGAGTTGGCTGGGCCACTCACGGTCGCCGGGGCAGACGAAGCGGCCGCCCACAGCGGCGACCGACGCCAGGTCCCGCTCGGGGTCGACGCCCTCGGCCCGTAGCCGGTAGCCGGCCAGCCGCTTCGGCGTCATGCCCCGAAGCTGTTCCGCGGTCCCGTCCCGGTCCGTGATCCGCCGCATCAGTTCGGCGGCGCCGACTTCGCGCAGCCAGCGGCCCCCGCGTTCGTCGCCCGGCTCGAGGACGCGGGTCAGGGCGGCCCGCGCCAGTCGCTCCCGGTCGCCCACCGCCGATCGCGCCCACCCCGCTTCCCGGCTCCGCTCCGGGACGCCCGGCGTGCTGACGCCCCGTCCCTCGTCAAGACCCTCCGGCGCCCTGATGCCCGGTCCGGCGTCGAGTCCGTCCGGCGTCATGAAGCCCGGTCCAGCACCGAGGCCCCGCGCGAAATCCCCGTCCGCAATTCCAGGGCCACCGCGATGTCGAACGCCTCCGGGCGATCGGCGCCGCGCAGGTCGGCGAGGGTCCATGCCACCCGCAGGACCCGGTCGAGTCCCCGCGCGGTGAGCAGTCCGCGCTCCATGTCCCGTTCCGCCTCCATGAGCGCCCCCGGCGCCGTGAGCAGCCTGGTCCGCAGCTCATGGCCGGGGACCTCGCTGTTGGTGGTCCAGGGTGTGCCCGTGAGCCGGTCAGCCGCCCGCGACCTGGCCTCCCGCACCCGGGCGGCGACATCGGCCGTCGACTCGCCCCGGCCGCCCCGCCCCATCAGGTCCTCACGGGTGACCGGAGCGACGACCACGCGCAGATCCACCCGGTCGAGCAGGGGCCCGGAAAGTCTCGCCTGATAGCGACGGACCGACGAGGGCGGGCATTCGCAGGCGGCGCCGGTGAGGGTGTGGCGTCCGCACGGACACGGGTTGGCGGCCAGCACCATCAGGAAGCGGGCGGGCAGCCGCACCACGCCGGCGCTGCGCGCCACCACCACATGCCCCGACTCCAGCGGCTGGCGCAGCGCGTCCAGGGCCCGCACGGAGAACTCCGGCGCCTCATCCAGAAAGAGCACACCGCGATGGGCCAGCGAGACCGCACCGGGCCGCGGCAGTCCGTTGCCCCCGCCGACCAGCGACTGCATGGTCGCGGAGTGGTGCGGTGCGCAGTACGGCGCCCGGGAGACCAGCGGTTCGCCGGGCGGCAGGATGCCCGCGACCGAGTGCACCGCGGTCACTTCGAGGGATTCCTGCCTGGTCAGCGGGGGCAGAATCGCGGACAGCCGCTCGGCCAGCATGGTCTTGCCGGCGCCCGGCGGTCCGGAGAGCAGCAGATGGTGACCGCCCGCCGCGGCCACCTCCAGGGCCTTTCGCGGCGTCTCCTGGCCGGCGACGTCCGCCAGGTCCGGCCGGTGTCCGTCGCCCTGCGCGGAGCCCAGCGCCAGTCCGGTGCCGATGCCCGCGCCCGGCACCATCAGCCCCGCGAGCATGGTGTCGGGGCGCCCTTCCTCGCGCATCTTCGGCTCATCGGGCACCGGTTCGTCGCTGAGTACGGCGATCAGCTGCCGCAGGCTCCGCACCCCGAGGACCGACACCCCCGGCACCAGCGCCGCTTCGCCCGCGGTCTGTTCGGGGACGACGACCTTGCGGTACCCGGCCTCCGCCGCGGCGAGTACGGCGGGCAGCACTCCGCGCACGGGCCGCACCCGGCCGTCGAGCCCGAGTTCCCCGATCATCACCACATCTGCGATGGCCGCAGGGGTGATCCGCTCGGCCGCGCCCAGCACGGCGCACGCCACGGCCAGGTCGAATCCGCTGCCGCCCTTGGGCACGGAGGCCGGGGAGAGCCCGACCGTGAGTTTCTTCTGCGGCCACGCGGCCCCGGAGTTGACCACCGCGGCCCTGACCCGGTCCCGGCTCTCCACCAGGCTCTTGTCCGGCAGCCCGACCAGGGTGAACGCCGCCACCCCGGGCTCCAGGTCCGCCTGGACCTCCACCACCACGCCGTCGACGCCGACGAGCGCCACCGAGCACGCCCGCGCGAACCCCATCAGGCCACCCCCCGCGCATGCTCGGCGACCGGCGCTCCGCGCCTCGGCACCACCACACCGACCAGATCGATCCGCACCCCGCCCGGCGGCGGACCGCCGTTCCGGTCGAGCCAGATCTCGGCCAACCGTCGCAGCCGGTCCGCCTTGACCGGGGTGACGGCCGCCATCGGATGCTCGAACGCCCCCGCCCTGCGGGTCTTGACCTCGCAGACGACCAACGCGTCGCCGTCCTTGGCGACGATGTCGATCTCACCGGCGCGGCAGCGCCAGTTCCGTGCCAGTACAGCCATGCCGGCGTCGGTCAGCAGCCGCGCCGCCAGATCCTCGCCGTACCGCCCGAGTGCCCCGCGTGCGTTCATATCGGCACCACCTCCGGCACCGACTCTGACCTGTCCGACCCCGACCTGTGGATCTTGGTGGACAACTCGGCGACTGTGGATAACCCGGCCACCCGTGAGGGGGACCGACCGGAGGGGCGCCCTCGGCGGCTCAGCCGCCCGGCAGTTCGAGGTCGCTCTTGTTGAGCTCCTCGATGTTGACGTCCTTGAACGTCAGCACGCGTACTTGTTTGACGAATCGGGCGGGCCGGTACATGTCCCAGACCCAGGCATCCGCCATGGACACCTCGAAAAACACCTCACCCTGGACCGAGTGCACCTGCATCTCGTAGTCGTTGGTGAGGTAGAAGCGTCGTTCGGTCTCGATCACATATTTGAACAGACCGACGACATCGCGGTACTCCCGGTAGAGCTTCAGCTCCATCTCGGTCTCGTACTTCTCGAGGTCCTCGGCGCTCATTGGCATGTTCCCCTTCAGCCGTGCGTCCACCTATTGTGCGCCAGGCTCCGGCACCCCTGGATGCTTAGACGATTTCGGGGGCCAGAACCACTGGCGTACGCGGCGGACCCTCTTCGAGCAGCGTGCGCAGCAACTCGGCGAGTCTGGTCGGGTACACCGTCTCACGCGCCACCGACAGTTCGGCGGAGGTCCACCACCTCAGACCCGCGACACTGCGCTGTTCCAGCCCGGTCAACCCGCTCAGGTCCGTCGCGGTCTGCGTCGTACGTGCCAGGAAGTACCACTCGTCCTGGTCCCAGCGCCGCCCGTCGAACGGGAAGGAGCAGATCCGCTGCCAGAGCACCGGACCCAGCTCGACATCGGTGATCCCGGTCTCCTCGGCCAGCTCGCGCAGAGCCGCCTGCTCCCGGCTCTCGTCGCCCTCCAGACCACCGCCGGGGGTGAACCACCAGGTGCTCGTGGGGTCCTCCGGTTCATATCCGTGCATCAGCAGAATGCGGTCGTCGGGGTCCAGCAGGACCACCCGGGCCACCTTCCGCTTCTCAGTGGACACCGGCAGGCATCCTTCGGTCCTGCCCGTTCCTCCTGCGTGCGGACCGCGCGGCGATCGGACCGTACGCGCTGCCTCCGAAGATGAGCACCACGCCCGCCACCACGGCCCCGAGCTGAAGCTTCAGGGGGCCGGGGGCCGACACCCCGCCGGGGAGAGCGGCAAACGCCTGCGGTCGCTCGATCATGCCGTCCATCGGCCAGACGATGGCGTCCACCCGGGCCTGTACGTCGCTGCGCGGCACCGACCCCTGCCCCGGGTCGTTCAGGTGGACCCGGGAGTCCAGGGAGCCGCTGCGCTCGTCCCCGAGGAGGAAGAGCTGCCCCTTGGGCACTTCCGCCGTGAAGTTCTTCACCGAGGCGAGGCCCTCTGTCTGCAGATACGGTTCCTCAATGGGCTTGCCGTTGACGGTGAGCCGGCCGCTCCTCTCGCAGCAGGCGATCCTGTCGCCGCCGATTCCGACGACCCGCTTGACCATCGGCATGTTGTTTTCCCAGGCCGGGTCCGTGAAGACCACCACGTCACCCCGGCGCACCTCGCTGCCGTCCACGCGCTCCGCGAGGACCCGGTCTCCCGCATTCACCGTCGGCGTCATCGACTCGGTCGGCACGATGTACGGCTTGTACACCACCGCACCCCAGGCGAACCCGCCGAGGAAGAGCACAAGGCCGACGGCCACGGCCAGCCCCGACAGCGTGCTGCCGAGCCGGCCGTGGCCGTCACCCGTACGTCCTGTTCCACTCATCCCAGCGTCCCCCACCTCGGAGATCGACAATCGCTGATCCGAGTCGGCACCCTACCCGGCGGTACGCACGTTGGTCAGCTTCTTGCGGCGCCACAACACGAGGGGCAGCGCTCCGGCTACACCGAGTGCTCCCGGTACCAGCCCCGTCGCCGCGTTGATCCCCGGCTGGTCGAATGTGCTCGGGATCGGCAGGGCCGCCCAGCGGTTGATCGGCCATGCGACCACGATGGCCCGGCCGACGACCTCGTCCGTGGAGACCGTGCCCTGACCGGGCAGCTCCTGGTGGTAGCGCGAGTCGAGGGAGTTCTGTCGGTGGTCGCCCATCACCCAGATACGGCCCTCGGGCACCTTGATCGGGCCGAACGGCTCGTCATTGCAGGGGGTGTTGCCCGGGTAGATGAACGACGTCTCGTTCAGCGCCACGCCATTGACCGTGACCGGCCCGTTCTCCTTGCACTCCACCGTGTCGCCGCCGATCGCGATGACCCGCTTGATCAGGTCCTTCTCCTCGGCGGACGGCATCAGTCCGATGAAGCTGAGGAACTTCTGCGCCACATTCGGTGTCGGTGTCTGGGCGCTCTCCAGCCAGCCGCCCGGGTCGTGGAAGACCACGACCTCGCCCCGCTGAGGCTCCGAGCCGAACCACGGGGTCAGCTTGTCGACCAGCACCCGGTCGCCCCGCTGGAGCGTGTCCTGCATCGAGTCCGAGGGAATCGAGAACGCCTGCACCAGGAACGTCTTGATCAGCAGCGCCAGAATCAGCGCGATGCCGATGAGCAGGGGCAGCTCCTTCCAGAAGGAGCGTGGCTTCCTCGGAGCCGTAGCACCGCTGTCCGGGGAGTCACCGTCACTCTCCGCCCGGCCCGCCACCTCGGAGGATTCACCGTTCTCCGGATGCTCCGCCCGGTCCTCGGGTTCGTCGTGTCCGGATCGTGCGCCGACCGCCAAATCCCCCACATCCACTCCTCACTCCGTGCCACCGCCCGCGACCCATTCGACGCAGGCCCACCACTCCCATAACGAGCGGTAGTTCCGCAGGGGTCGGGAGCCGGACCATTCCATTGAGATCCTGCGAGGACACACTATTCGACAGTCCGTACGCAGCCGCCGTCCCGGCGCGCGCGTCCGGCACCGAGGCAAATGTCTGCGGCTCCTCCAGCCTCCGCCAGTGGCCGAAGGGCCAGGCGATGACGACGGCCCGCCCCACGACCTCGTTCTCGGAGACAGTGCCGTGATCGGGCTCATCCAGATGGAAGCGCGAATCGGCGGAATTCGAGCGATGATCACCCATGACGAAGATTCGGCCGGCCGGAACCTTTACCTCGAATTTGAGTGTAGAGGGCGGATTGCCCGGATGCAGATAGGGCTCATCGAGCGGGACACCGTTGACGGTGACCTTGCCGTCCTTGTCGCAGCACTTCACGGTGTCGCCGCCGACCGCGACCACACGTTTTATCAGATCCTGTTCGTCGTCGGACGGCAGCAGCCCGATGAAGGTCAGTCCTTCCTTCATCTGTTTGACGACGACGGGCGGATCCTTCTTGTCGACGTTCTCCTGCCGAAGCCAGCCGCCCGGATCCTTGAAGACGACGACATCGCCGCGCCGGGGCTTTGCACCGAACCACGGTGTCAGCTTGTCGACGAGTACCCGGTCGCCGATCCGGATGGTCTGCTCCATCGACCCGGACGGGATCACGAAGGCCTGCACCAGGAAGGTCTTGAGAACGAGCGCGATGAGCAGCGCCACGGTGATCAGGAGGGGGATCTCCTTCACGGCCGACCTGCGCCGCCGCCGTTTCACCTTGCGGGCCAGCTTGCGCCGCTCCGCCCGGGTCGGCAGCGAGCGCGCGGCCGTCGGCCTGCTGCCGGTCGGCAGCGGCGTGCCGGGGTCCGAGGCGCGGCTGCCGCGCCCGCGGTTACCCATGGGTCCCGCCCGGTATCCGTACGCCGTCGAAGGCACCGGTGTCCGGCAGCGGGCCCAGCCGGCCCAGCGGCCAGCCGATCCAGTCCACCCGGCCGATCACCCGGTCGACCGGCACCATGCCGCCGCCCGGCTCGCCCAGATGGTCACGGGAGTCGCGGGAGTTGCTGCGGTGGTCGCCCATCATCCACAGCGTGCCGTCGGGGACAACAATGTCGAACGCGGCCCTGGACGGGGCGTCGCCCGGATACAGGTACCCCTCGTCCACCGGCCGGCCGTTCACCTCGACCCTGCCCCGCTTGTCGCAGCAGACCACCCGGTCGCCACCCACGCCCACCACCCGCTTCACGAAGTCGGTCTCGGCGGGCTCCGCCAGCCCAAGGGATGCCGCCACGCCGTGCACCAAGGCGGTGACGGGGTTCTCCTCGGGCTTCTCCTGTACGAAGGATCCGGTGCCGTCGAAGACCACCACATCGCCGCGCTGCGGCACGGAGCCGAAACGGTACGCCAGTTTGTTCACGAGCACCCGGTCCCCCACCCGCAGCGTGGACTCCATCGAGCCACTGGGGATCAGGAAGGGCTGCAGCACATAGGTGCTGAACAGCAGCAGGAAGACCGCGCAGCCGGCGCCGAGCGCGGCTGTCCGCCGCCACGACATCGTGGCGAACCGGTCCGGGATACGCGAAGAGCGCGACCTCTCCTCCGACCCTGCTTCGGGTGCGGAGGAGCGGTCGCGCTCCGTGGTCTTTGCTTCCGTGTCCATCGCAGCCAGAGCTTAACCGGCTGTGCTGTGGACCTGGGAGCTAGCTCACCTGTCGCGCTTCTCCTTGATCTTCGCGGCCTTGCCGCGCAGCTCACGGAGGAAGTACAGCTTCGCGCGGCGGACGTCACCGCGGGTGACGAGCTCGATCTTCTCGAAGATCGGGCTGTGCACCGGGAAGGTGCGCTCGACACCGACGCTGAAGGAGACCTTGCGGACCGTGAAGGTCTCGCTGACGCCAGAGCCCTGGCGGCGGATGACTACGCCCTTGAACTGCTGGATACGGGAGCGGTTGCCCTCGATCACTCGCACGTGGACGTTGACGGTGTCACCGGGGCGGAACGCCGGGACGTCCGTACGCAGGGAGGCGGCATTGACGCCATCGAGCAGGGAAGCCATGTTGTCTGCTTTCTTCGCCGATGCCACAGGTCATCGACGGGAGATCGTAAGGAATCAGGGTGCTGATCGCGTCGGATGGGCGTCGTTCCCCCTGTGGCAGGGGCGCACACCGGACGTACAGCAGCGGCCTATTCTTCCACGCCTTCGGGTCTGCGCCAAAATCGGCCGCCGGGCTCCGGCGACCAGCCGAGGATGGAGAGGATCTCACGGTCCTTCTTGTCGAAGGCGCTCGCCTCGCAACGCTCGATGAGATCGGGCCGGTTGACCGCGGTACGGCGGAACGCCTCGTCCCGTCGCCAGCGTGCGATCTTCCCGTGGTGACCGCTGAGCAGGACGTCCGGGATGCCCCTGCCACGCCACTCGGGCGGCTTGGTGAAGACCGGGCCCTCCAGCAGATTGGCCATGGCGCCGGGTGCGAAGGAGTCGTCGCGGTGCGACTCGACATTGCCGAGCACACCGGGCAGCAGCCGGGCCACCGCCTCGGTGATGACCAGCACGGCAGCCTCCCCGCCGGCCAGCACATAGTCCCCGATGGAGACCTCGACGACCGGTATGCGGGTGGCGTACTCGTCCATCACCCGGCGGTCGATGCCCTCGTAGCGGGCCGGGGTGAAGATCAGCCACGGCCGCTCGGAGAGCTCCACGGCGAGCTCCTGGGTGAAGGGACGGCCGCTGGGTGTGGGTACCACGAGCACCGGGGAGTGCGCCCCGGTCTCGTACCCGTCCGCCAGGGTCTCGTCCAGGGCGTCACCCCACGGCCCGGTCTTCATCACCATGCCGGGACCGCCGCCGTACGGCGTGTCGTCGACCGTGTTGTGCCGGTCGTACGTCCAGTCCCGCAGATCGTGCACATGCACATCGAGGCGGCCGCGGGCGCGGGCCTTGCCGACGAGCGAGACGTTCAGCGGTTCCAGGTACTCGGGGAAGATCGTGACGACGTCGAGCCGCATCAGGCGTCGTTCCCCGGCTCGGAGGCCTCTTCGTCCCGCGAGGAGACGATCACGGCCTGGCTGTCGTCGATCAGGCCGGGCGGCGGGGTGATGACCGCGCGCTGCTCCTCCAGATCGATCTCGGTGACGATCTCCTCGACGAACGGGATCATCACCTCGCTGCCGTCCGGGCGCTCCACGATGAAGAGGTCCTGGGACGGCAGGTGCGAGATCTCGGTGATCCGGCCGATCTCGGTGCCGTCGGTGAGGACCACATCGAGGTCGATGAGCTGGTGGTCGTAGAACTCCTCGGGGTCCTCCGGGAGCTCCGCCGGGTCGATGTCGGCGATCAGCAGGGTGTTCCGGAGGGCCTCGGCCGCCGTACGGTCGCGTACGCCCTCGAAACGCAGCAGCAGCCTGCCGCTGTGCACCCGTCCGGTCTCGATCGTCAGCGGCCCGTTCGCTGCCGGGTCGGTGGCCAGGCGGGCCCCGGGGCCGAGCCTCAGCTCCGGCTCGTCCGTACGCACCTCGACGGTGACCTCACCCTTGATGCCGTGGGCGCGGCCGATCCGCGCAACTACCAGCTGCACCTTGTGTCTCTCCTGTCGTACGACGACGGGCCGGGGCGGGCGCAAGGCCCTCCCCGGCCCGTGCCGGTGTTCAACTCTGTCAGCGAACCTGGTCCACATCGACGAGGTCGACGCGGATGCCACGGCCGCCGATGGCGCCCACGACGGTTCGCAGCGCGCGTGCGGTGCGGCCGTTGCGGCCGATCACCTTGCCGAGGTCATCGGGATGGACCCGGACCTCGAGCACACGACCACGGCGCAGGTCGCGCGAGGCGACCTGCACATCGTCGGGGTTGTCGACGATGCCCTTCACGAGGTGCTCGAGAGCCTCCTCGAGCATGCTCAGGCCTCGGTCGACTCGGCGGGCGCAGCAGCGTCAGCCGCCTCGTCCGCCTTCTTGTCGGCCTTCTTCGCCTTCTGCGTGATGGCCTCGCCCTTGGACTCCTCGCCGGTGTCCTTGGCCAGGGCCTCGAACAGGGCGCGCTTGTCGGCCTTGGGCTCCGGCTGCAGCAGCGGCGCGGGGGCGGGGAGACCCTTGTGGGCCTGCCAGTCACCGGTGAGCTTCAGGATCGCGAGAACCGGCTCGGTCGGCTGGGCGCCGACGGACAGCCAGTACTGCGCACGCTCCGAGTTGACCTCGATGCGCGAGGGGTTCTGCACCGGGTGGTACAGGCCGATCTCCTCGATGGCCCGGCCGTCACGGCGGGTACGGGAGTCGGCGACGACGATGCGGTAGTGAGGCGAACGGATCTTGCCCAGACGCTTCAGCTTGATCTTGACTGCCACGGAAGTGGTGTCTCCTGGTCTATGACGTGGTTGGGCACAACGAAGATGCCACGTGGGGTTGCGGTACTCGGGTGCCCGATGGACGCGTCAGCCGGAGGCGAGAGGGTTCCTGTGCGGCTGTCGAGTACAGCTAGCCATTGTGCCACACCACATCGGGTCACCCCACCGCGACCGCCGCTTCCGGGATACGGAAGGGCTTTCCGCAGCCACCGCAGACGATCGGCGCCTGGGCGAGGACCGACGGAACGACCCGGACGTTGCGTCCGCAGTCGCAGACGGCCTTGACGCGCACGCCGCCTCCGGAGGAGCCGTGCCGGGCGGCCGGCCCGCGGAAGGAGCGTTTGGTGTCGGCGGCGGTGGCGACCGTGTGCGCCTTGAGGGCGCGTTGCAGTCGCTCGATCGTCGGGCGATACCGGCGCTTGGCCTCGGGGTTGAGCGTGACCAGCGAGAAGCCACTGCTGGGGTGGGGCTCCTCGGAATGGTCGAGACCCAGCTCCTCGGCGATCGCGAGGAATCGTCTGTTGTGGTAGCGGCCGGCGCGGGAGGTGTCACGGACACCTCGGGCGGCGGCGATGCCATGGACTGCCTCATGCAGCAGTCGCTCGAAGGAGAGCTCGGCGCCACAGGCGGACGAGGACTCTCCGATCAGGGACTCGGGCGCGGCAAGATCGGGCAGCTCGGGGTGGTACCGCTGAATGTCGGCCCACGCCTGCGCCAGCTCTGCGGCAAGTACAGGTGGTGTCGTGCTCACGTCGTGACAACGAGCCTGAGTGCCCCGGTGTTCCGATTCCGGGCCATCCCAAATATTTTGCACGTACCAGTCAGTTGCCATTCATGCGTCCTGACGAGGGCAGGTGCGCTGATCTGCGGAGAACTCTCGCAGCTCGCACGAAGCCGGTACGTAGTGACGCGTACGCCGTGACGCGTACGCCCCGGCGCGTGGACAGCGCCTGCGCGCCGGGTCGGGACGGTTCCGGGGACACCGTCGGGCGTCAGTAGGCGCGGGCCACGACGGCGACAGTACCCGGGGCGTCGTCGGACTGCGGCACCGACCCGTCCTCGGCCACCAGACACCGTACCGAGGCTCCCTGCTCCGCGAGCCGGGCCTCCCCTGCCGGGCCGAGGACGTCCCACGGAATGCAGGCCCAGCCGCCCGCGGCCGCTGCCTCTGCGGCCTCCTCGACGGTGGCCGCCTCACTGGTGCGGGAGGTGCGGCGGGCCCGGGACTGGCGCAGCAGGGTCGCCTGGTCCTCCTCCAGAACGGCCGGCAGCAGGGTTGCCAGCGCCTCGATCGGGACCGGTTCCTTCCCGCCGGGGATGCGGCGGGCCAGCATCGCCGTGCCGTTCTCCAGATCGCGCGGGCCGACCTCGATCCGTACGGGTACGCCCTTCAGCTCCCAGTCGACCACGCGCCGGCCGAACGGGGTGTCCGTGCGGTCGTCGACGTGGACCCTGATCCCGGCGGCGCGCAGCCGGTCGCCGATGGAGCGGACCGCGGTGAGTACCGCCTCGTCCTCCTTGATCGCGAGGACGACCGCCTGGACGGCGGCCAGCCGCGGCGGGACGCGGAGCCCCTGGTCGTCGCCGTGCGACATGATCAGGCCGCCGACCATCCGGGTCGAGGTGCCCCAGGAGGTCTGCCAGACCAGCTCCTGCCTGCCCTCCTTCGACAGGTACTCGGTGTGGAAGGCCTTGGCGAAATTGGTACCGAGCTCATGGCTCGTACCCATCTGCAGGGCCTTGCCGTCGCCCATCATCGCTTCGAGGGTGAGCGTGTTGATCGCGCCCGCGAACCGCTCGCTCGGGGTCTTGCGGCCGAGCACCACATCGATGCCGAGGACATCGGTCATGAATTCCGCGTAGACGTCCCGGTGGATGCGGGCGGCGTACTCCCGGGCGTCCTCGAACGTGGCGTGGGCGGTGTGGCCCTCCTGCCAGAGGAACTCTGTCGTACGGAGAAAGACCCGCGGGCGCATCTCCCAGCGGACGACGTTGGCCCACTGGTTGATCAGGAGGGGCAGATCCCGGTAGCTCTGGACCCATTTCGAGAAGTACTCATTGATGATCGTTTCGGACGTCGGCCGCACCACCACGGGCTCTTCGAGGTCCTTGCCGCCTCCGTGGGTGACGATGGCGAGCTCGGGTGCGAAGCCCTCGACGTGCTCCGCTTCGCGTGTCAGGTAAGACTGGGGGATGAAGAGTGGGAAGTAGGCGTTCTGGGCGCCCGCATCCTTGATGCGGGCATCCATCTCCTGCTGCATCCGCTCCCACAGGCCGTATCCGTACGGTCGGATGACCATGGTGCCGCGCACCGGACCGTTGTCCGCGAGTTCGGCCTTGTTGATCAGATCCTGGTACCAGCGGGGAAAGTCCTCGGCCTGGGGTGTGAGAACGGGTGCCTTTGCCATGGCGCGCATCGTACGGCGACATTTCGCTCCGCACGGAGTGACGGGACCGGCCTTCGTGGCCTGTATCCGGGGGCGCACGTCGTGCCCCCCGGGGCGCACGACCGTAGCTCGCAACCATTGCCCTCCGACCCCTGGACGAAGCCGCGGATGCGGAGTTCTCTGACTTACGGGGGAGTGCGGGCGCGCAGACACACGGGGGCCGTCCACTCGGGTACGACCGACTTCTCGGCGGATTGGGGCGCTTTCATGACACCAACGCTCGTCCGGCACCACAGGCAGGCGGATGCATCTGCCCCGGTGGACCCCGGAACCCGTGCCCGTGACTGGGCCGAGATCCAGGAGCGCATGCTCGCACCGCTGTACGAAGCGGTGTACGAGCGGCTCGAAATCGGAGCCGGTACGCGAATGCTCTCCCTCGGCTGCGGCTCCGGGCTCGCGCTGCTGATGGCCGCTGCCCGTGCGGCGCACGTCACCGGCGTCGACACCGATCGTGAACGTCTTGCTCTGGCCCGCGAACGGCTGCTGCCCGATCCCGGGCCCGAGCGGGCCGGGGACGGCCGACCGGTGCTCCTCGACGGTGATCCGTCCGTCGCCGCCCGGCCCGAAGGCTCCCCGTACAACCTGCTCACCGTGTTCACCCCGATCGGCTGCTCGGCGGGCGACTCCGAAGGGCTGAAGCCGGAGCTGGAGGCCGCTGTTCCGCTGGTCGCGCGAGGCAGCTCGGTGGTGCTGACCGGATGGGGTCCGCCCGAGCGGTGTGCCACTGCGGCGGTGCTGCGGGTGGCCACGCGGCTCGGTGACGGGGTGCGTGCGCCCCGCGCGGGAGGCTGGCGCCCGGCGCGCCGGGATGATCTGGAGGAGGTCGCGTTCCGGGTCGGGCTCAATCCGAACGGCTCGGGGCGGGTGGCGTGCCCGTTCGGGTACGCGGACATGGACAGCGCGGTGCGCGGGCTGCTGTCGACCCGGCTGTTCGACGCGGCGGTACGGGCGACGGACCGGTCCCAGGTGGAGAAGGAGGTCGCGGAGGCACTGCATCCGCACCGGCGCCGGGACGGCACGGTCTGGATGCCGAATGTCTTCCGCTATCTCGTCTGCACCACTCCCTAGAAGGGCGCTCCGCACCTCGGAAGTGTGTTCCGCAGATGGGCGTTCCGTGCCCGGCCGGGCGGCTCTCAGTGCTTGGCCAGGCGCGCGACGCCCGCCGCCCGGTAGGCCGCCTCCTCGTCCAGCGTCTCGTTCTGCAGCAGCGCGGACGCCAGCGCATCCAGCTTCTCCCGGTGCTCGCGCAGCAGCTGCTGCGCCTCGATGTAGCACTCATCGACGATGCGCCGCATCTCATGGTCCACCGCGTCCAGCGTGGCGGGCGCCGCCGAGAGTCCGTACGCCTGCTGGGCGTCGCCCGGGATCGCCGTCAGCCTGCCCACTCTTTCGCTCATCCCCCAGCGCCCGACCATTCCACGCGCCAGACTGGTGACCTGCTCCAGGTCGCTCTCCGAGCCTGTGGTGACCACTCCGTAGACGAGCTGTTCCGCGGCCATGCCACCAAGGGCGCCGATGATGCGGCCGCGCAGATAGTCCTCGGTGTACGCGTACCTGTCGGCCTCCGGCGTCGAGAGGGTGACGCCGAGGGCCCGGCCGCGCGGCACGATGGTGACCTTGCGGACCGGGTCGGCGCCGGGCTGGAGCATCCCGAGGAGGGCGTGGCCGCTCTCGTGGTACGCGGTCCTGCGGCGCTCCTCCTCCGGCATGACCAGCGGTCGTTCGGCTCCGAGCTGGACCTTCTCCAGGGCGTCCGACAGGTCGGCCTGGTTGACCTCGGACTTTTTGCGCTTGACGGCGAGCAGGGCGGCCTCGTTGGCGAGGTTGGCGAGGTCCGCACCGGTCATGCCGGGGGTCGTGCGGGCCACCTGGCCGAGGCTCACGTCCTCGGAGAGCGGGATCTGCCGGGTGTGGATCTTCAAGATCGCCTCCCGGCCGCCCCGGTCCGGTGGACTCACCTGGACGATCCGGTCGAAGCGGCCGGGCCTGGTGAGCGCCGGGTCGAGGACATCGGCCCGGTTGGTCGCGGCGAGGACGACGACGCCTTCCGATCCGGAGAAGCCGTCCATCTCGGTGAGGATCTGGTTCAGCGTCTGTTCGCGCTCGTCGTGGCCGCCCATGCCGGAGCCGCCGCCGCGGGCCCGGCCGATGGTGTCGATCTCGTCGATGAAGACGATGGCGGGGGCGACCTTGCGGGCCTCGGCGAAGAGTTCCCGTACCCGGCTCGCGCCGACGCCCACGATCATCTCGATGAACTCGGAGGCGGAGGCGGAGAAGAACGGCACCCCGGCCTCGCCCGCGACGGCCCGTGCGAGCAGCGTCTTGCCGGTGCCGGGCGGGCCCGCGAGCAGCACTCCCCCGGGCATCCGGGCGCCCATCTTCCGGTACTCCTGCGGGTTCTTCAGGAAGTCGACGACATCGTTGAGTTCGCCCTCGACCTCGTCGATCCCGGCCACGTCCTCGAAAGTGGTGCGCTTGGCGCCCTCCAGTTCGACCGGTCTGGGCGGGGCCTTGCGGCCCAGTGCGCCGGCGCCGCCGAACCCTCCGGACATCCGGCGGGCGATGAAGACCCACAGCAGGACGAGCAGCAGTATCGGGGCCAGGGAGATCAGCAGATTGGCGAGGAAGCTGCGCTGCTGGACGACCGGTTCCGCGGTGACGGTGACATCGTCCTTGATCAGCTCGGCCCAGAGGTTGTCGTCGGCGAAGGCGGGCCGCTGGGTGACGAACTTGGTGTACGTCCTGTCGCTGCCGGGGACCTTCGCCTCCTTCCTCAGCTGCCCCTGGATGGCGTCGCCCTTGGAGTAGATCTTGGAGACGTTGCCCGCCGTGACCTGCTTGCTGAACTCCGTGTAGGCGATGGTCGGCTCGTTCCTGCCGTTGAAGAAGGAGAGCACCAGGTTGGTGATCAGATAGACGGCCAGCGCGGTCAGCAGCAGTCCGCCCCAGCCGCCAGGCATCTTCCGACGCGGCGGAGGGGGCGGTGGGGCGCCCTCGGAGCGCCACGGCTGGTCGGTCCGATCGCGTGGCGGTACAGGACTGGTCACGCGCGCTCCTCTGCCGACGACCTTGAGGCGACATTAAGCACCAGAGCCTCCAGGGGCCCGTCCAGTGGGCCCATGGGGGGACATCGGCGCGCGGACGCGTGAAGCCCTGGCAATATCCAGAGCCCTGTTCGGGGCCGGCCGACGGGACGACGCTGCGGCCGGGGCGGCACACGGCCTGCGCACGCGGGGAGCGCGCGAAAGGGGCGCCCGCCGGGTAGGCGGGCGCCCCTTTCGCGCATGGGCCGGGAACGTCAGCCCATGAACTTCTTGAACTCGTCCGGCAGCTCGAAGTTCTTGTCCTCCTGGGCCGGCAGACCGAACGCGCCGCCCTGCGCCGCCGCCTGCTCGCGGCGGGCCGCCTCGGCCTGCTCCTCGGCCTTGCGCTTCATCGGGTTGCCGCTCTTGCGCTTGCCCTTGGCCTGCTTGATCTGCTTCTTCTGGCGACCGGGACCGCCACCCATGCCGGGCATCCCCGGCATGCCAGGCATGCCGCCGCCCTGCGCCATCTTCGACATCATCTTGCGCGCCTCGAAGAACCGCTCCACCAGGTTCTTCACGGCGGACACGTCGACACCCGAACCCTTGGCGATACGGGCCCGGCGCGAGCCGTTGATGATCGTCGGCTCCTGACGCTCGTGCGGCGTCATCGACTTGATGATCGCGGCGGTACGGTCCACGTCCCGCTCGTCGATGCTGTTGATCTGGTCCTTGATCTGCCCCATGCCGGGCAGCATCCCGAGCAGCTTGGAGATGGAGCCCATCTTCCTGACCTGCTCCATCTGCGCCAGGAAGTCGTCGAGCGTGAAGTCCTTGCCCTTGCTGGACGCCAGCTTGGAGGCCATTTTGGCGGCCTCTTCCTGGGTGAAGGTCTTCTCCGCCTGCTCGATCAGGGTGAGCAGGTCACCCATGTCGAGGATGCGCGACGCCATGCGGTCGGGGTGGAAGGCATCGAAGTCCTCGAGCTTCTCACCGTTCGACGCGAACATGATCTGCTTGCCCGTGACATGGGCGATCGACAGGGCGGCACCACCGCGGGCGTCACCGTCGAGCTTGGAGAGCACCACGCCGTCGAAGCCGACACCGTCGCGGAAGGCCTCGGCGGTGTTGACCGCGTCCTGGCCGATCATCGCGTCGACGACGAAGAGGATCTCGTCGGGGCTGACGGCGTCACGGATGTCCGCGGCCTGCTGCATCAGCTCCTGGTCGATACCGAGGCGGCCCGCGGTGTCGACGATCACCACGTCGAACTGCTTGGAGCGGGCGTGCTCGATGGAGTCCTTGGCGACCTGGACCGGGTCACCGACGCCGTTGCCCGGCTGCGGGGCGTACACCGCGACGCCGGCGCGGTCGGCGACGACGCTCAGCTGGTTGACGGCGTTGGGGCGCTGGAGGTCACAGGCGACGAGCAGCGGTGAGTGGCCCTGGCCCTTGAGCCAGACACCGAGCTTTCCGGCCAGGGTGGTCTTACCGGCACCCTGCAGACCGGCGAGCATGATCACGGTGGGCGGGTTCTTGGCGAATCGCAGCCGCCGGGTCTCGCCGCCGAGGATGCCGACGAGCTCCTCGTTGACAATCTTGACGACCTGCTGGGCAGGGTTCAGCGCCTGGGAGACCTCGACGCCGCGCGCCCGCTCCTTGACGTTGGCGATGAAGGCGCGGACCACGGGAAGCGCGACATCGGCCTCGAGCAGGGCGATACGGATCTCGCGTGCCGTGGCGTCGATGTCCGCCTCGGACAAGCGGCCCTTGCCCCGGAGGTTCTTGAAAGTCGCGGCAAGGCGGTCGGAGAGAGTATCGAACACGGCGCTCGTCGGTCCTCAGGGTCGGGGTCGGGTGCAGGTCAGTCGTCCCCCAGGGTATCCGGACGCCGGGAAACGCAAAGCCCTCGCCCGCATACTCGTGACGGACGAGGGCCTCTTCACGTGATCGCGGAAGCTCAGCTCAGGGCCCGCTGCACCTCTCCGGCCAGCTCGGCGGCCCGTACATCGGCCAACGGCTCGCCATCCGCCCCTGTGACATAGAACGCGTCCACCGCGTTCGCCCCCAGCGTCGACACATGCGCACTGCGCACCCGTACCGCGCTCTGCTCCAGCGCCCGGCCGATCCGGTGCAGCAGCCCCGGGGCGTCCTGGGCCCTCACCTCGATCACCGTCGCCAGCCGGGAACCGGCCGGTGCGACCGTCACCCGGGGCGGCGGGGCCTTCACCCCGCGGCGCCGCGGATAGGCGGCTTCGCGTTCGGCGAGGCGGGCCTGGATGTCGAGGGAGCCGTCCAGGGCGCGTACGAGATCGGCGCGGAGCCGCGTGGCCTGCGGCAGGGAGCCGTATTCGGCCGCCACCCGCCAGCTGAGCAGCAGGACGTCGACGCACTCGCCGAGTTCGGTGGGGAGCTCGACGGCCCGCAGGTCGGCGGCGCGGACGGTGAGGCGGTGCAGGGCGAGTACTCCGGCGGCGGCGGGCAGGACGCCGGGGCGGTCGGGGACGGCGATGAGGAGTTCGACACCGACGGGTTCCGGTTCGCCGTCCCCGTTCGCGGGTTCGGCCTGGGCGTGCAGGGCGAGGACGGGTTCGCCGGTGCGCAGTGCCTCGATGGCGAGGCGTTCCTGCTCGGCGCCGGGTTCGGCCGGTTCGGGTTCGTCCGGGGCCTCGCCCGCGAGGACGGCGGCGACGCGCTTGACCAGGTCGGTGACGAGGGAGGCGCGCCAGGTGGACCAGGCGGCGGGCCCGGTGGCCAGCGCGTCGGCCTCGGTGAGGGCGTGCAGGAGTTCCAGCGTGGACGTGGTCCCGACAGCGGTGGCGACGGACCGGACGGTCGCCGGGTCGTCGAGGTCGCGGCGGGTGGCGGTCTCGACGAGCAGCAGATGGTGACGTACGAGGGTGGCGATGACGCCCACGTCGTGCTGGTCGAAGCCGATCCGGGCGGCGACGTCGCGGGCGATGACTTCTCCGGCGACGGAGTGGTCGCCGGGCCAGCCCTTGCCGATGTCGTGCAGCAGGGCGGCGACGAGGAGGAGGTCGGGGCGGCCGACGCGGCGGGTGAGGGAGGAGGCCCGGACGGCCGCCTCGACGAGGTGGCGGTCGACGGTCCAGGTGTGCACGGGGTTGCGCTGGGGCCGGCAGTGGACGCGTTCCCAGTCGGGCAGCAGCCGGGTGATCAGCCCTTCCGCTTCGAGGGCTTCCCAGACGGGGATGGTGGCCTCGCCCGCGCCGAGCAGGGTGACGAGTTCCTCACGGGCCTCGGCGGGCCAGGGCACGGGCAGCGGGCGCGCGACGGTGGCGAGGTGGCGTACGACATGCCGGGAGATCGGCAGTTCGGACTGGGCGGCCGCGGCGGCCGCGCGCAGCACGAGCACCGGGTCGCGTTCGGGGCGGGCGGTGCGGGCGAGGACGACTTCGCCGTCGGCCTCGACGACGCCGTCGGCGAGCGGGGTGCGCTCCGGGGCGGCCGCCTTGCCGCCGCCCAGCATGGCGCGCAGCCGGGGGCGCACGGACCGGGCGCGGAGCACGCGGTTGACCTCGCGCCAGGTGACGTCGGTGGCGTACGAGACGGTGCGCGCGGCCTCGTACACCTGGCGCAGCAGTGCGTCGGCGTCGAGGAGGCCGAGGGCGGTGGCGACCTGGTCCTGTTCCTGGAGGGCGAGGCGGTCGGTGGCGCGGCCGGTGGTCAGGTGCAGGGCGTCGCGGGCGTCGAGGAGTACGCGGCGGGCCTCGGCGAGGCCTTCGCGGGGCGCGTCTGCGACCCAGGAGGCGGCGACGGCGCGCAGGGCGGTGGCGTCGCGCAGTCCGCCGCGGGCCTCCTTGAGGTCGGGTTCGAGGAGGAACTGGAGCTCGCCCTGGCGTTCGGCCCGTTCACGGCAGAGTTCATCGAGGGCCGGGAGGCGTTTGGGGGCGAGGTTGCGCCAGTCGGCGAGGATCGTGGTGCGCATCGCGGCGACCAGGCCGAGGTCTCCGGCGACGGGTCGGGCGTCGAGCAGTCCGAGCTGCACCTTGAGGTCCTCGCCGGCCGTCTTCCTGGCTTCGGCGGGGGTGCGTACGGAGTGGTCGAGCGCGAGGCCGAGGTCCCAGACGGGGTACCAGATGCGGTCGGCGAGGGAGGCGATGGCGCCGGCGTCGGCATTGCCGTCGTGCAACAGCAGGAGGTCGAGGTCGCTGCGCGGGGAGAGTTCGCCGCGGCCGTAGCCGCCGACGGCAACAAGGGCTGCGCCGCGGACGCCGGTCGCCTCGGCGGCGGTGGTGAACAGGGCGGTCAGCCAGTCGTCGGTGAGTGAGGCGAGGGCCGCACGGCGCGGCGGCCCGGACTGCGCCTTCTCCTGGAGGAGGCGCAGTCGGGCCGCCGCGTAGCCGCTGGGTCCCGAGTCTTCGGAATCGGTGGTCACTTCAGTGCTCGTCACCCAGCTGCCTTTCAGTTTGCGAGACCGTCGGTCAGAGTGCGTCCGGGCCGCGTTCACCCGTGCGGACCCGTACGGCTGTCTCGACGGGGACGCTCCAGACCTTGCCGTCTCCGATCTTGCCGGTTCGGGCGGCCTTCACCACGACATCGACGAGCTGTTCGGCGTCCTCGTCCTCGACCAGTACCTCGATACGGATCTTGGGGACGAGGTCGACGGTGTACTCGGCGCCCCGGTAGACCTCGGTGTGGCCGCGCTGGCGACCGTATCCGCTGGCCTCCGTGACCGTGAGGCCCTGGACGCCGAAGGCCTGCAGGGCCTCCTTGATCTCGTCGAGCCGGTGCGGCTTCACGACCGCCGTGATGAGCTTCATGCGTCCACCTTCTTGGTCTGCGCTGCTGCCGTCGAGTCCGATACCGGTGCGGAGCCCGTGGTGCGCGGGGCCGCGCCGCCGCCGGCGCCGCTGAAGTCGTACGCGGTCTCGGCGTGTTCGACCTGGTCGATGCCGGAGATCTCGTCGTCCTCGTCGACCCGCATGCCGATCGTCCTGTCGAGGAGGAAGGCAAGGACCGCGGAGACGACCAGAGAGTACGCGAGGACCGCGAAGACACCGACGGCCTGCTTGCCGAGCTGGTCGAATCCGCCGCCGTAGAAGAGGCCCTTGGCGTCGGACTGGACGCCGCCGGTGGCGAAGAAGCCGATGAGCAGGGAGCCCGCGACACCGCCGACGAGGTGGACGCCGACGACATCGAGGGAGTCGTCGTAGCCGAACTTGTACTTGAGGCCGACCGCCATGGCGCAGAGCACACCGGCGATGGCACCGACGGCGATGGCGCCGAGCGGGCTGATCGCGCCGCCGGACGGGGTGATGGCGACGAGGCCGGCGACCGCGCCGGAGGCGGCACCGAGGGTGGTGAAGGAGCCGTGGCGGAGCTTCTCGTATCCGAGCCACGCGAGCATCGCGGCGGCGGTGGCAACCTGCGTGTTGACGAACATCACCGCGCCGACGCCGTCGTCGTTGCCGAGCCACGAACCGGCGTTGAAGCCGAACCAGCCGAACCACAGGAGACCGGCGCCGAGCATGACGAGCGGCAGGCTGTGCGGCCGCATCGGGTCCCTCTTGAAGCCGACCCGCTTGCCGATGACGAGGATCACGCCGAGGGCTGCCGCACCGGCGTTGATGTGGACGGCCGTACCACCGGCGAAGTCGATGACGCCGAGCTCGAAGAGCCAGCCGCCGGCGCCCCAGACCCAGTGCGCGACCGGGAAGTAGACGACGGTCACCCACAGGGTGATGAACAGCGCCCAGGAGGTGAACTTGACGCGGTCGGCGAGGGCACCGCTGATCAGGGCCGGAGTGATGATCGCGAACATCAGCTGGAAGACGGCGAAGACATAGACCGGGATCGTGTAGCCGTCCCAGAGTTGGGTGATACCGATCCCGCTGAGGCCTGCGAAGTCCGAGCTCCAGCCGATGAACGAGCCGATGTCGGTGCCGAAGGCGAGACTGAATCCGTACAGCACCCACAGGATCGTGACGATCCCGAGGCTGATGAAGCTCATCATCAGCATGTTGAGGGTGCTCTTGACGCGGACCATGCCTCCGTAGAAGAAGGCCAGACCCGGGGTCATGATCATCACCAGGGCCGAGCAGATGAGCATGAACCCGGTGTTGGCGGCAGACAGCGTCGGGGCGTCTGCGGCTAGCGTCGTGATGCCTGGGGGCATCGGCGTCTCCTCGTCGTCGGTGCGGCCGCGTGCGGGCAAAACCTGCGGGACCACTTGCGGGACCACTGTGGAAAAGGTGCGGGCCGGTTATGCGCCATGAGGTTCGCCCAGCGCGGTTTCCGTCGATGCCGCACGATGTTTCGCCGCAGTGACGAAGAGGTGTGTCGTGTTACGTCCCCATGAATCGTGAGTGGCGTATCCGGGGCCGGGCCTACCCTGCGGCCGGGGCCGCATACGGTGCGGTTACGACTCTGGAGTACGGGAACGGGAACGCGAACCGGCCACGCCGATCACCCACTGACCTGGCAAGGGGGAGCCGAAATCGGTCTGTGCGGGGTGCTCGTCGTGGCCGGAGTGCTGGGTGCCCGGTCAGATCGCTCCAGCGGTCTCGGGCAGCTGCTCGGTGAGCAGATCGGTGAGCCTGGCGACCTCGGGGATGTCTCCGAAGTCCCTGGCAGCGGTGTCGACGGTCTTGCGCAGCCGGGTGTTGACACGCTCGGAGCGGACCTTCTTGGCGATCCGCAGGGCCTTTTCGGCCAGCAGCGTGGACTGTTCGGGTTCGCGCTTGAGGAGGTGCACCGTGGCGAGGCCGACCAGGTTCAGTGCGTACGACCGCTGGTGCTCGTCGTCCTCGCCGAAGAGCTCGACGGCCTTCTCCATGATCGGCTCGGCGAGCGAGGCGTACGTGGGGCTGCGGCCGGCGACATAGGCCAGGTCACGGTACGAGTGGGAGTTCTCGCCGTTGAGTTCGGCCTCGGAGAAGAAGCGGATCCAGTCGGGCTCGGGCTCGCCGTCGATCCCGGCGTCGTGGAAGGTGTCCTCGGCCATCCGGACGGCTCGCTTGCACTTGCTGGGCTGGCCCATGTTGGCGTAGGCGCGGGCCTCCATCGCATACAGCATGGCCTGGGTGCGCGGGGTGGCGCAGTCCCGGCTGCCGTACTGGGCGAGATGGATGAGTTCGAGGGCGTCGTCGGACCGTCCCAGGTGGATCATCTGGCGGCTCATGCTGGACAGGACGTAACTGCCCAGCGGTTTGTCGCCGGCCTCCTTGGCGGCGTGCAGCGCGAGGACGAAGTACTTCTGGGCGGTGGGCTGGAGGCCCACGTCATAGCTCATCCAGCCCGCCAGTTCGGCGAGTTCGGCCGCACACCGGAAGAGCCGCTTGGCGGTGGCCGCGGGCTGCGGTTCCTGCAACAGGTCGGTGACCTCGTGGAGCTGGCCCACGACGGCCTTGCGTCGCAGGCCGCCGCCGCACTGGGCGTCCCACTGGCGGAACATCACAGTGGTGGACTCCAGCAGGTCGAGCTCGGGTCTCGAGAGGCGGGAGGGGCGCCGGTCCGCCGCGGACGGTTCCGGATCCGCCGGGGCCGCGGCGGCGACCGGCACCAGCCACCGCTGCATGGGCTCGATGAGGGCCGGGCCCGCGGCGAGGGCGAGCGAGGTGCCGAGGAAGCCGCGGCGGGCGAGCATCAGGTCGCTGCGGGAGAACTCGCTCAGCAGGGCGACGGTCTGCGGGCCCGCCCAGGGCAGGTCGACACCGGCCACCGACGGCGACTGATGGGCGGAGCGCAGCCCGAGGTCCTCGACGGCGACGACGGTGCCGAAGCGCTCCGAGAAGAGCTCGGAGAGGATGCGCGGAATCGGCTCACGCGGCTGTTCACCGTCGAGCCAGCGCCGGACCCGGGAGGTGTCCGTGCTGATGTGGTGGGCGCCCATCTGGCGCGCCCTGCGGTTCACCTGCCGTGCCAGCTCGCCCTTCGACCAGCCGCTGCGCACGAACCATGATCCCAATTGCCCGTTGGGGCGCTTACCGGCATTCGAATCGCCTGCGCCGCTGCCACTCACTGGAACGCCCCCCATCCCGCTGAATACGTGTCGCGCGAACCACTATCAGAATGCCGTGGGCCGAAGCCGTCCGTACGGCGGTTTCGCACCATCGAACAGAAAATCGATTTGCCTCCGGCATACCCATCGGCGCACATACTTCCATGGTTCGTGTACCGACGGTAATCCTACGATCACCCGCTCGACGACCGCGATTACAGAAACGCCACCATTCGCCACCCCATCGAATGAACGCGTTCACCGTCGGGCGCGATTCACTTGACAGACGGCGATCAGCAGCAGACGCAGTGACGCATACAGGGGCGCGCGGACCGTGTCGCACCACCTGGGGTTCGTGCGTGCGCCGCTCGGTCGACGGGGCGACGGAATGTAACGACCGCACTCCGCGTCGTAACCACCGGCGAGCCGGACCCGTTGGAGGGGGTATGGGCTTCACGATCGGCGGCATCCGTGAGATGCGATCCGGCTCACGGCGTCGAGGCCGTACGGCCGAGTGCACCGCGGTGGCCGAATACACAGGGCTGTGGGGCTGGGCCGTCGCGCCGGGAGCGCGGGCCGCGGCCGGCCGCTGCTCGTGCGGTGACAACGGCTGCGCCTCCCCGGGCGCACATCCGCTGGACTTCGCCGACGAGGTGCCCGCCGGCGCCACGCTGGACATGGCGGCAAGCGCGTGGGCGGAGGTGCCGGGCGCTTCGATGCTGCTGCCGGTGGGGCGCACATTCGACGTCCTCGATGTCGCCGAACCGGCCGGGCGCCGGGCGCTGGTGCGGCTGGAGCGGATGGGTCTGCCGCTCGGCCCGGTGACGGTGACACCGTCCGGGCGGGCCCAGTTCTTCGTCGCGCCGGGCGCTGCCGCCGAACTTCCGCAGCTGCTGTACCGGATGGGCTGGGACGACGCGGATCTGGATCTGCGGGCGCTGGGTCCCGGCTGCCACATCACCGCCCCGCCGTCCGACGAGGGCGGGCTCGGCCCGGTCCGCTGGCTGCGTCCACCGGTGCTGGACACGTCGGGCAGGCCGCCGCAGGCGCGGCTGCTGCTGGGCACGCTGGCGTACATCTGCCATCGCTCCAGGGCCGTGAAACCCGATTGCCGGGCGGGCTCGAAAGCGAGCCCGTCCGGCAATTGAGGACGAAACGGCGACCGGGCGGACCCGGCCGGCGTCAGTCGCCGATCAGCGCGTCGACGAACGCCTCCGGCTCGAACGGAGCCAGATCGTCCGGACCCTCGCCCAGACCCACCAGCTTCACCGGTACGCCCAGCTCGCGCTGGACGGCGATGACGATGCCGCCCTTGGCGGTGCCGTCCAACTTGGTGAGGACGATGCCGGTGATGTCGACGACCTCGGCGAACACCCGGGCCTGAACCAGACCGTTCTGCCCGGTCGTGGCGTCGAGGACGAGCAGGATCTCGTCGAGCGGGCCGTGCTTCTCGACGACACGCTTGACCTTGCCGAGCTCGTCCATGAGCCCGGTCTTGGTGTGCAGTCGGCCGGCGGTGTCGATGAGCACGACGTCGGCGCCCTCGGCAATACCTTCCTTCACCGCGTCGAAGGCGACCGACGCCGGGTCGCCGCCCTCCGGTCCGCGGACGGTGCGGGCACCGACGCGCTCGCCCCAGGTCTGGAGCTGGTCGGCGGCGGCAGCACGGAACGTGTCGGCGGCGCCGAGCACGACACTGCGGCCGTCGGCGACGAGGACCCGGGCCAGCTTGCCCGTGGTGGTGGTCTTACCGGTGCCGTTGACACCGACGACCATCACGACGCCGGGGGTGTCGACACCGCTCTCCGTCTTGACCACACGGTCGAAGTCGGTGCCGAGCAGGGCGAGGAGCTCGTCGCGCAGCAGTGTGCGCAGCCCCTCGGGGGTACGGGTGCCGAGGACGCGGACGCGCTCGCGCAGCCGCTCCACCAGCTCCTGGGTGGGTGCGACACCGACATCGGCGGTCAGCAGGGTGTCCTCGATCTCCTCCCAGGTGTCCTCGTCCAGATTGTCGCGGGACAGGAGCGTGAGGAGCCCCTTACCAAGGGTGCTCTGCGAACGGGCGAGCCGGGCACGCAGCCGTACGAGACGGCCCGCGGTGGGCTCGGGGATCTCGAGCGCGGGGACAGCGGGTGCCTCCGGCTCGGCGACTGCCGGGGCTTCCGCGACGGGAGCCTGGGCGTCGGGGGGACCGGCCTCCTCGATGGTGCGGCGCGGTTCCTCGCGCGGTGTCTCGGCTTCCTCGCCGACATGGGGTTCGGCGGGAGGAGTGAGGGTCGGCGTGCTCGACGGTGCCGGGGGCAGCTGCTTCTTCTTGCGGCCGCTGACCACGAGCCCGCTGACCAGGCCGGCCACGACCAGGGCGGCGATGACTACAGCAAGGATGACGAATTCCATAACCCCCCCAGTATCAGTCACGGCCGCGCCCGTGGGCAGCACCGGAGGATCACCCCGGAATCCAACAGGACGTTATGCACCTTTTGGCGGTAAAGGTACGATCCCGTTTGTGGAGACCCGCGGCCTGGAACCCGTCCCCGACAGCGAGCGCACCGGTCGGGTCCGCACCCTCTTCCCCACCTGGGCCGCCGCCAATATGACCGTCCTGCTGCTCACCGTCGGCGCGGGGCTCGTCGTTTTCAGCGGCCTGAACTTCTGGCAGGTGCTGATCGTCGCCGCCACGGCGCCCGTCGTCGGTTACGGACTGGTCGGCCTGGTCTCGGTCGCCGGGCAGCGGGGCGGCGCGCCAGGCATGGCCCTCTCCCGTGCCGTCTTCGGGCAGCGCGGCAATCTGCTGCCCGGTGCGCTGATCTGGATCGCCCGCTGGGGCTGGGAGACCGTGAACGCGGTCACCGGTGCGTACGCCCTGCTGGCCGTGCTCGATCTGCTGTTCTCCGTCCGCTCCACCACAGGCCTGGTCATGGCGGTGCTGGTGGCCTTCGTGGCGAGCAGCTTTCTGGTGTCCGGGCTCGGGGCGGGCGCGCTGCGGGCGTGCTCCACCTGGTCGGCGTATCTCTTCGGCGGGTTCAGTGTCCTCGTGCTGATCCATCTGGGGGTCGGGACCGACTGGCGGGCCGTCCTGGACATACCGGCCGGACCGACGGCGCTGATGATCGCCGGGATCGGCACCCTGGCGGCCGGTGGCATCAGCTGGGTGCCGTCCGGCCCGGACTTCACCCGCTATCTGCCGCGCACCGCTCCCGGTCGGGCGGTGGTCGGGGCGACCGTGGGCGGTGCGGTGCTCGTCTCGCTGCCACTGGTGCTGATGGGTGCGGTGATGGCGGTGGCCACTCCGGGCCTGGCCACCAGCAGCGATCCGGTCTCCTTCATCGGCGCGCTGCTGCCGGACTGGATCTCGGTGCCGTATCTGCTGATTGCCGTGGTGGGAATGGTACTGATCAACGCGATGTCGATGTATTCGGCCGGTTTCACCGCGCAGACGCTGGGATTCACGATCCCGCGCACCTGGGCGGTCGGGGTGAATGCCGTCATCAGTCTCCTTCTCGGCGGATTGCTGATAATGGCGACGAGTGGCTTTATCGATCCATTCGTCTCCTTTCTGACGTTGCTCGCGGTGACGTTCTCCGCCTGGATCGGCGTCTTCGGTGTGGATCTGCTGCGGGGGCGTACGTACGATGCGGCGGCACTGCTGGACACCACTTCCGCCGGTGCCTACTGGTACACCGGCGGCTTCTCCGTGCCCGCCGTGGCCGCGTGGGGTTCGGGGCTGGTGGTCGGGCTGTTGCTGACCGCCGTGGAGTGGTTCACCGGCCCGCTAGCCACCACCTGGATCGGGCGCCACGGCCTGGGCTGGGCGGCCACCATCGTCGTCTCCGGCGCCCTGTACGCCCTGCTGCCGCGCCCGGCCGGGGCGCGGTGACGGCACAGCCCTACACTTCTGACGCCATGTCAGCTACTGTCCCGGCGCGCCAAGCCCGCCCGGCGAAAAGGGGACACCCGTCATGGCCTTCACAGTGGTCCGGTTCAATCTCGTCGATCCCGCCGCCACCCCCGAGTCCCTTTCGGCCCGCTACCGAGCGGCGCTGGAGATGGCCGCGTACGCCGACGGGCACGGCGTCGACACCGTGCAGACCGAGGAGCACCACGGAGCCGCCGACTCCTGGCTGCCCTCCCCCTTCGTCTTCGCAGGATCGGTCTTCGGTGCCACGAACCGGATCGCGGTCACGGTCTCGGCGATCATCGGCCCGCTGCACGACCCGCTGCGGCTTGCGGAGGACATCGCAGTCCTCGATCTGCTGAGCGGGGGCCGGCTGGTGACGGTCGCAGGCATCGGATACCGGCCCGAGGAGTACGAGCAGGCAGGCGTCGAGTGGGGCAGGCGCGGCCGGCTCCAGGACGAGCTGCTGGAGACCCTGTTGCAGGCGTGGACCGGCGAACCGTTCCCGTACCGCGGCCGCACGGTCCAGGTCACTCCGCGCCCGTACACCCAGCCGCATCCGCTGCTGCTGGTGGGAGGCAGCTCGCGGGCAGCGGCGCGGCGGGCGGCCCGGCTGGGGCTGCCGTTCTTCCCCAGCGCACATCTGCCCGAACTGGAGGGGTACTACCACGAGCAGCGCACGGTCCACGACACGGAGGGGTTCTGCATGATGCCGGCGGCCGAGACGCCGTTGCTTCATGTCTCGGAGGATCCCGATCGGACCTGGGCCGAGTACGGTCAGCACTTCCTGCACGAGGCACGGACGTACGCCTCCTGGCAGTCGAAGGACATCCGCTCGGCCGTGCGTTCGGCGGCCACGACGGTGGCGCAGCTGCGGGACGAAGGGGTCTACCGGATCGTCACCCCGCAGCAGCTGGCCGCACTGGAGGCGGACAGCCTGGTGCTGCATCCGCTGTGCGGAGGGATGCCGGTCGAGGAGGGATGGCGCAGCGTGCGGTTGTTCTGCGATGCACTCGCACGATGACGTAGGCGGATGCGCGCGTCCCCGGCTCGCGGGCGCGGGCCGGGGACGCGTGGTCGAGGAGAGGGGCAGCGGGGATTAGCCCATCTCCTCCAACGCCTTGCCCTTGGTCTCCTTCACGAACTTGAGCACGAAGGGGATCGAGAGCACGGCGAAGCATGTGTAGATGATGTAGGTGCCCGACAGGTTCCAGTCGGCCAGGCTCGGGAAGCTCGCGGTGATCGCCCAGTTGGCGATCCACTGGGCGGAGGCGGCGACACCGAGTGCGGCGGCGCGGATCCTGTTCGGGAACATCTCACCGAGGAAGACCCAGACCACGACACCCCATGACAGGGCGAAGAAGAGCACGAAGACATGGGCCGCGATGAGGGCGACGACGCCCTGGGCGGTCGGGAGTTTGCCGTTGACCAGATCGGCGGAGAAGGCCCAGGCCTCGAAGGCCAGCGCGATCGCCATACCGGCGGAGCCGGCCAGCGCGAGCGGTTTGCGGCCGATACGGTCGACCAGGACCATCGCGATCACCGTACCGATGATGTTGACGATCGATGTGGTGAACGACCAGAAGAACGAGTCGGTCGGGTCGATACCGACGGACTGCCACAGCGTCGCCGAGTAGTAGAACGCCACGTTGATGCCGACGAGCTGCTGGAAGACCGAGAGGCCGATACCGACCCAGACGATCGGCAGGAAGCCGAAGCGGCTGCCGAGCAGGTCCTTGAAGGTGGACTTGTGCTCGCGGTGCATGGCCGTCTCGATCTCCAGGACGCGGGCGTCCAGGTCGACGGTCTTGCCCTCGACCTCACGGAGGATCTCCCGGGCCTGCTCCTTCTTGCCGACCGAGATCAGGAACCGCGGCGACTCGGGGATCGCGAACGACAGCAGCCCGTACAGCAGCGCGGGAACGACCATCACGCCGAGCATCCACTGCCAGGCTTCCAGGCCGCCGATCGTGCCGCGCTGCTTGCCGTCGGCCATCTGCAGGATGCCGAAGTTCACCAGCTGCGAAATGGCGATGCCGATGACGATCGCAGCCTGCTGGAAGGAGCCGAGCCGGCCACGGTAGGCGGCCGGCGAGACCTCGGCGATGTAGGCCGGGCCGATGACCGAGGCCATACCGATGGCGAAGCCACCGATGATCCGCCAGAAGGCAAGATCCCAGAGGGCGAACGGGAGCGCCGAGCCGACGGCGCTGACGGTGAACATTACCGAGGCGATCCGCATGCACCGGATGCGGCCGATCCGGTCGGCGATACGACCCGCCGTGGCGGCGCCGATGGCGCAGCCGATCAGAGCGATGGCGATGACCTGGGCAAGCGTTCCGGAGCCGATGTCGTAGCGGTCCCGGATCGCCTCGACGGCGCCGTTGATCACGGCGCTGTCGTAGCCGAAG
Organism: Streptomyces sp. NPDC002206; assembly: GCF_053593595.1. NCBI lineage: Bacteria > Bacillati > Actinomycetota > Actinomycetes > Kitasatosporales > Streptomycetaceae > Streptomyces > Streptomyces sp. NPDC002206. The sequence goes on from NZ_JBSFCW010000009.1 coordinate 86,001, forward strand.
AGGAAGCCACCCATCGCAGCGGCTGCCGTGATGAAGATGACGTGGCCGAGGTGTTCCGGATGGGCTGCTCGGGCTCCGGATCCTGGTGTCTGCGATGTGCTGGTCACATGAACTCCTGATGCCTGGCCGCGTCGTCAGGCGTGGGGGGCGAGTCGTCAGGCGTGGGGGCGAACTCTTCTCAAGTGGCACACAACTTTTCGTCCGCCACCACTTGAAGTTAAAAACGACGTTTCAGAGAGTATGTGTTCAAGTTTCGAAGTCAAAAACGAGCATGGTGCACTTCTACCCAGCACCGGCCAAAAGGTGCGTTGAAGACTTGAAGAATATGTAAAGCTTCAGCGCAGTCGCTGGCTGATGACCTTGGAGACCCCGTCACCCTGCATCGACACGCCGTACAGCGCGTCGGCGACCTCCATCGTCCGCTTCTGATGCGTGATCACGATGAGCTGCGAGCTCTCCTGGAGCTCCTCCATGATCCGGATCAGCCGCTGCAGATTGGTGTCGTCGAGCGCGGCCTCGACCTCGTCCATCACATAGAACGGGCTCGGCCTCGCCTTGAAGATCGAGACCAGCAACGCGACGGCCGTCAGGGACCGCTCGCCGCCCGACAGCAGGGAGAGCCGATTGACCTTCTTGCCCGGCGGGCGGGCCTCGACGTCGACACCGGTCGCCAGCATGTTGTCCGGATCGGTCAGGACGAGCCGGCCCTCGCCGCCCGGGAAGAGCCGTGAGAAGACGCCCTCGAACTCGCGGGCCGTGTCCCGGTATGCCTCCGTGAACACCTGCTCGACCCGCTCGTCGACCTCCTTGATCACCTGCATCAGATCGGCCCGGGTCTTCTTCAGGTCTTCGAGCTGCTCGGAGAGGAACTTGTGCCGCTCCTCCAACGCCGAGAACTCCTCGAGCGCGAGCGGATTCACCTTCCCGAGTTGCTGATACGCCCGTTCGGCGGACTTCAGGCGCTTCTCCTGCTCGGCCCTGACGAACGGCTTCGGCTGGTTGCGCGGGTGCTCCGGGTCCTCCGGCAGCTCCTCGCCCTCCGCGGCCGGCGACGGCGGCACCAGCTGGTCGGGGCCGTACTCGCCGACCAGTCCGGCCGGCTCCACGCCCAGCTCCTCGAGGGCCTTCGCCTCCAGCTGCTCTATCCGCAGCCGCTTCTCGGCGCCCAGCACCTCGCCGCGGTGGACGGAGTCGGTCAGCTTGTCCAGCTCACCCTTGAGCTCACGGCCGTGGCCGCGCTCGACGGTCAGCTCCCGCTCCCGCTCCGCCTTCGCCGCCTCGGCCGCGACCCGCTCCTCCTCGGCCCATACGACGGACACCTCGACGTGGGCGAGGAGCTGACGGGCGCCGGACGCGACGGCGGAGGCTACCGCGGCCTCGTGGCGCAACCGGGTGCGGCGCTGCTCGGCGCGGGCGCGGGCCTCGCGTTCGGCACGGGCGCCGCGGTCGAGGGAGTCGGCGCGTCCGGCGAGCCCCTTGACGCGTTCCTCGTGGGTACGCACCTGGAGGCGGGCCTCCATCTCGGTCTGGCGGGCGTTGGCCCCGTCGGCGGCGAGCCGGTCGCGCACGGAGTTGTCGGGCTCCTCCTCGACCGGCATCTCCTGGGCCACGAGCAGCCGCTCGGCCAGCTCCTCCGCCTCCTCGGTCGCCCGCTCCAGGGCGTCCTGGGCGCGGGTGGCGGAGGCGGCCGACCGCTCGGCCTCACCCGCGGCGCCCCGTGCCTGCCCGGCGAGCCGCCCGAGCTGCTGGGCCACCCCGGACTTCTCCCGCTCGGCGGCCCTGCGCCGCTCCGCCAGCTCCTCCGCAAGTTCGGCGCAGGCGCTGCGCCGCTCCCCCGCGAGTCGCTGGGACTCGGCCAACTCGGTGCACCGAACGGCAAGTTCCGCCAGCTCGGCGGCGGCCTCGTCGACGGACGCCTGCACTTCGAGAAGACTGGGCGCGCCGGCGGACCCGCCGTGCGCGAAGTGGGCCCCCAGGACATCTCCCTCTCCGGTCACGGCGGTCAGCTCGGGATGCGCGGCAACGAGATCCTCGGCGTCCTCCAGCGTGGGGACGACCACCATGCCCCGCACGAGCCCGCGCACGGCGCCCATCAGCTCGGCGGGACCCTGAACAAGATCGGCCACGGCCGGCGGGGCGTCCGGGCCCCCCGCACGAGGCACCGGGCCGGACGCCCCGGCGAGCCCGGCAGCACCGTGGGCCGGGGCGCCCTGACCCGGTACGTGCCCCGCAGCCGCCGCGCCCCCCAGCAGCAACGCCGCCCGCCCCGCGTCCTGCTTGCGCAACAGGCGGATCGCGTTTGCTGCCGTGGCCGGATCCGTCACGGCCACCGCATCCGCCGCAGCGCCCAGTGCCGCCGCCACCGCCACCTCGTGGCCCGGGGCCACCGTCAGGAGTTCCGCGGCCGGGCCGAGCAGACCCGGCAGGCTGTCCTTCGAGGCGAGCAGCACCCCCGTGCCGTCCTTGCGGCGCAGGCCCAGGGCCAGTGCCTCGTGACGGGCCGCTACCGCCGCCCGCTTGCGCTCCGCACCGGTGGCGGCCTCCCGGGCGGCCGAGAGGGCCGCCTCCGCCTCCGTCAGCTCCCGTCTGGCGGCGTCGTGGCGCTCGCCCAGCTCCGCGTCGCCCGCGTCCAGACCCTCCACCTCGGCCTTGAGCTGCTCGTACTCCTCCTGCGCTGCGACCGCCCGCTCCTGCGCCTCGTCACGCGAGGCGGCCAGCCGGTCGATCTCCGCCTGCGCCGAACCGGCCCGGCTTCGGGCCGCATTGACCTGTCCGGTCAGCCGCGCCAGCCCTTCGCGCCGGTCCGCGATGGCCCGGGCCGCGTCCTTGAGCCTGCGTTCTTCGGCGGCCAACTCCCTTTCCAATTCAGCCCGGTGGGCGGCGGTGTCCTCCAGCGCGTGTTCCGCCGCCTCCAGCGCGGCCTCCAGCTCCGCCTCCTGCTCACGGATCCGGGCGGCCTCGCGCTCCATGTCCTCCGGGTCGCGACCGCGCCGCTCCTCCTCCGGTGCGGCGGTGGCGCTCTTCACCCGGGCGTCGGCGAGCGAGATCGTGCCGCGTACCCGTTCGGCCAGCTGCGAGAGCTCGTACCAGGTCTGCTGGGCGCGCTGCAGCCGCGGCGCCAGCCGCCGTACCTCGTCCTCCAGCTCCGCCTCACGTGCCAGAGCCGCCTTGAGCTCTGCCTCCGCCGCCTCCCGGCGCTGCTTCAGCGCAGCTTCGTCGGCGATCTCGCTGCGCAGCGCGTTGCGCAGCCGCACCAGGTCGTCGGCGAGCAGCCGCAGGCGGGCGTCGCGCAGATCGGCCTGGATGACGGCGGCCCGCCGGGCCACGGCCGCCTGCCGGCCCAACGGTTTCAGCTGCCGCCGCAGTTCGTCCGTCAGATCCTGGACGCGGGCCAGGTTGGCTCCCATCGCGTCCAGTTTCCGCAGCGCCTTCTCCTTCCGCTTTCGGTGCTTGAGCACGCCTGCGGCTTCCTCGATGAACGCGCGCCGCCCCATCGGATCGGCATGGAGCACGGAGTCCAGCTGGCCCTGCCCGACGATGACGTGCATCTCCCGGCCGATACCGGAGTCCGAGAGCAGTTCCTGGATGTCGAGGAGCCGGCAGGTGTCGCCGTTGATCTGGTATTCGCTGCCGCCGTTGCGGAACATGATCCGAGTGATCGTCACTTCGGCGTATTCGATGGGCAGTGCGCCATCAGCATTGTCGATGGTCAGCGACACTTCGGCGCGTCCGAGCGGCGGCCGCCCGGTGGTGCCGGCGAAGATCACGTCTTCCATCTTGCCGCCGCGCAGGGATTTGGCTCCCTGCTCACCCATGACCCAGGAGAGCGCATCCACCACATTGGACTTGCCGGAACCGTTGGGACCGACGACACAGGTGATCCCCGGTTCGAACCGCAGGGTCGTGGCGGAGGCGAACGATTTGAAACCACGCAGGGTCAGGGCCTTGAGATGCACGCCGCCGGACTCTACCTTTCGCTCTCGGTTTCGCTGATGAAGGTGCAGGGCACATCAGACGGTAAGGGAAGAGGTGTACGTCCGGGGGCGGTCCGGCGCAGGTCCGCGAGATAAAGAAAGAAGGGACGCCGAGGCGCCCCTTTAAATCTTGCTGCTGTGCTGCGTGACGGATCAAGAACGCGGCGCATCAATAGCGCGACAGATCAGAGCGATGATCTTCAGTGATCCGGTGACGATCCGGTGATGAACTCAGACGGCTGACGCAAGCAGCCCGACCGGCCCCTGTGGGCCTTCGGTCAGGTCAGCGCCGGCTCCGCCTGGGGTACGTCAATGTCGATGCTGTCGAGCAGCGACTCTTGGTGCTGGGCGGCGGCGTTGAGCGCGTCGTTCTCGTCCTGAATCCGTACCAGCTCGGATTCAAGATCCTGGACGCGCTGCTGGAGCCGTCGCATCTCGGCGAGGAGTCGCGGGTCGGAACCGCCGACGTAACCGAGAAGCGCCTTTGCCATGATGGATGGTCCTCCACACTGAGTGACCGACCGATGCGGTGTGGGTCGTGAGGGAATCGCACCCGCGGTGCTCGGCAGCGCTCTGTCATCACTGCGGTTCTGCTGCCAAACAGCTCTGCCAAACAGCTAAGGTGCGCGGGGTTTTCAGCGTCTCACCAAAAAGTTTGACGGTCAACACGATCACACCCCGTAAAGGCGGGCGTCCCGGGGCGCGCGGCTTGACGATCATGCGGCGCGACTCTCCTGCGGGGCCCTGAAGGGCGTGGAGATCATCCTTACTGCCGCAGCCTGGCATGCCCGCCGATTCTTGGCAACCACCCGGTCCTTCCGCAGGTCATTTCATGTGTACGCGGATCAGCGGCGTACATCGTCACCCCGCGCCGCCCGTCGAACACGGTCCGAACACGGCCCCGAATTCGGTCGGCATTCGGATCACGATCAGCGGATGGCAAATCCCTCGTAACCACCGCGCGGGGTGTCCCAGATCTCAGTGACTCCGTCCACGCGGCCGGGTGTGTCGTCGGACCGCAGCCACTCCAGCAGACGGTGGCAATTCTCACGTTGCCCTTCGGCGACAACCTGCACCCGACCGTCGTCGAGATTGAGGGCGAATCCGGTGAGGCCGCCGATCTCCAAGGCATTTGCCCTGGTGAACCAGCGGAACCCTACTTGCTGTACTCGGCCGCGCACCCAAGCGGTGAGTCGCACATCTTCGTCCATGCCAGAACGCTAACCGGCCAATTGCTCAACGAGCACTTCGGCCCCATAGGCCATGGCGTACAGTCCGGTCGCAATAGCCTCACCTGATCGGGTGAGGCATGTTGACGCCGGGAGTGGCGTCCAGATCGCCAGAAGGGGTCAGCAGATGGGCCGCCATCGACGCTCCGCCGCAGGTCCCGAAGCAGGTCCGGCCGCCGATGCGTACCCGGTCGCGAACACCCGCCACCACCGGGGCGCACGCCGCAGGAAGCGGTCCGCCATGCATCTGCGTACCGGACTGGTCGGCGTCTCCGCGGCCATGGCCGTCGGAGCCGTGGCCGTGGCCTCCGGACTGCTGCCGGGCGGCGCCGGCTATCACGTGAGCGGCGGCACGGCCGCCGACCAGGTCCGCGCGGAGGGGGTGCCGGACCTGCTGACACAGGGCGGTTCCACCACGGCGCCGGCCGACCGCGGCATGTCGTCGGCCTCGGCCAGCCGCGGTACGGGGCGTTCCCAGGGGCCCGAGGGATCGCGCTCCCCCAGTTCCTCGGCAACGCCGTCCGCCTCGCCTTCGAAGAAGACCGAGCAGACGAAGCAGGCGCAGAGGACAGAGGAGAGCGCTGCTCCCTCGGCGGCCGACAGGACCGGCGCCGCCCCGGCGACCGAGACCCCGACGGCCAAGGCCTCGGCGCCGCCGAAGACGCCGGCCGCCGCTCCGACCCACCAGGCCTCGCCCTCGGCTGCCGGCACCTCCGCACAGGCGGCCGTGCTCGCCCTGGTCAACGAGGAGCGCGCGAAGGTCGGCTGCAGCCCGGTGACGGCCAGCGCCTCGCTCGCCTCGCTGGCCCAGGACTTCAGTGACGACATGGCGGCCCGCGGCTTCTTCAGCCACACCGACCCGGACGGCCGGACCCCCTGGGACCGTGCCACCAAGGCCGGCGTGACGGGGCTCGGCGGCGAGAACATCGCCCGCGGCCAGGCCGACGCACAGGCCGTGATGGCCTCCTGGATGAACAGCGAAGGCCACCGAGCAAACATTCTCAACTGCGACTACAAGACACTCGGTGTCGGAGTGCACTACGGCTCCGGCGGCCCCTGGTGGACGCAGGACTTCGGCTTCTGAGATTTTCGCAGGTCGGCGACCTATCAGCTTTCTTGGGCCGTCTCGGGGCCGTTATCGGCAACCGAGGCGGCCCAAACTGTGTCTACGGCCGCCCGCGTACGGGTCTCGCTCGACGGCATCAGATGCGTGTAGGTACGCAGCGTGAAGCCGGGGTCATGGTGGCCGAGGTATTCACTGAGAGCCTTGATGCTCTCGCCCGCGTCCAGGAGTACGGACGCGTAGAAGTGCCGCAGCGCGTGCATTCCGTTATCCCGCCCGGTGGCCACCTGGATCAACTGACCACACTCACTCGCACTGGCTATAGCTAGGGGCGTGTCACCGTAAGGCTCCGTCCGGACGGGCGGGGAGCGGCCCCCCTACCTCCCCGCCGTAGACTTAGCAGGGAGCTTGAGCCTTGCCAGACGTCCAGTTCAGGCGGGCTCCACCCGCCAAGGGCGGCGGAGTTGGACTTTCCCACGGCTCCGGCCATCGCAGGCTCTCCAATGAGCGGAAGGCTCTGTCTCGCTTTGTGAGCGGTGGAATCCCCTCCCGAAGGACGTGGGCCAGATGAGCCACCATGTGAGCCAGGTGCCCATCAGTGACATCACACGGGCCACTTCGACTGTGCGCTGGATTCTCCCCCATGTGGCCGCTTCGACTGTGCGCTGGTTTCTCCCCCTCGGCATAGCAATGGCCGTAGTCGCTCTTCTGATTGGCCTCGTCTGGTGGGACTCGCGCCGTCGGTCTCGAGCACGACATCAGGGACCACGGGCCAAGCGTTCCTCCCGAAGCCAGCGGCTGAGGGATGCAGATGATTTCGGGGAAGACCCCAGCCCAAATGAGCTCAACCGGCCCTCTTCGCCAAGGGGCACACACAAGGATGACAACGGTGGGGCTTTTGGCAGTGGCGGACCCAGCGGCTGACGGGTCGGCGACATGGTGGCACTTGCCGAGATCATCGCGCCTCGCCTGCCCAGAGACGTAACAAAGCCCTACCTACCAGAGCTGTTCCGGGTTTCTCCACCGCATCAGGGCTCCCCGTTCCGCTCGTCGCGCGCTCCCCGGCTCAGCGCCGGTCGCGCAACTAGATCGAGAGAACCTGGACGAAGGGGAACGGCAGACACAAGACATGCCTCCGGCGGGGGCGCTCAGACTCCGGGATGGACGGGGCGCCGTTCGCGAGTGCCGGCGGATTCGTGGTGAGCGTCGTGGGCTCCCATCCCGACCGGCGACAGCTCAGCAGCAGGTCACAGCGTCGATCGATGATGTGACCGCAGGTCGGAGACCCGGCGTGTCACTTCTTCGGCTCCTGACCCGCCGGACACCCGCCCCGGAGCCTTCCCGGCCTCGCCGCTTACGGCCGCACAGCGCACTCCAGAAGTGAGCACTGTGCGGGCGTAAGCTGTTTTCATGGACGAGAGCACTCCGCGGGACGGCGACGAAAGCCTGCCCTTCGACGTGTTCTCCCGGCAGTGCCCCTCGCGCGGCACGCTGGAACATGTCACCGGACGCTGGGGCAGCCTGACGCTGACCGCGCTCCACGATTCCGGTGCCCGCTTCAACGAGTTGCGGCGCAGGGTCGACGGGGTGAGCGAGAAGATGCTTTCCCAGACGCTTCACGCACTGGAGCGGGACGGCCTCGTCCACCGGGAGGCGCAGCCCACCAATCCGCCGCGTGTCGACTACGAGCTGACCTCGCTGGGACGCGAGGTCGCCGGTCGGCTGCGCGGGCTGATCCAGCTCGTCGAGGGCCGGATGCCCGAGGTGCTGGACGCCCAAAGCCGTTACGACGAGGCCCGCGAGAGCTGAGCGCTGTCCGGCTTGATCGGCCCGGACGCCGCTCAGGGCCGCGGCGGCCGCTGGCAGCGCGGACAGAAGTAGCTGGAGCGGTTCATCCACGGGCGGCGGCGCATCGGCGTAGCGCAGCGGTGGCAGGGCTCGCCCTCGCGCCCGTAGGCGTCGAGCGACCGGTCGAAGTAGCCCGACTCGCCGTTCACATTGACGTAGAGGCTGTCGAAGCTGGTGCCGCCCTGGTCGAGCGCCGCATTCATCACGTCGCGGACATGACCGAGCAGCTCGGCCGACCTGGGCCGGGTCAGCGTCGCGGTGGGCCGGTCGTAGTGCAGCTTCGTGCGCCAGAGCGCCTCGTCCGCGTAGATGTTGCCGACGCCGCTGATCAGCGACTGGTCGAGCAGGGCGCGCTTGACCGTCGTACGGCGCAGCCGCAGCGCGGTGTGGAACGCGGCGTCGTCGAACGCCGGGTCCAGGGGGTCGCGGGCGATGTGCGCGATGGTGTCGGGCAGCCCGTCGGGGGTGTTCTCGTGGAGCGAGAGCCCGCCGAAGGTCCGCTGATCGACGAAACGCAGCTCGGTGCCGAGGGTGTCGTCGAAGCGGATCCGGATCCGCAGGTGCTTCTCGTCGGGGGCGTCCTGCGGCTGCACGAGCAGCTGGCCGCTCATGCCGAGGTGGCCGAGGAGCGAGGAGGACACCTCGTCCAGCGGCACCCAGAGATACTTGCCGCGGCGCATGGCCCTACCGAAGCGGCTGCCGCTGAGCCGGGCCGCGAAGTCCGTGGAGCCCGCGATATGGCGGCGGACCGCGCGCGGGTGCAGGACCTCGACGTCGGCGACCGTACGGCCGGTGATCCAGCGGTCCAGACCGCGCCGTACGACTTCGACCTCGGGCAGCTCGGGCACGGTGCAGCTCCTTCAGTTCCTTCGGAACAAGGTTACGTACCTGTCTTTGATTCCGGACACGGCAAACCCCCCGGTGCACAAGGCACCGAGGGGTCGACGCGTCAGGCCGGAGCGACGTCCGTGGACGGCGACGGGTCGGCAGGGGTGTCGGCGGACCCTCCGTCGGCGGCGGCCTTGGCCGCAGCTTCCCGTTCCTCCGCGGCGGCGCTGATCTCGCGCCAGGCGGACTCGGCCGCCTGCTGCTCCGCTTCCTTCTTGCTACGGCCGGTGCCGGTGCCGTACGAGACACCACCGACGCGAGCAGCAGCAGTAAAGGTCTTCTCGTGGTCCGGGCCGGTCTCCGTGACGAGGTACTCGGGGACTCCGAGGCTCTCGCTCGCGGTGAGTTCCTGGAGACTGGTCTTCCAGTCCAGGCCGGCGCCGAGGTTGGAGGACCTGTCGATCAGCGGGTCGAAGAGCCGGTGGACCAGCTCCGAGGCCGCACTGAGGCCCTGGTCGAGATAGACCGCGCCGATCACCGCTTCAAGGGTGTCGGCGAGGATGGACGCCTTGTCCCTGCCGCCCGTGCCCTCTTCGCCCCGGCCGAGCCGGATGAAGGAGCCGAGTTCGAGGCCGCGGCCCACTTCAGCAAGTGCACGCGAGTTGACCACCGCGGCCCGCAACTTGGCCAGCTGGCCTTCGGGCAGGTCGGGGTGGGTGCGGTACAGCGTGTCCGTGACCACCAGACCGAGCACCGAATCCCCGAGGAATTCGAGCCGCTCGTTGGTGGGCAGACCGCCGTTCTCGTATGCGTACGAGCGGTGGGTCAGCGCACGCACCAGAAGGGCGGACTCGAGCTGATACCCGAGCCGCCCTTCCAGAAGCGTGTGGGACGAGGCTGTGTTGACGTTGTCTGCCTGCTTCTTGGCGTGGGACAACTCAGACATCGGGCCTCTCACCAGCCGCTCAGACCTCGAGGACCTGGCGCTTGTTGTACGTGCCGCAGCTCGGGCACGCGATGTGCTGCAGCTTCGGCTCCTGGCAACGCTCGCACGAAACCAGAGTGGGGACCGCAGCCTTCCACTGCGACCGGCGGTGGCGCGTGTTGCTGCGCGACATCTTCCGCTTCGGAACAGCCACGGCTACTTCTCCTGCTTCTCGTCGACGCCCGCTTCGGCGCCGCCCATGTTGTCCTTCTCGCCGTCCGAAACGGTCTCGGCGAGTCCTTGCAATGCCGCCCAACGAATGTCGACGGCATCGTGGTGGTGACCGGGGTTCTCGTCCAGCCTGATTCCGCATTCGGAACACAGACCGGCACAGGACTCCCGGCACACCGGCTGCATCGGCAGTGCGAGCACCACCGCATCGCGCAGCACCGGCTCGAGGTCGAACAGGCCGTCCTCGATGAAGAGCCTGTCCTCGTCGTCCTCGGCGTCGTCGGCCGGCTCCGCTTTGATGCGGCCCCGGTCATCGGCGTCAGGGTACGAGAACATCTCCTGGAAGTCCGCCGCAACCTCTTGGCGCAGCGGCTCCAGACACCTTACGCACTCCCCCTCGGCCGACGCACGGGCGGTGCCTGTGACAAGCACCCCTTCCATGACCGATTCGAGGCGGAGGTCCAGCTCCACGGGTGCGCTCTCCGGCACACCGATGACCCCGTCGATACCGAGGTCCTTGGGGGCGTCCACCGAGCGGGTCAGCCGCAGAAGGGCACCGGGACGCCGACCCAGCTCGTGCGTATCGAACACGAGAGGGTTTCGGTGGTCGAGGTGGCCGTTCAGGGCTTTTCCTGCTTTCGAAATCGTATGCATGGCGCATCACGCACCACGGGAGGGGCCGACCGGTTCGGAGTCGAAGCGGACAGCCGGGATCGCAGTCCTACGCGCGACCGAAGAACCAGGATACTGGACGCGTCACCCTGCTCCCAACCGGGTCCGATTCCGGACCCGAGCCGACCGGAATCGGTCAGCGCTCCTGCTCGTACCGGCGGAGCTGGTCGAGGTCGATCATGCTGGTGTCGAACAGGCTGGTCTCGTCGAGGGCGCTCTCGCCCTGCTGGTGGAGCCCCTGCTGCGGGAGGGGCTGGTGCTGCCAGCTGTCGTACCCCTGTGCCTGGCCCTGGTCGTAGCCCTGAGCCTGCGGCTGTGCCTGGCCCTGGTCGTAGCCCTGAGCCTGCGGCTGTGCGTGGCCCTGGTCGTAGCCCTGCTGCTGATACGCGGCGTACGGGTCGGGCTGCTGCTGGTAGCCGTACATGTCCTGCTGGGGCTGCTCCTGGTACGCGTACGTCTCCGCGTAGCTCGGCTGGGCCTGCGCCGGGAAGTGCGGTTGGACCTGCTGGGGCACCGGCTGCGGCTCCGGGGTGGCGAGCTCGGCGAGACCGGCCCAGTGGTCCTCGTCGCTGGTGTGGCCCTGGCTGCCCGCGGCGTCCTGGGCGGCCATGTGCGCGCCGAGCTCGTCGGTGGCGACCCGGCCGTGCAGCTTCTGCCGGCCGCGGCCGACCGCCTCCAGGGTCTTGGCCAGCACGGCCTCGAAGGCGCCGAGCTTGGTGTCGACGTATTCGTCGGCGCGGCGCTGCAGCGTGGCGGGGTCGGTGCTGCGCTCCGGGGCCTCGGCGAAGTCCGGGTCCTCGTAACCCTGCTCGTCGAAGGCCTGGCCGCGGCCGAGGAGCTTCTCGCGGCCCCGGTCGACGGAGCCGATGGTCTTGGTGAGGACGACCTCGAAGTTGGCGAGCTTGCTGTCGACGTACTCGTCGGCCTCGGCGCGGACCTCGTCGGCCTCCCGGCGGGCCTCGTCGAGGATGCGGTCGGCCTCGGACTGGGACTGCCGGGCGATCTCGGTGTCGGAGACCAGTGAGCCACGCTGGGCGTGGGCCGACTCGATGATCCGCTCGGCCTCCTGGCGGGCCTGCTCGACCAGCTGCTCCCGGCCGCCGAGGAGCTCCTGGGCGTGGGCGAGCGAGCCGGGGAGGGCCTCACGTACCTCTTCGAGCATCGCGAGCAGCTCGGCGCGGTTGACCACGCACGACGCCGACATGGGCATGGACCGGGCGTTCCCGACCGCTTCGACGATCTCGTCGAGCTTCTTCTGCACGTCCACCGTGTGCTCGCCACTCTCTACTGCTGATTGGAGACGGACGGAACGACTGTACGGCCAGTCGGCGCCCGTCCGACACCTGGTGACGGGCTGTCAGTGGTTCACTGCTGGGCGAGCCGGTCCACGAGCGCCCGGTGGACCAGCGGCGGCAGCAGGTGCGAGACGTCGCCGCCCCAGGTCGCGACCTCCTTGACCAGGGAGGACGACAGGAAGCTGTACGTGGGGTTGGTCGGCACGAAGAGCGTTTCGACGCCGGAGAGGCCGTTGTTCATCTGAGCCATCTGCAGCTCGTAGTCGAAGTCGCTGACGGCCCGCAGGCCCTTCACGATGGCCGGGATGTCGCGCTGCTTGCAGAAGTCGACCAGGAGGCCGTGGAAGGACTCGACCTGAACGTTGCCGAAGTCGGCGGTGACCTGGCGGATCAGTTCGATCCGCTCGTCGACCGTGAACAGGCCCTTCTTGGACTGGTTGATCATCACCGCCACATGTACGACGTCGTACAGCTTCGAGGCGCGGCCAATGATGTCGAGGTGTCCATTGGTGATGGGGTCGAACGACCCCGGACAGACGGCGCGGCGCAACTTGAGTCCCTCGCTCTCCGGTGCGGTCATCGTGCGTCTTCGCACGTAGAGGCGGCGCGACCGTACCAAAGCGTTCCCTCGCCGTAGCGACGGGCCCGCAGTGGCTCGAATCCCTTGGGCCAGTTGAATTCTCCGCCTCTGGTGCTCCGCTCCACGGTGACGAGCGCAACGTCCGTGAGCCAGCCCTGGGCACGGAGTGTGAGCAGTATCTCGCCAAGATCGTCGTCGGTGACGGCGTACGGCGGGTCCAGGAAGACCACGTCGTACGGGTCCACGGGCGCCGGTCCTGTCACGATCTGTTCGGCTTTGCCGGTACGGACTTCGGCGCCGGGCAGACCGAGCGTACGGACGTTGTCCCGGACCGTGCGGACGGCCCTGGTGTCTGCCTCGACGAGCAGGGCGTGGACCGCGCCGCGGGAGAGTGCTTCGAGGCCGACGGCGCCGGAACCCGCGTACAGATCCGCGATGCGGATGCCCTCCAGGGTGCCGAGGAGCGCCTCCCAGGTGGAGAAGAGGCCCTCGCGTGCGCGGTCGGAGGTGGGGCGGGTGCCGGTGCCGGGCGGGACGGCCAGGCGGCGTCCGCCGGCCGAGCCGGCGATCACGCGGGTCATGAGTGTCTGATCCTCGGGTCGGGGTGGCCCGCCGGGGTGGGGCGGGCGCCGTGCGTCCCACGATATGGCTTCGGACCCGTTCGGGCCCGGGGGCCCCGGTGGACACGTGGGTCTCGTCCCTCCCCCGTCCTCAGCCGTTGTCGTCCGTCCTGTGCCCGGCTGCCGTCTCCCCCTGCGCCAGCCCTTGTGCTCAGCCCTTGTCGAGGTACTCCTCGCGCTCCTTGTCGAGCAGCGCGTCCAGGGCGGTGCGCAGCTCGGGCAGGTGTGTCAGCTCCGGGTCGGCGGAGACGACGGCGACGGCCTCCTCACGGGCGGCGGCGATGACCTCCTCGTCGTCGATGACGGTGAGCATCCGCAAGGAGGAACGGACACCGGACTGGGCCTGGCCGAGGACATCGCCCTCACGGCGCTGTTCGAGGTCGATCCGGGACAGCTCGAAGCCGTCGAGGGTGGCGGCGACGGAGGACAGGCGGGCCCGGGCGGGGCTCGCCTCGTGCGCCTCGCTGACCAGCAGGCAGAGGCCGGCGGCGGAGCCACGGCCGACGCGGCCGCGCAGCTGGTGGAGCTGGGAGACGCCGAACCGGTCGGCGTCCATGATCACCATCGCGGTGGCATTGGGGACGTTCACCCCGACCTCGATGACGGTCGTCGCGACGAGGACGTCGACCTGGCCCGCGGCGAAGCGGCGCATCACGTCGTCCTTGTCGTCGGGGTTCATCCTGCCGTGCAGCACCGCGATGCGCAGACCGTCGAGGGCGCCCTTGGTGAGCTGCTCGGCGATCTCCAGCACGGCGAGCGGCGGCCGCTTGTCGCCGTCGTCCTCGGGCGACGGCTTCTTGCCCTTCTTCTTCTCGGTCTCGTCGTCGGCGTCGTCACCGATCCGGGGACATACGACATACGCCTGATGGCCGTTCTCGACCTCCTCGCGGACCCGCTCCCAGGCGCGGGTGAGGAAGTGCGGCTTGTCCTTGGCGGGGACGACATGGCTGGCGATCGGCGAGCGACCGGCCGGCAGCTGGTCCAGGACGGACGTCTCCAGGTCACCGAAGACGGTCATGGCGACGGTACGGGGAATGGGTGTGGCAGTCATGACCAGCAGGTGCGGCGGCTGCTTGCCCTTGGACCGCAGGGCGTCGCGCTGCTCGACACCGAAGCGGTGCTGCTCGTCGACGACGACCAGCCCCAGGTCGTGGAACTGCACCTTGTCCTCGATCAGCGCATGCGTGCCGATCACGATCCCGGCCTCGCCGGTGACCAGGTCCAGCAGCGCCTGACGGCGGGCCGCCATCCCCATGGAGCCGGTGAGCAGCACCACCTTCGTACCGAGGTCGGAGCCGCCCAGCATCCCTCCCTCGGCCAGCTCGCCCATCATTTCCGTGATGGACCGGTGATGCTGCTGGGCCAGCACCTCGGTGGGGGCGAGCATCGCGGCCTGTCCGCCCGCGTCGACGACGGCGAGCATGGCGCGCAGCGCGACCAGCGTCTTCCCGGAACCGACCTCGCCCTGCAGCAGTCGGTGCATCGGGTGCTCGGTCGCCAGGTCGTCGAAGATCTCCTTGGAGACCTTCTCCTGGCCCTCGGTGAGGGTGAACGGCAGCTTGGCGTCAAATGTGTCGAGCAGTCCGCCGTGGGCAGGGATCCGTGCCACCGCCGGAAGCTGGGTGTCCGCGTACCGGCGGCGGGCGAGCGCGACCTGGAGGACGAACGCCTCGTCCCATTTCAGCCGGTCCCTGGCGTCGGCGATGTCCGCCTTGGTCTGCGGGCGGTGGATCTTCAGCAGCGCCTCGGGCAGCGGGGTGAAGCCACGCCCCTCGCGCAGCGACGACGGCAGCGGGTCGACGGCGTCCCGGGCGCTGGGGAGCACGGTGTCGACCGCCTTGGCGATCCGCCAGGAGTCGAGCTGCTTGCAGGCCGGATAGATGGGCAGCAGCCGCCCGGCGAAGGCGTCCACCGCCTCCGTGGCCTCGTCGGCGTCCGTGGCGTCGAGCAGCTGGTAGGTGGGGTGGGCAAGCTGCATCTTCCGGTTGAAGACGGAGACCTTGCCCGCGAACATCGCCCGGCGTCCGGGCAGCAGCTCCTTGTGCGGCTTGTGCACGCCGTGGCCGAAGAAGACCAGCTGGAGCCGGCCGCTGCCGTCGGTGAGGGTTACCTCCAGGCGTTTGCCCCGGCCGTTGTTGAACATCATGATCCGGGCGTCGGCGACCTGGGCGACGACGGTCACATGCTCGTCCAGCGGGAGGTCGGCCAGCGCGGTCAGCTTGCCGCGCTCCTCGTACCGCCGCGGGTAGTGGTGCAGCAGATCACCGACCGTGTGCAGGTCGAGGTGTTCGGCCATCACCTTCGCGGTGGCACCGCCGAGCAGCTTCTTGAGGGGTTCGTCGAACGCAGACACGCGATCCATTGCACACCACACCACTGACAGAAGTCGCCCGCACCACCGGAATCCCCTGGTCACAAACGTCTTCGCACCCCTAGGATCGGGCCCCCGCTCCTCGCTCGCGATCACCGCCACGGGATCGCCCGACCCGCGCCGTCGCCCGTCCCCCCACCGGCGCTGCGACGATGACATCTGAGAACTCAGCGAACTCCGCGTCCCCCGATCCGTCCTCCGGATCCTCCTCCGAGTGCTCCTCGGACCGGTCGCCGCACACCTTCCAGGTGGACCTGCGCGGACTGGTCGATCTCCTCTCCCATCACCTCTACTCCTCGCCCCGTGTCTACCTCCGCGAGCTGCTGCAGAACGCCGTGGACGCGATCACGGCCCGGCGCGCCGAACAGCCGGACGCGCCCGCCCTGGTGCGGCTGTACGCCTCCGGGGGGCGACTGCGGATCGAGGACAGCGGGATCGGTCTGACCGAGGCCGATGTGCACAGTCTGCTCGCGACGATCGGCCGCAGCTCCAAGCGCGACGGTGCACAGGGGCTGGCCTCGGCGCGCGCCGAGTTCCTCGGCCAGTTCGGCATCGGGCTGCTGGCGTGCTTCGTCGTCGCGGCCGAGATCAGGGTCGTCAGCCGGTCGGCCCGCACGCCCGGGGCGCCGCCCGTCGAGTGGTGCGCCCGCGACGACGGTTCGTACACCGTCCGCACGCTCCCGGACAGCGCCCGCGCCGAGCCGGGCACCACCGTGCATCTGGTCGCCCGCCCGGGCAGCGCGGACTGGCTCGCCGAGGAGCGGGTCCTCGCGCTCGCCCGCGACTTCGGTTCGCTCCTCCCGTACGACGTGCGGGTCGGTGACGCCGCGGTCACCGCGCTTCCGGCGCCGTGGGACCGTCCGTATCCGAGCCCGGCGGGGCGGCGGGTGGCGCTCGCCCGTCACTGCCATGAGCAGTTCGGGTTCTCGCCGCTCGACGCGATCGATCTGGATCTGCCGCTCGCCGGGATCCGCGGTGTCGCGTACGTCCTGCCATCGGCCGTGAGTCCGGCGCAGCGTGCGGGCCACCGGGTGCATCTGAAGGGGATGCTGCTGACCGACCGGGCCGATGAACTGCTGCCCGACTGGGCGTTCTTCGTGCGGTGCGTCATCGACACGGACAGTCTGCGGCCCACCGCGTCGCGGGAGGCGCTGTACGCGGACGAGACCCTCGCCGCCGTACGGGAGGCGCTCGGCGAGCGGATCAGTCAGTGGCTGACCGGGCTTGCCGCGGGTGATCCGGAGCGGCTGGCGGAGTTCCTGTCCGTGCACCACCTGGGAGTGAAGTCCCTGGCCCGGCACGACAGCGCCATGCTGCGGACGATGCTGCCGTGGCTGCCGTTCGAGACGACGGACGGCCGGTTGTCGCTGGAGGAGTTCGCCCGGCGCCATCCGGTGGTGCACTTCACCCGGACCGTGGAGGAGTACCGACAGGTCGCACCGATCGCGTCCGCGCAGGGCATCGGGGTGGTCAACGGCGGCTATACGTACGACACCGAGCTGGTCGAACAGTTGCCGTCGGTCCGGCCGGGAACGGCGGTCGCGGAGCTGGACGCCGATACCGTCACCGCGCATCTGGACACGGTCGATCCGGCCCAGGAGCTGGCGCTCGGCGGCTTCCTGGCCGCTGCCCGCGCCAGGCTCGACCCGCTGGGCTGCGACGTGGCGCTGCGCGCCTTCCATCCGCTGACCGTGCCCGCACTCCATCTCGACGACCGTTCGGTCCGCCATGAGCAGGCCCGCGCCGACGCGGAGGAGCAGGCCGACGACCTGTGGGCGGGGATCCTCGGGTCGCTGCGCGGGAGTGCGCCGCGCGCCCGGCTCGTACTGAACCATCTCAATCCGCTGATCCGCCGGATCGGTTCGCTGGACACCCCGGAGCTGGCGGCCACCGCCACGGAGGCGCTGTACGGGCAGGCGCTGCTGATGGCGCAGCGGCCGCTGCGACCCGCCGATTCGGCGCTGCTGAACCGGGCGTTCATCGGGCTGCTGGAGTGGGCCACTCACCCGGCCCCGGAGCAGGCGCAGAGCCCCGACCGTCCGCAGGAGGACGACCGATGAGCCTCGACATCGCGACGATCCGGCAGGCCCTGCGGGACAACTACGAGGAGCCGGAGGGGCCGGCCCGCAACGCCCGTGCGGAGCGGCTGCTGACCGAGGCCGAAGGGACCGGGGACGCGCCGCTCCTCGTCGAGGCGCTCGCCAACCAGCTGCAGGCGTACAACTACAGCTCGGAGAAGGACAAGATGTTCGTCCCCTTCGCGCGCCTGCTGCGCATGTGGGACGAACAGCCCGGAAGCTTCGACCAGGTCATGACCCACCACCTCTTCTGGATGTTCAAGTGGGTCTCCAGTTCCATGATCCATCAGCCGCACATACCGCTCGCCTCCATCGAGAAGTGGCAGGGTGAGATGGCGCACCGCTACCGGCTCGCCGGGCATTCCGAACGGGCCGTGCGCCAGGGCGAGCTGCAGATCGCCCGCCATCTCGGCGATCTGGAGCGGGCCGAGCGGGCGTACACCGCCTGGCAGGCGGCCGACCGGGACCGGATGGCCAACTGCCACGCCTGCGAACTGCACAGCCGGGGCGCCTGGCAGGTGCACCGCGGGCTGGACGAGGAGGCGCTTCACACCTGGCGGCCGGTCCTCGACGGGGAGCACACCTGCGCCCATGAGCCCCATGCCGTGCTGGCGGCCTCGCTGCTTCCGCTGCTGCGCACCGGTCGCGCCGAGCAGGCCCGCGGCCACCATCTGCGCGGGTACCGGATGATCCGCCCGATGGAGTCCATGCGGGACTCCGTGGCGCTGCACATCGAGTTCTGCGCGCTGACCGGCAATGAGGCGCGGGCCCTGGAGATCCTCGCCGAGCGGCCCGCGTACTTCACCGCCGCCGGGAACCCCGACTCCCTGATGGACTTCCTGGCCGTCACGGCTCTGCTGATGGACCGGCTGACCGCGCTGGGCCACGGCGGCCAGTCCGTGCCCGGGCCCGCCGGCACGGACCGGACCGCGCGCTCGCTGGCCGGTCACGCCCGTGAGCAGGCGCTCGCACTCGCCGCCCGTTTCGACGAGCGCAACGGCAATTCGCAGGTCAGCGACGTGGTGCGGGAGCGTCTGGCCCAGCAGCCGCTGCTGGACCGGCTGCCGCTCGGCCTACGGGCTCCGCGGCCGGCCGCGGCGGCCCGGAAGTCGGCCGCGGAGCCGAGGACCGCCGTGGACTCGCCGCTCGACCTTGCCGGGCTCCTCGCCGAGGCCCGCCGCCTCTCCGATGCCCAGCACCCGGACGCCGGGCCCGCCTGGCAGGCCGCCGCCCGTGCGGCCGAAGGATCGACGGGGCTCGCGGACCACGACCGGGCCTGCATCGACGACCATCGGGCGAGGGACGGGGCCCTTGCGCCGGCCGTGGCGCGGGGACTGTTCCTGTCCGCGGCCGAGCTGTACGGGGCGGCGGGTGTCCCGGGCGAGGCCGTTGCCGCGGCGGCCCGGGGCGCGTACGCCCGCTCGCTGGAGGCCGAGCACGCGGCCGCGGCCCTCGCCGAGGCAGCGGTCCTCGTGGACCGCGCCCTCGCCCTGCACGCGGCGGGCCGGGCCACCGGCCGCCAGGCCTGCGGCGTGCTGGTCTGCCGGGCCCGGATCCTCAATCAGTTGGTGCTCGGTGCCCCGGACGAGCCGTCTGCCGAGACCGCGGTCGACGCTCTCGAGCAGGGGGTACGGGAGCTGCTCGCCTTCACCGAACCGCTGGGCGCGCAGGCCGGGGTGGCCACCGGGACTGCGGAGGCGTTGGGGTTCCTCGGCGACATCGCGGCGTACCGGGGCGACGGGCCCGGAGCGGGCGAGCTGTATGCGCGGGCCGCCGCCGAGACCGACGCGGCCGGACTGCCCTGGTACTCCGTCGCGTACGAGACCAAGGCCGCGCGGATCGCGGTCGAACTGCAGGACCACGCCACGGCCGAACGCGCCGCCCGCGCGGCCCTGGAGCACGGGGCATTCGTACCCGCGCCGGGCCGCGCACGACTTCATCTGCAGCTCGCCGAAGTCCTGGGCGGCATCGGGGAGTTCGCCGAGGCGTCCGAGCAGGCGCTCGATGCCGCGCACTGGGCGGACGAGGCGGGCGAGAGCGACGGCCTGGGGGTCCATGCCCGGCATCTGCTCGGCGGCTGGCTGCTGCAGCTGGGGCGGGCGGCGGAGGCGGCAGCCGTACTGGAGGCCGTGCTGCCCGACGTCACGGCCGAGGACCACGGCGACGGCATGGTCGTCCAGACACTGTGGTGGCTCGGTGACGCGCTGACCGCGCTCGGCGAGCCGCGGGAGGCGGCGGGACACTGGCTGAAGGCGGCGGACATCGCGAGGACCTGGCCCGAACAGCGCGATCACGCGATGCTCGCCAACCTCGCCGGGCAGGCGCTGTACCAGGCAGAGCTCAACTCCCAGGCGGAAAAGGCGTATGCGCGGGCCGGGGAGCTGTGGCGGCAGCTGAGCGACGTCCACGCGCTGGTGAGAACGCTGCGGGTACGGGCCTGGATCGCGGTCCGTGAGGGGCAGCCGGGGCCGGCTGCGGCGCGGGCGTTCATGGCTGCGGCGGAGCGCGAGTGCGAGGCGGCGCTGGTGGCCGCGGAGCCGGAACAGGTGCCCGGGCTGCGGGCGGAACTCGCCGACACCCACCGCCAGACCGGCGAACTGATCGCCAACGCGTGCGAGGGCGAGCCGGACCAGGACGACGACGGAAGCGCGCGTTCGGCGTACGAGGAAGCGCTCGCCCAGGTCGACCGGGCTGTCATCGGCTTCACCGAGGCCGGCCCGGACTTCCTGGGCCGGCGGACGGCGGCGGAACTGGTGGCCGCCTGGCTGGAGGCGGATCTGGGCCGCCGCGACGGGGCACGGGCGCGGGCGCGGGGCGTGCTTGCGGTGTACGAGGGGGCCGGGACGGAGGCGGACGACACGGTGCATGCGCGGCGGGCGGAGGCGGAATCGGTACTCGGGTACGTGGACCGTGCGCCGCACAAGTAGGGGCCAGGCCCGCCCGGTGGCCGTTCTGTCCGCAATCGGCGGACGGGCTGGATTTCGTTGCCCGGTGGACAGTCGGCCGGTCCTTCAAGCCCGTCCGGCGATCGGGACAACGCTTCACGGGCGGCGCCGCCCGTACCCGCCCTACTCCACGCCGATCAGCAGCGGCGTTCCCTGTCCGCCGCCCCGGTACACCACCGTGTCCACCGCCAGATAGCCCTCCCGCACATGCTCCTCCAGGGCATCGGCCAAGGCGTCCGGTACGTCCTCGCCCAGCACCAGAGTGACGAGTTCGCCGCCCGCCGCCAGCATCCGGTCGATCACCGCCCGGGCCGTGCCGGGGATGTCCTCGCCGATGACCGCCACGTCGCCTTCGATCAGGCCCAGGATGTCGCCGGCCTGGCAGATGCCCGCCATGGTCCAGGACTGCCGTTCGGCGACGGCCAGTTCGCCGTAGCGGGTGGCACCGGCCGCAGCGGTCATCGCTACCACGTCCTCGTCGAAGCTGCGGTCCGGTTCGTGGACGGCGAGCGCGGCAATGCCCTGGACGGCGGCCCGGGTCGGGATGAGGGCGACCCGGATGCCCTCGGTGCGGGCCTGTTCGGCGGCGGCCGCCGCCGTGTGGCGCAGCTCGGCGTCGTTCGGCAGGAGAACCACCTCGCGGGCGTGCGCGCGGCGGATCGCGTCGACCAGTTCGCCGCTGGCCGGCGGCTCCCCGGGCCGGGCGAGCACGGTGGTCGCACCGGCCTCCGAGCAGAGGCCGGAGAGCCCGGGGCCGGGGACCACGACGACGACACCGCGCTGCGCGGGTTCGCCGTGGTGCTGGTGGACCCGGTCGGCGCCGAAATGGGTGATCCGGATCCGGTACGGCCGGCCGGCCTCGACCCCGGCCTCCACCGCCGCACCCGCGTCGTCGACATGGACGTGGACGTTCCACAGCCCGTCCCCGCCGACCACGACGAGCGAGTCACCGAGCCCGTCGAGCCGGGTCCGCAGCCGGTCGACCGCGTCGTCCCCGGCCTCCAGCAGATAGATCACCTCGAAGGCGGGGCCGCCGTCCTGCGGTCCGCCCGCAGCGCAGTCGTCGGCCGCGGCAGTGGTCACGGGGGCGATGTCGGGGGTCACCCAGGTGCCGTGTTCGGGTGCCTCCCCGGAGACCGCTTCGACGAGCGCCTCGAGGACGGTCACCAGGCCCCGTCCTCCGGCGTCCACGACGCCCGCCCGCCCGAGGACGGCCAGCTGTCCGGGGGTCGCGTCCAGCGCCGTGCGCGCCCCCTCGTACGCCGCCTGCACGACCGCCCGCGCACTCGGGTCACCCGCCGTGCGCCCGGCGGCCTCGGCGGCGGCGGTGGCCACCGTCAGCACGGTGCCCTCGACGGGGTGGGCGACGGCCTGCCTGGCTGCCGTCGCGGCCCGGGTCAGCGCGAGCCGCAGATGGTCCGAGTCGTGCCCGTCGGCCAGCACCCCCGCCATGCCGCGCAGCAGCTGCGCCAGGATCGTGCCGGAGTTCCCGCGGGCACCGATCAGCGCCCCGTGCGCCATGGCCCTTACGGCATCGGCGAGGGAGGGCACGGACGCGCCGGTCTCGTGCCCGGCGAAGACCGCTTCGACGGCTCCTGCCGCGGACTCCACCGTCAGATAGAGGTTGGTCCCGGTGTCCCCGTCCGCGACGGGATACACATTGATCGCGTCGATCGCCGCACGCTCCCGGCCCAGTGCCTCCAGGGCGAGCGAGCACCAGGTACGCACCGCGACGGCGTCCATGTCGTCGGCGGTCTGCGGCACGTGGTGTTCCTCCTGGAGAGCGGCCGGGGGCGGCTGGCTGAACCGCAGAGTAGTCCGGACCGGTGGGCCCGGCCGGGACAGGGCCGGGGCGGACGGCGGCGAAACCCATGGTAGTTTCGTTCCACCGACGCAGCCGTTGTATGCTGCTTCGGTTGCCCGATGAGAGTCGGGCCATTCCTCCGGTACCGCCACTTCAGTCAAATGATTCCGGCGCGCCGGAATTCACTGTAAGTGCACCTGAAGTCTTTGGAGTGACCCGTGGCTGCCAACTGCGACGTCTGCGGCAAGGGGCCGGGCTTCGGCAACAACATTTCGCACTCGCACCGCCGTACGTCCCGTCGCTGGAATCCCAACATCCAGCGCGTGCGTGCCGTGGTCGGTCGGACGCCGAAGCGGCTCAACGTCTGCACCTCGTGCATCAAGGCCGGCAAGGTCGCGCGCTGACGTTCCCGTCGTAGCGCAGCCTTCCGGTTGCCCAAAAAGCCGGTCCACCTCGGTGGACCGGCTTTTTGCTGTGCGCCGAGCTCCTACAGCCGCCACCCGTGGTCGACCGGGCCGATCCCGGCGCCCAGCGGGAAGCCTGCCGCGATCGCCCCGGTGACGTACTCCTTCGCCGCCCGTACCGCCGTCGGTACGTCCTGCCCCCGGGCCAGCCCGCAGGCGATCGCGGAGGCCAGGGTGCAGCCCGTGCCGTGGGTGTGCCGGTTGTCGTGCCGGGGGGCACGCAGCCAGTGCTCCTCGGTGCCGTCCGTGAGCAGGTCGACCGGTTCGCCGGGCAGATGCCCGCCCTTGATGACGACCCAGCGAGGCCCGTATCCGAGGATCTCCCCGGCGGCCCGCCGCATTCCGGGCTCGTCCGTGACGGTCACCCCGGTGAGCTGTGCCACCTCGTCCAGGTTGGGGGTCGCCACCGTCGCGACCGGCAGGAGCTTCTGCCGTACGGAATCGAGGGCCTCGGCGGCCAGCAGCGGATCACCGTGCTTGGAGACCCCGACCGGGTCGACGACGACCGGGGCGTCGGTCGCCGCGAGGAGTGCGGCGACGGTCTCCACGAGTGCGGCCGACGCCAGCATGCCGGTCTTCACCGCCTGGACCCCGATGTCGTCGACGACGCTGCGGTACTGGGCCCTGACAGCTTCCACGGGCAGCTCCCAAGCGCCCTGGACACCCAGCGAATTCTGCGCCGTCACTGCGGTGATCACGCTCATGCCGTGCACGCCGTGCGCCAGCATCGTCTTCAGATCGGCCTGAATGCCCGCACCGCCGCCGGAATCGGATCCGGCGACGGTGAGTACACGGGGTGGTACGAGTGGTGCGGCGGGGGATGCAGATATGGGCATGCCCCGAAATCTACTCCGGGCGCCGGAGCTGCCGGGCGCCCCCTAGTGGGCGTCCTCGATGCCACCGAAGTGGTCCCAGCCGCCCTTGCTGGTCCAGGGCGCCCCGTCGACCGTCACCTGGGGCAGCGCCGACGGGTTGAGGACCTCGCCGATCACCTTCCAGCGGGCGGGCAGCTTCACGTCGGCCGGGAACGTGGCGACGATCGCGTGGTCCTCCCCCCCGGTGAGCACCCACTGCAGCGGATCCACGCCGACCGCCTGACCGATGTCGGACATCTGCGAGGGGATGTCGATGAGACCGGAGCGCAGATCGATCCGGACCTTGCTGGCCTCGGCGATGTGCCCGAGGTCGGCGACCAGCCCGTCGCTGACGTCCGTCATGGCGGTGGCGCCGAGCCCGGCGGCCGCGGGGCCCGCGTGGTACGGCGGTTCGGGGCGCCGGTGGGCCTCGACGAAGGCGCGCGGCGAGCGGAAACCGCGGGAGAGCACCGCGTACCCGGCGGCGGACCAGCCGAGCCAGCCGGTGACGGCGACGACATCCCCGGGGCGGGCGCCGGCCCGGGTGACCGGTTCGTGGTTGCGCAGATCGCCGAGTGCGGTGATCGCGACGGTGATGGTATCCCCGCCGACCACGTCACCGCCGACCACGGCCGCCCCCGCGACCTGGCATTCGTCACGGATGCCGTCCATCAGCTCGCCCGCCCACGTGACCGGGAGTTCGGCGGGGACGACCAAGCCGAGCAGCAGCGCGGTGGGCACGGCGCCCATGGCGGCGATGTCGGCGAGATTCTGCGCGGCGGCCTTGCGTCCGACGTCGTACGCCGTCGACCAGTCGCGGCGGAAGTGCCGTCCCTCCAACAGGATGTCGGTACTGGCCACGACCCTGCGGTCGGGAGCGGCCACGACCGCGGCGTCGTCGCCGGGGCCGAGCCGTACCGCCGAAGTGGTGGTGAGGCGGGAAGTGAGCTCCCTGATGAGCCCGAACTCCCCCAACTCGCCCACGGTTCCCTTCACCGAGTCTCACCTCTCATCTATCGCGCCGGACGGGCGTCCGGCCTGGATCGGCGGCCGGGGGCCGGGACCGTGGCCCGGCCGTCGGAAGCAGTCTGCTCCGGTTGTCGCCGGCATGCCTGTCCCCCATCCGGACCGCTGCACTTGCGGTCGCGAGCCGTCACTGCTGTCGGTACTGTCAAGAGATACGTCAACCGCTGCCATCCGTACGCCACGCGGTGGGACGTCATCCGGTCCGCAGGTCTCCCCGCGGCCCGCGGCAACGCGATACCGTGGCGTTTCTTTCCCCCACATGATCCTCGTGGCCGCCCTGGAGGTTCCGTGGTACAGGCGTACATCCTTATTCAGACCGAGGTGGGCAAGGCGTCGACCGTCGCCGAGACCATCACGAAAATCCCGGGAGTGATCCAGGCAGAGGACGTCACCGGCCCCTACGACGTGATTGTGCGCGCGCAGGCCGACACAGTCGATGAACTCGGACGCATGGTGGTCGCCAAGGTCCAGCAGGTGGAAGGCATCACCAGAACCTTGACCTGCCCGGTCGTTCATCTGTAGCCCCCTTATACGCTGGGCCGGTGACGTCTCTTCGCCGCCGGCTTCGCCGCCCCGTGTTCCTCGGCCCGTCCGCTGCCGTTCTGCTGCTGGCCGCGGCGGGCTGCTCTTCCACGGACACCTATGCGTCGATCACGGTTCCCACCCCGACGTCGGAAGCCGCAGCCTACTGCCGTGCACTGCACAAGGAGCTGCCGAAGACCGTCGCCGGACAGAAACGCTCCGACCCCGGACCGAAGTCGGAGCTGACCGCCGGCTGGGGGGACGGGGCGATCGTACTGCGCTGCGGGGTCGACCGGCCCGCAAAAATGGACGATCCGATGGCGAAGGGGACCGAGGCGGACGGCGTCAACTGGCTGCTGGAGCAACCGGAGGACGCCGGTCCGCGCTTCACCACCACCTATCGCAAGGCGTATGTCGAGGTGTCGCTCTCGACGGCGTACGCACATGACATGAGCCCGCTGGCGGCGTTCGCCGCTGCCGTCAAGAAGACGGTCCCCAGCAGCATCTAGAGAGTGTCCGCGCAGTCCGGCCCGGCGCCGGTGCGCACATCCGGCCCGGCGCTTCTCAGCGCAGGCCGGTCGGGCGGGTCAACGCCGCCTGGATCAGCCGGTCCACCAGCTCCTGGTAGCTCACGCCGCTCTCCTGCCACATCCGCGGGTACATGGAGATCGGGGTGAAGCCCGGCAGCGTATTGATCTCGTTGATCACGAAGCTGCCGTCCTCGGTGAGGAAGAAGTCGGCGCGCACCAGGCCCTCGCAGGACGCCGCCTCGAAGGCTTCGACCGCGAGCCGCTGGACCTCGGCCGTCTGCTCCTCGGTCAGCGGGGCGGGCACGATCCCGGACGCCGAGTCGATGTACTTGGCCTCGAAGTCGTAGAAGTCGTGCGCGGTGACCGGCGGGATCTCGGCGGGCACGCTGGCGCGCGGTCCGTCCTCGAACTCCAGCACCCCGCACTCGATCTCGCGGCCCCGCAGCAGCGACTCGACCAGGAACTTGGGGTCGTGGCGGCGGGCTTCCTCGATCGCCTCGTCGAGGCCGGAGAGGTCGTCGACCTTGGTGATGCCGATGGACGAACCTGCCCGGGCGGGCTTGATGAAGAGCGGCCAGCCGTGCTCACCGGCGAAGTCCACGATGCGCTTGCGGGCAGCGGAGCGGTCGGTGTCCCACTCACGGGGGCGGATCACGACGTACGGGCCGACGGGCAGCCCGAACGAGGTGAACACCCGCTTCATGTACTCCTTGTCCTGGCCGACCGCCGAGGCGAGCACACCGGCGCCCACGTACGGCACCCCGGACAGCTCCAGGAGCCCCTGGAGGGTGCCGTCCTCGCCGTACGGGCCGTGCAGGACGGGGAAGACGACGTCGACCTCGCCGAGCGCCTTCGGGACCGAGCCGGGCTCGCTGTAGACCACCTCGCGGCTGCCGGGGTCGACGGAGAGCACCACGCCGCCCTCGCTGGACTCGGCCAGTTGTGCGACGTCCGGCATCTTCCGGTCGGTGATGGCCATCCGCTCGGGCTCGTCGGCGGTGAGCGCCCAGCGGCCGTCCGTCGTGATGCCGATCGGCAGGACGTCGTACTTCGTCCGGTCGATGGCGTTCAGGACGGCACCTGCGGTGACGACCGAAATGCCGTGTTCGGAGCTGCGGCCGCCGAACACGACGGCCACACGCGGCTTGCGGAGCTGCTGCTCCGGGCTCTGGGGGAGGTTCTCGCTGCTCATATCGCGTTGAGCGTACCTGCTGGTACGAGTCACGTCAGCGCCCCCGGGGCCGACCCGCGTACGGAGCAGCCGCTCAGTGGCGCTCGGCCTTCGCGCTGCGCGACATCAGCTCGCCCAGTGCGACCATCGGCGGCTTGCCCTCGTGGACGATGGAGACGACCGTCTCCGTGATGGGCATGTCGACCTTGTGCCGGCGTGCCAGATCGAGCACCGATTCACAGGACTTGACGCCTTCGGCGGTCTGCTTGGTGACGGCGATGGTCTCTTCCAGCGTCATGCCGCGGCCGAGGTTGGTGCCGAAGGTGTGGTTGCGCGACAGCGGCGAGGAGCAGGTCGCCACCAGGTCGCCGAGGCCCGCGAGTCCGGAGAACGTCAGCGGGTCGGCGCCCATGGCGAGGCCGAGCCGGGTGGTCTCGGCGAGGCCGCGGGTGATGAGCGAGCCCTTGGCGTTGTCGCCGAGGCCCATCCCGTCGGCGATGCCGACGGCGAGACCGATGACGTTCTTGACCGCGCCGCCGAGTTCGCAGCCGACGACATCGGTGTTGGTGTACGGGCGGAAGTACGGGGTGTGGCAGGCGGCCTGGAGGCGACGGGCCACCGACTCGTCCTGGCAGGCGACGACGGCCAGGGCGGGGCGGCGTTCGGCGATCTCCTTGGCCAGGTTGGGGCCGGTGATGACGGCGATGCGGTCCGCGCCGACCTTGGTGACGTCCTCGATGACCTCGCTCATCCGCTTGGCGGTGCCGAGTTCGACCCCCTTCATCAGCGAGACCAGGACGGTGTCCGGTTCGAGGTGCGGGGCCCAGTCGGCGAGGTTGGCGCGCAGCGTCTGCGACGGCACGGCGAGCACGGCGAAGTCGGCGCCGCGCAGCGCCTCCGCGGCGTCCGTGGTGGCCCTGATGAATTCGGGGAGTTCAATTCCCGGCAGATAGTCGGGGTTGGTACGGGTCGTGTTGATCGCCTCGACGACATCGGCGCGACGGCCCCAGAGAGTGACCTCGCTACCGGCGTCGGCCAGGACCATGCCGAAGGCCGTACCCCATGAGCCGGTTCCGAAGACGGCCACTTTTACGGGGTGCGTCACTTGGGTCCCTTCCCTTCGGCCTTGCGCCGCTGTTCGGCACGTGCCTTGCGGTGGTCGTAGAGCTCGGTGGGGGCCTTCTCGCCGCGTACGACTTCGAGCTGGGCGGTGACGGCGGCCATGATGACCTCGGTCGCCTCACGCAGGACGTCGGGCGTCGGCTCCTTGTCGTAGAACCGGGAGAGGTCGACGGGCGGTCCGGCCTGCACCTGGAGTGTCTTGCGGGGGAAGAGCCGGAGCTTCTGCTCCTTGGCGTACGGCGGCATCGCCAGGTTGGCGCCCCACTGCGCGACGGGGATGACCGGGGCCTTGGTCATCAACGCGACGCGGGCGGCACCGGTCTTGCCGGCCATCGGCCACATGTCGGGGTCGCGGGTGAGGGTGCCCTCCGGGTAGAAGGCGACGCATTCACCGCGCTCGATGGCGTCGACGGCGGCCCGGAAAGCGTCCAGCGCATTGGTCGTCTCGCGGTACACGGGGATCTGTCCGGTGCCACGCAGCATCATTCCGACAAAGGGGGTCTTGAAGAGGCCCGCCTTGGCGAGAAGCCGCGGCACCCGGCCGGTGTTGTACTGGAAGTGACCGTAGGAAAGCGGGTCCAGATACGAGTTGTGGTTGACCGCAGTGATGAATCCGCCGTCGGCCGGGATGTGTTCCATTCCCCGCCAGTCACGCTTGAACAGAACCACCAGCGGCGGTTTTGCGATGACCGCCGCCAGGCGGTACCAGAAGCCGATTCTGCGGCGGGACACTCGGACACCTTCCTCTACGGACCTGACGTGCTGCCTGACTGTGGGCGGCCAATTGTGACCCCAGGCCCCTGCTCTGTCGAGAACACGGTACGCCCCGCCTCCGGGACCGACCCTCCGGGTTGTCGCACCGGCAGGCGAGAATGAGCGGCGATGTGCATCGAGGGGGAGATCGCCACGAACACCGACCCGACCGGCCTGTGGTCCCTGGTCGTCCCGTTGAAGCCGCTGGCACAGGGCAAGAGCAGGCTGACGCAGGCGGCCGGGGTCCTGCTGCGCCCCCGACTCGCCCTGGCCTTCGCCCAGGACACCGTGGCCGCCGCGCTGTCCTGCCGGGCCGTACGGGATGTGGTGGTCGTCACGGACGACCCGGTGGCCGCGGCGGCGCTCGCCGCGCTCGGGGCGCGCACCGTTCCCGACGAACCGGCCGCCGGGCTCAACGCCGCACTCGTCCACGGCGAGCGGGCGGTGCGCGACCGGCGGCCCGCCGCGTCGGTCGCGGCGCTCAACGCGGACCTGCCCGCATTGCGCCCCACGGAATTGGCCCAGGTCCTCGATTTCGCCGCCGAATTTCCCCGCGCATTTGTTACGGATGCGACGGGAATCGGCACGACATTTCTTTCGGCTTCATCCGGGGTGGAATTGCGTCCGGCTTTCGGTGGCCCGTCCCGGGCCCGACATCTTTCTTCCGGCGCGGTGGAAATCACGTCGGACGGTATCGATTCGGTCCGCCAGGACGTGGACACCGGCGACGATCTGCGGGCCGCCGTGCGACTCGGGGTGGGCCCGTACACCGCGGACCGCTGGGCCGCGGGCGCGCCCGCGCGGGACCGATAGGCTGCCGTTCATGCAGGCGACCTCGTACACGTACGACCCCGAGACCCGCACCGGCAGTGTGCTCCTCGACGACGGCACCCCGATGGAATTCGACGCCCCGGCCTTCGACGCGGGCGGCCTGCGGCTGCTGCGCCCCGGGCAGCGGGTGCGGATCGAGGTCGCGGGCGAGGGTGCCGGCCGGCGGATCACCCTCGTGACGCTGCAGACGTTCTGAAGGACGCCTGGGACCATCGGGCCCCTCCGGCAGCGGGCCGGGCCCCGAACAGCCCGCGGGCCGGGCTCCCCATGGGGAGCCCGGCCCGGCGCGTGTGAGTAGCCCTGCGCTGCTCGGTCTCACTTCTTCCGCGCGACGGCCTTCTTGGCCGTGGTCTTGCGCGCCGTGGTCTTCTTCGCGGGCGCCTTCTTCGCCGTGGCCTTCTTGGCGGGCGCGGTCTTGACGGCCGTGGTCTTCTTCGCCGCCGCAGCCGTGGTCTTCTTGGCCGCCGTGGCCTTCTTGGCCGCCGCGGTGGTCTTCTTCGCGGCGGTCTTCTTGACCGCCGCGGTGGTCTTCGCCGCGGTCACGGCCTTCTTGGCGGTGACCTTCTTCGCCGTGGCCTTCTTGGCGGCGGCCTTCTTGGCGGCGGCCTTCGTGGTCGTACGGGTGGAAGGACCGCCCGAGAGGCTGCCCTTGGGCGCCTTCTTCACGGCCACATCGTGCTTGGGGAGCTTCTTCGAGCCGCTCACCAGGTCCTTGAAGCCCTGTCCCGCGCGGAAGCGGGGCACCGAGGTCTTCTTGACCCGTACGCGCTCACCCGTCTGCGGGTTGCGGGCGTAGCGAGCCGGACGGTCGACCTTCTCGAACGAGCCGAAGCCGGTGACCGAGACACGGTCCCCGGCGACAACGGCACGGACGATCGCGTCGAGTACCGCGTCGACAGCGTCTGCGGCCTGCTGGCGGCCGCCGACCTTGTCGGCAATCGCTTCTACGAGCTGCGCCTTGTTCACGTCTTCCCCTTCGGAGACATTGCCAGAACGAAAGTGTTCAAGCGTTTTCGCACGTTAGGCAGATATATACCGCAAATCAAACACGAAACGGGCTAATCACCCTAGTGCCGCAACGAAGTCGACCGCTGCGCAGTTCCGCAGAGTCAGTCACCTTCGGGGAATCGGCCCTCATCGAGGTCCTTCATCAACCGGTCCAGACGCCTTGCCGCATCCGGTAGATCGTGCTTCGCCGCGGCCGTGACGACCAACAGCTTCCGGGACAGCGCCATCCTTACGCCCTCCGGGACTTGCAGTGCGCGCACTCTTGCGTGCGCTTCCTTCAATTGGTCGGCGACTTGGCCGTAAAGCTTGAGTTGGCTGTCGCGTTCCATGCACCGATTGTGCCATCTGGGGCGAGTTGTCGCCCGACGGGGTCTCAACAAGCGACTGCGCCCTCTACCAGAAGGCAGAGGGCGCAGTACTGGAAACGCGCTGCTCAGGCGTCAATTGTACGCGGCTTGAAGGTCGGCCTTGCCGCCTCATAAGTCGCGATGTCCGCTTCGTTCTGAAGGGTGAGGCTGATGTCGTCCAGCCCGTTCAGCAGTCGCCAGCGGGCGTTCTCGTCGAGCTCGAAGTCGGCGGTGATGCCCTCGGCGCGGACCTGGCGCGCCTCCAGGTCGACGCTGATCTCGGCCTTCGGGTCGGCCTCGGTCAGCCCCCAGAGCGCGTCGACCACCTTCTGGTCGAGCACGACGGTCAGCAGGCCGTTCTTCAGCGAGTTGCCGCGGAAGATGTCGGCGAACCGGGAGGAGATGACGGCCTTGAAACCGTAGTTCTGCAGGGCCCAGACGGCGTGTTCGCGGGACGAACCGGTACCGAAGTCGGGACCCGCCACCAGGACCGTGGCGCCGTCCCGCTCGGGGCGGTTGAGGACGAAGTTCTCGTCCTTGCGCCAGGCCTCGAAGAGTCCGTCCTCGAAGCCGTCGCGGGTGACCTTCTTCAGCCAGTGGGCGGGGATGATCTGGTCGGTGTCGACGTTGCTGCGGCGCAGCGGGACGGCCCGGCCGGTGTGTGCGGTGAAAGCTTCCATGATTCTCAGACTCCGGCGGACGTACGGGCGTCGGACAGGTCGGCCGGCGAGGCCAGGTGGCCCAGCACGGCGGTGGCGGCGGCGACCTGCGGGGAGACCAGGTGAGTACGGCCGCCCTTGCCCTGCCGGCCCTCGAAGTTACGGTTCGAGGTCGAGGCGGAGCGCTCGCCGGGGGCCAGCTGGTCGGGGTTCATACCGAGGCACATCGAGCAACCCGCGTGCCGCCATTCGGCGCCGGCCGCGGTGAAGACCTTGTCCAGGCCCTCCTCGACGGCCTGCAGGGCGACCCGGACCGAGCCGGGGACGACCAGCATCCGTACGCCGTCGGCGACTTTGCGGCCGTCCAGGATCGAGGCCGCGTTACGCAGGTCCTCGATGCGGCCGTTGGTGCAGGAGCCTACGAAGACGGTGTCGACGTCGATCTCGCGCAGCGGCTGCCCGGCAGTCAACCCCATGTATTCCAGGGCCTTTTCGGCGGCGTTCCGCTCCGAGGCGTCCTCGTAGGAAGCGGGGTCGGGGACGTTCGCCGACAGGGGCGCACCCTGGCCGGGGTTGGTGCCCCAGGTGACGAACGGGGCCAGTTCTGCGGCGTCGATGACGACCTCGGCGTCGAAGACCGCGTCCTCGTCCGTGCGCAGCGTCTTCCAGTACGCGACGGCGGCGTCCCAGTCCTCGCCCTGCGGGGCGTGGTCGCGACCCTTCAGGTAGTCGAACGTGGTCTCGTCCGGGGCGATCATGCCGGCCCGGGCGCCCGCCTCGATCGACATGTTGCAGATGGTCATCCGGGCTTCCATCGAGAGCTTCTCGATGGCGGAGCCGCGGTATTCGAGGATGTAGCCCTGGCCGCCGCCGGTGCCGATCCGGGCGATGATCGCGAGGATCAGGTCCTTGGCCGTCACGTCGTCGGGCAGTTCGCCGTCGATGGTGATCGCCATCGTCTTCGGACGGGCCAGCGGCAGCGTCTGGGTGGCCAGCACGTGCTCGACCTGGCTGGTGCCGATGCCGAATGCCAGCGCGCCGAACGCGCCGTGCGTGGAGGTGTGGGAGTCGCCGCAGACGACAGTGGTGCCGGGCTGGGTCAGCCCCAGCTGCGGGCCGACCACGTGCACGACGCCCTGCTCGACGTCGCCCAGCGGGTGCAGCCGTACGCCGAACTCCGCGCAGTTCTTGCGCAGCGTCTCCAACTGGACGCGGGAGACCGGGTCGGCGATGGGCTTGTCGATGTCGAGGGTCGGGGTGTTGTGATCCTCGGTGGCGATGGTGAGGTCGAGGCGCCGCACCCGGCGTCCGGCCTGACGGAGGCCGTCGAAGGCCTGGGGGCTGGTCACCTCGTGCAGCAGGTGCAGATCGATGAAGAGGAGGTCGGGCTCACCTTCGGCGCGCCGGACGACATGGTCGTCCCAGACCTTCTCCGCGAGTGTCCTACCCATCGCTTTCCCTCCGGCCGGCATCTTCGCCGGCCCAACTAGAGATTTCGGTGCGCCGCCGTCCGGACCCCCGTGCGGGGCGGTGGCTTCGGGCCGTTGTGTGGCCGCCCCTACAGGTTCGCAACTTCTGCGGAAAATTGAACTTGCGTTTCACAGAGTGAGACGCGAGTATCGTCGTATGGACAACTCTAGCGGCGTCGGCGTTCTCGACAAGGCAGCTCTGGTATTGAGCGCCCTGGAGTCCGGTCCGGCCACCCTCGCCGGGCTGGTCGCGGCGACCGGGCTCGCACGACCCACGGCCCATCGACTGGCCGTGGCACTGGAACACCACCGGATGGTGGCGAGGGACATGCAGGGCCGTTTCATCCTCGGCCCGCGGCTGGCGGAGCTCGCGGCCGCGGCCGGCGAGGACCGCCTGCTGGCGACGGCCGGCCCGGTGCTCACACACCTGCGTGACATCACCGGCGAGAGCGCGCAGCTCTACCGCAGGCAGGGCGACATGCGGATCTGCGTGGCGGCCGCGGAGCGGCTGTCCGGACTGCGGGACACCGTGCCGGTCGGCTCCACGCTCACCATGAAGGCCGGCTCGTCGGCCCAGATCCTGATGGCCTGGGAGGAGCCGGAGCGCCTGCACCGCGGCCTCCAGGGCGCCCGCTTCACGGCGACGGCACTCTCCGGCGTCCGGCGGCGAGGCTGGGCCCAGTCGATCGGCGAGCGGGAGCCGGGCGTCGCCTCGGTCTCGGCGCCGGTGCGCGGCCCGTCGAACCGGGTGGTCGCCGCCGTCTCGGTCTCCGGACCGATCGAGCGGCTGACCCGCCACCCGGGCCGGATGCACGCCCAGGCGGTCATCGACTCGGCCGCGCGGCTGAGCGAGGCCCTGCGCCGCAACGGCTGACGTACTCGTTTTCCCCTGATCCGAAAGGCCGCCCCAGCGTCGTGGCGGCCCTGCTCAGCCCTTTCGCTCCGTGACCGAGCGATGCGCGAGACGATCCGCCGCGCGACGGCCCCGCCCCTCGACGGGCAGCACACCGGTCACCGCAGCCAGTCCGTACGGCGGCATGTCGGCGTAGATCGATTCGTACGCCCCCTCGGGTGCGATGTACGTCTCGTGCCACAGCCCCACGTGCTGCCTGGACTTCTTCTCCTTGCGGTTCATCATCGCCCAGGCCTTGCGGTGGAACATGTCGGGAGCGCTCGCGTACGCGTACAGCTTCTCCTTCGACTCCCAGTACTGGACGACGTAGTACGTCCTCGGCGACCCGGTGAGCAGTGTGTAGCCGAGCAGTCCGCGACTCCTGTCCCGGCTCAACTCCCGCAGCATGCGCGGCATTGCGGCGAGGACCGGCAGCCAGTGGTGCACGCCCCAGAAGTGGTTGATGCGCATCCCGATGAGCAGCACGACCACCTCTCCCTCGGCGGCCGCGGTCGTCCGCCCAGGTATCGGCTTCGCAAACATGCAGTGCCCCCTGTCTCGTGGCCAATCGTTGGAGAGCGTCACTATCCAATGATTGGATAGTGACACTGCCCAAGGGGCGGCGCAAGGGAAGGCACCGGACATGCGACTGTCGGAACTGAGCAAGCGGAGCGGCGTCACGACCGCGACGATCAAGTACTACCTGCGTGAGGGGCTGCTGCCGCCCGGTGAACGCGTCAGCGCGACCCAGGCCGAGTACGACGAGAGCCATCTGCGCCGGCTCCGTCTGGTGCGGGCACTGATCCAGGTCGGCCGCCTTCCGGTGGCAACGGCCCGCGAAGTACTGGCACATGTCGATGACGAGTCCCTCGGCCGGACGATCCGCCTCGGCGCGGCGCTGTGGTCCCTGCCGCACGGCCCGGAGCCGGACGAGGACGCCCCGGAGACGGCCGTGGCACGCCACGAGGTCGACCGGCTTCTCGACCGGCTCGGCTGGGCGTTCGTACAGGAACTCGGCTCACTGGACCCCGTACATCGCGCACTTGTCGCGTCGATGGCCACTCTCATCAGGCTCGGCTACCCCTGTGACATCGAGTACTTGGCGGAGCAGGCCCGCCTCATGGAGCAAGTGGCCGTCCACGACCTGGACATGATGGAGTCCTATCCGGCGGGCGCGGAGCAGGTGGAGATGGCGGTCGCCTCGGTGGTGCTCTACGAGCCGCTGCTGCTGGCGCTGCGCAGACTGGCCCAGGAGGAGGAGTCGGCCCGGCGGTACGGCCTCTGACCAGAGCGGGTCCCCGCGCACAACGGGCCCTGGACATACGACTAAAGGCCCTTCACCGAAGTGAAGGGCCCTTGGTTTTCTGCTCTGTTGTACCCCCGACCGGATTCGAACCGGCGCTACTGCCGTGAGAGGGCAGCGTGCTAGGCCGCTACACAACGGGGGCGCGATACTGCATCTTGCGCTGGGCTACCAGGACTCGAACCTAGAATGACGGTACCAGAAACCGTAGTGTTGCCAATTACACCATAGCCCATGGTGTTACAAGTACCCCCGACCGGATTCGAACCGGCGCTACTGCCGTGAGAGGGCAGCGTGCTAGGCCGCTACACAACGGGGGCCCTAGCGATCCTGCATCGAGATCGTGGGTGCGACCCAGATGATCTCGCGGGAAGGATCTGTACCCCCGACCGGATTCGAACCGGCGCTACTGCCGTGAGAGGGCAGCGTGCTAGGCCGCTACACAACGGGGGCGTGTTTTACAGATGAAGCTCTGCGCTGGGCTACCAGGACTCGAACCTAGAATGACGGTACCAGAAACCGTAGTGTTGCCAATTACACCATAGCCCACCAAAACTCAACCCCCAGAAGGGATTTTGTTCGGCTTGCGCTTCCCGGCCGGATCTTTCGGCCCGCTCGGGCGGCGCAGGAAGAACATTACCTGAAGGTGTCCGACGCTCCAAAACGGGTATTGCCCGCCAACAGTCCGGGGAGCTGATCAAGGCCGGTGATCCGGACCAGCTCGGGCCGTCCGCCACGCCCGTCCCGGTCCAGCCAGACCCCTTCCAGTCCGGCCGCCACCGCCCCACCGGCATCGATGTCCGGGTGGTCGCCGACGTACACGACGTCCTGCGGCGCCAGCCCGAGCGCGTCGCAGGCGGCGTGGAACGCCCCGGCCTCGGGCTTGGAGATGCCGAGCTCCACCGCGCACACCACGGCCTCGAAGCGGTCCCGCACGCCTAGGGTGCGCAGTTTGCGGTCCTGGTTGTGGATGCTGGAGTTCGACAGGACGGCATGCCGGTAGCGGCCGGCCAGCAGGTCCAGAGCCGGCACCGCATCCGGGAAGAGCGCCCAGGCGGCCTCGTAGTGGACGACGTGCCGGCCGAACCAGTCGTCGGCCTCCGCGTCCGTCAGCGACCGCCCGAGGAACGCGCGGACCCGGTCCCGGCGCTGCCCCTGGAAGTCGGTCTCCCCCGCGGCGAGACGCGCCCACTGGACGTCGGTGATGGCCCGCCATGCCTCGAGGGCCTGCTCGACGGACGCGTATCCGCCGGGCAGACCCTCGCTCGCCAGATGTTTGCGCATACCGACACGGTCGGCGCCCGTGTAGTCGAAGATCGTGTCGTCGATGTCCCAGATCACGGCTCGGATCGGCATGAGGCCACGCTACCGCTCAGCCGGGGCTCAGCCACATGGAAGGGGGCGGCCACCGGAAAGAACCGGTGGCCGCCCCCTTCGGGCGTGCAGGAGACGCTTACGCAGCCAGCTTCGCCAGTGCCGCGTCGATCCGGGCCACGGTCTTCTCGCGGCCCAGGATCTCAAGGGACTCGAAGAGCGGCAGACCGATCGTGCGGCCGGTGACGGCGACGCGCACCGGGGCCTGGGCCTTGCCGAGCTTCAGGCCGTGCTCCTCACCGGCGGCAAGGATCGCGTTCTTGAGCGCCTCGGCGTTCCACTCGGACTCGATCAGCTTGGCCCGGGCGGTGACGAGCAGGGCGTCGGAGCCCTCCTTCATCGCCTTGGCCCAGGACGCCTCGTCCTCGACCGGCTCGTCGAGGAAGAGGAAGTCGACGTTGGCCGTGATGTCCGAGAGGACGGTGACGCGGGTCTGGGCGTAGGGGGCGATGGCCTCGAACCGGGCGGCGTCGAAGGCCTCCGGGGCCCAGGGGGCGAACGGAGCCTTCAGCCAGGGGCCGCACGCCTCGGTGAAGGTCTTCACGTCGAGCATGCGGATGTGCTCGGCGTTGATGTGCTCGCACTTCTTCAGGTCGAAGCGCGCCGGGTTGGCGTTGACGTCCTTGATGTCGAACGCGGCCACCATCTCCTCGATCGAGAAGATGTCGCGGTCCTCGGCGATCGACCAGCCCAGCAGGGAGAGGTAGTTGAGCAGCCCCTCGGGCAGGAAACCGCGCTCGCGGTAGAGGTTGAGCGAGGCCTGCGGGTCACGCTTGGAGAGCTTCTTGTTGCCCTCGCCCATGACGTACGGGAGGTGACCGAAGGCGGGGGTCCCCTTGGCGATGCCCAGCTCGATGAGCGCCTTGTAGAGGGCGAGCTGGCGCGGGGTGGAGGACAGCAGGTCCTCGCCGCGCAGGACGTGGGTGATCTCCATCAGCGCGTCGTCGACCGGGTTGACCAGCGTGTAGAGCGGGGCTCCGTTGGCCCGGACGATGCCGTAGTCCGGCACGTTCTCCGGCTGGAAGGTCAGCTCGCCGCGGACCAGGTCCGTGAAGGTGAGCGCCTCGTCGGGCATCCGGAAGCGGACGATGGACGTCCGGCCCTCGGCCTCGTACGCGGCGGTCTGCTCGGCGGACAGGTCGCGGCAGTGGCCGTCGTAGCCGGACGGCTTGCCGGCGGCGCGGGCGGCGTCGCGGCGGGTGTCGAGCTCCTCGGTGGTGCAGTAGCAGTGGTACGCGTACCCGCCGGCGAGAAGTTTCGCGGCGACGTCCTTGTAGATGTCCATGCGCTGCGACTGCCGGTACGGGGCGTGCGGGCCGCCGACCTCGGGTCCCTCGTCCCAGTCGAAGCCGAGCCAGCGCATCGAGTCGAGCAGCTGGTCGTACGACTCCTCGGAGTCGCGGGCCACGTCGGTGTCCTCGATACGGAAGACCAGGGTGCCGCCGTGGTGCCGGGCGAAGGCCCAGTTGAAGAGGGCGGTGCGGACCAGGCCCACGTGGGGGTTGCCGGTCGGGGAGGGACAGAAACGTACGCGGACGCTTGTGTTAGCCACGCTTGATCACCTTGTTGGTGAGAGTGCCGATGCCTTCGATGGAGACGGCGACCTCGTCGCCGACATGCAGGGGTCCGACCCCTGCCGGAGTGCCGGTGAGGATCACATCGCCCGGGAGCAGCGTCATGGCCTCCGTGATGTGGACGACCAGATCCTCGATGGAGCGGATCATTTCGCTCGTACGGCCCAGTTGACGTTGCTCGCCGTTGACCGTGGTCTGAATGGCGAGGTCGCTGGGGTCGAGGTCGGTCTCCACCCAGGGGCCGAGCGGGCAGGACGTGTCGAAGCCCTTGGCCCGGGCCCACTGCTTCTCGCGCTTCTGGGCATCGCGGGCGGTGACGTCATTGGCGCAGGTGTAGCCGAGGATGACGTCCTTGACGCGCTCACGCGGCACTTCGCGGCACATCCGGCCGATGACCACGGCCAGCTCGGCCTCGTAGTGCACTTCGTTGGAGAAGGAGGGGTACTCGATGGCGTCCCCGGAGCCGATCACCGACGTGGTGGGCTTGAAGAAGGCCACCGGTACGTCCGGGACCTCGTTGCCGAGTTCCGCGGCGTGTTCCGCGTAGTTGCGACCGATGGCCACGATCTTGTTGGGGAGCACGGGCGGCAGCAGTCGGACCTTGCTCAGCGGGACCTTGGTGCCGGAGAGCTCGAAGTCGGCGTACGGGATGCCCTTGATGATGTCGAGGACGAGGTCACCGGAGTCGACGGTGCCGTCGCCCTCAACCGCGCCGAAGGCGACATTGCCGTCGATGGAGAACCTGGCGATGCGCACGGGATGCTGTCGCCCCTCACTTGCTGGCTGGCTGAAGACTGACGCCCCAGGCTAACGCGGGTGAGGGGGACAATCGCGCGCATTACTCGGCGGTGGCGGCCATGGCAGGGGCTTCCATCAGGATGGTGCGACGCGGGTTGGCCGTCTGCGTCGGCAGGTCGACGGCGTGCTCCGGCTGATCCGGCGTCTGCAGCGCTTCGGCGTCCTTGAGGTGCGCCAGCGTGGTGCGCCGGGGGTTGGCAATGTTGCGGAACATCATCGTCGTCTTCATCTGCCGTTAAGACCCTGTCGGTATGGGCGCCGCCCGGAGGGGCGCCGGTTGTCGGATTTGCCATCCCTGTAAAGCGTCAGGCTAAACATCCAATTCCCTCCGGATCCCCGGAAGAGGCGACGATCATCATGTGAGTTTGCTCACGAAGTAGTCGACAATTACCCCATTCCGGGCGCTCGATCTTGATCGAAGAAACGGACATTGCATCACTGAATGAACCATTCCGCTGCTGATCATGTCGACTGGGACACCCCTCACCCCCACCACATGCGCCCGCAATGAACCTGTTTGCCCGTAAACACTCTCTACGACTTGTCACCTCTCCATCACAACGAGTCACTCCGGTCACAGCGTCACGCGGGGGCCTTGTTGGAGATCCGGCACTGTGCTGGAATTCCACGAACCGCCGCGGGTTTCAGGCCGGCGCGCAGGGGCGCAACGCAGCGCCGAGTGGCGGCGGGAAGGGGAAGAGCGCCGGTCACTCACGACCACCATGGGGCGGGAAAAACGCCCCACGACGCCGACACCGTCCCGCCCGTCTACGCGGGGGGACGCCTGGTCCAGAGGTTGCGACGCTAGTGCAGGGACGTTTCAAGAGGGATGGCAGCGCGGCGGCGGAACAGGAGCCGCACGGCGGGACCGACCGCGGTTCCTCGCCCCAGCACGCCCAGAACCCCGGACCGGCCGCGGCCGGCGACGCCGGCGAGCGCTCCCCGCGCTCGGCCGTCACGGCGAGCAGCAGCGCCGGTCCGATCACTCCACTCAAGCCCCGGGGCCCCGTCAACACGGGCTCGCGAATCGCTCTTCGCAACTGGCGCATCAGTACGCGCCTGGTCTCGCTGCTCGCTCTTCCTGTAGTCGCCGCGACCACCCTGGGTGGCCTGCGTATCAACGACTCCATGAACGACATCCAGCAGCTGGATCACATGCAGCTGCTCACCCAGATGACCAAGCAGGCGACCACGCTCGCCCAGGCGCTCCAGGAGGAGCGCGACCGGTCGGCCGGTCCGCTGTCCAACGGGGTCAAGGCCGACGAAGCCAAGATCGCCGAACCGCGCAAGAGGACCGACCGGGCGAAGGCCTCGTTCTTCGACGCCACGACCGGGATCAGCAACACCGGCGGCGACGAGGCCCTCGAAGGCATCTACGCGAGCGTTCAGCAGATCGCCGGCCAGCTCGGACAGATCCGTGACATACGCAAGGAGGCGTATGCGAAGGGCAGCCCGAGCCTCCAGACCGTCGATGCGTACAGCCAGTTGATCACCTCGCTGCTGAGCCTCTCCCAGGACATGGCGCAGGCGACCAGCAACCCCGAGATGATCAAGCGGACCCGTGCCCTGGCGGCGTTCTCCTCCGCCAAGGAGTACGCGTCGGTCCAGCGTGCGATCATCGCCGCGGCGCTACCGGGTGGCGGTGGCCAAAAGGGATCGCACCTCGACCAGAACGACCGGCAGTTCGGCCGCGCCGCCCTCCACAAGGAGACGCTGGCGCTGAGGTCGTTCACCGTGACCTACACGGCCACGGGACAGAACGCCGAGGAACTGACGGCGACACTGGAGAACGGCAACCCGGAGATCAAGGCCGCCGACAGCTACGCGGAGAAGGTGCTGGACAGCCCCACCGGCATGGCGGGCACGGAGCCGCGTTCGTACCTGGACTGGTACGACCAGAGCTCCAACAAGATCCAGGCGATGAAGAACATCGAGGAGATCCTCCTCAGCGACATGGATAGCAAGGCTCGCGAGCTCCGCGACGCGTCGCAGCGCGAAGCCATCATCAGCGGTGCGCTCATCCTGCTGGTGCTCGGTGTCTCGCTGGTCGGCGCCTTCGTCGTCGCCCGGTCCATGATCCGTTCGCTGCGGCGGCTGCAGGACACCGCGACCCGGGTCGCCCAGGACCGTCTGCCGGAGCTCGTCAAGCAGCTCTCCGAGGCGGACCCGCAGGACGTCGACACCTCGGTCGAGTCGGTCGGTGTGCACTCCCGTGACGAGATCGGCCAGGTGGCCGCGGCCTTCGACGACGTGCACCGCGAGGCCGTCCGCCTCGCCGCCGAACAGGCGCTGCTGCGAGGCAACGTCAACGCGATGTTCACCAACCTCTCGCGGCGTTCGCAGGGTCTCATCCAGCGTCAGCTCTCCCTCATCTCCGAACTGGAGTCGCGCGAGGCCGACCCGGACCAGCTGTCGTCCCTCTTCAAGCTCGACCACCTCGCGACCCGTATGCGCCGTAACGGCGAAAACCTCCTCGTCCTCGCGGGCGAGGAGCCGGGCCGCCGTTGGACCCGCCCCGTGCCGCTGGTCGACGTTCTCCGCGCCGCCGCCTCCGAGGTGGAGCAGT
This sequence comes from Streptomyces sp. NPDC002206, assembly GCF_053593595.1. NCBI lineage: Bacteria > Bacillati > Actinomycetota > Actinomycetes > Kitasatosporales > Streptomycetaceae > Streptomyces > Streptomyces sp. NPDC002206. The sequence continues at coordinate 127,727 of NZ_JBSFCW010000009.1, forward strand.
ACGAGCGCATCGAACTGGCCGCGGTGCCCGCCACCGAGGTCGCCGGCCGAGTGGTCAACGACCTCGTGCACCTGCTCGCCGAGCTGCTGGAGAACGCCACGTCGTTCTCCTCTCCGCAGACGAAGGTCCGGGTCACCGGTCACGCACTGCCCGACGGCCGGGTGCTCGTGGAGATCCACGACACCGGTATCGGCCTCTCCCCCGAGGACCTCGCGGCGATCAACGAGCGGCTTGCTTCGCCGCCCACCGTGGATGTCTCGGTCTCGCGCCGCATGGGTCTGTTCGTGGTCGGCCGGCTGTCCCTGCGTCACGGCATCCGGATCCAGCTGCGGCCGTCCGACTCCGGTGGCACGACCGCGCTGGTCATGCTCCCTGTCGATGTCGCGCACGGCGGCAAGCAGCCGGCACCGAAGCCGGCCGCGGGTCAGCAGCGCGCCGGTGGCAACGGCGCCGTTGCCGGCACCGGCAACCGGCCGGGCCTCGGCGCGGCTGCCGGTGCGCAGCGTGGACAGGTCGGTGCGGGCTCCGGTCCGCGGGCCGCACTGCCGGCGCGTGACGGCGGCGGTCCTCGCCAGCCGCAGAACCAGCAGGGCCAGCCGAATCAGCAGGGCCAGCCGCAGCCGAACCAGCAGCGTCAGCAGAACGCCGGGTTCCAGAGTGCTGGGCTCTCCGGCACCGGTCCGCAGGACTTCGCGCGGCAGGAACCGCCGCGTCAGGGCGGTGGGCTCCCCGGCGCCCTCGGCGGCGCACGGCTCGGCGCACCGGGCGGCCAGGGCGATCCCGGCCGTACGGAGCAGGGTCAGTCCAACCTGTTCGGTCAGAGCCGGCCGGGGCAGTACGACCAGCCCGGTCAGCCCGGCCACCAGAACGGTCCGGCCGGACGGCAGGCGCCGCAGCCGCAGCAGGCCCGGCACAACGCCCCCGACAGCCAGGGCGGCTTCCAGCAGTCCGGCGGCCCGGGCATCCCCGGCCGTCAGCTGCCGCCCGTCGGTGGTCCCCGTGCCGAACTGCCCGGTGGCAACCCGCAGCCGCAGCGCGCGCAGACCACCAGCTGGGGCACCGAGAACCCGTCGGTGCCGCGGCGCAATCCGCTCGACGCCCCGCGCGGTCACGAGGAGCCCGAGTCCACCGGCCAGTTCCAGCGGCCGATGAACCCGGCCATGGGCCAGCGTCCCCCGCTGGACGACCGGCAGGGCCCCGGCTCCACCGCCGAGTTCGCCCGCCCGGACTTCTCGGCACCGGCCCCGCAGGCCCACCCCCCGCAGCACCAGGACCCGGCGGGCACCGCGCAGTTCGCCCGTCCGGACTTCGGCCGTCCGCAGCCGTCGCAGGACCAGGGGCTGCCGGCTCCGCGTCCGCGCGGCCGGGACGACGAGGACTTCCGTGCCCCGCGTCCGGCCACCGCTCCCACGGGTGAGGCGCAGTACCGTCCGGTCCTGCCGCCGCAGCCGCAGTCCGAGGCGCTGCCTCCGGCGGGCCCCGGGGACGGTCGTACGCCGCTGTACGACACCCTGGAGACGAACTGGTTCCACGGCCCGCAGCAGGGCGGTCAGCAGCCGCCCGCCGGGCCGCAGGCGCCGTCCGTCCCGCAGCAGACCCCGCAGGACCGTCCCGCTGCACCGATGCCGCGTCGCGGTGCGGGTGACGCGGGCGCCACCACAAGTACCTGGCGTACCTCGCCGAACGACGAACTCGTCCGGCAGGCGGAGCGGGCCAAGAAGCCCGCAGCAGGCGGAATCACCACTTCCGGTCTGCCTCGCCGGGTGCCGCGTGCCAATCTGGTGCCGGGCACCGCCCAGCAGCAGAGTCACCAGTCGGGACCTCAGGTTTCGCGTGCGCCCGATGATGTGCGCGGGCGACTGACCAATCTCCGCCGGGGTATCCAGCAGGGTCGGCAGGCCAACAACGGCTCGTCGACCGGCAGTTTCCCACTCGGCCCCACTCACCAGCAGGAGCGTTAGTTGAGCCCGATGAGTCAGGCCGCACAGAATCTGAACTGGTTGATCACCAACTTCGTGGACAACACCCCTGGGGTGTCGCACACGGTGGTGGTGTCTGCCGACGGACTCCTGCTGGCCATGTCCGAAGGATTCCCGCGGGACCGTGCCGACCAGTTGGCGGCCGTCGCTTCCGGGCTGACCTCGCTGACCGCGGGCGCCTCCCGGATCTTCGAGGGCGGCGCCGTCAGCCAGACCGTGGTCGAGATGGAGCGCGGGTTCCTCTTCCTGATGTCCGTCTCGGACGGCTCCTCGCTGGCCGTTCTTGCCCACCCGGACGCCGACATCGGTCTGGTCGGGTACGAGATGGCCCTGCTGGTCGACCGCGCGGGAACAGTACTGACCCCCGATCTCCGCGCCGAGCTCCAGGGCAGCCTGCTCCACTGAGGCGGCCATGAACCGGTGACCGACGCGATCCCCCCAGGTACCGCACTCCCACCCTCGACCGTCCGGCCGCTTCAGCCCCCCACCGGCCCCTTCAGACGGCAAGCCGACACCAAGCTGTCACGCCCGGAGGATTCATGACCCCGCCACCCGCCTCACCCGATCCGTACGGCGCACTGCACCACGCGTCGTACGAAGGTGAAGGCGATCAGCCGCTGGTCCGTCCGTATGCCATGACCGGCGGCCGGACCCGGCCGCGCTACCAGCTCGCCATAGAGGCGCTGGTATCGACCACGGCCGACCCGGCGCACCTGGGGACGCTGCTCCCGGAGCACCAGCGGATCTGCCACCTCTGCCGTGAGGTCAAGTCGGTGGCCGAGGTGTCGGCGCTGCTGTCGATGCCGCTCGGTGTGGCCCGGATCCTTGTCGCGGATCTGGCGGAAGCCGGCATGGTGGCCATCCACCAGCCGGGCAACGGAGAGGCCGGCGGCGCGCCGGATGTGACACTGCTCGAAAGGGTGCTCAGTGGACTTCGCAAGCTCTAGCGGCGGTGCGGCCCGAGCCACTACCTCCGCAAAGATCGTGGTGGCGGGTGGCTTCGGCGTGGGTAAGACCACGTTCGTCGGTGCCGTTTCGGAGATCAACCCGCTGCGTACAGAAGCCGTGATGACGTCCGCGTCGGCGGGCATCGACGATCTGACGCACACAGGCGGCAAGACCACCACGACGGTGGCCATGGACTTCGGCCGTATCACCCTGGACCAGGACCTGATCCTGTACCTCTTCGGTACGCCCGGTCAGGACCGGTTCTGGTTCATGTGGGACGACCTGGTCCGCGGCGCGATCGGCGCCGTCGTCCTCGTCGACACCCGGCGTCTCGCCGACTGCTTCCCGGCCGTCGACTACTTCGAGAACAGCGGACTGCCGTTCGTCATCGCCCTCAACGGCTTCGACGGACACCAGCCGTACACCCCCGACGAGGTGCGCGAGGCCCTGCAGATCGGCCCCGACGCCCCCATCATCACGACGGACGCCCGCCACCGCGGCGATGCGAAGAGCGGCCTGATCACGCTGGTCGAGCATGCGCTGATGGCTCGGCTCAAGTAGCCGTAGGCTCGCCGCAAGTCGGTATGGGGATACGGAAGTTGCTGTAGTCGCACGGGGGTGGACTGTGTCCTTCGACACGATCCGCCCCCGTATTCATAACGTTTCGACAGAGAATTACTCCGGCTTCAACACCCGATGCATTCGCCTGGTGTCGCTGTGCTCACACGAGCCCCGCCTTTTGACGGGGCTCGCTCTTTATGCCCGTTTTATCTGAGGCTTGGACCACTCGGAATGGCTGATTCCGACTGTTTGGAACGCAGCCGGTCCCCGTGCTGCAATTCGACGAAACTCCCGAGTAGTACGGCCCTGAACGAAAAACGGCACAGCGTAGGTGCCGACGCCGAGAGGTTGTTGGTCGAGTGAGGCGTAGCAACGAGGGCTCCGCGGCGCAGCAGGAGCGGGGCAACTTCACCCCGCCGCCGCGCAGCGCGGCGCCAACCGCCGAAGTGTCCGAAGAGGCACCGGCCGGCGGCAGCACGAGTCGGCTGTCCCCGCGCAACTGGCGGGTGCCCACCCGGCTGAACGCGATCCTTCTGATCCCTGTCCTGGTCGGCCTGATCATGGGCGGCTTCCAGGTGAAGGGGTCGATCGACACCTGGAGAGAGGCACAGGACGCCGAGAAGACCGCGCTGATCGTGCGCGCGGCCTCGGAGTACGGACAGGCACTGCTCAACGAGCGTGACCTCTCCGCCCAGCCACTGCTGTCGAACAAGCGCGACGCGGCCGCCGTCGACCAGGTGTACGCCACCACGGACGCGGCCGCCGCCAAGTTCGACGAGGCCGTGCAGGGCATGCCGAAGAAGGAGGGCCTGCAGCGCCGTCTCCAGCTGTTCAAGCAGGAGGAGCCCAAGCTCCCGGAGCTGCGCAAGGCCGCCTATGCCGAGGCCATGGACCCGGTGAAGACGGAAGAGGGCTACGTCAGGGTCCAGCACTCCCTGATGGAGTTCTGCAACGAGCTCGGCCTCGGCACCGGCAACATCACCAGCTACGGCCGCACGGTCTACGCGATCGAGCTGGCCAAGGCCGCAGAATCGCTTCAGCGCTCCATCGGAATGCACCTGCTCGTGCGTCCGAGCCAGGAGGGCGCCAAGTTCGGTGCCCAGGTCAAGGCCTTCGGCTCGTACAACTACCTGGAGCAGATCGCACTTGGCGAGTACGTCTCCGGTGGTACGGAGGCCGACTCGGTCCGCCTGAAGCAGGTCATGACCGCCAAGGCGGCCGAGGGCGCAAAGAAACTGAAGGCCGCCAAGGCGCAGGCGGACGCGGCAGGTGTGCCGTTCGTCGCGCCGCCCAGCATCGACGGCTCGGTCTTCGACGGAATGGCCCAGCAGATCGGCCTCGGCAAGTCGCCCGAGGAGCTGGCGGCGAAGGGCATCACGCCCGACACCTGGATGGCTGCCTCCACCGCCAAGTTCGACGGCTACACCACGGTCGAGGAAGAGCTCGTCGACAAGGCGGTGACCGAGGCCGCGAACATCTCGTCCAGCGCCAAGACCGACGCCATCGTCAACGCTGCCATCGTGCTGATCGCGCTGCTGGCCGCCTTCGTCCTGGCCGGCCTCGTGGCCCGCCAGATGAGTCGCGCGATGCGTCAGCTGCGTACCGCCGCCTTCTCGATCGCCGAGCAGCGGCTGCCGATGCTCGTCGACCAGCTGTCGCGGACCGAGCCGGGCCGGGTCGACACCCGCGTCCAGCCGATCCCGATCACCACCCGGGACGAGATCGGCGAGGTCGCCCGCGCCTTCGACCAGGTGCACCGCGAGGCGGTTCGGCTGGCTGCCGAGCAAGCCATGCTGCGAGGCAACGTCAACGCGATCTTCACCAACCTGTCGCGCCGCAACCAGTCGCTGATCGAGGGCCAGCTGACCCTCATCACCGACCTGGAGAACAACGAGGCCGACCCGGACCAGCTGGAGAGCCTCTTCCGGCTGGACCACCTGGCCACCCGTATGCGCCGCAACGGCGAGAACCTCCTCGTCCTCGCCGGCGAGGAGCCGGGCCGCCGATGGAACCAGCCGGTTCCGCTGGTCGACGTCCTGCGGGCCGCCTCGTCCGAGGTGGAGTCGTACGAGCGCATCGAGCTCTCCGGCGTTCCGGAGACCGAGATCCACGGCCAGGCCGTCACCGACCTCGTGCACCTGCTGGCCGAGCTGCTGGAGAACGCCACCACGTTCTCCTCGCCGCAGACCAAGGTCCGCGTCACCGCGACCCGGCTGCCGGACAGCCGCGTGATGGTCGAGATCCACGACAAGGGCATCGGCCTCACGGCCGAGGACTTCGCGGACATCAACCACAAGCTGGCCAACCCGCCGACGGTGGACGCCGCGGTGTCCCAGCGGATGGGTCTCTTCGTGGTCGGCCGGCTCGCCGACCGGCACGGCATCCGGGTCCAGCTGCGCCCCTCGGGCGAGCAGGCCGGAACCACCTCGCTGGTCATGCTGCCGGACGCGATCACGCACGGCGGCGGAGGCGAGCTCGAACCGATCGCCGCCCAGCAGGACGACTTCACGGTCTCCTCGATCATCCCGCGGCAGCAGGCCTTCGAACCGCTTCCGCACCAGCCCCAGATGCGTACGGCGGCGGAGCTCGGCTTCGACGACTCGCGTTACGAGGACCCGGCGGTCGACCCCGCGCAGCTGGACCCGGTGGGCCGTTCGCTGATGCGTGAGGAACGCCGGGCCGCGCTGGAGGCCCAGACGGGCGGCGAACGCCCGCAGTTCCAGGAAGACGCGTTCCAGGGCAATGCGTACCAGGACGCCGCCTACGCCGAGGACACGTACGCACAGGACCCGCAGCAGGAGCAGTACCCGCAGGCGGCGTACGACAGTTCCTACGACACGTACAGCGGCGACAGCGGCTACGCCGAGCAGTCCGAGTACCCGTCGCAGGGCGGCTATACGGAAGCGGCATATGCCCCTGCCGAGAGCGCTCAGCGGGGCTACGAGGACCAGTTCGCCGCCCAGCCCCACCAGGAAGAGTGGGCAGATCAGGGCGCGTACCAGGGTGCGTACGAGCCCATATCGCAGGCCGAACCGGAATCTGTCCCGAGCGCTCCCGCCGAGCCGCAGGAGCGCGTAGGCTTCGACCGTTCGGGTCCCACCCCGAACGTCGGCCGCGAGATGACCGATGCCGGTCTGCCGCGCCGGGGCGGTCAGCAGCACTGGCAGCCCACGGGCCGCGGAAACGACCAGTCCGTCGCAGCACAGCAGCAGCCGCAGCAGCAGGAATTGCCGCAGCGGCCGTCGCCCGCGCCGCAGGACGGGAACGGCTCCGACGACTGGCGCTCGACGAACGACGAGCGCTGGGAGCGGGCCGAGAAGCTCCGGGAGCCGAAGGCGGGTGGGGTCACCCCGTCCGGACTTCCCCGGCGAGTGCCCAAGGCCAATCTGGTCGAGGGCACGGCGGAGCAGACCCAGCAGGGCGGCCCTCAGGTCTCCCGCGCCCCTGAGGACGTCCGGGGCAGGTTGAGCAACCTGCGACGGGGCATTCAGCGGGGACGTAACGCTGGTTCGGACACAAGTAATACCTACAACCAGGAGCGTTAGTGTGAGCCCGATGAGCCAGGCGGCGCAGAATCTCAACTGGTTGATCACCAACTTCGTGGACAACACCCCCGGGGTGTCGCACACGGTGGTGGTCTCCGCCGACGGACTCCTGCTGGCCATGTCCGAAGGATTCCCCCGGGACCGTGCCGATCAGCTGGCGGCCGTCGCTTCCGGCCTGACCTCGCTGACCGCGGGCGCCTCGCGGATCTTCGAGGGCGGCGCGGTGAATCAGACAGTTGTGGAGATGGAGCGCGGATTCCTCTTCATCATGTCCATCTCCGACGGATCTTCGCTGGCCGTTCTCTCCCACCCGGACGCCGATATCGGTCTGGTTGGGTACGAAATGGCCCTTCTGGTCGATCGTGCAGGCACGGTCCTCACCCCGGATCTCCGTGCCGAACTGCAGGGAAGTCTTCTTAACTAGTAGACAGACGGTGCGTCATGCGCCACCGCGCCATAAGGTGCGGTGGCGCGGCCCCACTGGGATCGGGACCGGCAGTCGGAGGAGGAATTGTGGCAACACCCCCAGGCGGACACCAGTACGACGGTGGTCAGCAAGTACCGGGCGAGCACGGGGACAACCGTTACAACTTCCCCTCCACACCCAGCAGACAGGGTTCGCAGCAGCCTTATGAGCCGCAGCAGCCGTACCCGCGCCGGCAGACGCAGGACGGCGGGTGGCAGCAGGACGGTGGGTGGCAGCAGCAGCCGCCGCAGCACCCTCAGCGCCCGCATCGGATCGAATCGCCCCAGCAGCCCCGCATTCAGACGGTGCAGCCCCGGCGGCCCGCCGAGCCCGCCGCTCCCGCCGCCCACAACCCGCTGGTCCGTCCGTACGCCATGACCGGCGGCCGGACCCGACCGCGATACCAGCTCGCCATCGAGGCGTTGGTCAGTACCACGGCCGATCCGTCGCGGCTGCAAGGGCAATTGCCCGAGCACCAGCGGATCTGCCGGCTGTGCTTCGAGATCAAGTCGGTTGCCGAGATCTCGGCGCTTCTCACGATCCCCCTCGGCGTTGCCCGAATCCTCGTAGCCGACCTGGCCGAGGCCGGACTCGTCGCTATCCATCAGCCCGGCGGCGACGAGTCCGCCGGCGGCCAGCCAGATGTGACACTGCTCGAAAGGGTGCTCAGTGGACTTCGCAAGCTCTAGCGGCGGAGCAGCCCGCTCCACTACCTCCGCGAAGATCGTGGTGGCAGGGGGCTTCGGCGTGGGTAAGACCACGTTCGTCGGTGCTGTTTCGGAGATCAACCCGCTGCGCACCGAAGCCGTGATGACGTCCGCGTCGGCCGGCATCGACGATCTGACGCACACCGGGGACAAGACCACCACGACGGTGGCCATGGACTTCGGCCGTATCACCCTGGACCAGGACCTGATCCTGTACCTCTTCGGTACGCCCGGTCAGGACCGGTTCTGGTTCATGTGGGACGACCTGGTCCGCGGCGCGATCGGCGCCGTCGTCCTCGTCGACACCCGGCGTCTCGCCGACTGCTTCCCGGCCGTCGACTACTTCGAGAACAGCGGACTGCCGTTCGTCATCGCCCTCAACGGCTTCGACGGACACCAGCCGTACACCCCCGACGAGGTGCGCGAGGCCCTGCAGATCGGCCCCGACACCCCGATCCTGACGACGGACGCCCGCCACCGCGCGGACGCCAAGAGCGCGCTCATCACGCTCGTGGAGCACGCGCTGATGGCGCGCCTGCGGTAGGCTCCGGCAGCCGTACGAAGAGGCCCCGCACTCCCGAGGGAGTGCGGGGCCTCTCGCGTGCTGCGGGCCGTCTGCTGGGCCGTTGTCAGCCCTGCCAGGAGTGCGGGGCGCGGAAGCCCGGGGTGCGCTCGAGGCGGCGCCAGCCCGCGTGGGTGCGGCCGCGGTGGGCCGGGGCGGTGGGGGTGGCGGCTGCGCGGGCGAGCAGGACCGCGGTTATCGCGGCCAGCTCCTCGGGGTCGGCAAGACCCTTCTCGACGCGCAGCACGGACTCGGCAGGAGTAGTGCTCATGAATGTCTCTCCGTCTTCTCGGCAGTGCGTGGCGGTCTGTGCGGGGTGGGGCACCGGCCGCGGCTACTGCGGGGGGTTGCCGTGCTTGCGGGACGGCAGATCGGCGTGCTTGGACCGGAGCATCGCGAGCGAGGCGATCAGCACCTCGCGCGTCTCGGCAGGATCGATGACGTCGTCGACCAGTCCGCGCTCTGCGGCGTAGTACGGATGCATCAGTTCGGCCTTGTACTCCTTGACCATGCGGATCCGCATGGCCTCCGGGTCCTCGGCGTCGGCGATCTGCCGACGGAAGATGACGTTGGCGGCACCTTCGGCGCCCATGACGGCGATCTCGTTGGTGGGCCAGGCGTAGGTCAGGTCGGCACCGATGGACTGGCTGTCCATCACGATGTACGCACCGCCGTACGCCTTGCGCAGGATCAGCGAGATCCTCGGCACCGTGGCGTTGCAGTACGCGTAGAGCAGCTTCGCCCCGTGCCGGATGATTCCACCGTGCTCCTGATCGACGCCGGGCAGGAAGCCGGGTACGTCCAATAGAGTGATGATGGGAATGTTGAATGCATCACACATCTGGACGAAGCGGGCCGCCTTCTCCGACGCCTCGATGTCCAGGACGCCCGCCAGGGACTGCGGCTGGTTGGCGACGATGCCGACGACCTGACCGTCGAGCCGGGCCAGGGCGCAGATGATGTTGCGGGCCCAGCGCTCGTGGATCTCCAGGTAGTCACCGTCGTCGACGAGCTCCTCGATGACCTTGTGCATGTCGTACGGGCGGTTGCCGTCGGCAGGCACCAGGTCGAGCAGGACGTCGCCGCGCCGGTCGGCCGGGTCATCGCTCGCCACGGTGGGCGGGTTCTCCCGGTTGTTCGACGGGAGCATCCCGATCAGGTAGCGGACCTCGGCGATGCAGGTCTCCTCGTCGTCGTACGCGAAGTGCGCGACGCCCGAGGTCTCGGCGTGCACATCGGCGCCGCCGAGGCCGTTCTGCGAGATCTCCTCGCCGGTGACCGCCTTCACGACGTCCGGTCCGGTGATGAACATCTGGGAGGTCTCGCGGACCATGAACACGAAGTCGGTGAGGGCGGGGCTGTAGGCCGCGCCGCCCGCGCACGGGCCGAGCATCACGCTGATCTGCGGGATGACACCGGAGGCTCGGGTGTTGCGCTGGAAGATGCCGCCGTATCCGGCGAGCGCGCTGACGCCCTCCTGGATCCGGGCCCCTGCGCCGTCGTTCAGCGAGACCAGCGGGGCACCCGCCGAGATCGCCATGTCCATGATCTTGTGGATCTTTGTGGCGTGGGCCTCGCCCAGGGCGCCGCCGAAGATCCGGAAGTCGTGCGCGTAGACGAAGACCGTGCGGCCCTCGACCGTGCCCCAGCCGGTGATGACACCGTCGGTGTACGGCTTCTTCTCCTCCAGCCCGAATCCGGTCGCCCGGTGCCGGCGCAGCTGCTCGACCTCCTTGAACGAATCCGGGTCCAGGAGCAGCTCGATGCGCTCACGGGCCGTCAGCTTGCCCTTGGCGTGCTGCGCCTCGGTCGCCCGGTCACTCGGTCCGCGCCGCGCCTGCTCACGCAGTGCCAGCAGTTCGGCCACCCGGCCACGGGTGTCTGTCGGCTCGCCCGGGGTTTCGTCCACAACGGTCATGTATCGACCCTACGAAGCCGACCAAGAGAAACCTGCCGTCGACTCTGCACAGTCTCCCGACCCGTTTCCTGGTGGAGCCGGACAGAACCCTTGCGCCATGCAGGCGAACCACCAGCCCGGGACCATCCCCGTTTGTTCAGGCTCCACAAAGACTCACTGTGGCGTACTGCACACACCGGTGAGTCCCGGGCATCCGTCGCCTGTGCGTCCTGCGCCTTCCGGAAGTCCTCCGGACGGTCCACGACCGGCTCGCCCAAGTGGGTGATGGCCGGCCGCACGGCCTCGCGAAAGGCGTCCCGCACGGCCGCGGGCATGACGTCCGGGGCGTCCGGACGGAGCGGGAACCGACGGAGGTGGAACCAGCCGCTGATCCACTTCTCCCACCCGCACCGTCCTTGGCGGACACGGCGGAGTCCGGTGAGAATACCCCGGCCTTCCGGCCCCACCCCTTCCGCACGTCCTCGCGGACGCGCTCCTGGGAACGGGAAGGGGGTGGGACCGGGATCGGCCCCACCCCTCTCACTGCTCACTGCTCACCGCCGGCTCATTCAGCTTCCGCAGTGGAACCGTGCGTTGCCCCAGTCCGCGTGGTCGTTGCCGTTGCCGTCGCCGCCGTCCGCGACGACCAGCTCGACGTACTTCGCGCCGGTGACGTCCGCCGTGAGCGACCAGGCGGTGTCGGCCGCCTTGAGGACCGGCGACTTCGCCTTCTCCGCACCGTCGGCCCTGACGCTGAACTGCACGCTGCCCGCGGTCTTCTGCACATCGTCCACGCCCACTTCGGCGGTGAACGACGTGCACTTGCCGCCCAGGTAGTAGCGGATGTTCGCCGGGGCGTGGCTGCCGAGGCCCTTGGTGTAGACGGTGCCGCCGATCGTCAGCGGAGTGCCGTCGCCGGCACCCGTCTCACCGTTGGAGAGATCGCGCTCGACCGGTCCCCAGCCGTTGCTCGACGCCGTCCAGTCCAGGTTGCTGGCCCAGCTGTCCGTGGTGGGCGGCGGCGGCAGGGTCCGTACGGACGTCTGCGCACCGAGGGTCCGCTCCGCCCCGCCGACCGTGTACGACGCCTCGGCGCCCAGGCTGTACGTCCGGTACTCGGCGTCCACCGGCGGAGTGACCTGCCAGCTGCCGGTGACCTCGGCGCCCGCCGCCACGGAGTCGAAGGTGACGGCGCCCACGGGCTCCGCCTTCCAGCCGTCGGGGACGGTGAGGCCGACCGACACGTCGGTCGCGGCTGACGCCTCGTAGTTGGTGAAGCTCGCCTTGACGACATTGGCCGTGCCCGGCTCCAGGGTCTCGGCGGCCGGGTCGACGCTCAGCGTGCCGCAGGCTGCCGGCTCACCGGCGGGGACCTGACCGAGGTCGGTCACGGTGAACCCGTCGAGGACGAAGTCGGCGCCCTCGGGTGCGTCGTCGCGCTTGCGGAGCCCGGTCCAGGTGTCGCCGCAGCCCGCTGTGACGGTCTCGGAGAAGTGCCCGGTGGTGCGCTGCTGTCCGATCGCGGTGGTCCGGGTCTCGACCGAGTCGGGGTTGCCGTCGGCCGTGATCCGGTCGTAGCCGGCGACCCACTCATAGGCGCCGGCGTGGCTTGACTGGTAGTCGTACTCGATCTTGTACCGGTGGCCGTCGGCCATCGGCACCGTCCAGGGCGCGGTCCGGTAGACGAGTCCGCTGTTCTCCTCGTGGGCCTTGAGGGACTCCTTGCCGCCGATCACGTCGTCGACGAGCTTCCCGTTCCAGCCGGCCTGGGTGTAGGGGGCGTGCAGCTGGGAGATGACGGTCCGGGGGTCGGTGGAGCCGCCCGCATCGCCCTTGAGGAAGGGGCCCCAGCCCTGGTCGACGTCCTCGAAGTCCTCGTACACGACGGTGTTCTTCTTGGTCACCGGGGCATTGGCGACGATCCGTACGTCATCGGCCCGCACCGTCGCGCCGCTGCCCTTGGCCGCTTCGATACGGAACGTGGTGCGGCCGTCCGCGGGGGCGGTGAAGTTCACCTTGGCCCGCTGGAAGTACGTGCCGTGCCGGTCCGAAGCGGCGACGTAGTCCTCGGCCGTGGAGCGGTCCACGGCGACGGACCTGCCGCCGATCGAGAGCGTCGTGTGCCGGGTCTTTCCGGGCTGGACCTCGATCAGCGCGGAGGCGGTGTAACGCGCGCCGGGCTTGAGGCCGGAGATGCGCTGTGCGACGGCGGCTGTGCCCTCGCCGGAGAACTTCGCGCTGTTGCGGCCCTCGTCGTCGGTGTCACGGGCGACGGTGCCGGTCTTCGACCAGTCGTCGAGCCCGTTGTCGTTGAAGCCGGGGTCGTCGACCGCGCTGCCCTCGCCCCACTCCGGGTCGGCGGCGGCAGGTGCGCGGTCCGGGTAGAGGACGTACGGCTGTCCGGCGGTGGCCGTCAGCGTGATCCTCCCGTCGACGGGCCGGACCGTGCCGGCCTCGACCCGGCCGTTGTCGGTGAGCTTGTAGACGGTGTACGCGCCCATGGACGGCACCGACCAGCTGCTCGTACCACCGGACTTGCTGTAGTGGTACAGCTTCTTGCCGCCGTCCCACGGCAGCAAGTAGTCGGTGCCGCTGAGCACCTTGCGGCCGTGGTCGTAGAAGGTCCGCCTGCCGTCCTCGACCGTGCCCCGGACACCACCGGTGAAGGTGATGTCGTTGCCGTCCCAGCGGGTGATCTTCTGCTGCTGGAGGTACTTGGCGGGCAGGTTGCGCTGCCAGATGTTGTCGTAGAAGGCGTTCCAGTCGGTCTCGCCGGTCCAGCCCTCGAACTCGTCGATGGCGGTCTGGCCGAGGACCGGGTCGTTGTTCCAGACGTCCTTCTCGCTGTTGCGGATGAACCGGATGATCTGCGAGTTGAGGCCCTTGTTGGTGGCGCCGCCGTAGTCGAGGTCATTGGCCCAGTGCGACCAGAGCGAGCCGCGCTCGAACTTGTCGGCCCACTCGGTGGCGACGTTCCAGCCCTGTTTCTGCACGGACTGCAGGGTCTTGTCGGCGATCCAGCCGTGCGTGTAGTAGACGTCGATGTAGAGCAGGCTGAGGTTGGGGTCGGTCTCGTCGCGCAGCTGCTGGAAGCGGCGGGCCAGGCTGCCGCTGTTGATGTCGTTCCGCTGGTCGATGTAGTAGCTCTGGCCGAGCCAGTTCCAGCCGGGCTTCGTCTTGTCGACGAGCTTCTCGTCGAAGGCGTGGGCGTCCGCGTACGCCTCGGTGGCGTTGACGTGGACGCCGAAGGTGGCGCCCCAATTCTTGCCGTCCTTCAGCAGCGTGTTGAGGTCTTTCAGCCCGCCGGCGCGTTTGTTGTAGTTGCCGCCGTAGTCGGGGTGGGCGGAGTCGTGACCCTCGGAGGCGTATCCCTTGAGCAGCGCCAGCTGACCGAGGCCGTCGGTGGCGAGCGAGACCCGCTTGACGTCGTCGAGGGTGCGCAGGAACGGGTGGGTGGCCTGGCTGGCGAAGTTGAACGGGATGTGGGTGATCACCCGGTTCGCGGTGTCGTCGCTGCCGGGCGCGGTGACGCCGATGGTGCGGAACGCGACGGCGCCGTCCTGCCAGTCGACGGTCTTGTCCCCGTTGGTGTCGGGGGTGACGACGACCTTGGCCCAGGGCAGGTTCGCGCCGCTCTCCGGCTTCGGTGCGCCGGCGCCGCGGTAGGTCCACTGCCCGGACCAGACGCCGACCCGCACGGTGCCGTCGTCGGCCTTGCGGGCCTGGTGCCAGAACCGGGCGTCATCGCCCCCGGTGGCGCCGGACGGCTTGTCGTACGAGGAGTTGGACTCGACGGCCGCGGCGAGCGAGCCGGTGTTGACGATCGCGTACGAGGCGCCGACCGGCGCCTTGTCGGCGGCGGTGTCCGCGGTGACCCGGGCGAAGACATCGGCGGTCTTCGTCGAGTCCGGGTCGAGGCGGGTGAACGCGGTGGCGGCGCCGGTGTCCGTGGAGCCGACGGAGACCAGGTCGTGGCCCGGGATGTCGATGGTGCCGACCCGGAACGCCTCGGTGTCGCGGACGGCCGTCACCTTGAAGGTGGTGGTGCGTCCGGAGACCGAGAGCGAGGCGTCGATCTCGATGCCGGGCAGGTCGGGGAAGGTGAGCGTGTACCGCGCGGTCGTGGCCGTGACCTCGGGCGCACCCTTCGGCTGCACCGCGTGTGCGGCACCGTTGAGGGTGACGGCGGTCACCGGCTGCGTACTGCCGAGCAGTTGGTTGCCGTCGGCCCGGTCGGTGTACGACAGGACGCGCGGGAAGTCGTCGGCGACAGCGACCGAGAGCTGCGCGGATCCGATGACGGCGACGTCCGCGGGGACGGCCGTGCCGGCTGCGGCGGGGGGCGGGGTGGCGGCTGCGGCGGGGAGTGCGGTCCCCACGAGTGCCAGGACGGCTGCTGAGGCGGCGGCGACAGCGCCCGCCGAAGTGAATCTTCGCGACATGTGCCCTGAGTAGTCCCCATGTCGGGACACCGTCAACGAAGCGGGACCCCTATGTGCGTGCCAGTCCAACAACCGCGTTGCGTAAGTCCAAGTGGCCGGTGGGCGGGCCGAGGCGAGTGCGGTGTTCACTTCCTGACCGCGCAGTCAGGACCCGTCCCGCAGCCGCCCGCCAATTACCGTTCCCACTCGACGAGTTGTGAAGAGTTCTCATTCTTGAGAGCGCTCTCAGTCGCAACCCTTGACGCTCATGGCGGCCGTCGCAAGAGTGGTGCGCACCGCGGACGCCCCTTGTTCCGACTCCCCGCACGATCGTTCCCGTCCGCGGCCCCCACACCTCAGGAGTCCCCCGTGATCTCGCGCAGACTGTTCCTGACGGGCGCCGCCGCCACCGCGACCGCGCTCACCTACCCCGCATGGGGAAGCGCCCTCAGCCCGCACGCGTCGGCGGCCGCCGCCACCTGTGAACTGGCCCTGGAGAACCGCTCGCTGCCCGGCACGGTCCACGCCTATGTCACCGGCCATGAGCAGGGCACCGACCGCTGGATGCTGCTGCGGGCCGACGGCGGCGTCTACCGCCCCGACTCCCCCGCCGCACCGCAGACCCCGCTGCCGGTCGACTGCGCCATCCCGCTGAAGCCGGCCGGCGCCGGGCCCGTAGTCCTGACGCTTCCTCAGATGTACGGTGCCCGCGTCTACTTCGTACGCGACGACAAGCTGGACTTCTTCCTGAACCCCGGCCCCGCGCTGGTCGAGCCGGCGTTCGCGACGTCCGCCGACCCGAACTACGGGCGGACCTGGTCGTTCTGCGAGTTCACCTTCAACCCGCAGCAGCTGTACGCGAACATCAGCTACGTCGATCTGGTCACCGCGCTGCCGATCGGCCTGACGCTGCAGGGCGACACGACGCACACGGTCGCGCCGCTTCCGAACGGTGCCGTGCAGCGGATCGCCGACGCCCTGACCGCCCAGGCGGCGGCCGACGGGCAACCGTGGGACAAGCTGGTGACCCGTGGCACGGACGGCAACGTACTCCGGGTGATCTCGCCGCAGAACCTGATGGCGCCGTACTTCGACCGGCCGGACCAGATGCCGTTCCGGGACCTGTTCACCGCACAGATCGACCAGGCCTGGGAGAAGTACCGGGGTACGGATCTGCGGATCGACCTCCAGGGCGGTCGGGGCGTACGGACCGGCCGGGTCGTCGGCGACATCCTGACCTTCGACGGCGGCCACACCTTCACCAAGCCGGTGTCGAAGGACATCTTCACCTGCAACCACGGGCCGTTCACCAACAACCCGGGCGACTCCGACGACAAGAAGGCCCTGCTGGCGCGGCTGGCGGCGGGCTTCAACCGGTCCCTCATGCTCTCGCACCCCGACCAGCCGAACGGCACGACGGTGGCGGACTACTACCGGGGCGCGGTGACGAACCACTGGTCGCGCGTGGTGCACGCGAACACCCCGATCGGGTACGCGTTCCCGTACGACGACGTACGTCCCGACGGCGAGCCGGACGTCTCCGGGGCGGCGAACGACGGCAACCCGCGGCGGTTCACGGTGAGCGTGGGCTCCTGAGCCACAAAGAAGTACAGCCAGGTGCCCCCGCCCGAGACCTTCCGGGCGGGGGCACCTGCGCGTGCGGGCTCAGCAGCCGCCGCAGTTGTAGTAGAGGACGTCCCAGTGGTTGCCCTCGTCCGCGTAGATGTTCCCGGAGCCGGACTTGTACTGGGGAGCGCCGTCACCACGGAGCCCTATGTAGCTGAAGGCGCTGTGGATGTAGTTGGTGAGACAGGTGGACTTGCCGTAGTCGAGCTTGTAGCCGTTCCAGTGCGAGTACGTACCGCTGGCGTGCCCGGTCTCGGTGCCGCCCGTGATGTTGAGCGCGCAGCCGGTGGCGCTCTTGAGGGTCTGGGCCCCCTGGGCGGTGGCCAGGTTGAGCTGCTCGAAGGATGTGCAGGTGGGGTTGTTCCGGTCGGAGCAGCCGCCGGAGGACGACCAGGTGATACCGGACGAGCTGAACCGGGACGTCGCCTGCGCGTGCGTGAGCTTGGTGACGGCGTGCGCCTCGGTGGCGCCGCTGCCGAGAACGCCGATACCGGGGGCGAACAGGGCGCCGAGGACGAGGGCGAGGGCGGTCAGGACGGGGCGCAGTGTCATACGGGACACCATGGGGGACTCCTCCTGCTCATGACAACAAGGGCAGGGAGATAGTGCCCGAGTTCTACGCGCGTCCGCCAGAGGGCATCGGGCGCCGACGCGGCGAACGCCGTCACCCCCGTGGACGCACCACCGAAATCGGTCGGCGCCAGATGTTGAACTTTGAACAAGGTACGGCTACAGTCGATGTCGTTGAAGGTTAAACAACGACCTCGACCCCCCGCTCGATCACGCCCCCCGAGGAGGAGCCATGGCTCTGTTCAACCGCAAGTCCGCCCCGTCCACCACCGCCACCGCCGCCGTGGACCCGGCCCTGACCGCGCTGACCGGCACGTACACGATCGACCCGTCGCACAGCAGCATCGGCTTCACCGTGCGTCACGCCATGGTCACCAACGTCCGCGGCTCCTTCGGCGACCACGAGGGCACGCTGACGCTGAACGGCGCCGACCCGCACCACTCCACCGCCTCCATCGACGTCAAGATCGCCAGCATCGACACCGGCATCGCCGACCGCGACGGTCACCTGGTCAGCGGCGACTTCTTCGACGCCGAGAAGTTCCCGCTCATGACGTTCCGCTCCACCCACGCCGAGCAGCTCGGCGGCGACAAGTACCGCATCACCGGTGACCTCACCATCAAGGACGTCACCCGTCCGCTCGCCATCGACCTGGAGTTCAACGGCTCCGCCACCGACCCCTACGGCAACGAGCGCGTCGGCTTCGAGGGCGGCGCGGAAATCCTCCGCTCCGACTGGGGCCTGACCTGGAACGCTGCGCTGGAGACCGGCGGTGTGATGGTCAGCGACAAGGTCAAGCTGAACTTCGACATCTCCGCGATCAAGGCCGCCGCCGCGCAGGCCTGATCCTCGGAGGCACCCCGACCCGAGCGCGCCCGCCTTCCACTCCCCCGCCGGGGAGGAAGGCGGGCGCTCGGCATTTCCCTCCGCCGCGGTTGCAGCGCTTTCCCACGCGGGGAGTAATAGGGGCTGCGGCGTGGCCGAGCCGTCCTGCCTACGCGGAACCCGGGCGTCGTACGACACCGTCGCCGTCGACCATGCCGAGCTCGTACGCCCCACATTCGAGGCCGATAGCACGCCACGCTGATCCGTGAGCCGGAAGGCGCGCGCATTCCGCAAGCCTGCCTTCCGGTGCGCAAACCGAGGAATTCATAACCGTCGAACGGCAGCGGAACGAGTCGGGCAGGTCACGCGCCACGGCATCAATTCCTCGGTGTTCCAGCACTCTCCTGGACGCCCCCGAGAGCCGGTGGGAAATTCGCGGAGCCGTCGCGCCGCACGACGTTCGGACGACCCCGGTTCTGCACACTCCGCGGTCCGGACGCACACGTCACAGATATTTGACGATCAGTCAGTTCGCGGTGCAGACACCTTGCATCACACCGCCCCTTTTCTCGCTATTCGAAAGTTTCGATATTCCACCGACTCAAGTCGGATCGCGAAAGGTTTCTTGACACCCAGTAACCAGCCCGTTTACCGTCACCGCCACAGCGTGCGTGGATCATTGTGATGAAGGGGACGCAGTCCATGGCCCGAAAGTTTTCGATCGTCGGCCTGACCGTAACAGTGGCTCTTGCGGCCACAGTGGCGACGGCCTCCGCTGTGGGAGCCGTGGGCACGGAGGGCGCCCACAAGGCACCGGGTCTGTCCGTTGACGCAAAATCGCAGCAATTGAACAACCACTGGGTGAACACCTGGACGTCGATGCCGCAGTTGACCGAGCCCGCCAATATGCCGCCTGCGCCGTTCACGCAGGACAATCTGGTCCTCGCCGACAGCACCCTGCGACAGACCGTTCACATGGCGGTCGGCGGACAGCAGATGCGACTGCGCTTCTCCAACGCGTTCGGGGGTGCGGCACTGCCCATCACCGCGGTCTCGGTCGCGCTTCCGGCCGGCGGGCGGTCCGGCGACAGTGCGATCCAGCCGGAGACCTCCCGGAAGGTGACCTTCCACGGTCGGTCGTCGGCGGTCGTTCCGGTCGGGTCGGAGATCGTTTCCGATCCGCTGGACTTCGAGCTGGAGCCCGGATCCAACCTTTCCGTGACCATCTACCTGGCCGAGGGTCAGGCGTCCAACTCCATCACCTCGCACCCCGGTTCCCGGACCACGTCATTCATGCAGGCCGGCAACCATGTCGAGGACACGGACCTGGCGGGGGCGGCATCGAGCGCACACTGGTACTTCCTCAGCGGAGTCGAGGTGTGGTCCAGAGGCACCACTGCGGCGGCTGTCATGCTGGGCGACTCGCTGACCGACGGCCGGGGCTCCACCACCAATATGAACAACCGCTGGCCGGACCAGCTGCAGGACAGGCTGCGGTCGCACCGGGACACCGCCGGCACCGCGATCCTCAATCAGGCGGCCGGCGGCAACCGGGTACTGAACGACGGTCTGGGCCCCAACGCCCTGTCACGGGTGGACCGTGACGTACTGGCACAGAGCGGAGTCGAGTGGCTGCTCGTCTTCGAAGGCGTCAATGACATCGGCACGGCCGATGCCTCGGAAGCCGCTCAGAAGCAGGTGGCGGACGATCTGATCGCGGCCTACGACCAGATCATCGTCCGGGCGCACACGCACGGGATCCGGGTGTACGGGGCGACGCTGACGCCGTTCGGCGGCAACACCGCGTACGACGACCCGGACGGATACCGGGAGCAGGCCCGGCAGACGGTCAACAAGTGGATTCGCACCAGCGGCCGGTTCAACAGCGTGATCGACTTCGATCGCGTGGCGCGGGACCCGCAGAAGCCGGGACAACTCCTGCCGACCTACGACGACGGCGACCATCTGCACCTGAACCCGACCGGCTACAAGGCCCTGGCCGACGCCGTTCCGTCCCGGCTGTTCCGGCAGGAGCCGCTTCCACGGGGCTTCGGCTTCAACTAGACCCCGGCCCGGGCCGGTTTCGGCCCAATGCCGACAGCCGCATCACACGTCTGTGATGCGGCTGTCGGCATTGGGTATTCCGGGCGGCGAAAAGCCGGAAGCACGGGCGACCACTGGACGGACCGTCAGTCCGAGCGATACCCTGCACACATGAAGATCAGAAAGTAAAGATACATCTTCGGTGGCCAAGTTATCAGCTATCGAGCAGGAGTACAAGCCATCGTGACCCGCAGTACACGGTTCGCTTGAGACCATCTGCCAACTCCTCCGCCACGTGACGAAGTTGCCCTTCGCGCGTTCCGAACACCACCTGAACGGTTACCTCATGTCCTCGGAGACGATTACCGCGACAGCCTCGGGCAGCTGGAAGCTCGGTGACCTGACCGTCAACCGGCTCGGATTCGGCGCGATGCGCCTGACGCAGAACGGCAAGGCCTTCAGCGCCGACAGTCCGCCCAGCGATCGCAACCGGTCGATAGCCGTGCTGCGCCGCGCGATCGATCTCGGTGTGAACCACATCGACACCGCCGCGTTCTACTTCTCGCCGCTGCGCTCCGCCAACGAGCTGATCAACCGGGCGCTGGCGCCGTATCCCGAAGATCTCGTCATCACCACCAAGGTCGGTCCGGTGCGGGACGCTTCAGGCGCGTGGCGGACTCCGGCGAGGCCCGACGAACTGCGCGGCCAGGTCGAGGAGAACCTGCGCCAGCTGGGCCGCGACCACCTCGACGTCGTGAACCTGCGCGTCATGGGCCAGGAGTCCGTCTCCGAGCACTTCGGCGCGCTGGCCGAGCTGCGCGAAGCGGGGTTGGTCCGCCACCTCGGAGTCTCCGGTGTCACACCGGAACACCTCGCCGAGGCACAGGCCATCGCCCCGGTGGTCTGCGTGCAGAACCGGTACGGCATCGACGCGCACAGCGCGGACGACGACGATCTCCTGCGGGCCTGCGGCGAGATGGGCGTCGCTTTCGTGCCGTTCTTCGCGATCGCCGGCGCGGGACGCGAGCAGGGCGCGAGCGCCGGGGGCGACGACGAGTTGCTCGCCGTCGCCCGCGCACACGGAGCCACCGTCGCGCAGGTCCGGCTGGCCTGGACGTTGCACCAGGGACCGCACGTCCTGGCCATACCGGGCACCGGCGATCCCGATCACCTGACCGCCAACGTGGCAGCCGGAGCGCTGCGGCTCTCGCGGGACGAACTGGCGGGGCTCACCAGGAACCGTTGACCCCATTGGGCTCTCTGGAGTCGCTGGTTGTACGAACACGGTGTGGTCTGGCATTGCGCACCGCGATGAGAAGCGGGCGCCGGCAGGGGCAGCCCGTGCTGGAACGCCGGGACGGCTCCTGCCCGTGTACACCGAGAAACGGAGAAGTCAATGCCGCACAACGAGGGTCAGCGCGTGGAGTACCTGGACCAGGAGAACAAGCGGTGTCAGGGCGAGATCACCAAGGTCAGCGGCAGCGGACCGGCGACCACCTACACCATCAAGAACGAGAAGACGCACCGTGACGACAAGGTCCGGGAAACGCAGATCGAGCAGGATCTGTAACAACCACTCCCCCGCTGATGCGCTGCCCCGACCCGGCTACGCCGGGTCACGGGCAGGCCGCTGATCCCGGGAAAGTACGAGGGCGTCCGCACCCGCGGTGAAGCGGCCGTGCGGGCGCCCTCATCGCTGGGCCCAATGACTTCCCGGCGGAGCCTGCCGGTGCGCAGCTTCGGCTCTCAGAAGCCGCCGCCGCCGAAATCGCCGCCGCCACCGAAATCGCCACCTCCGCCGAATCCTCCGCCGTCGCCCCCGCCCCCGAAGTCGGACGGGTCGAAGTCGGAGCCGGAGTAGTCGCCGCCCGAGTAGTCGCCGCTGCCGAAGTCGCCACCGCCGTAGTCCGCCGCGTAGGCCGGGGACGAGAGCATCGAGCCGAGCAGGGTGCCCACCAGCAGGCCGGGGAGCAGGCCGCCGCCGAAGTAGCCGCCCGCCCAGGGGCCGTACGCCGGGCCCGCCTCCCAGTACGGGCGGCGACGGCCGTCGCCCGTGTCGACCGTGCGGCTCAACGGGTCCTCGCCGTCGCGCAGCCGGATCTCGTCCACGCCGCAGACCGGGACCTCGCGCGGTGCGCCGCCGGACGGCGTCCACACGGCATCGGCCACCGAAGGACCGTGGCGGGGGTCGAAGAAGCACGGTGGGCGGCGGTCAGGGAGGCGGCTGCCTGTGCGGCGGGCTTCCAGGACTGCCAAGGAGAAGCGGCCGTCCTCCAGGGCCTGGGTGACCCCGCGCACGTCGGACGGGTGCTGGGCCTTGTCCATGCGGGACTTCGCGCTCTCGTAAGAGTCGAGTGCCCGCTCGTAGTCGGCGCGCATCGCGTCGTCGGCGCCGGCCTCCGCCGGGTGGAAGTCGAGGCGGTCGAGGGTCTCGCCGTATGCGGTGATGTCCTCGTCCACGACGACCCGCAGCTTGTCGAGCGCCTCCCGTTCCTCCTCCGCCTTGCGGCGGCGGTTGCGGCGGACGATCGCGTACGCGGTCCCACCGCCGATCACGGCGAGCGCGCCGACCGTGATCAGTGCGGTCACGCCGGATCCCGTGTCGTTCGAAGCGCCGCTCCAGGAGGCGGGTGCGTGACCGCGCGCCTGGGCGACGGCCTGGTCGACGAAGGTGGTGAGCTGGGTGGTGGCGTCCGTGGCGGTGCCGGGGGCCTGCAGGGCCGCGGAGAGGTTCTGGCGGGCCGTGACGGACATGACCGACCGGTCCGCGCCCAGCTTGAACGTGTCGCCGAGGCGGATTCCGTACACGCCGGTGATCCCGGTGTCGTTGCGCAGCGTCCGCAACACCGTGGCCTCGGGGAACGCGGAGGTCCGCGGCAGCACAGCCACGAAGACCGGCTTGTCCGCGTCCTTGATCTTCTTGGTCAGGGCGTCGGCCTGGCTCGCGGACAGCTGGTCCGACGCTGCCGGATCGACGTACACCGGGCCCTGGCGCAGGGCCCTGGCCACATCGTTGATCGTCGTGGCGCTCGGCGCAGCCGGGGCCATGGCCAGCATGGCTGCCGAGAGCATCAGCAGCAGGCCGGCCAGCAGGGTCGGGAACAGTCTGTTCCGCATATATCGACGCTAACCCAGGTGGGCGACAAATGCTCCGCCCACCTGGGTCAGCCCCGTTTCTGTTACCGCTGCACGGCCCGGTACGCCGTCCTCAGCTCGGCCACCGCCCCGGTCAGATCACCGGTGAGCAGCAGATGGTCGGCGTCGGCGAACGGCTTGGACACCGCCGCGGTCGGCTTCCCGCCGGTCTTCTGCTGCACCAGCAAGCGGGCCTGGTCGACGATCGCCTTGCCTGCCTCGGACTTCCCCAGCCCGGCCTTCTCCGCGAGCTGCGCGGCGACGGCGAGCGCGCCCAGGGTCAGTTCGCCGCCCGTCGGAGCCTTCTTCAGCGTGGTCAGGCCCCAGCCGTACGGGAACTGCGGGTCGTACGTCGCGTCGCCGACGTTGATCGGCAGCTGCGACTCGGACTTCGGCCAGGTGACCGGCAGCTGTCCGGTGAAGGCACGCTTCCCGTACAGCACGTCGGCCACTCCGTCACCCTCGGTGCCCGGCAGCCAGGACGCGACGAGTGCGTCGATGTCACCGAGCCTGTCGCCGATGAGCTGCGGGCGGCCGGAGACCACCAGGACCGCGCACTTCATCGCGGCGCAGACCTTGTCGATCGCGGCCTTGTCGGCGGCGGTCAGTTCCAGGTCGTTGCCGTTGCCGACGTCACCGATGCCTTCGGCGTACGGGGTCTCGCCGACCACGACCACACCCACGTCGTAGCCGTCCGTGGATGCCGAAGCGTCCTTGGAGTAGGTGACCGCGGCCGCGGCCGTGGCGTCCTTCTTCATGGCCTCCAGGATCGTCGTACCCGTGGTGATCCTGCCTGACGAGCCCTGCCAGCTGACGGTCCAGCCGCCGGCCTGGTTGCCGATGTTGTCGGCGTTGGACCCGGCGACGTACACCTTCTGCGACGCCTTGAGCGGCAGCACTCCGCCGTCGTTCTTCAGCAGGACCTGCGACTTGGCCGCCGCCTCGCGGGCCACCGCACGGTGTCCGGCCGAGCCGACCTGGTCGATGTCGGTCGTGTCGGCGTACGGCTTCTCGAAGAGGCCGAGCCGGAACTTCTGGGTCAGGATGCGGGTGACCGCGTCGTCGATCCGGGCCTGGCTGATCCGGCCGGCGGTGACCTCGTCCTGGAGCGTCTTCGTGAAGTCCTGGTACGCCGTCGGGACCATGATCATGTCGAGTCCGGCGTTGATGGACGTACGGACGTCGCTGGCGTAGTCGCCGGGGATCTGGTCGATGGCCTGCCAGTCACTGATGACGAAGCCCTCGAAGCCCATCCGGTCCTTGAGCACGCCGTTGATCATCTCGGCGTCGGCGTGCATCTTCACCGGGCCCTGGTCGTCGCCGAGGATGTCGAGCGAGGAGTACGACGGCATGACCGTGCCGACACCGCGCTTGACGGCCTCCTCGAACGGGGCGAGGTGCACGGCTTCGAGCTCCTGCCGGGTGACCTTGGTGACGCCCTGGTCGATGGTGTACGAACCGGTGGTGGACGAGCCGAACTCCGTACCGCCGTCGCCGACGTAGTGCTTGGCGGTGGCCAGGACCTTGTCGTTGCGGTGCAGGTCCTTGCCGGACGCGCTGCCCTGCATGCCCTGGATGACCGTCTCCATGGACTCGACGAGTGCCGGGTCCTCACCGTACGACTCGTAGGAGCGGCCCCAGCGCTCGTCGCGGGTGACGCAGAGGCAGGGTGCGAAGTCCCACGGAATGCCCGTCGCGCGGACCTCGTCGGCGGTGACCGCGCCGGTCCTCTCGGCGAGCTTCGGGTCGCGGCCGGCACCGATGCCGATGTTGTGCGGCATGATCGTCGAGCCGATGACGTTGTTGTGCCCGTGCACCGCGTCCACGCCGTAGATCAGCGGGATCTGGAAGCGGGTCGCCTGCGCCCGGAGTTGGTAGGCGTCGACCATCTTCGCCCACGCCTCGGGTGTGTTCGGCGTCGGGACGGAGCCGCCGCCGGAGAGCAGCGAGCCGAGATCGTACGTGGCGATGTCACCCTGCGACTTCAGTGCATTGCGCTCGGCCTGCGTCATCTGGCCGGCCTTCTCGGCCGGCGACATCCGGGAGAGGAGGTCGGCGACGCGCTTCTTCACCGGGAGCTTCGGGTCGAGGTACGGCAGCCCATGGGCGTCGATGACGACCTGCGGGTTCTCCTTGGGCGGCTTGGCGCCGGTGACGGTGAGTTCGAGCGGGATCGTCTCGGCGGACTCGGCTGCGCCGTCCTTGCTGGTGGCCACCGAGATCCGGTGCGAGGTCCCGGACGCGGTGCCTGCCGGGAAGGTGTACGTGCCGGTGACCGGCGTGTAGTCCTTGCCGGGCTCGGCGCTGCCGCCCTTGGTCTCGTACGCGACGGTGACGGGTTCCTCGATCGGTACGGAGCCGGTGGTGGCGACGGAGACATCGATGTCCGCCGTGCCGCCCTCCTTCACCGTATGGACCGCCGCATCCGTGACGACGCTCGCCTTCAGGGCCGCGTCGGCCTTCCCGTACAGCTCCACCCCGTCCATGGCGAACGAGCCGGGGGCCCCGGTCGGCAGCGTGACGGCGTAGCCCCACATCTCGTCGAGGCCGAGGACCTGGTCGATGCCGCCGACGGGCTGGTAGTCGGTGCGGTACGCGAAGTCGGTGAACGGGATCTCGACCTGGTGCCAGCCCTCCCAGTCGTCGGTGAACGACGTGGTCCACAGCTCGGACGCCTCGCCGTTGGCGCCGCCGTCCTTGATCTCGAAGTTGATCCTCTTGCCCGAACCGGGCGGCAGCGGCGCGTTGTTCTGGCCGTACCACCAGAAGCGGATGCCCTTGTGGGCCGACCAGTCGTGGGCGGGCTGGTCGGCGGCGAAGTCGTGGCTGAGGCCGCCGTAACCGCTGATGTTGTACGTGCCTTCGAGGACCTTGGCGCCCTCGGGGGCGTCGGCGCGGTCCTTCAGGGCCAGGGTGGGCGGGTCGTCGGAGTCGCCGCCCCAGGTGAAGATGCCGTCGGCGGGCTGGTTGGCGAACGGGACCTCGCCCTCGAAGCGGTCGACGAGGACGGGCGCCGGGTCGTCCGCCGTCGCCGCTGCGGTGGCGGCGCTGGCGCTCGGGACGGCTCCGGCGAGCAGACCGGCGAGGACGGTGACGGCAGCCAGTGCGGCCGTCGCCGGTCTGGCCCGGTGGCGGGCGAGGCGGGTGCGTGGTGGCATTGCGGCTCCTTCGGACACTGAAAAGTGCTTCTGCTATTTCTTCTGCTCGACCCGCACCCAGTGGATCTCCGCCTTCACGCCGCCCTGCGCGATGCGGTCGACGCTGGACTGCGGGAGACCCCAGCAGGGCTGGGAGACCTGGTTGTTGCCGCAGTTACGCGCCGCGGGTGAGGAGGATCGTGTCGCGGTACCACTTGGCGCTGTCCTTGAGCGTCCGCTCCTGGGTGTCGTAGTCGACGCGGACGATGCCGAACCGCTTGTCGTAGCCGTAGGACCACTCGAAGTTGTCCATCAGCGACCAGGCGAAGTAGCCCCGGACATCGGCTCCTTCGGTGCGGGCCGCAGCGACGGCGGCGATGTGGTCGGCGAGGTAGGTGGTGCGGTCGGCGTCATGGATCTCGCCGTCCTCGGAGACGGTGTCGTCGAACGCGGCGCCGTTCTCGGTGATGACGGTCGGGATGCCGTAGTCCTTCTGCAGCCGCACCAGCAGGTCGGTGAGGGCGGTGGGGGTGATCTCCCAGTCCATGGCGGTACGCGGCAGGTCGCGCTCGACGCCGCGGGTGACCGGCAGGCCGTCGGCGTCCACCGGGGCCCCCTCCTCCGTGACGCCGGAGAAGAGCGTGCCGCGGTAGAAGTTGACGCCGAGGACGTCGAGCGGGGTGGAGATGATCTCCAGGTCGCCGTCCTGGAACGGGAGTTCGACGTTCTGCAGGGCCAGGTCGGCGATGACGTCCTCGGGATAGGCGCCCTTGACCACCGGATCCAGATAGAGGCGGCGGCCGAGCCCGTCGGCGCGCCGGCAGGCCTCGGCGTCCTCGTGACTGTCGGTCTCGGGGGTGGCGGTGCCGAGGTTGAGCGTGATGCCCAGTTCCAGGTCGTTGCCGCGGGCGGCGGCGGTCTCGCGGATGTACCGGGAGGCGAGCCCGTGGCCGAGCAGTAGATGGTGGACCGCGTGGATCGCCTCGCCGAAGTTCGTACGGCCGGGGGCCTGGTTGCCGTACGCGTACCCGAGCATGGCCGAGCACCAGGGCTCGTTGAGCGTGGTCCAGTGCTTGACCCGGTCACCGAGCGCGTCGTAGGCGAGGGCCGCGTACTCGGCGAAGCGGTAGGCGGTGTCACGGGCCGGCCAGCCGCCCGCGTCCTCCAGCTCCTGCGGCAGGTCCCAGTGGTAGAGGGTGATCCAGGGGGTGATGCCCTTGGACTCCAGCTCGTCGATCAGCCGCTTGTAGAAGTCGAGGCCCTTGGCGTTGGCCGGGCCGCGGCCGCCGGGCTGGATGCGCGGCCAGGCGAGCGAGAAGCGGTACGTGTCGACGCCCAGGTCCGCGATCAGCTGCACGTCCTCGGGCATCCGGTGGTAGTGGTCACAGGCCACATCGCCGTTCTCGCCGCGGACGACCATGCCCGGCACCCTGCAGTACGTGTCCCAGATGGACGGGGTTCTGCCGTCCTCGGCGGCCGCTCCCTCGATCTGGTAGGCGGCGGTGGCAACGCCCCAGCGGAAGTCGGCGGGCAGACCGGTGACGGGCTCGGCGACGATCTCGCGAGCGTATCCCTGAGGGATGACGAGGTTCATGGTTCTCCTGTGGTGTGCTGTGGGATCGCTACGAGCGGGGGGCGGCGGCGGCCGGGGCCGGCTGATGCAGCCAGCAGGCCACCGTGCGGGAGCCGTCCCCTTCCGGCCGGTCGAGCACCGGCACCTGGGTGGCGCACGGTTCGAGTGCCTTGCCGCAGCGGGGGTGGAAGGCGCAGCCGGCCGGCATCGCGGACAGATGCGGAGGCGAGCCGGGAATGCCGGTGAGTTCGCGGCGGGGCCCGTGCAGAGCCGGGAAGGAGTGCAGCAGGCCGTCGCTGTAGGGGTGACGGGGGTCCTGGTAGATGTCGGAGGCGCCGGCCTCCTCGACGATCCGTCCGCCGTACATGATCGCGATCCGGTCCGAGAACTCGATCAACAGCGAGATGTCGTGCGTGATGAAGACGACCGAGAACCCCAGCTCCTCACGGAGCCTGACCAGCTGGCGCAGGATCTGGCGCTGCATGACGACGTCCAGGGCCGTCGTGGGCTCGTCCATGATGACGATCTCGGGCTCCAGCGCAAGTGCCATCGCGATCATCACGCGCTGGCGCATGCCGCCGGAGAGCTGGTGCGGGTAGGCGGAGAGCCGGTCCGCGGAGATGCCGACCAGCGACAGCAGCTCCTTCGCGCGTGCGGTGCGCTCGGCCCGGTTCATCTCGGGGCGGTGCGCCTTGAGTACATCGGTGAGCTGGCTGTGGACCGTGTGCACCGGGTTGAGCGAGTTCATCGCTCCCTGGAAGACGATCGACAACTCCTGCCAGCGGAAGGCGCGGAGCTCGGGGGCGGTCAGCGTCAGCAGGTCGAGCGTTTCCCCGTCGCGCTGGTGGTAGTGGACCTCGCCGCCGGTGATCACTCCGGGCGGGGAGAGGAGGCGGGTGACGGCGTATGCCAGGGTGGACTTGCCGGAGCCCGACTCGCCTGCCAGGCCGAGGACTTCGCCTCGGTGCAGGGTGAGGTCGATGTCGCGCAGCGCGTGCACGGCGGCGTCCCCGGTCCCGTAGTCCACATTCAGGCCGCTGATGGTGAGGACGGGCTCGCTCATGAGCGGGTCTCCTTGTCGTGCGTGCCGTGCACCGCGGCATCGTGCGTACCGCGCGCCACGGGGGTGAAGCCGACCCGCATCCGGATCTTCCGGGACGCGCCCGTCTCCGTACGCAGCCGCGGGTTGACGAACTCGTCGATGCCGAAGTTGATCAGGGCGAGCGACATGCCGAGCAGGGCGATGCAGAGTCCGGCCGGGACGAACCACCACCACGCGCCCTGGGCCAGTGCCTGGTTGGACTGCGCCCAGAACAGGACGGTCCCCCAGTTCCAGTTGGAGATGTCGGCGACGCCGATGAAGGCGAGGGTGATCTCGGACAGGATCGCGAAGATCACCGTGCCGACGAAGCCGGACGCGATGACGGCCGTCAGGTTCGGCAGGACCTCGAAGAAGATGATCCGCCAGGTGGACTCACCGGTGGCGCGGGCCGCTTCGATGTAGTCCCTGCGGCGCAGCGACAGCGTCTGGGCGCGCAGGACGCGTGCGCCCCACGCCCAGGAGGTGAAGGCGATCACGGTGGCGATCAGCAGGTCACCTGCGTCGGAGACGAAGCTCGCGATGATGATGATCAGTGGCAGTCCCGGGATGACCAGGAAGACATTGGAGAGCACCGAGAGCAGTTCGTCGGCGGTGCCGCCGAGGAAGCCGGCGCTGACCCCGATCAGTACGGACAGGATCGTCGCGAAGATCCCGGCGACGAAGCCGACGACCAGGACCCCGCGGGTGCCGACGAGGATCTGCGAGAGCACGTCCTGACCGGTCTGCGTGGTGCCGAACCAGTGTGCGCCGGAAGGCGGTTGGAGCAGCTCGTTGCTCATGGTGTCCGGGTCGTACGGAGCGATCCACGGCCCGATGACGGCGATCACGACGAAGAAGGACAGGATCCCGAGCCCGACGACGGTCTTGCGGCCGCGCAGGAAGCGGAACCTGCGCCGACTGGGCGCCGGGGTCTCGGTCGCGTCGAGTACGGCGACCTCTGCAGCGGTGACGGCCATGTTCCTAGGCCTCCCTTCGGGTACGGGGGTCGAGGACCATGTAGATGACGTCGGCGAGGAGGTTCGCCGCGAGGACCGAGAGCGTGATGATGAGGAAGACGCCCTGCATCAGGGGGTAGTCCTTGGCACCCACGCCCTGGAAGAGCTGGTAGCCGATGCCCGGGTAGGAGAAGACCATCTCCACCAGCAGCGTGCCGCCGACGATGAAGCCCAGGGAGAGGGCGAAGCCGGAGATGTTGGGCAGGATCGCGTTGCGTGCCGCGTATCCGAACATCACCCGCCGCTCGGAGAGCCCCTTGGCCTGGGCGACCATGACGTAGTCCTCGCTGGACACCGTCACCATCATGTTCCGCATGCCGAGGATCCAGCCGGCCACGGCGCTGAGCACGATCGTGAGGCCCGGCAGGGCGGCGTGATAGAGCGCGCTGGAGATGAACGGCCAGTCGAACGCGGGCACCAGTGCACTGTCGTAACCGCCCGCGGCCGGGAAGAGCGGCCACTTCACGGCGAACAGCGCGATGGCGATCAGCCCCAGCCAGAAGTACGGGATGGCGGAGATGAACGTGGTGACGGGCAGCAGGCTGTCCATCCAGGAGCCGCGCCGCCAGCCCGTGAAGACACCGATGCCGGTACCGAGCACGAAGCTGATCAGGGTGGTGACGCCGACGAGCGCGAGCGTCCACGGCAACGACTGGCCGATCACCTCGCTGACCGGCGTCGGGAAGAAGGTGAAGGAGAGCCCGAGGTCGCCGTCGAGCAGATGCGACCAGTAGTCGGTGTACTGCTCCCAGAGCGACTGGTGCTTGTCGAGGCCGAAGAGCGCCTTGAGCGAGGCGATCGCGCTGGTGTCGAGCTGGCCCTGGAAGCGGGCGATGAGGGACTGGACGGGGTCGCCCGGCATCAGGCGCGGGATCAGGAAGTTGATGGTGATCGCGGCCCACGCGGTGACCAGGTAGAAGGCGAGCCGTTGCAGCAGATACTTCACTTCGCAGCCTCCTTCTCGTGGTCATCGGCGGCTTCCGCGGCGTCGGCGTACAGCCAGCAGGCCGCCCACTGGCCGTCCGGCAGGTCGAAGCGCGGCGGCAGTTCGGTGCGGCAGCGCTCGAGCGCCTTCGGACAGCGCGGATGGAAGCGGCAGCCGGCCGGCGGGGCGATCAGCGACGGCGGTTCGCCACTGCCGGTCTCCTCCTGTTCCGCCTCGGCGACCACCCGGTCCGGGTCGGGCGCGGAGGCGATCAGCAGTTGGGTGTACGGGTGCGCGGGGTGCTGGGTGACGGTCTCGCTGTCACCGCCCTCGACGATCCGGCCCGCGTACATCACGAGCGTGGTGTCCGCGAAGTAGCGGGCGGAGGCGATGTCGTGGGTGATGTAGAGGATCGCCAGGTGGAGACGTTCCTTGAGATCCCGCAGCAGGTTGAGGACGCCGAGCCGGATGGAGACGTCGAGCATCGAGACGGGCTCGTCGGCGAGGAGGACCTTCGGGTCGGCGCCGAGCGCACGGGCGATGGCGACGCGCTGGCGCTGGCCGCCGGAGAGCTCGTGCGGGAACTTGTCGAGGTACTGCGCGGCAGGGGTGAGCTGCACCCGCTCCAGCAGCGCGGCGAGTTCGGTCTCGGTAGCCTCCCGGCCGTGGATCTTCAACGACCGGGTGAGGTGGTAGCACACGGTGTGCACCGGGTTGAGCGAGGCGAACGGGTCCTGGAAGATCAGCTGGACCTGTCGTACGTATGAGCGGAAGGACCGGCCACGGCCCGCCTTCACCGCCTTCCCCGCCAGCTGGATCTCACCCTCGGTGAGCGGATACAGCTGGGCGAGCAGCCGGGCAACGGTGGATTTGCCGGAGCCCGACTCCCCCACCAGGGCCGTGACGGTGCCCCGCCGGAGCTTCAGCGAGACGTCGTCGACGGCGTGGACGGTGCGGCGCCGGCGCGAGACGAGATCGCGGCCCGTGCGGCGAACGGGGAAGTGTTTGGTGACTCCGCGTGCTTCGAGCACGACGTCGTCGGTCCGATCGGTGGTGGTGGTCATGGCCGGTCCGTTTCCCCGTACTTACTTGGAGGGCTTCAGGTTCAGCACGATCTCCAGCGCGGTCGGCTGGGTGTGCTGCGGCGGGGCGTACGGGTCGGCCTCGGTGGGCCAGCCCACCCAGTTCTTCGTGGAGTACTCGGCCCCGATGGGGGCGGCGGCCGTCGGGATCACCGGCGCCTGCTCGACCATGATCTTCTGGAGCTTGTTCATGGCCGTGGTGCGGGTGGCTTCCTCGGTGGCGTTGGCGTAGTCCTTGAGCGCCTGGGTCGCCTCGGGGCTCTTGAAGCGGCCGAAGTTGCCGAGCTGGGAGCTCTTGCCGATGGGCTGGAGCAGCGCGCCGTCCATGATGTTCTGGTACATGTCGTACGGGGTCGCGCCGCTGTTGGTCCAGTGCAGGGTGGCGTCGAAGTTGCCGTTGGCGACGTCCGCGCCCCAGGCCTCGGCGGTCTGCGTCTTGACCTTCGCCTCGATGCCGAGCTGCTTGA
The DNA here is from genome assembly GCF_053593595.1 of Streptomyces sp. NPDC002206. Lineage (NCBI taxonomy): Bacteria > Bacillati > Actinomycetota > Actinomycetes > Kitasatosporales > Streptomycetaceae > Streptomyces > Streptomyces sp. NPDC002206. The sequence continues at coordinate 160,294 of NZ_JBSFCW010000009.1, forward strand.
TGTTGTCCTTGATGATGGAGAGCCCGGTGATGTAGTCGTTCCAGCCGGCCGGGTCGGTCAGCGTCAGCTTCACCGGCTTTCCGCTCGGGTCCTTCAGCACACCGCCGGAGAGCTTGAACCCGGCGTCGTCGAGGATCTTCTTGGCGCCGGCCACATCGGGCGCGGTCGTCGCGCTCTTGTACTCGGGCGCCAGGAACGAGTCACCGGCGGGCAGCGGGATGCCGGTGGGGTTGGTGATCTCCGGGTAGAGGGTCGCCTCGGCCTGGGTGTAGATCGCCTTGCGGTCGACGACCATCGCCATGGCCTTGCGCAGCGCCGGGCTGTCGAACGGCTTGCGGGCGGTGTTGAACCACAGTCCGTGGATGCCGAGCCCGGACGGGAACCACAGCTTGTGGTTCTTGGGGTCCTTGGCGACGAACAGCTGCTTGTAGTTCGGCATGAAGACGAACGACCACTCGACCTTGCCGCTCGCGAGCGCCGTGGTCGCCGCGCTGTTGTCGTTGTACGCGGTGTACCGCAGCTCCTTGACCTTGGTCTTGCCCTTCCAGTAGGTGGGCGTGGCCGTCAGCGTGGTGGTCTGCGGGGTGAACGTCTTCAGCTTGTACGGGCCGGAGCCGACCGGGGTGCGGTTGGGCCAGGTCTCCGGGTTCTTGACACCTTCCCAGATGTGCTTGGGCACGATGAACTGCTGGGTGATCTTGTTCTGGTTGACGAACTGGGAGTCCTTGAAGGTCAGGACAACCTTCTTGCCCTCGACCGAGACCCCGTCGAACGGAATGCCGTTGCCGTTCAGCGCCGGGTGCTTCTTGAGCAGTTCGAAGGTGTACGCGACGTCGTCGGCGGTCAGGGGCTTGCCGTCGGCCCACTTGGCCTTGGGGTCGAGGGTGAAGGTGACCTTGGTGAAGTTGGACTCCCACGTCCAGTCGGTCGCCAGCCACGGCTCGGCCTTGTCCGCGGGCTTGATCTGGTTCGTCATCGCCAGCGGCTCGTAGATCATGAAGCGGTAGCCGAGCGTGGCACCGGCCGAGGTGCTGAGGAACGGGTTGCTGTTGTTGGTCTGCGGTCCGTCCGGCTTGCCCAGGGTCAGCACGCCGGAGGCGCCGCCACCCCCTTTGTTGGCACCCGAGTTGGCGGACGAGCAACCGGTGGCAAGAGCGACCACGACGGTGGCTATTGAGAGCGCTCTCAGTGCGGGGCGGCGGCGTGCGGACATGGCGACTCCAGGAAGGACTGCGGGTCCGGAGGATCCGGGACGGAGGGTGGTCGGCGCTCGGCGCGCCGGGTACAGGTGGTGCGGGTGGTGCGGGTGGTGCGGGTGGTGCGGGTGGTGCGGGTGGTGCCGAGGGTGCGCGGGGAGGCGCGTAGGCGACAAGGGGTGCGGCGGCCGGGAGGGATCCCGGCCGCACCGCTACGGCGCCGAGAGGCGCACGACCAGTTCGGTGGGCAGTACGACCGGTCCGTCGGGGGTGGCCGTGCCGCCGAGGTGGGAGAGCAGCAGCCGCGCCGCCGTCTCACCCATCTGCCGGGTGGGCTGGCGCACGGTGGTCAGCGGCGGTTCGGTGTGCTCGGCCATCGGGATGTCGTCGAAGCCGACCACGGCGATGTCATCGGGCACCGACCGGCCGGCCGCGCGCAACGCCCGCAGCACGCCCGCCGCGCTGATGTCGTTGTGCGCGAAGACCGAGTCGAACTGTGCGCCTTCGGCGAGGAGTTGTTCCACCGCCTGTCGGCCGGACCGTTCGGTGAAGTCCCCGTGGACGACGAGATCGGTCGGCAGGACCGTACGGAATCCGTCCAGCCGGTCGCGTACACAGCCGAAGTGCTGGGGGCCCGTGAGGACCAGGGGCCTGGTGCGTCCGGCGGCCAGCAGATGGCGGGCGGCGGACGCGCCTCCTTCGTGGTTGGTGGTCACGACGGAGGGGAACTCGGGATGGTGGCCGCGGTCATCGATGAGCACGATCGGCAGGCCACCGCGGTGCAGTGCGGTGAGGTGGTCGAGGGTGTTCTCGGGTTCGACGACGACGAGCCCGTCGAAGGCACGCGCCGACACCTGGCTGGTGAAGCGCTCCACGGACTCGGCGCCCCGGTTGCAGGTGAAGAGCAGCAGCCCGTAGTCGGCGGCCTCGACGGTGTCGACGACACCCTGGAGCACTTCGCCCATCCACGGCCAGGTGAGCGAGGGCACCAGCATGCCGACCGTACGGCTGCTGCCGCGGGCCAGTCCGACGGCGCCCGAGCTGGGTACGTAACCGAGTTGTGCGATCACTTCGCGAACACGGGCTGCCGTTGAACCGTCCACCTCGCCCTTGGTGTTGATGACCCGGGACACGGTCGTCTTGCTGACGCCGGCCTCACGGGCGACATCGGCGATGGTGACACGCATCGGGGGCCTCCGGGACAAGGCAGAACAGGGAGCGGAACCGGTACCGCAACCGGTTCCGGAACCGGTACCGGCGTTGCGGCGTGAGTTAACCCCGCTGGAACAGTGCCGTCAATACTTCACGTCGACATTGGTCCGTACCCATCTCCCCGGCAGGCAGGACGTGTTGTGTGTTCAAGTTGTGAACGCGCGCCCCCTTGACGCGAGTCCGCAACAGCAGTTCACTCACGCCTCGATCGACGGCAACTCCCCCACAGTCCCTGCCGAGAAAGGCAGCAGCCCATGATCAGATCAAGCAGAGCGGCTCGCGCGCTGGTCGCCGCAGTGCTCGCGACCGCGGGTCTCAGCGGGCTCTCGTCCGGTACGGCGCAGGCCGCCGGTGAGACCGTGAACATCGCGCTGACCACGACGGACGACGCCGGTGGCCGGCATGTCACCCGCGGCCTGGAGGCACAGACCCCGGTCGCCTTCGGCTCCGGTAACAGTGGCAGCGGTACGAACATCACGGTCGACGAGAACACCCGCTACCAGACGTTCACGGGCGGCGGCGCCTCGTTCACCGACACGGCCGCGTACTTGATGAAGAGCAGCGGGGCGCTCAGCCAGGCGACCCGCGACGCGACGATGAAGAAGCTCTTCTCCCCCACCGAGGGCATCGGGCTCTCGTTCGTACGCAATCCGATGGGCGGATCGGACCTCGCCAGAACCGGCTACACGTACGACGACGTACCGTCCGGCCAGACCGACCCGTCGCTGGCGAAATTCTCGATCGCACATGATCTGGAGGACGTGCTCCCGCTGACCGAGCAGGCCAAGCAGCTCAACCCGGCGCTGACGACGGTCGCGTCGCCGTGGACCGCGCCGGCCTGGATGAAGGACAGCGGCCAGCTGAACGGCGGCTGGCTGAAGGCGGAGAACTACGGCGCCTACGCCAACTACTTCGTGAAGTACCTCCAGGCGTACAGGGACCAGGGCATTCCGGTCGACTACGTCACCGCGCAGAACGAGCCGACCTGCTGTTCCGGCTATCCGTCGATGAGCTGGAACGGCTCGGGGCTCGCCTACTTCACCAAGAGCGAACTGCTGCCCAAACTCCAGTCCGCGGGGCTCGCCACCAAGGTCCTCGCCCACGACTGGAACTGGGACACCTACGACGCCTACGCGGCGGCCACGGTGGACGACCCGGCGGTACGCAACCACCCGAACTTCGGCGGGGTCGCCTGGCACGGCTACGGCGGTGACGTCACCAAGCAGACCACCGTGCACAACCAGTACCCGACGATGGACGCCTTCCAGACCGAGCACTCGGGCGGCACCTGGATCGCCGACCAGCAGCGCGAGGACATGCTCAACATCGTCGACTACACCCGCAACTGGGCGAAGTCGGTGACCAAGTGGTCCCTGGCCGTGGACCAGAACCGGGGCCCGCACAACGGCGGTTGCGGCACCTGCGACGGGCTGATCACCGTGCACAACGGGGACAGCAGGAGCGGGCAGGTCGACTACAACGTCGAGTACTACACGATGGGTCATCTGACGAAGTTCGTCCGGCCCGGCGCCCAGCGGATCGCCTCGACGGCCAGCTCCACCGTGCCCAATGTGGCCTGGCGCAACCCGGACGGTTCGAAGGCGCTGATCGCGTACAACGGCGGTACGTCGGCGCAGCAGGCCACCGTCAACTGGGGCGGCCAGAAGTTCACCTACTCGCTGCCGGGGCGCACCTCGGCGACCTTCACCTGGTCCGGCAGTCCGTCCGGCTCCACCGGCACCTCGGGCGTCTTCTCGGGCCCTGCGGGCAAGTGCCTGGACGTCGCGGGCGGCAGCAGTGCCGACGGGACGGCCGTCCAGCTCTATGACTGCAACGGCTCGGCGGCGCAGCGCTGGACGGTCGCAGCGGACGGTTCCATCCAGGCGTTGGGCTCCTGCCTGGATGTGACGTCCGCGTCGACGGCCAACGGAGCAAAAGTGCAGCTGTACACCTGCAACGGTTCGTCGGCGCAGCGCTGGACGTACAACTCCTCGACGGGTGACGTCGTCAACACGGCCGCGGACAAGTGTCTGGACATCACCGACCAGTCGACGGCGAACGGGGCCCGCGCCCAGATCTGGACCTGCACCGGAGCCGCCAACCAGAAGTGGCATCTCCAGTAACGGGGCCGATCTGTCCGGGGGGAGGGGCGGGCCCGCGGAGACTGCTCCGTGGGTCCGCCCCTGGCCGGGCCGGCTACTCCGTGGGCTCGACCCCGGCCCGCAGCAGGCCGTAGGTGTACGCGTCCTCCAGTGCCTGCCAGGAGGCCGCGATGACGTTCTCCGCGACGCCGACGGTCGCCCAGTCGCCGGTGCCGTCGCCCGTGGTGATGAGCACCCGGGTGGTGGACTCGGTGCCGGTGCGGCCCTCCAGGATGCGGACCTTGTAGTCGACCAGCTCCAACTTGGCGAGCTGCGGGTAGATCCGCTCCAGGGCGACGCGCAGCGCCCGGTCGAGTGCGTTGACCGGGCCGTTGCCCTCGGCCGTGGCGACGAGACGCTCGCCCTTGGACCAGAGCTTCACGGTCGCCTCGTTGGCGTGGGTGCCGTCGGGGCGGTCCTCGACGATCGCGCGCCAGGACTCCGTACGGAAGTAGCGGCGCACCCGGCCCTCGGCCTCGGCGCGCAGCAGCAGTTCGAAGGAGGCGTCGGCGGCCTCGTACGTGTAGCCCTGGAGCTCACGCTCCTTGACCCGCTCGACGACGCGCCCGACGAGCTCGCGGTCGCCCCCGAGGTCGATGCCGAGCTCCTTGCCCTTGAGCTCGATGGAGGCGCGGCCCGCCATGTCGGAGACGAGCATCCGCATGGTGTTGCCGACCAGCGCCGGGTCGATGTGCTGGTAGAGGTCCGGGTCGACCTTGATGGCGGAGGCGTGCAGCCCGGCCTTGTGGGCGAAGGCGGAGACACCCACATAGGGCTGGTGCGTGGAGGGCGTGAGGTTGACGACCTCGGCGATGGCGTGCGAGACGCGGGTCATGTCGGCGAGCGCGCCGTCGGGGAGGACGGCCTTGCCGTACTTCAGTTCCAGGGCGGCGACGACGGGGAAGAGGTTGGCGTTGCCGACCCGCTCGCCGTAGCCGTTCGCGGTGCACTGCACGTGCGTCGCGCCCGCGTCGACGGCGGCCAGGGTGTTGGCGACCGCGCAGCCGGTGTCGTCCTGGGCGTGGATACCGAGCCGGGCGCCGGTGTCGGCGAGGACGGTGGAGACGACGGCCTGGATCTGGGCGGGGAGCATCCCGCCGTTGGTGTCGCAGAGGATGACGACATCGGCACCGGCCTCGGAGGCAGCCCGGACGACGTCCTTGGCGTACTCGGGATTGGCGCGGTAGCCGTCGAAGAAGTGCTCGCAGTCGACGAAGACCCGGCGGCCCTGCTCGCGCAGGTAGGAGACGGTGTCGCGGACCATCTCCAGGTTCTCGTCGAGCGTGGTGCGCAGGGCGAGTTCCACATGCCGGTCGTGCGACTTGGCGACCAGCGTGATCACCGGGGCGCCCGACTCCAGCAACGCCTTGACCTGCGGGTCCTCGGAGGCCTTGCCGCCCGCCCTGCGGGTCGCACCGAAGGCGACCAGCTCGGCGTTCTTGAACTCGATCTCCTGCTGGGCGCGGGCGAAGAACTCCGTGTCGCGGGGGTTGGCTCCGGGCCAGCCGCCCTCGATGAAGCCCACGCCGAAGTTGTCCAGGTGCCGGGCAATGGTCAGCTTGTCCGCGACCGTCAGGTTGATGCCTTCACGCTGTGCACCGTCGCGCAGTGTGGTGTCGAAGACATGGAAGCTGTCATCGGTGGCCTTGGCCTTGGTGGTCATGCTGATCTGACTCCTGTCGGATGAGTGGATCCGGACGATCGGGCTCCACTTGCCCCCATCATCGCGCGCGCATCGGCCCGGCCGAGGTGAGGGCCGGAAAACGAAAAAACCCCTCGCGGGTGCGAGAGGTCTGCGCGCGGGTCTGGGGCACGGTGGCCGCTCCGCATCTGGTGGTACGGGACGGTCACTGCGGACCGGCGCGCCTGTTGCCAATAATCATGACGAACAAGGACACGGAGGCAGTCTCGCACAGCACTGCCTCCGTGCCGTCGCCCGTCTCAGGATGCGGGCGTGACGCTCGTCGCCCGGGACGGCTCCGTCGCCTGCCTGGCCCTCCGGTCGGCCGCGCCGACCCGGCCCAGGTCGATGTCGCGGGTCTCGCGCATCGTCAGATAGACGACGAGGGAGACCGCGGCGCAGCCCGCCACGTACCAGTAGAAGCCCGACTCGATGCCCGCGTCCTTGAACCAGAGCGCCACGTATTCGGCGGTGCCGCCGAAGAGGGCGTTGGCGAGGGCGTACGGGAGGGCGACACCGAGTGCGCGGATGCCGGTCGGGAAGAGCTCGGCCTTCACGCAGGCGTTGATCGAGGTGTAGCCGGTGACGACGACCAGAGCGAGCAGCGCCAGGCCGAACGCGGGCCAGAAGGTCCCCGCGTTCTTGAGCATCGTCATGATCGGCACGGTCAGGAAGGTGGAGCCCACGGCGAAGGTGATCAGCAGCGGGCGGCGGCCGACCCGGTCGGAGACCATGCCGGCCAGCGGCTGGATGCACATGAAGACGAACAGGGCGCAGAAGCTGACGAGCGAGGCGGTGGACTTCTCCATGCCGGCGCTCTTGGAGAGGAACTTGGTGAGGTAGGTCGTGTACGTGTAGTACGCAACGGTTCCGCCCATGGTCAGCGCCATCACCAGGAACGCCTCGCGTTTGTGCTTCCACAGCACCTTCAGCGTGCCCCGGTCCTGCTGGGCGGCCGCGCCTGACTCGGCGTACACCTCGGTCTCCAGCATGGAGCGGCGCAGATAGAAGACGATGGCCGCGCCGAGCGCACCGACGACGAACGGGATGCGCCAGCCCCAGCTGTGCAGCGCCGCGTCGGACATGTTGCGCTGCAGGACGATCTGCAGGCCGAGGCCGACGAGCTGTCCTGCGGTCATGGACACGTACTGGAAGCTGGAGGCGAAGCCGCGCCGGTGGGGTGCCGACGCCTCGGTGAGGTAGGTGGCGCTGGCTGCGTACTCGCCGCCGACCGAGAGACCCTGGAGGAGCCGGGCCACCAGCAGGACGGCGACGCCTCCGTACCCCGCCACGGCGTAGGTCGGCGCGATGGCGATGAGGATCGCGGAGGCAGACATGAGGGTGACGGTGAGGGTCAGCGCGGCCTTGCGTCCCTGGCGGTCACCGATCCGGCCGAGCAGCCAGCCGCCGACCGGCCGCATGAAGAAGCCGACGGCGAAGATGCCCATGGTGTTCATGAGATTCGCGGTCTCATTGCCTTCGGGGAAGAACGAATCCGCGAAGTAGACCGCGAAGGTCGCGTACACGAACCAGTCGAACCACTCGACCATGTTGCCGGCCGAGCCGACCCAGATTTTCTTCCACTGCTCTCGTCCCATGGTCCGTCACCGTGCCCCAACGGCCAGGAACGTAACAAGAGTGCATAGGGCAACGATCATGCGTACTTACGTGCGTTGCGTTCTCGGCCGGGCGAACAGCCGCGGCGACGGCGGTCCGGTCCACCCGATCGGCGGCGGGGCGGCGCGATTGCCGGTGATAGGGATCCACGGTGACCTCGCAGCCGCCCACCGGCCCGCCGTCCGGGCCGCTGTCGCCACCGCCCCCGCCCCCGCCCGGTCCCGGACCCCGGCCGGGACTGGGACCGGGACCGGGACCGGGTGACGGTTCGGGCCGGGGTCCGGCCGGCCGGCGCTCCCGCCGCACTCTGGTGCTGATCGCCGTCGGCGCGGCGGTGGTGGTGGCGCTGGGGCTGATCGTGCTGCTGCGCGCCATCGGCGGCGGCAACCCGGCCGGCGGCTCCTCGACGCCTGCGGGCACCGGCGCGACCACGACCCCGCAGGCCCACAGGGTCGTGCGGACCGCCGCGCTGCCCCCCGCGGACTGGGGCCCCGGGTTCGTCAAGTCCACTCCGTACGAACAGGATCCGCTGGCGGAGACGGTGGTGCAGGAGAACTGCACACTCGTCGCGAAGCCGAGCAGGACGGGCACGCCGGCCTCAGTCGGACGGCGGTCCCAGAAGGCCGCGCCCTACGAGAACGGGCTCTCCCAGATCCGGGTGTACGCGGACACCGCCACCGCGAAGAAGTTCCTGACCGACGGCAAGAACGCCGTCGGCCGCTGCCCGAACCAACAGGACGGCAAGGCCCGCTGGAAGGACATCCGCGAGACCGCCCCGCCGGACCTGCCCGGCTTCGACGACCTGGTGTCCGAGCAGGGCACGCTGGTCACGTACAACGACGGCTCGGCGGCGGACATCCGCTATGTGCTGCTGACCGGCCGCACCGGCGCCACCGTAATGACCAGCTATCTGTCCGGCCCGCCCGAGGTGGAGCAGCAGATCCACCAGGGCGCCGAGGAGGCACTCGCGCGGATGCGCAGCCGGCTGCCCCAGCGGTGACCGGCGGCGTCATCAGGCGAGCGACTCGTCCAGGAACTCCCGTACGTGGGCGAGGATTCCGCCCCGGTCGGTGCCCGGCAGACCGATCGCCACATGGATGCTGAACCCGTCGAGCAGGGCGCGCAGCCGGGTCGCGTACCGTTCGGCGTCGACGGCCCGGAACTCCCCGCGCGAGGCGCCCTCCGCCAGCAGCGCCACCAGGTCCCGGTGCCAGGCCCGCTCGATGGCGGCCTGCCGGGCACGCGCGTCGGCGTCGGCGTTCTGCGAGCGGTTCCAGACCTCCAGCCAGAGCGTCCAGTGCGGATCGCGGTGACCGTCGGGGATGTAGAGATCGACGTACGCGTCGAGCCGCTCGCGGACCGGGGTCTGCCGGGCCAGCAGTTCGCTCCGCTGTACGCCGAGCCTTCCCTCGCTCCACTCCAGGGCCTGCAGCAGCAGCTCGTCCTTGGTACGGAAGTAGTAGAGGAGATGCCCGCTGCTCATGGAGACCTCACGGCCGAGACCGGCCATGGTGAGGCCGTCCAGACCGCGTTCGGCGATGGTCGCCATGGCGGCGGCCAGCACCTCCTCCCGGGGCGGGGCGGTGTTGCGGCGGCGCGGGGCGGGGGTCATCGGAGGGCTCCCGCGGTCCAGCCGTCCGGCACCGGGTGGATGCGCCGGAGCGCCTGGCCCTGTACGGCGTGCTGGACGTTGCTCTCCACGGAATCCATCAGACCCTCGGCTGCTGCTGCGTGATGCAGTGGATGCCTCCACCACCCGCGAAGATCGTACGTGCGTCGACCAGGGTCACGGTCCGCTCGGGGTACAGGCGGCGGAAGATACCCGCGGCGATCTCGTCACGGGGGTCGTCGAAGCCGCACAGCACCACGCCGCCGTTGCAGACGTAGTGGTTGATGTACGAGTAGTCGACCCAGTGACCGTCCTCGTCCCGCACCACGGTCGGGGCAGGGACCTCGACGACCTCCAGGGGACGGCCCCGGGCGTCGGTCCGGGACCTGAGCATCTCCACGTTCTCCTTGCAGAGTTCGTGGTCGGGGTGGGACGGGTCCGGCTGGGTGTGGACGACGACGACTCCGGGGCCGGCGAACGCGGCGACGATGTCGACATGGCCGAGGGTGCCGAAGCCGTGCGGCGGGTAGTCGCCGGTCAGACCGCACTTCAGCCAGATCGCCTTCGTGGTGCCCAGCCTGGCGTGGATCTCGGCCTCGACCATTTCCTTGGTCCAGCCCGGGTTGCGTTCCTTGCCGAGCTGGACGGTCTCGGTGAGCAGGACGGTGCCCTCGCCGTCGACGTGGATGCCGCCGCCCTCGTTGACCAGCGGCGAACTGTGCACGGGGACCCCCGCGAGATCCGCGACATGGCGGGCGATCTTCGCATCGTGTTCCCAGGTCGCCCAGTCCTGTGCGCCCCAGCCGTTGAAGACCCAGTCCACGGCGGCCAGTCGGCTGCCGTCGGTGACGAACGTCGGACCGATGTCACGCATCCAGGCGTCGTCCAGTTCGCGCTCGACCAGGTCGATGTCCGGTCCGAGTGCGGCGCGGGCGCCCTTCGCCTGACCGGGACCGACGACCATGGTGACCGGCTCGAAGCGGCGTACGGCGCGGGCCACCGAGGCCCATGCCCTGCGGGACTCGGCGAGGTCGTCACCGGTGAACGTGACGTTGGGGCCCGGCCAGGCCATCCAGGTGCGCTCGTGCGGGGCCCACTCGGGCGGCATACGGAAGGTCATGTCGTCGGACTCCTCGTTCTTACAGGAAATAGAGGCGGTTGAGGGAGATCGATTCGGCGGGTCCGGAGCGCACCGGGTCACCGTCCAGCGTGACCAGGCCGCTGTGCCCGTCCACCGCCACGTCCCCGATACGGGAGTTGAGCCGGAGATCGGCCGGGCCGATCCCGCGGGTGCCGCGTACGGCGACCCTGCGCCGTCGCGTCGGCATCAGGTCGGAGCCCAGCTCGGTCGCGGCCTTTGCCACGAAGGCCACCGAGAGGTCCGCGGGGGTCGCTCCGTACGCTCCGAACTGCGGTCCCAGGACGAGGGGTTCACAGGTGTCGGTCGCGGCGTTGGGGTCGCCCGTCACTCCGTAGGCCGGGAAACCCGACTTCAGCACGAGCTGCGGCTTGGCACCGAAGTACTGCGGCTTCCAGAGCACGATGTCGGCGAGCTTGCCCACCTCGATCGATCCGATCTCGTGCGAGAGACCGTGTGCGATGGCGGGGTTGATCGTCAGCTTTGCCATGTAGCGCAGCACCCGGGCGTTGTCGTCGTGCGCGCCGTCGCCCTCCATCGGACCCAGCTCGGCCTTCATCTTCCCGGCCATGGCGAAGGTGCGGCGTACGGTCTCGCCCGCGCGCCCCATCCCCTGGGCGTCCGACGAGGTGATGCCGATCGCGCCGAGGTCGTGCAGCACGTCCTCGGCACCCATCGTCCCTGCCCTGATCCGGTCCCGTGCCATGGCGGCGTCCCCGGGCAGGTCGGTCTTGAGGTCGTGTACGGAGACGATCATCCCGTAGTGCTCGGCGACCGCGTCCCGGCCGAACGGAAGGGTCGGATTGGTGGACGAGCCGATCACGTTCGGGACGCCCGCCATCTTGAGGACGTTCGGTACGTGCCCGCCGCCGCAGCCCTCGATGTGGAAGGCGTGGATCGTCCGGCCGTCCAGGACGCGCAGGGTGTCCTCGACGGAAAGGCATTCGTTCAGCCCGTCGCTGTGGAGGGCGACCTGTACGTCGTGCTCCTCGGCGACCCGCAGGGCCGTGTCGAGCGCCCGGGTGTGCGCGCCCATGTCCTCGTGCACCTTGAAGCCGGACGCGCCGCCTTCCGCGAGCGCCTCCACAAGCGGCGCGTCGTGGGAGGACGAACCGCGGGCCAGGAAGCCGATGTTGACCGGCCAGGCGTCGAAGGCGTTGAAGGCGTGGCGCAGCGCCCACGGCGAGTTGACACCGACGCCCCAGACGGGGCCGAACTCCTGGCCGATGACGGTGGTGACACCGGAGGCGAGCGAGGCCTCCATGATGCGCGGCGACAGCAGATGGACATGGGTGTCGACGGCGCCGGCCGTCGCGATCATGCCCTCGCCGGACACGATCGTGGTGCCCGTGCCGACGACGACGTCCACGCCGTCGAGCGTGTCCGGGTTCCCGGCCCGTCCGATCGAGCAGATCCGGCCTTCGCGGATGCCGATGGAGACCTTCCGGATGCCCAGCGCCGCGTCGATGACCAGCACATTGCTGATGACGACGTCACAGGTGTCGCGTACGGCGGCGGCCTTGAGATGCAGGCCGTCGCGCGCGGTCTTGCCGAAGCCGGCCAGGAACTCGTCGCCGGGCGCCTGCGCGTCCGACTCGACGCGCACCACCAGGCCGGAGTCGCCTAGGACGACCCGGTCGCCGGCGCGCGGCCCGTGGACCGATGCGTATGCGTAGGGGTCCATCAGGCGTTCTCCGCTCCGAGATAGCCGCAGGCCGCCGCACGTCGCAGGGCCTCTTCCTTCGCTCCGGGCGCGTCCAGCGGACCGTCGACCAGACCCGCGAAGCCGATCGCGATCCGGGCGCCGCCGATCGGCAGCAGGCCGACCTCGGTCTCGCCGCCCGGATCGAAGCGGACCGACGCTCCGGCAGGGACGCACAGCCGCATTCCGTACGCCGCGGCCCGGTCGAAGTCGAGCCGCGGGTTGGCCTCGAAGAAGTGGAAGTGCGAGGTGACGCTGACCGGGACGGTCGCGGTGTTGCGCACGGTCAGCCGCAATTCGGGCCGGGGCTCGGCGTGCGGTGGTGCGGGCAGCACGGCGCCGGGCACGGCGTCCGCCGGCCGGACTCCGGTGCCGGCACCTATGGGGTCGGAGACGACGGCGAGCCGGGATCCGTCGTCGAAGACGGCCTCCACATGCACCTCGGTGACCACGTCCGCGACGCCGGGCAGGACGTCGTCGGGGCCCAGCACGCTGCGCGCGGCCTCGATCGCCTCCGCGAGCCGCCGCCCGTCCCGGGCCGCCTCGCAGACGGTGTCCGCGATGAGCGCGGTCGCCTCGGGGATATTGAGCCTCAGGCCACGCGCGCGGCGCGCCCGTGCCAGTTCGGCGGCGCCGAAGAGCAGCAGCCGGTCACGCTCGGTCGGGGTCAGTCGCACGTCACCACACCTCCTGTTTGAGCATCACTCTAATCATGAATCCCCCGTATGAAAACCATGGATGTGGCAGCAACTCGGCATCACTTAGAGCGACACTCAAACTGTCGGACAGGGGTGGCCCAGCCGATGGAACAGCGCCGAGTCGGCACCGTCCGGGAACCGGTGCAGCGCTCCGCGCGACCTCGTACCGAAAACCGTCAGCGCGGGCGGCCGGCACGCGGGGCGGCCGCGCCCAAAAACGACTTCGCCCGCCCCGGCGGCTGCCGGGGCGGGCGAAGTCGTACGGGACCGTGAATCACCCGAGCGGGTGCATCCAGCCGTGGGTGTCCTCCGCGATACCGCGCTGGACGTCGAGGAGCCGGTCGCGCAACTTCATCGTGACCTCGCCGGGCTTGCCGTCGCTCTGGGTCCACTCGCCGCCCGCGGACTTGACGATGCCGACGGGGGTGATGACAGCGGCGGTGCCGCAGGCGAAGACCTCGGTGAGGGTGCCGTTCTCGGTGTCGGCGCGCCACTGGTCGATGGAGACGCGGCTCTCCTCGGACTCGTAGCCGAGGTCACGGGCGACCCGGAGCAGCGAGTCACGGGTGACACCGGCGAGCAGCGAGCCGGTCAGCGCCGGGGTGACGATCTTGTTCCCGTACACGAAGTACAGGTTCATGCCACCGAGTTCCTCGACCCACTTGTGCTCGACCGCGTCGAGGTAGGCAACCTGCTCGCAGCCCTGCTCGGCGGCCTCGGCCTGGGCGAGGAGGGACGCGGCGTAGTTGCCGCCGGTCTTGGCGTCGCCCATGCCGCCGGGGACGGCGCGGACCCGGTTCTCGGAGAGCCAGATGGAGACCGGCTTCACACCGCCGGGGAAGTAGGCGCCGGCGGGCGAGGCGATGACGATGAAGAGGTACTCGTTGGCGGGCTTGACACCGAGGCCGACCTCGGACGCGATCATGAACGGGCGCAGGTAGAGCGACTCCTCGCCGCCGTGCGCCGGAACCCATGCCTTGTCCTGCTGGACCAGCACGTCGCACGCCTCGATGAACGTCTCCACCGGCAGCTCGGGCATGGCCAGACGGTGCGCGGAGCGCTGGAACCGCTTGGCGTTGGCCTCGGGGCGGAACGTGGCCACCGATCCGTCGGGCTGACGGTAGGCCTTGAGCCCCTCGAAGATCTCCTGCGCGTAGTGCAGGACGTTGGTGGCGGGGTCGATCGACAGCGGGCCGTAGGGGACGAGCTGGCCGTCGTGCCAGCCGCGGCCTTCGGTCCACTTGATGATCACCATGTGATCGGTGAAGTAGCGGCCGAATCCGGGGTTGGCCAGGATCGCCTCGCGCTCCGCGTCGGACAGCGGGGTGGAAGAAGGCTTGAGCTCGATCGTGGGCGTCGTCATGAGTGCGTGTCCTTCACCGGTTTTGTGTGTGAGGGACCGCGTTCACGCCGCTCCTGTCAGACAGGTGCTAGGACGTCCGAGCTTTATCACAAGCCACGGCCCCGTTCGATTATCGCCCGAGGGGGGCCGTGCACGAAATGACGTGATTGCGGTCCAGGGATCGATGGTGGCACCCGGGACCACGCAGGAGAAGCCGCCGGGTGCGGTTGCGACCCGGCGGCTTCGAAATGGAGTCGTCGGGTCAGCTCGCTACGCGTACCGCGAGCGCGTCGCCGATTTCCGAGGTCGTACGAGTGGTGTCGCCACGCTCCGCGAGGTCGGCGGAGACGGCGCCCTCGATGCGCACGGCCTCGGCCTCGTAGCCGAGGTGGCGCAGCAGGAGGGCGACGGAGAGGATCGTGGCGGTGGGGTCGGCCTTGCCCTGGCCCGCGATGTCCGGGGCGGAGCCGTGGACCGGCTCGAACATCGAGGGGAACTCGCCGCTCGGGTTGATGTTGCCCGAGGCCGCGACGCCGATGCCGCCGGAGACGGCCGCGGCGAGGTCGGTGATGATGTCGCCGAAGAGGTTGTCGGTGACGATCACGTCGAACCGCTCGGGCTGCGTGACGAGGAAGATCGTCGCCGCGTCCACGTGCAGGTAGTCGGTGGTGACGTCCGGGAACTCGGCCGCGACCTTGTTGAAGATGTTGGTCCACAGATGCCCGGCATAGGCCAGCACGTTGTTCTTGTGGACCAGCGTCAGCTTCTTGCGCGGGCGGGCCTGGGCGCGGGCGAACGCGTCACGGACCACACGCTCGACGCCGAACGCGGTGTTGACCGAGACCTCGGTGGCGACCTCGTGCGGGGTGCCGGTACGGATCGAGCCGCCGTTGCCGGTGTACGGGCCCTCGGTGCCCTCACGGACCACGACGAAGTCGATCTCCGGCTGACCCTTGAGCGGGGTCGCGACACCCGGAAGGAGCTTCGACGGCCGCAGGTTCACATGGTGGTCGAAGAGGAAACGGAGCTTCAGCAGGAAGCCGCGCTCCAGGACACCGGACGGGACCGAGGGGTCACCGATCGCGCCGAGCAGGATTGCGTCGTGCTGCTTGAGCGCCTGGACGTCCGCGTCGGTGAGGGTCTCACCGGTCGCGTGGTACCGCTTGGCGCCGAAGTCGAACTCCTTGGTCTCCAGCTTCACATCCTGCGGGAGAACAGCATTGAGGACCTTGAGGCCCTGAGCCACGACCTCCTGGCCGATACCGTCACCAGGGATCACTGCGAGATTGATGCTGCGAGACATGTCGGCACCTTACTGCTCGTCCCACCCCATGACATTTCACGTCCACCATACGGACACATGGGGAGCTGTACGTGTACCGTTCACCCACTCGACGAGAAGGCGTCAGCCGACGGGTGGATGTTCTGGCCATGGACATCCCTCGCTTCGGCATTCCCGAGAAGCTCGCCGACCGAATGAGCATGGCTGAGCAACACGACTATCTGCGTACCCGGCTCACCCGGCGTGGCGCGCTCCGCGCCGGTGCGGCGACCGCCGCCGTCGTCGGCGCCGGCCTCTCCACCGGGCTCGCCGCCTCGCCCGCCTACGCCGCGCCCACCGTGCTCTCCTCGCGCAACTCCTCCACTCAGGTGGACGGTTCGCTGGTCGCCCCGTTCGGCCGGCATCTCGCGTACGGCGCCGACCCGAAGACCCAGATGCGGATCTCCTGGCAGGTTCCGTTCGCCGTCGGGCGCCCGTACATCCGGATCGGGCTCAAGCCGTGGGCGCTGAGCCGGAAGATCGACGCCGAGGTGCGGCATCTGACGACCCCGCTGCTGAACGACGGCAAGATCGCGGCCGCCGAGCAGTTCTACATACACGCGGGACTGGACCGGCTGCAGCCCGGCACGACGTACTACTACGGCGTCGGCCACGACGGCTTCGACCCGGCCGACACCCGCAACCTGGGCACTCTCGGCACCTTCACCACCGCGCCCTCGCACGCCGAGCCCTTCACCTTCACGGCCTTCGGCGACCAGGGCGTCAGCTACCACGCCCTCGGCAACGACCAGCTGATCCTGGGCCAGAACCCGGCCTTCCACCTGCACGCGGGCGACATCTGCTACGCCGACCCGTCCGGTTCCGGCCAGTCGAGCGACACGTACGACGCCCGCACCTGGGACCAGTTCCTGGCGCAGACGGAAACCGTGTCGAAGACCGTGCCGTGGATGGTGACCACCGGCAACCACGACATGGAGGCCTGGTACTCGCCGGACGGCTACGGCGGCCAGAACGCCCGCTGGTCGCTGCCGGACAACGGCCCCGACCCGGTGGGCCAGCCCGGCGCCTACTCGTTCGTGCACGGCAATGTCGGCGTGGTCGCGCTCGACGCCAACGACGTCTCGTACGAGATCCCCGCCAACTTCGGGATCAGCGACGGCGGGCAGACCCGCTGGCTCGACCGGCGCCTCGGTGAGCTGCGGGCCCGTCACGACGTCGACTTCATCGTCGTGTTCTTCCACCACTGCGCCTTCTCGACGACCAACGCGCACGCCTCGGACGGCGGGGTGCGGGACGCCTGGGTGCCGCTCTTCGAGAAGCACCAGGTGGACCTGGTCATCAATGGCCACAACCACGTCTACGAGCGCACCGACGCGATCCTGAAGAACGCGGTCGCGCGGAAGGTGCCGATCGGCGAGCGCACCGACCCGACGCGGGACGGCATCGTGTACGTCACGGCGGGCGGCGCGGGCAAGGCGCTGTACAACTTCCCGGCGCCGGACACGTACGAGGGGCACGTCGCGGACCAGGAGAGCGTGAACACGTACCACGTGGTCAAGGGCGGCGGCAGGGCCACCGAGACCGTGGAGTGGTCGCGGGTGCGCTACACCGGCTTCTCGTTCCTCGCGGTCGAGGTCGAGCCCGGACGGCACGCCCGGATGAAGGTCACTGCGCTCGCCGAGTCGGGCGAGCGCATCGACCACTTCGAGATCAGCCGCGGATGAGCTGAACCCCGCCGGTCTCAGTGACCGGTGGAGCCGCCGTTGTCCCTGCGGTCGAGGGCTCGCTGCAGGGCGGCGGCGGCATTCTGGCGCTCCGACTCGGTCGGGCGGTGGGTGTGACGGACGCGGCGGACAGTCGTCTCGGCCATGGTGGATCGACTCCTTGAGATCGCGAGGATTTCGAGATCGAAAAATCGTGAACGTGATTTCGAGATCGGGATTTCGAGGCGCCGGAAGGGGCGGGGAGCGATGCCGCAGGGGTTGCCTGCATCGGGGCACGTGCTCACGACCGCCAGTCGCTGGATCTAGCGAGACGTTCGGCTTCTACAAAGCTAGGGCAGCCCGGCCGGTCTGTCTCCACAATTACTCGGACTTCCTACTATCTGAGACGGGGGTTTGGCCCCGCCCGCCCGCAGTTCCCGGATCAGGGCCCGCACGGCCAGGGATCGTGCCTGCTCAGGGGTGGTGACATAGCCGACGGACCGAGTCGGCCGTTCCGGTCCGAGAGCGGTGATCTCGACGTTGTCGGGTACTCCCTCCAGGGACAGCTGCGGCATGATCGCCATTCCGAGACCACGGGACACCATCGAGAGCACCGCTCCGTCGTCCTCGGCCTCCACCGTCGCCGCAGGGATCCATTCCTGCGCGGCCCACCAGTCCCGGGTGTACGAGGTGCAGTTCTCCGCCCAGTCGACCAGCGGAAGCGAGCGCGGTGCCGGATGGCCGACCGGGTGCACCAGCGCGTACTCCTCCTCCAGCAGCACCCCGCCGACCAGCTCCTTCGGTACGGGGGAACTCGTCCCGATCGTCGCAATCCCCAGATCGGCGCGCCCGTCGAGCACCTCGCCCGCCGTCCCGCGCCCCATCTCGCGCACCACCCGCACCACCGGTTCGATCCCGGGGTGGCGGGCCCTGAGCCGCTCCAGCGCGGGCGGCAGCAGGAAGAGCGCCGCACTGCGGAAGGCTGCGATCCGCAGCGGTCCGGCCACCGTGTCCGTCCCCGCCGGACCGGCCGCCGCCCCGCGCGCCTCGGCGCCCATCACCTCCAGCAGCCGCAGGATGCGCCGCGCATGGGCGACCGCGCCGACGCCCGCCGGCGTGGGTCTGGCGCCCAGGCGGCCCCGGTCGAAGAGCACAGCCCCGATCCGGCGCTCACTGGTACGTACGGAATGGGAGACGGCGGACTGGGTCATGCCGAGCACCTGGGCGGCGGCGGAGAAACTGCCGGCGTTCTCCACAGCGACGAGTACCCGCAGCTCGTGCGGGGCGAGGTCGGTCATCCGGTCGGTCCCCCGGTCGCTCATGACGTTCCGTGAAAGCTGCTCATGGAAAAGGTCTTTCCATCGACGCAACCCACTGCCGGGCTCATCGATTCCTTCCTAGCGTCACTGCCATGACGACCACGCAGACGATCATCCAGCAGACCGCACGACCCCAGGGTTTCCCGACGGCCGACCTCTTCTCCTTCATCGAGTCCCCGTTGCCCTCCCCCGGCCCGGGCGAGGCCCTGGTGGAGAATCTGTACCTGTCCGTCGATCCGTACCACCGCGAGGAGATGGACGGCGGCTGGGAGCTCGGCACCCCGCTGGAGGGCCGGACCGTCGGGCGGGTGATTGCCTCCCGCGACCCGGCGCTGGCCGAGGGCGATCTGGTCTACCACCGGCACGGCTGGCGCAGCCACGCACTGGTCACGCTCGGCACCCCGGATGCGCGAAAGCTTCCGCGGTACGCAGGTGTGCCGCTCGCCGCGCATCTGTCGATCCTCGGCGGCACCGGGCTGACCGCCTATGTCGCCGTCACGCGGACGCTGGAGTTCCGGGCGGGACAGGATCTGTTCGTCTCGGCAGCGGCGGGCGGGGTCGGCACAGCGGTGGGGCGGATCGCCCGGCTGCTCGGCGCCGACCGGATCATCGGCAGCACGGGCTCGGCGGCCAAGGCCGCCCACCTCACCGAGAACGTCGGCTTCGACGCGGCCTTCGACTACCACGACGGACCCGTCGGCGAGCTGCTGGCGAAGGCGGCGCCCGACGGGATCGACGCGTTCGTGGACAACGTGGGCGGGGACCATCTGGAGGGCGGGATCTCCGCGCTGCGCGACCACGGACGTATCGCCTGGGTGGGTGCGATCAC
Organism: Streptomyces sp. NPDC002206; assembly: GCF_053593595.1. Lineage (NCBI taxonomy): Bacteria > Bacillati > Actinomycetota > Actinomycetes > Kitasatosporales > Streptomycetaceae > Streptomyces > Streptomyces sp. NPDC002206. Next base: position 179,763 of record NZ_JBSFCW010000009.1, read on the forward strand.
CCAGTACCACTCCGCCGACCGGCCGCCGGCCGCCCCGCGCAACCTGTACGACGTGGTGGGCAGGAGCCTGCGGCTCGAAGGGGTGCTCGTCCGCAACTACCCGCATGTGCAGGACAAGTTGGAGGAGTTCCTCGTCCCGCACCTGCAGAGCGGGCTGATCACACCGGACGTCACGATCGTGGACGGAATCGAGCGGACGGTGGACGGGTTCCTCGGGATGCTGCGGGGCGAGAACACCGGCAAGATGCTGATCCGTACCGGAGCCTGAACCGTCGGACACCCAGGCCCGGACAAGAAGTTGACCGACTGTTCACCATTTCCGCTCCGCACATCTCTGGACCCGGCCGGCCATCGCCGGGACCCTTGCGCTCGGTGTGCCACCGGGGCACACACGTGGCGAAGGCGGACGGATGCGACCGGTCAGTCGGAGAAGCTTTGTGGCACTGGGCGCGGGTGTGGCGGCGGGCGCCGCGATACCCGGGGCGGCCGGACCGGCTTCGGCCGCTGCTGCGGCCACCTCAGCGTCCGGGACCATCACCGATGTGAAGCATGTGGTGATCCTGATGCAGGAGAACCGCAGCTTCGACCATTACTTCGGCAGGCTCAAGGGGGTGCGCGGCTTCTCCGACCGGGCCGCGATCACCCTCCCCGGCGGGCAGCCGGTCTTCAACCAGCCGAACGGGCTCGGCCGCCAGTACCCGTGGAAGCTGAGCGCCACGCCCGCCGCGGGCGGCGCCGACGGCGAGACACTCGCCCAGTGCAACGGCGATCTGCCGCACAGCTGGTCCTCCCAGCACGCCGCGTGGAACAAGGGCCGGCTCGACAGCTGGGTGTCGGGGGTGGGCAACGTCCGTACACTCGGCTACCTCGACCGCGGCGACATCCCGTACCACTACGCGCTGGCCGACAACTACACGATCTGCGACGGCTATTTCTCGTCCACCCTGAGCGCCACCGGCCCCAACCGGACCTATCTGTGGAGCGGCAAGGTCGACTCGTCCAGCCACGACGGCGGCGACGAGTCGGGCCTGACCTGGGAGACGTACGCCGAGGCCCTGGAGCGCGCCGGGGTCAGCTGGAAGGTCTACCAGAACGCGCAGGACAACTATGGCGACAACGGTCTCGCCTACTTCAAGAAGTTCACCGACGCCACCCCCGGCAGCCCGCTGCACGACCGGGGCATGGCATCCGTGCCCGCGACCACCGGCTCGACACCGGACGACATCGCCGCCGCCATCAGGGCCGACACCCTGAACGGCACGCTGCCCCAGGTGTCCTGGGTGGTGGCGAACCAGGCCTTCTCCGAGCACCCCTACGCGCCGCCCGGTGACGGCGCGCACTTCGTCGACCTGGTGTACCGGGCGCTCGCCGCCAGTCCCGAGGTCTTCGACTCGACCGTCATGTTCCTCAACTACGACGAGAACGACGGCTTCTTCGACCATGTACCGCCCCCGGCACCGCCCGCGAACACAGCCGGTGAATTCCTGAACGGCGTCCCGTACGGCCTCGGCTTCCGCGTCCCCATGCTGGTGATGTCGCCGTGGACCCGCGGCGGCTGGGTCAGCTCCGAGGTCTTCGACCACACCTCGGTGCTGCGCTTCCTGGAGACCTGGACCTCGGCCATCGGCAAGCCGGCCGCCTGCCCGAACATCAGCGCCTGGCGCCGCAAGGTCACCGGTGACCTGACCGGTGTCTTCGACTTCGCGCATCCGGTGTACGGAGTGCCGTCGCTGCCCTCCACCGCCAAGGTGATCGGCATCGGCACCTGCGCCCCACTGCCCAACCCGGCCCCACAGACCAACGCGCTGCCCGCACAGGAGCCCGGCACCCGCCCGGCCCGCGCACTGCCGTACCAGACGAACGGGAACCTGGACCGGCTGGAGTTCGGTGCCGCCGGGAAGATCCTGGCCTGGTTCTCCATGGCCAACCAGGGCGCCCCCGCAAGGAGCGCCGCGCACTTCTCGATCCAGCCGACCGCGTACCGCTCGACCGAACCCTGGCAGTACACGGTCGACGCGGGCGGGACCGCGTCCGACTACTTCAACATCGGTACGGGGTACGGGGACGGAAAGTACGACATCACCATGACCGGCCCCAACCGGTTCCTTCGCCGCTTCACCGGGGACGCCACGAAGGCCGGCAAGAGCCTGGAGGTCGCCGCCCGGTACGCCGCCGCACCGGACACCGGCAAGACCGCCATCTGGTTCCGGCTGTCCAACGCGTCCACCGCAGCGGTGAAGTTCACCCTCGGATCGAACAACTACCGTGCCGACAGACCGTGGACGTACACCGTGCCCGCGGGCGGTTCCACGGAGGACTACTTCAACGCCGTCGCCGGGCAGAACGGCTGGTACGACTTCACAGTCACGGCCGACGCGGACAGCACATGGTCGCGCCGGTACACGGGCCACATCGAGACGGGGGCGGCGAGCATCAGCGGCTGACCGGTCAGGACCTGACGGTCACGCCCCCGCGGTCAGGTCCTGCAGGCCCATCGCCCTCAGCAGCTGCAGCCGCGTCTCTCCTGCTTGCAGTGCCCCCGCGGCCCGGGATGCGGGGGCGGTGCGGTGGGTTCCGTCACAGCACATCGCCGTCACGCCAGTCGAAGATCAGCTTCCGGGACGAGGAGGGCAGCGGGCGTCCGGCCGCGCCACGGACGTACGTGCTGCCCTCCTCGTCCGGCAGCGGCACCACGCCGCTCAGCCCCTGCACGCCGATCTGCCCCTGCCAAACCTGCCAGCCGCGCGCCGCGTACAGCGCTGCCCCGGTGTCGGTGGCGGACAGTGCCCCGAAGGCGTACGCCCCGTCGATGACCCGCTCCAGCGCCGTCATCACCCGGTCGCCGAGCCCCTCACGCCGCCGGTCGGCGCGGACCGCCACGCCCTCGACATATCCGATGCGGTACGAGCGGTGGGCGTGGATCACCCGGCGCTGGACGACGCTGCCGTGCGCGAGGAGCCCGCTGCCGTCGCGTGCGTAGGCGTGGATGCCGCCCAGGGTGTGGTCCCAGTCGTCGTCGCTGAAGCCACCCTCGAAGGCGGTGTCGAGGAAGGCGCGGATCCCGTCGCGGGCGGTCGGGGTCAGCTCGTAGGTGTGCACGGTGTGCCACAACGGCTCAGTCATGTCCCCCAGCCTCTCAGGCACCTGTGCCATCAGGGACTCAGCGCGCATTCGAGTAGCTGCCACGTGTCGAAGAGTGGCGCTCCGGACAAGAGTTGGGCCCATGAACGGCCTTTACGCTCTGAAGCCGTGGTACGCGGACCGGTAGTGGGGGCGGATCACCCACCGGGCTCATCCGGCGCGGGCCGTTGTCGGTGGGCGCCCCTACTGTTCATGAGCAGGGGGCCTGCGCACAGCGGCCCGGCGGGAGGGGACGACGATGAGCTTCAGCATGCAGGCACGGGCCGTGCCGGCCGCCGGGCTGCCGCAGGACTTCGCGGGGGTGGCGGCGGTCTTCGCCGACACCGACGACGAGCTCGACCGCCTGGAGACGGATCTGAGCATCTCCAAGGATTTCTCCGAGGTGCACGAGCTGTGCCTCGGCGCACCGCCCGGCCACGGCAGGTGCGAGCTCCCGGTCTTCGGCGGAGACGTCCACGAGGACCCGGCCGGGATCGAGGCGCCGTCGGTCACTCTGGAGGCCTCGGAGGTAGGGGAGGCGGCGGAGTTCCTCCGCACTCATCCGTTCGACGAGCTGTGGCGTGCGGCCGACGAGGGCGTCGGTGCGTACTGGGGATGGCCGGAGGCCGAGGTCCGCGCCGTCTTCGCCGCGCACTACCGGCGGGTGCTGGACTTCTACGGCCGGGCGGCCGAGGCGGGCGACGCGGTGGTGAAGCGGTTCCTGTACTGATGCTTCCCGTCCCGAAGGGCGGAAATGGAATCCGCCCCCGACCGGCTGGGGGAGCCGGACGGGGGCGGGATCTGTGGCGGGGTGCGGGTGCGCCGCACCCCGGAGGGCGTCAGCCCTGGTGGGGGTAGGTGTAGTCGGTCGGCGGGACCAGCGTCTCCTTGATGGCGCGGGTCAGCGTCCAGCGCTGCAGGTTCTGCGGGGCGCCCGCCTTGTCGTTCGTGCCCGAGGCGCGGCCGCCGCCGAAGGGCTGCTGGCCGACGACGGCACCGGTCGACTTGTCGTTGATGTAGAAGTTGCCCGCCGCGTAGCGGAGCTTCTCCATCGTGTACGCGGCCGCGGCGCGGTCGCCCGAGATGACCGAGCCGGTCAGCGCGTAGTCGGAGACCGACTCCATCTGCTCCAGCATCTCGTCGTACTTGTCGTCCTCGTACACGTGGACCGCGAGGATCGGGCCGAAGTACTCGGTCGTGAAGACCTCGTTGGCCGGGTCGGCGCACTCGATGACCGTCGGGCGGACGAAGTAGCCGACCGAGTCGTCGTACGTGCCACCCGCGACGACGGTGCAGGACGCGTCGGCCTCGGCCCGGTCGATCGCGGCCTTGTTCTTGGCGAACGCACGCTCGTCGATGACGGCGCCGATGAAGTTCGACAGATCGGTGACGTCACCCATGGTGATGGAGTCGACCTCGGCCGCGAACTCCTCCTTGAAACCGGAGTTCCAGATGGAGGCCGGGACGTACGCCCGGGAGGAGGCCGAGCACTTCTGGCCCTGGAACTCAAAGGAGCCACGGGTCAGCGCGGTCTTCAGGACGGCGCGGTCGGCGCTGGGGTGCGCAACGACGAAGTCCTTGCCGCCGGTCTCGCCGACCAGACGCGGGTAGGTGCGGTAGTTGGCGATGTTGTTGCCGACCGTCTTCCACAGGTGCTGGAAGGTCGGGGTCGAGCCGGTGAAGTGGATACCGGCCAGGTCGCGGTGGTTCAGGGCGACCTCGGAGACGGCGATGCCGTCGCCGGTCACCAGGTTGATGACGCCCTTGGGCAGACCGGCCTCCTCCAGGAGCTGCATCAGCAGCACGGCGGAGTGGGTCTGCGTGGGGGACGGCTTCCACACCACGACGTTGCCCATGAGAGCGGGGGCGGTGGGCAGGTTGCCCGCGATGGCCGTGAAGTTGAACGGCGTGATCGCGTAGACGAAGCCCTCCAGCGGGCGGTGGTCCATGCGGTTCCACACACCCGGGGAGTTGGCCGGGGGCTGCTCGGCCAGGATCTGGCGCGCGTAGTGCACGTTGAAGCGCCAGAAGTCGACGAGCTCGCACGGGGTGTCGATCTCGGCCTGCTGGGCGGTCTTCGACTGGCCGAGCATGGTCGAGGCGGCCAGCGTCTCGCGCCAGGGGCCGGACAGCAGCTCGGCGGCGCGCAGGATGATCGCGGCGCGGTCGTCGAACGACATCGCACGCCACGCCGGGGCGGCGGCGAGGGCGGCGTCGATCGCGTCCCGCGCGTCCTGCTCGGTGGCGCCGGCGAACGTGCCGATGACGGCCTTGTGGTTGTGCGGCTGTACGACGTCGAAACGCTCGCCGCCACCCATCCGCTTCTCGCCGCCGATGGTCATCGGCAGGTCGATCGGGTTCTCGGCGAGCTCCTTGAGCTTCGCCTCCAGACGGGCGCGCTCCGGGGAACCCGGGGCGTAGGAGTGGACCGGCTCGTTGACCGGCGCGGGGACCTGGGTCACAGCGTCCATGAGTGCCTTGTCTCCTTGCTTCAGCGGGGTGGGGGGCAGCGGGGCGGGCGGGTCAGCCCTTGGTGAGGATGGAGCGGGCGAAGAACAGCAGGTTGGCCGGCTTCTCCGCAAGACGGCGCATGAAGTAGCCGTACCAGTCGGTGCCGTACGCGGTGTAGACACGCATCCGGTGGCCCTCGGCCGCGAGCCGGATGTGCTCGTCGCTGCGGATCCCGTAGAGCATCTGGAACTCGTACTCGTCCAGTTTGCGCCCGGCCTTGCGGGCGAGCTCCTGCGCGATGGCGATGAGCCGCGGGTCGTGGGACCCGATCATCGGGTAGCCCTCGCCCTCCATGAGCGTCTTCAGGATGCGGACGTACGCCCTGTCGATCTCGGCCTTGTCCTGGTACGCCACGGAGGCGGGCTCCTTGTAGGCGCCCTTCACGATGCGCACGCGGCTGCCGGCGGCGGCGAGGCGGCGGGCGTCGTCCTCGGTGCGGAACAGGTAGGCCTGGATGACACAGCCGGTCTGCGGGAAGTCCTTCCGCAGCTCCTCGTGGATGGCGAACATCGAGTCGAGGGTGGTGTGGTCCTCGGCGTCCAGGGTGACCGTGGTGCCGATCGCGGCGGCGGCCTCGACGACCGGGCGGACGTTGGCGAGTGCCATCTCGTGGCCGCCCTCCAGGGCCTGGCCGAACATCGAAAGCTTGATGGACATCTCGGCCCTGGTGCCCAGGCCGAGGTCCTTCAGGCGGTCGATCAGCTCCAGGTACGCGTCGCGCGCGGCGGTGGCCTGCTCGGGCGTCGTGATGTCCTCGCCGACGACGTCGAGGGTGACCTCGAGGCCCTTCCCGGTGGCGTCCTTGATGATCGGGACGACCTGCTCGACCGTCTCGCCGGCGATGAACCGGTCGACGACCTGCTTGGTCCCCGGAGCAGCCGAAATGAAACGGCGCATCTTGTCACTGCGCGACGCAGCGAGGATCACGGGAGCCAGCACGGGGCACCTCCAACGGAAAGATATGAACGAGGGCCGTACCGGCAGGAACTGAATCAGACCGGTACAGCACGGAGAACCACCGTGAAATCTAAGGATCCCTCCGATCCTGTGCCATCGACAGCTGTCACGCATCCATGCCCTGGATCTCAGACATATGTCTGAAGAGGTGGGAGAATGGCCGGGTGAAGGGCGATTACCAGGAGCTGGTCGACGAGATCTCCGCGCTGCTCGGCGCCCCCGCGACGCTGGAGAACCGGGACTTCGGTCTGGTCGCCTTCGGGGCGCACGACAGCGACGACGACATGGCGATGGACCCGGTCCGCACCCGGTCGATCCTCACCCGTCGCTCCACACCCGCGGTCCGCGCCTGGTTCGAGGGCTTCGGCATCGCCCGCGCCACCGGCCCGGTCCGCATCCCCGCCGCCCCGGAGGCCGGGGTGTTCCGCGGCCGGATCTGCCTGCCGGTACGCCATCGGGGCGTCGTGCTCGGCTACGTATGGCTGCTCGACGCGGACCCCGGGCCGACCGACGGACAGCTGACCGCGGCGATGGACGTGGCGGCCAGGATCGGGGCGCTGCTCTCCGACGAGGCGCGGGCCGGCGCGGATCTGTCCCGGGAGTTCGGCGCGGTGCTGACGGCCGACCGCGGCTGGCAGCGGGACATGGCGGTGGCCGCGCTGCGGGAGGCGCTGGGCCCGGACTCGGACGGGCTGCACACGGTGGTCTGTGTGACCCCGTGGCCGGACGAGACCCCGTCGGCCCGTACGGTGCCGTCCGCGGCGGCGTTGACCACGGTCCCGTCACCGGCGGGGGCGGGCACCCTGTCGCTGGCCGCACTGATCCGGCTGCGCTCCCCCGACGTACTGGACCCGGCGACGGCGGCGGCGGACCGGCTGCGCACCACCGCGGGACGGACCGCCACGGCCGGGGTCGCGGTCCCGCGCCGGGGCCTGCCGGAGCTGGCCGCGGCCTGGCACGAGGCCTCGGCGGCGGCCCGCGCGGCGGCTGCGGAGTCGCGCTTCGGCCCGGTCGCCGACTGGTCGGCCATCGGCCCGTACCGCCTGCTGACCGCGCTCCCCCCGACGGTGGACACCACCCCGGACCCCGCGGTGCGCCCCCTGCTCACCCCGCCGCACACGGACCTGGCCCGCACCGCCGAGGTGTTCCTCGACTGCGCGGGCCAGGCGAGCCGCACCGCGGCCGAACTCGGCATCCACCGCCAGACGCTGTACTACCGGCTGTCCCGGGTCGAGCAGCTCACCGGTCTGGATCTGAACGACGGCGAGGACCGGCTGCTGTTGCACTTGGCGCTGAAGAGGGCGCGGCTCTAGGGGGGCAGGACGTCCTCGGCGGACGCCCTCTGGGGCAAGGCCGGAGAGCGCCGCCGTCAGTGGGCCACCCGCTCGTCCGTGCCCGCCACCTTCGCGGTGCTCAGAGCGATGCGGTTCCAGGTGTTGATCGTGAAGATCAGGGCCAGCAGCCCGGCCAGCTCGGGCTCATCGAAGTGGGCCGCCGCTCGGGCGTAGACGTCGTCCGGGACGCCGCCGCGGGAGACCAGGGTGACGGCCTCGGTGAGCGCGAGTGCCGCCTGTTCCTTCTCCGTGAAGAAGTGGGCGGCCTCCGGCCAGACGGCGACCATGTGCAGCCGCTCCTCGCTCTCACCCGCCTTGCGGGCGTCCGTGGTGTGCATGTGCAGGCAGTACGCGCACCCGTTGAGCTGCGAGGACCGGATCTGGACCAGTTCGACGAGCGCAGGGTCCAGGCCCTGCCGCGCGGCGGCGTCGAAGCCGATGAGGGCCTTGAACGCCTTCGGGGCGGCCTTGGCGAAGTTGACTCGGGCGGTTCGGGTGACTGCTTCGCTGTTCGTCATGATCACTACGCTACGGAGCCGGGCGACCTCGCGTAGGGTGCATTCCGATGTCGGAATCATGGGTCAATTCGGCGGAGCGGATCGGCAGTGACCTGCTGCTGGAGCTGGCAGGACCCGGCAGCCGCCGGTCCGTTCTCATCCGCGCGCTGCGCGACGCGGTCCGGGCGGGACGGCTGCCACCCGGCACCCGGCTGCCGCCCTACCGCTCGCTCGCCGCCGACCTCGGCCTGGCCCGTAACACCGTCGCCGACGCCTATGCCGAACTGGTCGCCGAGGGCTGGCTGACCGCCCGTCAGGGGGCCGGCACCCGGGTCGCGCACCGCGCCGCTGCCGCCGCCCCTGCCCGGATCCCGAAGAAGGCGCCGTCCCGCCCGGCCCCGCCCGTGCACAACCTTCGTCAAGGGCAGCCGGACGCCGCGTCCTTCCCCCGTACCGCATGGCTCGCGGCCTCCCGCCGCGCCGTGAACGCCGCGCCGAACGACGCCTTCGGCCCCGGTGATCCACAGGGTCGCATCGAGCTGCGCCGCGCGCTGTCCGGCTATCTGGCGCGCGTCCGCGGGGTGCGCTGCTCCCCCGAACGGATCGTGATCTGCTCCGGCTTCGCGCACTCCCTTCGGCTGCTGTTCGGCGGCGGTGCGCTGCGCGGCCCGCTGGCGGTGGAGTCGTACGGGCTCGCTTTCCACCGTTCGCTGCTGGTCGCCGCCGGGGTCCGTACGGTCCCGCTGGCGCTCGACGAACACGGGGCCCGCACCGGCGAGTTGACCGGACTGCCGGGTGTACGGAGTGTGCTGCTCACCCCGGCCCACCAGTTCCCGACGGGCGGTCCGCTGCACCCGGAGCGGCGTACGGCCGTGGTCGACTGGGCCCGTACCCGCGGCGGGCTGGTCCTGGAGGACGACTACGACGGGGAGTTCCGTTACGACCGCGAGCCGGTGGGCGCCGTCCAGGGCCTCGATCCGGACCGGGTCGTCCACCTCGGCTCCGTCAGCAAGAGCCTCTCCCCCGCCATTCGCCTGGGCTGGATGGTGCTGCCCGAGCACCTCGTCGGAGCCGTGCTGGCCGCCAAGGGGGAACGCGAGGGCTGGGCGAGCGTCCTGGACCAGCTCGCGCTCGCCGACTTCATCGAATCCGGCCACTACGACCGGCACATCCGCCGGATGCGGCAGCGCTACCGGCACCGCCGTGACCAGCTGGTCGCCGCCCTGGCCGCACACGCCCCGCACATCACGCCCACCGGTATCGCCGCCGGACTGCACGCCGTCCTGCGGCTGCCGCCCGGCACCGAACGCTCCACCGTCAAGGCCGCCGCCTGGCAGGGCCTCGGCCTCGACCCGCTCGCCGACTTCCGTCATCCGGCCGCCACCATGCCCGCCGAGGACGGCCTGGTCGTGGGCTATGCGACGCCGCCGGACCATGCGTACGGCGCGGCCCTGGAGGCGCTGTGCCGGGCCTTGCCACCGCCCGGCGCCTGACCACCGGGCGGGGTCTGTCACATCTCAGCCCCCGGCGACGGAGGACGCAGCGTGGCCGCGACCACGCAATCGCCTACGACACCCGCCCCTCGAGCACCGCCTTCAGACCGTCCGTCAGGTCCTGCGCCGACGGCGCCGAGTCGCGGTCGATCATCCACTGCACCATCACGCCTGCCAGCAGCGCCTGGCAGAACAACCCGGCGACCCGCGCCCGCTCCGGGTCGGTCTCCGGGTCGATGCCCAGCATGTTCTCGGCGAGCCCGTCCCGGCCTTCGCGCTGCGGGGCCGCCAGGGCCTTCTGCAGCTCGGGGTCGGAGTCGACCCGGGACACGACCTCCATCTGGAGTTGCCAGACGGCACGTGTCCGTTCGTAGCTGCCGATCACCCGCTCCCAGACGTCGCGGAACTGGTCGAGAGGCGCCTGGGGGAAACCGTCGCCGTTCCCGGCCTCATCCGGCTGCTTGGTGAGCAACTCGCCCCACTCCTCCGTCACCTTGAGGAAGGCAAGGTTCAGCAGGGCCTCCTTGGAGCCGTAGTGGTAACCGATGGAGGCGAGGTTGGTGCCGGAGGCCGCGACGATGTCGCGTGCCGTCGTCCGGGCGTACCCCTTCTCCAGCAGGCAGCGCTTGGCGCCTTCGAGCAGATCCTCACGGTGTCCCATGAAAGCAGCGTACCCGGCATGCAGACGTTTGTGTAAGACGCACGTCTACATGCCGGGTACGCCGGCCCGCACAAGGTTTGCGATCAGTCGCTGAGGTTCACCGAGCGGGCCGAGGTCGCGCCGATCTCCTCGGCGATCTCGCTCAGTACCGCTGCCGGGACGTCGTCGTCGACGGTGAGGACGACCAGTGCCTCGCCGCCCGCGGCCGCCCGCGAGACCTGCATGCCGGCGATGTTGAGACCGGCCTCGCCGAGAATCTTGCCGACCGCGCCGACGACACCGGGACGGTCCTCGTACCGCAGGACGACCATGTGGTCGGCGAGCGCCAGGTCCACATCGTGCTCGCCGATCGCGACGATCTTCTGGAGGTGCTTGGGCCCGGCCAGCGTGCCGGAGACCGCCACCTCCTCGCCGCTCGCCAGCGTGCCGCGGACGGTCACCACATTGCGGTGGTCCGGCGACTCGGAGCTGGTGGTGAGGCGGACCTCGACACCGCGCTCCTGCGCGAAGAGCGGGGCGTTGACATAGGACACCGTCTCGTCGACGACGTCCTCGAAGACGCCCTTGAGCGCGGAGAGTTCGAGCACCTTGACGTCGTGCTGGGTGATCTCGCCGTACACCTCGACATCGAGGCGGGCCGCGACCTCACCCGCGAGCGCGGTGAAGATCCGGCCGAGCTTCTCGGCGAGCGGCAGGCCGGGACGTACGTCCTCGGCGATGACGCCGCCCTGCACGTTGACCGCGTCCGGCACGAGTTCACCGGCGAGCGCGAGGCGGACGGACTTGGCGACCGCGATGCCCGCCTTCTCCTGCGCCTCGTCGGTGGAGGCGCCGAGGTGCGGGGTGCAGACGACCTGGTCGAACTGGAACAGCGGGGAGTCCGTGCAGGGCTCCTTCGCGTACACGTCGAGACCGGCGCCGGCGACGCGGCCCTCCTTGAGGGCGGAGGCGAGCGCCTCTTCGTCGACGATGCCGCCGCGCGCGGCGTTGACGATCCGCACCGAGGGCTTCACCTTGTGCAGCGCCTCGTCGCCGATCAGGCCGAGCGTCTCGGGGGTCTTCGGCAGGTGCACGGTGATGAAGTCGGAGACTTCCAGCAGCTCGTCCAGGGTGAGGAGCTTGACGCCCATCTGCGCGGCGCGGGCCGGCTGCACATAGGGGTCGTACGCGACGATCTTCATGCCGAAGGCCGACATGCGCTGCGCGACCAGCACGCCGATGCGGCCGAGGCCGACGACACCGAGGGTCTTCTCGCTCAGCTCGACGCCGGTGTACTTGGAGCGCTTCCACTCGCCGTTCTTGAGGGCGGTGTTGGCCTGCGGAATATTGCGCGCGGTGGCGACGAGGAGACCGCAGGCCAGCTCGGCGGCGGTGACGATGTTGGACGTCGGGGCGTTGACGACCATCACGCCGGCCTTGGTGGCCGCGGAGACGTCGACGTTGTCCAGACCGACGCCCGCGCGGGCGACGACCTTCAGCTTCTTCGCGGCGGCGACGGCCTCGGCATCGACCTTGGTGGCGGAGCGCACCAGGATGGCGTCGACATCTGCGATCGCGGGGAGGAGTTCGGCGCGGTCCGCGCCGTTGCAGTGCCGGATGTCAAAATCCGGCCCCAGGGCGTCAACCGTGGCAGGCGACAGCTCTTCAGCGATGAGTACGACAGGTTTCGAGCTCACGTGAGTCCTCACAGGTCCAGTGCGGACGGCCGTCCCGACGGCCGCAGGCGGTGGAGGGGCTTGCCGCGTGGAAGACGCACGACACTGTGGGCCTGACGCGTGTATGTGTGGAGAAGTGTAGTCATGCGCGAGTGCGCATTCTGCGCCCCGATGGAAGGATCACCCACATGGGGCTGGACGACTTGTACACACGTACGGCGCCGCTTTCTTCCAGCGGTGATGCGGGGGATGCGCCGCGGGGCGGGTCCGAAGACCCGCCCCGCGGCGGAGGACTTACGCGTCCTCGTCGTTCACCCAGCTCATGAGCTTGCGCAGCTCACGGCCGGTGGTCTCCAGCAGGTGGTCGCTGTCGGCCTTCTTGTACTCGTTGTACTTGGGCAGACCGTTGTGGTACTCGGCCATCCAGTTCTTGGCGAAGGTGCCGTCCTGGATCTCGGCGAGAACCTTCTTCATCTCGGCCTTGGTGGCGTCCGTGATGATCCGCGGGCCGGTGACGTAGTCGCCCCACTCGGCGGTCTCCGAGATCGACCAGCGCATCTTCTCCAGGCCGCCCTCGTACATCAGGTCGACGATGAGCTTCAGCTCGTGGAGGCACTCGAAGTAGGCGATCTCCGGCTGGTATCCGGCCTCGGTCAGGGTCTCGAAACCGGCCTTGACCAGAGCGGCGGTGCCACCGCAGAGGACGGCCTGCTCGCCGAACAGGTCGGTCTCGGTCTCCTCGGTGAAGGTCGTCTTGATGACTCCGGCGCGGGTGCCACCGATGCCCTTCGCGTACGACAGGGCGAGCGCCAGGCCGTTGCCCGAGGCGTCCTGCTCGACGGCCACGATGCACGGAACGCCGCGGCCCTCCTCGTACTGGCGGCGGACCAGGTGGCCCGGGCCCTTCGGGGCAACCATGCAGACGTCGACGTTGGCCGGCGGCTTGATGAAGTCGAACCGGATGTTCAGGCCGTGACCGAAGAACAGCGCGTCGCCGTCCTTGAGGTTGCCCTTGATGGACTCCTCGTAGACCTGGGCCTGGATCGGGTCCGGGACGAGGATCATGATGACGTCGGCCTCGGCGGCGGCCTCCGCCGGGGTCACCACGCGCAGGCCCTGCTCCTCGGCCTTGGCCTTGGACTTGGAGCCCTCGTGCAGACCGACACGGACGTCGACACCCGAGTCACGCAGCGACAGCGCGTGGGCGTGGCCCTGGCTGCCGTAGCCGATGACCGCGACCTTGCGGCCCTGGATGATGGACAGGTCGGCATCGTCGTCGTAGAACAGCTCGGCCACTGGGTCTTCTCCTTGGTGTGCAGGTGTTGCGTCCCACCGTACGGCGGGGTGCGTCAATTACGTTTTCTGGTCTCGCCATACGAGCGGCGAGAGGGGTGGCGGCTAGGCCGTACGGTCGAGGGCGCGCAGCGAACGGTCGGTGATCGAGCGCGCGCCGCGCCCTATGGCGATGGTGCCGGACTGGACGAGCTCCTTGATGCCGTACTGCTCCAGCATCTTGAGCATGGCCTCCAGCTTGTCGGCGCCGCCGGTCGCTTCGATCGTGACGGCGTCCGGGGAGACGTCCACGGTCTTGGCGCGGAACAGCTTGACGATCTCGACGATCTGGGAGCGGGTCTCGTTGTCGGCGCGGACCTTCACCAGGACGAGCTCACGCTGGATCGCAGCGGACGGCTCGAGTTCGACGATCTTCAGTACGTTGATCAGCTTGTTGAGCTGCTTGGTCACCTGCTCGAGGGGCAGGTCCTCGACACCCACGACGATGGTGATGCGCGAGATGTCGGGGTGCTCGGTGGTACCGACCGCGAGCGAGTCGATGTTGAAGCCGCGTCGGGAGAACAGGGCCGTGATCCGGGCGAGGACACCGGGCTTGTTCTCGACCAGGACGGAGAGCGTGTGCTTGGTGGACATGGAGTCGGTCTCTCTCTGTCTCTCAGTCGTCTTCGTTGTCGCCGAAGTCGGGGCGGACGCCACGGGCGGCCATGACCTCGTCGTTGGAGGTGCCGGCGGCGACCATCGGCCACACCATGGCGTCCTCGTGGACGATGAAGTCGATGACGACCGGGCGGTCGTTGATCGCGTTGGCCTCCGCGATGACCTTGTCCAGATCGGCCGGGTCCTCACAGCGGATCGCGTAGCAGCCCATGGCCTCGGACAGCTTGACGAAGTCCGGCACGCGGGTGCCCTTCGCCGGGGCGCCCTCGGTGTCGGCGCCGGAGTGCAGCACGGTGTGGGAGTACCGCTGGTTGTAGAACAGGGTCTGCCACTGGCGGACCATCCCGAGCGCGCCGTTGTTGATGATCGCGACCTTGATCGGGATGTTGTTGAGCGCGCAGGTGGTGAGTTCCTGATTGGTCATCTGGAAGCAGCCGTCGCCGTCGATCGCCCAGACCGTACGGTCCGGCATGCCGGCCTTGGCGCCCATCGCGGCCGGGACCGCGTAACCCATCGTTCCGGCGCCGCCGGAGTTCAGCCAGGTGGCGGGCTGCTCGTACTGGATGAAGTGCGAGGCCCACATCTGGTGCTGGCCGACGCCCGCCGCGAAGATCGTGCCTTCGGGGGCGAGCTCGCCGATGCGCTGGATGACCTGCTGCGGGGAGAGGCTGCCGTCCTCGGGGAGGTCGTAGCCGACCGGGTAGGTGTCGCGCCAGCGGTTGAGGTCCTTCCACCAGGCGGAGTAGTCGCCGGTGTGTCCCTCGGTGTGCTCGGCCTGGACGGCCTGGACGAGGTCGGCGATGACCTCGCGGGCGTCACCGACGATCGGCACGTCGGCGGTGCGGTTCTTGCCGATCTCCGCCGGGTCGATGTCGGCGTGGACGATCTTGGCGTACGGGGCGAAGCTGTCCAGCTTGCCGGTGACGCGGTCGTCGAAGCGGGCTCCGAGGGCGACGATCAGGTCGGCCTTCTGCAGCGCGGTGACGGCGGTGACCGAACCGTGCATGCCCGGCATTCCCACGTGCAGCGGGTGGCTGTCGGGGAACGAACCGAGCGCCATCAGAGTGGTGGTGACGGGCGCTCCGGTGAGCTCGGCGAGGACCTTCAGCTCGGCAGTCGCCCCGGCCTTCATGACGCCGCCGCCGACGTACAGGACCGGCCGCTTGGCCTGGGTGATGAGCTTGGCGGCCTCACGGATCTGCTTGGCGTGCGGCTTGGTGACCGGACGGTAGCCGGGCAGGTCCTGGGTCGGCGGCCAGCTGAACGTGGTCTGCGCCTGCAGGGCGTCCTTGGCGATGTCGACGAGGACGGGGCCCGGACGGCCGGTGGAGGCGATGTGGAAGGCCTCGGCGATCGTGTGCGGGATGTCCTCGGCCCGGGTGACCAGGAAGTTGTGCTTGGTGACCGGCATCGTGATGCCGCAGATGTCGGCTTCCTGGAAGGCGTCCGTGCCGATCGCCTTGGAGGCGACCTGGCCGGTGATCGCGACCAGCGGGACGGAGTCCATGTGCGCGTCCGCGATCGGGGTGACCAGGTTGGTGGCGCCCGGACCGGAGGTGGCCATGCAGACACCGACCTTGCCGGTGGCCTGCGCGTAGCCGGTGGCGGCGTGTCCGGCGCCCTGCTCGTGACGGACCAGCACATGACGGACCCGGGTGGAGTCCATCATCGGGTCGTACGCCGGAAGGATGGCGCCGCCGGGAATGCCGAATACCGTGTCGGCCCCCACCTCCTCAAGAGACCGGATGAGGGACTGCGCACCCGTGACGTGCTCAACGGTGGCGGAGGACGATCCGCCGTTACGGGCCCGCGGCTGGGGATGATGGGCCCCGGTGGCCTGCTCGGTCATCGGCATTCTCTTCTCGAAGCTGAGGGTTTTTGCGGGGTTTTGAGGTGTGCCAGTGCAACAAAAAACCCCTCGTGCCGTGAGGCAAGCGAGGGGAGCGCGCCGGGTGTGGTCTGCAGAGTGTCAACGAGGGACTCTGCTTCAGCCGACGCGCTTTCCAAGTACGAGAATTCGGGTGCGCATGACATTGACCCTCTCTCCGACGCGCACAGCGTGTCAAGTAGGTGGGATGGGCATCTCAGAATGTGGTCCGCTGAGCAGCGGAATCGAGCCGCCCGTCAGGACGGGCTGAGCAGTGGGTCCACCCGGCACCGGGAACTCTCCGCGCACCAGCGTGCGGCGCAGACGGTACTCGTCCAGCGGCCCGGAGAAGGCCATCCCCTGGCCGTGCGTACAGCCCATGGCGCGCAGCGCGAGGACCTGTTCCGGCACGTCGACCCCGTCGGCCACCGACTGCAGGCCCAGGTCGCAGGCGATCCTCAGCAGCCCACTGGTGATCTTGTTCAGTCGGGCCGATTCCACGACACCCTCGACGAGACCGCGGTCCAGTTTCAGTACGTCGATGGGGAGCCGGCGCAGCGCGTTGATCGCGGCGTAGCCGCTGCCGAAGCCGTCGAGCGCGATCCGTACGCCGAGCCGGCGCAGCGCGACGAGGCGCTGTTCGAGCTCGTCGAAGGAGACCCGGGGGTCGTTGTCGGAGACCTCGATCATCAGCGCCCCCGAGGGCAGGCCGTGCCGGGTGAGAAGCGCCTCGACGGAGCCGAACGGCATCGCCCTGTCCAGCAGTCTGCGGGCGGACAGCCGGACGGCCACGGCGACATGGTGCCCGGCCCTGGCCCGGTCGGCGGCCTGCTCGACGGCCTCTTCCAGGAGCCAGCGACCGAGCTCTGCGGTGCGGTCGCCGTCCTCGGTGACGCGGAGGAACTCGGCGGGGGTGAACAGGATGCCTTGGGCGGAGCGCCAGCGGGCCTGTGCGGCGACGGCGGCGACGGTGCCGGTGGCGAGATGGACCACGGGCTGATGGAGCAGGGCGAACTCGCCGTCCCGCAGGGCGGTGCGCAGCCGGGTCGCCAGTTCGGATCGGCGTACCACCTCGGCCTGCATCTGCGGAGCGTACAGCTCGACACGGTCCTTGCCGGCCGCCTTGGCGCGGTACATGGCGAGGTCGGCGTTGCGCATGAGGTCGGTGGGGGTGATGGCGGGCTCGGCGAAGGCGACCCCGATGGAGGCGGCGACGCGGACCTCGCCGCCGCCGATCCGGTACGGCTGGGAGAGCGTGAGGCGCAGCCGGTCGGCGATCTCGTGGACCTGGTACTCCCGGGCACCCTGGTCGCGCGTGCCGTCTCCGAGGATGAGCGCCGCGAACTCGTCGCCGCCGAGGCGGGCCGCGGTGTCCCCGGCCCGCACGGACTCCTGGAGACGGCGGGCGGCCTGGACGAGCAGCTCGTCGCCCGCCTGGTGGCCGAGACGGTCGTTGACCGCCTTGAAGCCGTCGAGATCGATGAACAGCACTGCGGTGCCGGGGTCACCGGAGCGGCGGCCGCCGAGAGCCTGCCGGACCCGGTCGGTGAACAGGGCGCGGTTGGGCAGGTCGGTCAGCGGGTCGTGCTCGGCGTTGTGCTGCAACTGGGCCTGCAGCCTGACCCGTTCGGTCACGTCCCGGCTGTTGAGGATCAGCCCACCCTGGTGGCGGTTGACGGTGGACTCGACGTTGAGCCAGTCACCGGTGCCGGATCTGAACCGGCACTCGATCCGGGTGGTGGGTTCCTCGCTGGGCGGCGCGGCCAGAAACCGCCGCACCTCGTGGACCACGCGCCCCAGATCCTCGGGATGGATGATCGAGGCGAGCTCGGCGCCGACGAGATCGTCGGCCTCCCGCCCGTAAACACCGGAGGCGGCGGGGCTGACGTACCGGAGGATGCCGGTGGGGGCGGCGATCATGATGACGTCGCTGGAGCCCTGGACCAGGGAGCGGAAGTGATTCTCCTTCTGCGCCAGCTCCTGGGTGAGCGCGATGTTGTCGACGAGCATGATGCCCTGTCGTACGACCAGGGCGAGCACCACCATGCAGCCGGTGAAGACCACGACGCGGTCGACCCGGCGGCCCTCGATGACGTTGTAGAGAATGCCGAGGGTGCAGACGGCTGCGGCGAGATACGGCGTCAGCGCGGCCAGTGAACCGGCGATCGGACGGCTGGTGGTGCGCGGGGCCGGGCGTGGCTCGACAGCGTTGTCTCCCATCCGGTTCGCACCCCAGGGGGCGTACGCCAGGAGCAGCGAACCGGCGAACCAGCCGGCGTCCAGCAACTGACCGGAGTGGTAGGTCTGGCGGAGCAGCGGCGAGGTGAACAGCGCGTCGCAGAGGACCGTCAGCGCGAGGGCGGCGATGGCGGTGTTCACCGCGGAGCGGTTGACGTTGGCCCGCCGGAAGTGCAGGGCCAGCACCATGGAGACCAGCACGATGTCGAGCAGCGGATAGGCCAGCGAAAGCGCCGCGCGGGCCACGCTGGCCCCCTCGGCGTCCGCGAGATGCGCGGTGTGGGCGAGCGCCAGGCTCCAGGAGAGCGTGAGGAGCGATCCGCCGATCAGCCAGGAGTCCAGCACCAGACAGACCCAACCGGCCCTGGTGACGGGGCGCTTGGCGAGGACGAGCAGCCCGACGATGGCGGGCGGCGCGAAGCAGAGGAAGAAGACGTCAGCCAGCGACGGGCTGGGCACATCGAGCCGGAGCACGACCTCGTACCAGCCCCAGACGGCGTTCCCCCCGGCGGCCATCAGCGAGGAGAGCGAGAACAGCAGCCAGGCGGGCCGGAACCGGTCGCACGCGAAGCGCGCGTAGAGGAAACAGGAGACGGCCGCGATCAGGGCGGCGACACTGAGGCCGAAGTCGCCCATGACGAGGGCCAGCTCGGACGAGCCCCAGCCGAAGGCCGCCCCCACGGCGTAACCGCCGCAGACCAGGCCGAGAAGGATCTGCGAGACTGCCCCGGACACCCCTCCGGCGGTCGACTGCCGGGAGAAGAACGCCCCGAAGGCGCTCGCCGGGGCGCTCACCGAGGTGTCCCCGATGCTGCCGGACGGGTGAGGGCGCGGCACGATGGGCGCCCAGGTGGTCTCCATCGACCGCCCTGCCGCGTCGGATCGTTCGCCCATCGGCCCTGCATCGCCCGTCGCCCCCCTCGCGTTCCGCTGCCACCCCGCGCCGTCCCTTCCATGGCGCAGCCCCCATTCGGGACGATACACCAGACTCGTCACACAGGGACATAGCTCCTCTACTCTCCGTGACGAATTGGGCAGTTGTCGGCACTCTGCGCAGCAGAACGGCTTCGCAGCGTGGTCAGCCGGTGGTGAGTACGACGTTCTGCACCGGCTCCCCCGCGGCGAACCGGGTGAGCTGTCCGGCCAGCAGCCGCTTGGCGCGCGGCAGGAACGCCGAGGTGCTGCCGCCCACATGCGGAGTGATCAGGACGTTCGGAGCATGCCAGAGGGGGTGGCCGGCGGGCAGCGGTTCCGGGTCGGTGACATCGAGTGCCGCGCGCAGCCGCCCGGACTCGAGTTCGGACAGCAGGGCCTTGGTGTCCACGACCCCGCCCCGGGCGACGTTCACGAGCAGCGCGCCGTCCGGCATCGCGGCGAGGAAGTCGGCGCTCACCAGCCCTTGCGTGGAAGGGTTCAGCGGGGTGGACAGAATGACGATGTCGGCTTCGCGCAGCAGTGCGGGCAGGTCGTCGAGCGTGTGTACGGGGCCGCGTGCTGTTGTCCGCGCGGAGCGCGCGACGCGCGCCACCCGCGCACACTCGAAGGGCGCGAGCCGGTCCTCGATGGCGGCGCCGATCGATCCGTACCCCACGATCAGAACGGATTTGTCGGCGAGCGCCGGGTAGAAACCTGCCCGCCACTCCTCCTTGTCCTGACCGTGGACGAACCCGGGGAAGCCGCGCAGCGAGGCGAGGATCAGGGCGAGGGCGAGCTCCGCCGTCGAGGCCTCGTGAACCCCCTTGGCGTTGCACAGCCGCACCCCGGCGGACAACCGGCCGAGCCCCGGCTGGACATGGTCGATGCCCGCCGAGAGCGTCTGGACGACCTGGACCGCCCCCATCCCGGCGAGCGGGCGGACCGCGATCTCCGGGACCTTCATGTAGGGAACGACATAGAACGCACAGTCCGCGGGGTCGGCGGGGAAGTCCTGCTCGCCGTCCCAGAAACGGTAGTTGAGCCCCTCGGGGAGCCCTTCGATCTCGTCGGCCGGAATCGGCAGCCATACATCGGGAGTCGTCATAGAAGTCATGGTCAGGAGGCTATGCGAAGTACGGGAGACGGCAGAGGTTACTTTTGGGTGCGGTGCGGGGTCCCGTGACGGCGGGGCCGAGGGAGGGTTCGGGGAGTTGGAGCGCAGGAGTCTCGGTGCGGCGGCGCTCGCCGTTGGTGCGGTCGGGCTCGGCTGCATGCCGATGAGCTGGGCGTACAGCGCGTCGCAGCAGCGCGGTGACCGTGCGTTGCGGACGGTGCACGCCGCGCTCGACGCGGGCGTCCAACTGCTCGACACCGCGGACATGTACGGCCCCTTCACCAACGAGCTCCTGATCGGGAGGGCCCTCAAGGGGCGCCGGGCCGATGCCTTGGTCTCCACCAAGTGCGGGCTACTGGTGGGCGATCAGCACATCGTGGCCAACGGCCGTCCCAGTTATGTGCGCCGGGCCTGTGACGCGTCGCTGCGGCGGCTGCAGACCGATGCGATCGATCTGTACCAGCTGCACCGGGCCGATCCCGAGGTGCCGGTGGAGGAGACCTGGGGCGCGATGGCGGAGCTGGTCACCGCAGGGAAGGTGCGGGCGCTGGGGCTGAGCGCGGTCGGGGCGCGGGCCTCGCGCCGGCCGGGTGCGCGGATGCACGACGGAACGATCCGCCAGCTGGAGCGGGTGCAGCAGGTGTTTCCGGTGAGCGCGGTCCAGGCGGAGCTTTCGGTGTGGTCGCCGGAGGCCCTCGACACGCTGCTGCCCTGGTGCGAGGCGCGGGGTGTGGGGCTGCTGGCGGCGATGCCGCTGGGCAACGGCTATCTGACGGGCACGCTGACGCCGGGCCAGGGCTTCGAGCCGGAGGATCTGCGGGCCAGGCATCCGCGGTTCACGGCCGAGATGATGGCGGCGAACCAGCCCGTGGTGGTGGGGCTGCGGCGGATCGCCGAACGGCACGGGGCGACTCCGGCACAGGTGGCGCTGGCGTGGGTGCTGCGCCAGGGCCCGCATGTGGTGCCGGTGCCGGGCACGAAGCGGGAGCGGTGGGCGGTGGAGAACGCGGGGGCGGCCGGGCTGGAGCTGACGGCGCAGGATCTGGCGGAGATTGCGCGGCTGCCGCAGGCGCTGGGGTCGTGGGACTGAGCGCAGAAACTCGGCGGTCATGCGGAACCCGGGGCGGGGCTGCGGTGTAAGAACAGTAGTCAGGCAGCCGTTGAAGGGATCGGTGCTGTGCGCGCTTCTGTATTCGGATCCGTAAGAGCCCGGGTCGAGCCGCGAGGGTTTCCCGTTGCGCGCCGCGCGATGGTGACCGCAGTCGCGGTGGGCTCACTGATGGTGTCGGCGGGGTGCTCGTCGAGCGACGGTGAAGGGAGCACGGGAGGCGACGCGGCGAGCACGACACACCCACAGCCCTCCTCGCCCGCTGTGTCCTCCTCGTCCTCCGCCCTGCAATCACCGTCCTCGCTGCCGCCCGCGAAGGGCTCGGTGAAGGTGGTGTCGACGCTGACCGAGGGACTCGCCTCACCGTGGGGTCTGACGGAGCTTCCCGGCGGGGATCTTCTGGTGTCCTCGCGCGACGAGAGAACGATCACGCGGGTCGACGGGAGAACGGGGAGCAAGACGCTGCTGGGCACGGTGCCCGGGGTGTCGCCCGCCGGGGAGGGCGGGCTGCTGGGCATCGCGATCTCGCCGACGTACGCCTCGGACCATCTGGTGTACGCGTACTTCACGACCGGGTCCGACAACCGCATCGCCCGCATGCGGTACGACGAGCACGGTGACACCGGCCGGCAGCTGGGCACGCCGCACACCATCCTGCGGGGCATCCCGAAGGGCAACATCCACAACGGTGGCCGGATCGCCTTCGGCCCGGACCACATGCTGTATGCGGGGACGGGCGAGACGGGGAACACCGGCCTGGCGCAGGACAAGGCGTCCCTGGCGGGCAAGATCCTGCGGATGACGCCGGACGGCAAACCGGCACCGGGCAACCCCGAACCCGGCTTGTTGATGTATTCGTACGGGCACCGCAATGTGCAGGGGCTGGCCTGGGACAGCCGGAAACAGCTGTGGGCGTCCGAATTCGGGCAGGACACGTGGGACGAGCTGAATCAGATCGTGCCCGGTGGGAATTATGGCTGGCCGAAGTACGAGGGGAAGGCCGGAAAGAAGGGTTTCGTCGACCCCGTGGCACAGTGGAAGACGTCCGAGGCGTCCCCGAGCGGGATCGCCTTCGCCCAGGGCTCGATCTGGATGGCGGGCCTGCGCGGTGAGCGACTCTGGAGGATCCCGCTGTCGGAGAACCCGGACGAGGAACCTCTGGCGGCCCCGCAATCGTTCCTGAAAGGACAGTACGGCCGGCTGCGCACCGTGCTCGCGGCGGGCGGCAACAGACTCTGGCTGGTCACGAGCAACACGGACACCCGCGGCACACCGGAACCGGGAGACGACAGAGCTCTGGTGCTGGAGGTGCGGTAGCGGCTACAGCAGGTGAAAGGGCGCGAGCCGGTGTTCAACTTCTTCGAGGAACTCTTCGCCCCGGGACGCAAGCACGCCGCGGAGGAGCAGAAACGCCTGGAGCTGTCTCGGGTGGACCTGGGCGTGGGCGATCCCGGCCGCGGCCCGATAGACCTCGCGTCGGGAAAGGTGACGGTTCGCCTTCCTGAGCCGGAGGGCCAGGACGGGGACGAGGACAAGGACGAGGACGACGACGAGGACGGTCCGTCAAGCCCGTCCGGCGATTGACGACAGACGGGGCGGCGGCCCGGACCGCACCCGCACCCGCACCCGCACCCGCACCCGCACCCGGCTATGACACCTCGCGGGCACGGTACAGACGGAGGCGGTGGGCGAGCGCCGCGGCCTCGCCGCGGCTGGAGACGCCGAGCTTGGCAAGAATGTTGGAGACGTGCACGCTCGCGGTTTTGGGCGAGATGTAGAGCTCCTCGGCAATCCTCCGGTTCGTGTGCCCGGCGGCGACGAGCCGGTGCACGTCCTGCTCGCGCCGCGTCAGCCCGAACGACTCCACTGCCGCGGCCGCCGCGTCCTGGCGCTGCTCCTCGGCGTGTTCGCGCTCCGCCGCCTTGTCCATGGTGGCGTCGTCGGCCGGGACGGTGACGGCGGTCGGGATCTCGTCGACGGAGGTGGCGAGCGTGATGCGGGCGCGGCCGGCCAGCAGCTCGATGGTCTCGGTCAGCGGACGCGCACCGAGCCGTTCGGCGGTGCTGTGCGCGTCGCGCAGGAGGCTGGTGGCCCTGGCCCGGTCGCCGGAGGCGATGAGGAGGGCTTCTGCCCAGCGGTGGTGGACCTGCGCCAGTTCGTAGGGGCGGTGCAGGGGGGCGAAGGCGGCGGCCGCACGGGACCAGTGGTCGGGGGTGTCGGTGCCCTCGGCGCGGGCCAGCTCGGCGTTGATCAGCAGACCGTAAGCGGCCCAGACCGGGACGAGCATCGGCAACTGCTTCAGCTGCTTACGGATCAGGGCAAGGATCGCCGGACGTCCGGGCTCCGTGGCGGGCAGGCCACGGGCGTCCGCCTCGGCCGTGGCGGCGATCTGGAGCAGGGACAGCGCGTACCGCTGGGTGCCGGGCGGGAAACCCAGTTCCGCCTGGGCCTCGAATGCGGCCCGCGCCTCGGCGAGGCGGCCCTGTTGCACGGCAAGGGTCATGGCGTGACGGACCGGGCTGATGAGGTGCTGGGGCTGCGGGTCTCGGGAGCCGAAGTAGCGTTGGCTCAGCGCTAGTTGCACCTCGGCCTCGGCGAGGTCACCGCGAGCGAGGGCCAGCTCGGTGCGGCGCGAGGCGACGAGGCCGTGCGCCTTGCGGGACTGGGCGGCCCGGGCGGCCACGTCGATGGTGGCCTGGCTCTCGTCCCAGTGGCCGAGGGAGAAGTACGACATCGCCTGGTTGGAGCGGACCCAGGCCTCCGTGTCGGGGATGCCGTGGCGGTGGCAGACCTCGATCCCGTGGTCCGAGGCGGCCACGGCTTCCAGGGAACGGCCCATCGCTTCGAGTGTGGAGGGGAGGTTGATGCTGGCGCGGCCCATGATGCCGACAAGGTGGAGTTCATCGGCTCTGTCGCGGACGGCGTACATCTCGGCGATGCCCTCGTCGACGGCGCCGGCGTCGGCGGTGAGCCAGCCTCGGGTGAGCCGGGCGTGCAGCTCGATGTACTCGTCGCCGACGAGTTGGGCGTACTCCACGGCCCGGTCGGCGGCGGCGAGTGTCTCGGCGCCGGGGCGGTGCAGCGCGCCCCAGCCGGCCACGCTCATGAGGACGTCGGCGTGCACGGCGGACGGCGGCAGACCGCGGACCAGGTCCTGAGCGGTGGCCAGTTCCTGCCAGCCGTCACCGCGGGTGAGGGCCTGCACCAAGTGGGAGCGCTGGACCCAGAACCAGGCGGCGCGCAGCGGGTCCGCCTCGCCGTCCAGGACCCGTATGGCCTTCTTGGAGATGGCGAGGGCTCGTTCGCGGTCGTCGCCGAAGCGGGCGGCGACGGTGGCTTCGGCCATCAGGTCGAGGTAGCGCAGCGGGGTGGTGTCCGGTTCGCCGCCGCACGCCGGGTAGACCTCGGCGTAGTCGATGGGGCGCAGGGTGCGGCGTATCTCGTCGGGGACGTCGTCCCACAGCTCCATGGCTCTTTCCAGCAGCCGCAGTTGCTCGGAGAAGGCGTAGCGGCGGCGGGCCTCGACGGAGGCCTTCAGCACGGCGGGGAGGGCCTTGGCCGCATCGTGTGCGCCGTACCAGTAGCTGGCGAGGCGGGTGGCGCGCTCACCGGCGCGGACGAGGGTGGGGTCGGCTTCCAGCGCCTCGGCGTAGCGGCGGTTGAGCCGGGAGCGTTCGCCGGGCAGCAGATCGTCGCTGACGGCCTCGCGGACCAGCGAGTGCCGGAAGCGGTAGCCGTTACCCTCCGGCGTAGTGAGCAGCAGGTTGGCGCCGACGGCTCCCCGCAGCGCCTCGATGAGGTCGTCCTCGGCGAGGCCGGAGACCGCGGCCAGTAGTTCGTACTCGACGGTGGAGCCGCCCTCGGCGATGATCCGGGCGATCTTCTGGGCGTCTTCCGAGAGCGCTTCGACGCGGACGAGGAGGAGGTCGCGCAGTGAGTCGGAGAGTCCGGAGCTGTCGCCGCACTCCAGGCTGCAGGCGAGCTCTTCGACGAAGAAGGCGTTGCCGTCGGACCGTTCGAATATCTCGTCGACGAGGGCGGGTTCGGGGGTGGCCGCCAGGATGCCGGTGAGCTGGCGACCGACCTCGGCGCGGTTGAAGCGGGCGAGTTCGATCCGGCGGACGGTGCGGAGCCGGTCCAGTTCGGCGAGGAGCGGGCGCAGGGGGTGACGGCGGTGGATGTCGTCGGCCCGGTAGGTGCCGACCACGACGAGGCGGCCGCTGCGCAGCGTGCGGAAGAGATAGGCCAGGAGGTGCCGGGTGGAGGCGTCGGCCCAGTGCAGGTCCTCCAGGACGAGAACGACGGGCCGGTCGGCGGAGATGCGTTCCAACAGCCGTGCGGTGAGCTCGAAGAGGCGGGCGGTTCCGTGCTCGTCGGTGGCGTCCCGGTCGGCTTCGCCGAGTTCGGGGAGGAGCCTCGCCAGTTCGCCCTCCTGCCCGGCGCAGGCTGCGGCCATTTCGTCGGGCAGGGTGCGGCGCAGGGCGCGCAGCGCCGTGGAGAACGGGGCATACGGCAGCCCGTCGGCGCCGATCTCGACGCAGCCGCCGACGGCGACGACGGCCTCGCGTCGGCCGGCCGCCGTCAGGAATTCCTCGACCAGCCGCGTCTTGCCGACGCCCGCCTCGCCACCGATGAGCAGCGCCTGCGGTTCTCCGCCCGGGGCTCCCGGACGGCCGGGGGGCCCGGCGGTGGCGCGGGCGAGCGCATCGGTGAGCGAGGTGAGTTCGCCTGCGCGGCCGACGAACACGGGACTGACGGACCTGGTCTCCACGCCGCCGAGCATCGCACATGGGTCCGACACGGTGACGGTGGGAAGGGAATCGGCGCTCATCGCACGCTCGTCACGCGGCGCGGACGAATCGATTCCGGAACGTACTCACCGCCCCTTCGTCCTCCTGGCGTCCGGACCGGCGCGCGGCGCGGCGGGCCCGGCGGGCCTGCCGGACGACGCGCTCCAGCTCGGCCCTGCGGAGGAGTTCGGCTTCGTGGATCTTGTGGAGCTCGTACGTGTACATGTGCTTCTCCCTGATGACGACGGCCTGTTGAGGCCTGGTGGAGGGGCAGTCGGTGGGCCGGCCCGGATCGGCCGGGCCCGGTTTCTGCCGTGCCTCTACTGTCGTCTCCCAGGGGGTGTCGCCGCATCGGGCGAGTTCCGCATCTCTACGGAGTGGGGGCCTTAGGCGCACGCGACGGTTGCCGCATGCGGACCTAGGCCCCCCGGGTGGATGCCTTAGGGCACCGCTGGTAGTTGCGTACTGCTCAGTCGTGGCTCTCAGCCGGCGGCTGCGCTCGCCGCCGGCAGGGCGACGATGAGGTCGAAGTACATGCCGACGGAGATCAGTACGCCGAGGACGCCGAGCGCGATGCCGGCGGTCGCGACGGCGCGGACCCAGCCGGGCTGCGGGTCCTTGGCGGGTGCGCCGAAGGCCGGGCGGACCAGGGCGAAGACGCCGACGAGCAGGGCCAGCAGGGCGAAGATGCCGTTGACGAGGGCAGTGGAGTGCCAGGCGTCACCGTAGATCTCGGAGATCTGCCGGGTCACCGAGCCGCCGGAGGCGGTCTTCATCTGTCCCAGCAGGGTCTCGCGCTCGGCGACGACCCGGCCGGTCCAGGCCCCGGTGAGACCGACGACGCCGAGGCCGGTGGCGACAACGGCCGCGGCGGCCGCGGCGAGCCCCGCCGGGGCCCGGTCGGAGTCGTCGTCCTCCAGGTCGCCTTCTAGGTCGTCTTCGAGGTCGTGGTCCAGGCCGGAGCCCCGGTCCGCGTCGGCGTCGAGGCCGCTGCCGTCGCTCACCGTGCGCTCGCCCTCGGCTTCGATCGCCTCCTTGTCGAGGCGGTCCGCCGCCTTCTCCCCGTCGCCTTCGGCGGTGGGAGCTATGGGAGTCTTGGAAGTCGTGGGGTTCATGTGCCGCACGCTAGGTGGCCCGGATGAGAATGTCCTTAACGGCCACGGCCGGTCCGGCAGGCCCGCCCCGGCTCTCCGGCCCCGCCTCAGCCCCGCTGTGCGCGCCACTCGGGCGCCAGGACGGACCATATCTCCGAGTCGTGCCTCACTCCGCGGTACGGGTAGTTCTCGCGCAGCACCCCGTCGCGCGTCATCCCGAGCCGCTTCGCGACCGCCACACTGCGGGTGTTGGCGGAGGACGCCACCCACTCCACACGGTGCATGCCGCGCTCCTCGACCGCCCAGTCGATCAGCTTCCGCACCGCCCGGGTCACCAGGCCACGCCCCTCCCCCGCCGACTCCAGCCAGCAGCCGACCTCGCAGTTCCCGGACTCGGTGTCGAAGATCCGGAACAGGACGCCGCCGACGAGGGTGCCGTGCAGCCAGATGCCGTACAGCCGGCCCGTGTCGGCCGCCTGCTTGTCGGCGTACCGCTGCAGCAGGGCGCGCGCCGATTCGAGGTCGGTGGCGAAGGTGGCGAAGGGGATCCACGGGTCGACGAGATCGCGTGCCCGGTCGATGTGGGCGAGGAACTCCTCCGCCTGCCAGATCTCCAGCGGGCGCAGTTCCGCACCGTCGTCACCCAGGGATACCGCGAACATCATGCTCCTTCGATGTCGGTCGATGTCGGTCTCGAGGATTCGGTCTCGACAGGTCCGTCTCAAGAGACCGGAATGAGATCTCAGTGGACACGCTGTGCGACCGATCCGTCGTCCTCGCTGCTGCGCGCCCCGGAAATCCTCGCATGCGTCTCCCAGCACTCGGGCGGCTCGATGCTGATGTGCGGCAGCCGCCGTTCCAGCCAGCGCGGCAGCCACCAGTTCGCACCACCCAGCATGTGCATCAGGGCGGGTACCAGCAGCGTCCGCAGGACGAAGGCGTCGAGCGCCACCGCCGCCGCGAGCGCGATGCCGAACATCGCGATGACCCGGTCCCCGCTGAGCACGAAGGCGAGGAAGACCGAGATCATGATCACCGCGGCGGAGTTGATCACCCGGCTGGTCTCGGCGAGGCCGACCCGGACCGCCCGCCGGTTGTCGCCGCTCTCCAGCCACTCCTCGTACATCCGGCCGACCAGGAACACCTGATAGTCCATGGAGAGTCCGAAGAGCACGGACACCATGATCACCGGTAGGAAGGGTTCGATGGGGCCGGCGCTGCCGAGCCCGAGCAGCTCGCTCCCCCACCCCCACTGGAAGATCGCGATGACGACCCCGAACGAGGAGGCGACGGCGGCCACGTTCATCGCGGCCGCCTTCAGCGGAATGCCGATCGACCGGAAGGCCAGCAGGAGAAGCAGACAACCGAGACCTATGACGACCCCGATGAAGAGCGGAAGTTTACCGATGATGACCTGCGCGAAGTCGTCGTAGCCGGCTGTCACCCCTCCGACATGGGCCCGGAGCGAGGTGTTCTCCTCGGCGTGCGGCAGGACGTCCGTGCGCAGCCGGTCGACGAGGGCGCTCGTCCGCTGGGACTGCGGCGACGATGTCGGGACGACGGTGACGAACGCCGTGTCGCCGCTGTTGTTGTACGTGACGGGGCTGACCGATGCCACGCCGTCGGTGTCCCGCAGTGTGGCGGGCAGTGCGTCCATCGCGAGCCGGTCGTCGGCGCCGTCGAGCTGTGCGGCGATCGTCAGCGGACCGTTGACGCCGGGCCCGAAACCGTCGGCCAGCAGGTCGTACGCCTGCCGGGTGGTCGACGACGAGGCGTTGTTGCCCTGGTCGGAGGTGCCCAGATGCAGTGAGAACGTCGGCAGTGCGAGCACCAGCATCACCGCGGCGGCGGCCATGCCGAGCAGCTTGGGGTGACGTTCGACGAAGGCGGACCAGCACGCAGCGAAGCCGGTGGGCAGTTCGGGCTGCGGTCCCTGCTCGGCGAGCTGTCTGCGCTCGCGCCGGCTCAGTGCCCGCATCCCGATGAACGACAGCAGTGCGGGCAGCAGTGTCACCGAGGCGGCGACGGTCAGCACGACGGTGAGCGACGCGGCGATGGCGACGCCGTTGAGGAACCCGAGCTGCAGGATCAGCATGCCGAGCAGTGCGATACAGACGGTTGCCCCGGCGAAGACGACGGCACGCCCCGTCGTCGTGACGGCGTTCTGCGCCGCCTCGGCGACCGGCAGGCCACGCCGCAGCCCTCTGCGGTGCCGGGTGACGATGAACAGGGCGTAGTCGATGCCGACGCCGAGCCCGATCAGCATGCCCAGCATGGGGGCGAAGTCGGCGACGGTCATCAAGTGCCCGAGCAGCACGATGCCCGCGGACGCCGTTCCGACCGAGACGAGGGCGGTGGCGATGGGCAGCAGGCTTGCGGCGAGCGAGCCGAAAGCGAGGAAGAGGACGACCGCGGCGACGACCACCCCTATGACCTCGCTGAGGTGGGCGGACGACGCTTCGGTGAGGGCGGCCACGGAGCCACCCACCTCCACCTGGAGCCCGTCACCGGCGGCTGCCTTCGCGGTGTCGACGACGGTCCGGGCCTGCTGCACCGGGATGTCGTCGGCCTGCTGGTCGAAGGTGATCGTGGCGTAGGCGGTGTGTCCGTCCGCGCTGATCTGCCCGACGCCGGAGGCCCCGTAGGGTCCGGTGACGTCTCCGACGCCCGGCAGCTCCTCGATCGCGTGCAGAGTCCGCGTCATCGTCTGTACGACGTCGGTGGCCCGGACGGTGGATCCGGTGGTGTGCCAGACGACGGTGTCGGTGTCGCCGCCCAGGTCCGTGAAGCCGCTCTTGAGCAGCTGGGTCGCCCTGCCCGACTCCGTGCCGGGCACCTCGTAGTCGTTGGAGTAAGCGGAACCCGCCGTGCCCGCCGCGGTGGCCGCGCCGCCGAGGGCGAGCAGCCAGATGAGGACAGCGAGGAGACGGTGCGTGATGCACCAGCGGGCGATGGCAGCCAACGGACGCGCTCCCTGGTGGTTCGTGGATCTTTATCGGGAGATCTGTGGAACAGCCCGCAAAGAACACATGACCTGAGAACCGTCACTCTGGCAGCCACTATTGATCATTTGCCCTTTTCGTGGCGATGCTCACAGTGTCTGATTATTCCCTTACATGCCCGCGCCCCGTCCATCTCCCGCCCTCCCGCGCGTCCCCGTCCGGGTGGGCCCGCCCACGACGCCTGTTCCGGTCAGCCGGAGACGCTCGCCCGGCCGTTCTCGATGTGTCCCATCAGCCGACGGCGGAAGACATCGTCCCCGTCGACCGTGACGGCCAGGTCGTACCATCCGTGCGCGTCGGCCGCCGAGTGGACGACCGTACGGCTCCGCCCCGGCTTGACCTTGATCGTCCTCGTCCAGTCCCGCAGGTCCGCCTCGTCGACGTAGCCCAGCGGCCGGACGGTGTAGGTGAGCGTGCGCCGCCCCGTGTTGCGCAAGGTGAGGTGCAGATCGCGCTCGTGGACGTCGACCCAGGTGGCGACCTCGGGTCCTTCTTCGGCGGATCCGGCGAACTCGCGGCGGAAGCCGTTCGGCCCGGTCACCGTGAACCGGTACGCCTCACCGGCAAGGGGCACCGTCCAGATCGCCGTGCCCCTTACGTCCCGGTGCTGCGGGACGGGGAACTCGCCCGCGTACGGGTAGAGCGCGAAGTGCGCCGACGAACGGCCCGTGTTGCTGAGGGCGACCCGCACCGCCCCGTCCACGATCTTCGCCTGCGCGTCCGGCTGGTAGGGCAGCGGACGGGCGGGCCGGACACCGGGCTCCTGTACGGGCATCTGCTGGACGGCGGGCGGCTTCGGCGCCCAGCGTCCGCTGAACGGCGGGATGACGCCCGGTTGCTCCACCTCGGGCCGGCGCCGTCCGCGCGTGAAGTCGAAGGCCGACGTCAGATCACCGGTGACCGTGCGCCGCCAGTCGCTGATGTTCGGTTCCTGCACGCCCGTCCACCGCTCCAGGAAGCGGATCACGGATGTGTGGTCGAAGACCTCGGAGCAGACATAGCCGCCGACGGTCCACGGCGACACGACGAGCAGCGGCACGCGCACCCCGAGGCCGGTGGGCTTGGACTCCCACTGCTCGTCGGTCACCTCGGGCGGCGCGACCGGCGGCGGGACATGGTCGAAGAAGCCGTCGTTCTCGTCGTAGTTGATGATGACGGCGGTGTGCCGCCACACATCGGGGTGCCTGCCGAGGGCGTCCAGAACCTTGTAGACGACCGTCGCGCTGTGGATCGGGGAGGAGACGCTCGGGTGCTCGGAGTCGACCGCCGACGGCACCAGGTAGGAGACTTCGGGCAGGGTGCCCGCCGCGACGTCCGCGGCGAACGCGTCGGCCAGCGTGCCGGTCTCGACCCGGCGCAGCGCTCGCTCGAAGAGGCTGCGTTCGGCCTCGGTGAGCGTGACGACCCCGTCCTCCAGCAGTCCGAGCAGCCGCTCGCGCTCCGCCGCGTCGTCCGTGTCACGGACGGCCGCGTAGAAGGACTCCATATAGGTGTGGCCGCCGGTCTTCGCCAGCGCCTTGCGGGCGATCGCCTTGAACGTGGCGAAGAACTCGATCTGGTTGTCGGTGAAGTTCTCCCACTCGGTGTACGTCTTCCAGCTGTGCCCGGCCTTCTCCAGCCGTTCCGCGTACGTGCTCCAGCCGTATCCCGGATGGGTGCCCTCGCTGTACGCGTCGTTGCCGACCGCCCGCTTGCCGTTCGCCTCGAAGCCCGTCTTCCCGCTCCACAGGTGGTTCCGGTTGGGGCTGGTGGAGGTGTGGATGGACGAGTGGTAGGCGTCGCAGACCGTGAAGGTGTCGGCCAGTTCGTAGTGCAGCGGGATGTCGCGGCGGTCGTAGTACGCCATGGTGGCGGCCGTCTTCGCGGTCACCCAGCCGTTCATCCAGCCGCCGGCCCACGCCTTGCCGCCGCCGCTCCAGGAGTGGTCGAGGGCGCCTATGTACTGGAGATCCTTCTTCTGTATCGCGGCGGCGTCCCGGACCGGGAACGGCAGCACGGAGGTGCCCGATGCTCCTGGCTGCTCGAAGACGGGCTTGCCGGAGGGCAGTTCGATCGCGTTGCGGTCACCGAAGCCGCGTACGCCGCGCAGAGACCCGAAGTAGTGATCGAAGGAACGGTTCTCCTGCATCAGGATCACCACGTGCCTGATGTCCCCGAGTCCGCCGGACCCCGCCGGGCGCACCGGCTGCGCGGCGAGCGCGGCCTGCAGCGACGGCGGCAGCAGCGACCCGGCCGCCGCGGCACCGAGGGCGCCGCCGCCGAGCGCGAAGAGTCGTCGCCGTGAGATGTCCGTGGTCAAGTTGAGCCTCCCGAGTCCGGTCGTACAGCCGGGAAGCTAATCAAGCCAGGTGGCGGCAGAAAGACCACCGCGCGGCCCGGCGGTGAACGTACAGCGGGTCACCCCGGAAAGCCCGGACCGCCTGCCCTGCCCTGCCCCGGCACCGGTCACACCCCGATCGTGTGCAGCGCTCCCCACAGCGCGACCGTCGACACGACCAGTGTCGCCGGTACGGTCAGCAGCCCGAGCCGGGTGAAGTGGCCCAGTTCGGGCACGACGCCATGGGTGTGCAGGATGCGGCGCCAAAGGAGGGTGGCGAGCGAGCCGACGTACGTGAGGTTCGGGCCGAGGTTCACCCCGATCAGGGCGGCGAGCAGCGGCCCGGGCCCGGCCGCCGCGACGACCGGGAGCAGTGCCAGGATCGCGGGCAGGTTGTTGATCAGGTTGGCGAGCACGGCCGCCACCGCTGCCACCGTCAGAAGCGCGGGCAGTGAGGAATCATCGGGCAGGAGCGTGCCGATCCCTGCGCCGAGACCGTGGTCGACGACCGCCTTGACCACCACGCCGAGGGCGAGGACGAAGAGGCAGAACAGCGGGTGGGCGGCGTGCACCAGGCCCTTGACCGTCGTCCTGCGCTGTCCCAGCGCCCGGACCGCGAGCACCGCCGCCCCGGCCAGCGCTGCCCACAGCGGTTCCGCGCCCGCGAACGAGGTGATGACGAAGCCCGCCAGTGTCAGGGCGAGGACGACGAGCGTGAAGACGGGGACGCCGGGACTGTCCTTGTCCGGCTCCGGCGGGTGCGCGCCCGCGGCCAGGTCGGCGGCGAAGACCCGGCGGAAGACGACGTACTCGACGGCGACAGCCGCCAGCCACGGCAGGGTCATCAGCGCGGCGAACCGCGTGAAGGAGAGTCCGCTCGCGGTGAACGCCAGAAGGTTGGTGAGGTTGGAGACGGGAAGCAGCAGGGACGCCGAGTTGGCGAGATGCGCGCAGGCATAGACGTACGGTCGGGGGCGGGCGCCGACGCGGACGGCCGTCGCGAGGACCACGGGCGTCAGCAGCACCACCGTCGCGTCCAGGCTGAGCACGGCCGTGATCACCGCGGCGACGACGAAGACCCCACCGAGCAGTGGCCCGGTCCGCCCCCGGCAGGCCCGGGCGACCAGATCGCCGGCAGCCGTGAACAGCCCTTCGTCGGCGCAGAGCTGGGCCAGCACGAGAATGGCGGCGAGGAAGCCGACGACCGGCAGCAGGCTGCCGACCTGGGACCGTGCGTCCGCGAACGGCACCGCGCCGAGGACCACCACCAGCACGGCGGCGGGTACGGCGATCGTCGCCTCGGGCAGCCCCCGGGGGCGTACGACGGCGAACGCCAGCACCGCGAGGAGCAGCGCGACGGAGACGATCTCGGCGGTGACGGTGTTCAGCGGACTCTCTCCGGACGCGCAAGGAATCATGAAGGGGCGGTGCACCCGTTGGCCGGGTGCACCGCCCCTTCACCTACGTACAGACGCAGCGACAGCTGCGCGAAGGACTCAGCCCTCGACGCCGAGCTTCTCCAGGATCAGCTCGCGCACCCGGGCCGCGTCCGCCTGGCCGCGGGTGGCCTTCATGACCGCGCCGACGAGTGCACCCGCCGCCGCAACCTTGCCACCGCGGATCTTGTCCGCGACGGCCGCGTTGGCGGCGATGGCCTGGTCCACGGCCGCGCCCAGCGCGCCCTCGTCCGAGACGACCTTCAGGCCGCGCTTCTCGACGACGGCGTCCGGGTCGCCCTCGCCCGCGAGGACACCCTCGATGACCTGGCGCGCCAGCTTGTCGTTGAGGTCGCCGGAGGCGACGAGCTCGGTCACCCTGGCGACCTGCGCCGGGGTGATCGCCAGCTCGTCCAGGGCGACACCGGTCTCGTTGGAGTTCCGGGCCAGCTCGCCCATCCACCACTTGCGGGCCTGGTCGGACGGGGCACCCGCCTCGGTCGTGGCGACGATCAGGTCGACCGCGCCCGCGTTGAGGATCGACTGCATGTCGAACTCCGAGACGCCCCACTCCTCGCGCAGCCGGTTGCGGCGTACGCGCGGCAGCTCGGGAAGCCCCTTGCCCAGCTCCTCGACCCAGTCGCGGGCCGGGGCGACAGGCACCAGGTCCGGCTCCGGGAAGTAGCGGTAGTCCTCGGCGTTGTCCTTGATGCGGCCGGCCGTGGTGGAGCCGTCCTCCTCGTGGAAGTGCCGGGTCTCCTGCACCACCTTGGCGCCGGAGTTCAGCACCGCGGCGTGGCGCTGGATCTCGTAACGGGCCGCACGCTCGACGGAACGCAGCGAGTTCACGTTCTTCGTCTCGGAGCGGGTACCGAACGTCTCGGTGCCGTTGGGGCGCAGCGACAGGTTCACGTCGCAGCGCATCTGGCCCTGCTCCATGCGAGCCTCGGAGACGCCGAGCGCCTTGATGAGCTCGCGCAGCTCGGCGACGTACGCCTTCGCGACCTCGGGGGCGCGCGCGCCCGCTCCCTCGATCGGCTTGGTGACGATCTCGATGAGCGGGATGCCCGCACGGTTGTAGTCCAGCAGGGAGTGGGACGCGCCGTGGATACGGCCGGTGGCGCCGCCGACGTGCAGCGACTTACCGGTGTCCTCCTCCATGTGGGCGCGCTCGATCTGCACCCGGAAGGTCTCCCCGTCCTCCAGCTGGACGTCCAGATAGCCGTCGAAGGCGATCGGCTCGTCGTACTGCGAGGTCTGGAAGTTCTTCGGCATGTCCGGATAGAAGTAGTTCTTCCGGGCGAAGCGGCACCACTCGGCGATCTCGCAGTTCAGCGCGAGACCGATCTTGATGGCGGACTCGACGCCGATGGCGTTGACGACCGGCAGCGAGCCGGGCATGCCGAGGCAGGTCGGGCACGTCTGCGAGTTCGGCTCCGCGCCCAGCTCGGTGGAGCAGCCGCAGAACATCTTGGTCTTGGTGCCGAGCTCGACATGGACCTCGAGGCCCATGACGGGGTCGTACGTCGCGAGGGCGTCCTCGTACGGCACCAGGTCAGTGACAGTCACGGTGAAACTTTCCCTCTCAACCCAGCAGTACGTCGTCGTCGCCCAGGCGCTTCAGCTCTCGGTAGAGCAGAGCGATGCCGGTGGCGATGGCGGCAGCGGAGACGACGGCGTCGACCAGCCGGAGCGTGTCGTGCTCGGAGCGTGCCTTCTTGGCCTGCTTGAGCACGCCGACCGCACCGAACGCGGTGGTGCCGATGGACAGGTACGTACCGGTCTTGGACTTCTTGAAGCCCTTGGCCTTGGTCAGTGCGCTCACAGTGACGGAGCCTCCTCCAGCAGCGGGTGCCCCCACTTTTCCACGAAGGCGGCCTCGACGGCGGCCCCGACCTTGTACAGCCGGTCGTCCTTCATGGCGGGGGCGATGATCTGCAGACCGACCGGCAGACCGTCCTCCGGTGCCAGACCGCAGGGCAGCGACATCGCGGAGTTGCCTGCCAGGTTGGTCGGAATGGTGCACAGGTCGGCCAGGTACATCGCCATCGGGTCGTCGGCGCGCTCGCCGATCGGGAAGGCGGTGGTCGGCGTCGTCGGGGAGACGATCACGTCGACCTGCTCGAAGGCCTTCTCGAAGTCCCGGGTGATGAGGGTGCGGACCTTCTGCGCCGAGCCGTAGTACGCGTCGTAGTAGCCGGAGCTGAGTGCGTACGTACCGAGGATGATGCGGCGCTTGACCTCGTCGCCGAAGCCGGCCTCGCGGGTGAGCGCGGTGACCTCCTCGGCGGACTTCGTGCCGTCGTCGCCGACCCGGAGGCCGTACCGCATGGCGTCGAAGCGGGCCAGGTTCGAGGAGCACTCGGACGGCGCGATCAGGTAGTACGCCGACAGACCCAGGTCGAAGGACGGGCAGTCCAGCTCGACGACGGTGGCACCGAGCGACTTCAGAAGCTCGACCGACTCGTTGAAACGCTGGACGACACCGGCCTGGTAGCCCTCGCCGGAGAACTGCTTGACGACGCCGATGCGCATGCCGTCGACGCTGCCGTTGCGGGCGGCCTCGACGACCGGCGGGACCGGGGCGTCGATGGACGTCGAGTCCAGCGGGTCGTGTCCGGCGATCGCCTCGTGCAGCAGCGCCGCGTCCAGGACCGTACGGGCGCACGGGCCGCCCTGGTCGAGGGAGGACGAGAAGGCGACCATCCCGTAGCGGGAGACCGCACCGTAGGTGGGCTTGACGCCGACGGTGCCGGTGACGGCGGCGGGCTGCCGGATGGAACCGCCGGTGTCCGTGCCGATGGCGAGCGGGGCCTCGAACGACGCGAGGGCGGCCGAGGAGCCACCTCCGGAGCCGCCCGGGATCCGGGTGAGGTCCCACGGGTTACCGGTCGGGCCGTAGGCACTGTTCTCGGTGGAGGACCCCATGGCGAACTCGTCCATGTTGGTCTTGCCGAGGATGACGACGTCGGCGGCCTTCAGCTTCTTGGTCAGGGTCGCGTCGTACGGCGGGACCCAGCCCTCGAGGATCTTCGAGCCGACGGTGGTCGGCATGGTCTTCGTGGTGAAGATGTCCTTCAGCGCGAGCGGGACACCGGCCAGCGGGCCGAGCTTCTCGCCCGCGGCCTTCTTCGCGTCGACGGCACGGGCCTGCGCGAGCGCGCCCTCACGGTCGATGTGCAGGAAGGCGTGGACCTTCTCGTCGACCGCGTCGATCCGGGCCAGGTGCGCCTCGGTGACCTCGACGGCCGTGAGCTCGCCGGAAGCGATCTTCGCGGCGATCTCGGCGGCGGTGAGCTTGATGATGGAGCTGTTGTCCGTCATGGCTGTTAGTCCTCCCCCAGGATCTGCGGCACCTTGAAACGCTGCTGCTCCTGGGCCGGGGCGCCGGAGAGCGCCTGCTCGGATGTGAGCGACGGACGGACCTCGTCCGCGCGCATGACATTGGTCAGCGGCAGCGGGTGGGAGGTCGGCGGTACGTCTTGGTCGGCGACCTCGGAGACGCGGGCGACCGCGCCGATGATGTCGTCGAGCTGACCGGCGAAGTGATCGAGCTCTTCGCCCTTCAGCTCCAGACGCGCCAGTCGGGCGAGGTGGGCGACCTCCTCGCGCGTGATGCCAGGCATGCAGCGATCCTCAGGGGTGAGTGTTGTGGTTTTGGCCCCAATCCTATGGGGTCCGGCGCTGACGGAGCCGCCACCCACGGAACACTCGCCTCCGGTCAGCCTCCGGCCGTGCCCGTATCGGGGGCGATCGGCTCGATTCCGCCGCCGGGATCCGGGCCGCCGGGCCCGCTCATGTCGTCGCCGGACGCGACTGCGCGGCCCGCCCCGGCTTCCGCTGTTCCAACTCGGCCACCGCTGCCGTCACGCCCGTCACCCCCGTCACGCCCGATGCGGCGGCAGCGGCCGCGGCGGCCGCCGCCTCCAGCTCCGCCGGCCGCCGCCAGCCGTGCTCGCCGCGCGCCCGCAGCCACGCCGTCGTCTCCTGCGGCGGCATCGCGGCCGCGACCAGCCACCCCTGCACCGCATCGCAGCGCAGGTCCCGCAGCCGCTCCCACGTCTCGTCGTCCTCGACGCCCTCGGCGACGACCAGCAGGCCGAGCGAGTGGGCCAGGTCGATGGTGCAGCGGACGATCTCCGCGTCCTCGTTGTCGACGGCCAGCCGGGCGACGAAGGACCGGTCGATCTTCAGCTCGCTGACCGGCAGCCGGCGCAGGTGGACCAGCGAGGAGTACCCCGTACCGAAGTCGTCGAGGGACATCTTCACGCCGTGCCCGGTCAGGCCGGCCAGCGTGTCCGCGGCGCGCTGCGGATCCTCCAGCAGCACGTGTTCCGTTATCTCCAACTGAAGGGAGCCGGCCGGGACGCCGTGCCGGGCGAGCCGGGCCGCGACGCCGCCCGCGAAGCCCGGGGTGTGGACGTCGCGCGGGGAGACGTTGACCGCGACCGGGACGAACAGCCCCTGCGCCCGCCACCGGGCGACCTGGGCAAGCGCAGTCTCCAGCACGTACTCGGTGAGGTGCGGCATCAGACCCGAGGACTCGGCGATGGCGATGAACTCGTCCGGAGGGACCCGGCCGCGCTCCGGGTGCACCCAGCGCACCAGCGCCTCGAGCCCGGCCACCTGGCCGTCGAACCGGACCTTCGGCTGGTAGTGGAGCTCCACCTCGCCGGCGTCCAGCGCGCGCCGGAGGTCCCCGAGGAGTCCGAGCCGGTCCGGGGTGTTGCTGTCCCGCTTCGACTCGTACACCTCGACACCCGTACGGTCCCGCTTGGCCTGGTACATCGCCACGTCCGCCCGTCTGAGCAGCCCTTCGGCGTCCAGCGCGTGGTCGGGGTAGACGGCGACTCCGGCGCTGGCCTCCAGCACCAGGGTGAGGCCGTCGAGGTCCAGTGGTGAGGAGAGCTCGGCGACCAGATGGCGGGCGACGCGCTGGGCACTGGTGGTGGAGTCCGCGGTCGGCAGCAGTACGGCGAACTCGTCGCCGCCGAGCCGGGCGGCCTCCGCTCCGCGCGGCAGGGCCAGTCGGAGCCGCTCCGCGATCTGCAGCAGCAGCCGGTCCCCCGCGAGATGGCCGAGGGTGTCGTTGACCGCACGGAACCGGTCGAGGTCGATCAGGACGAGCGCGGACCTGGCGCCGATGTTCTCGGCGTCCTCCAGCGCTGTCCATGTGCGCTCCAGCAGCCACTGCCGGTTGGGCAGTCCGGTCAGCGGGTCCCGCAGCTGCTCCTCGGCCCGGGCCCGGGCGATCCAGAGGGTGGAGTCCAGGGCGATCAGCGGAACGGCGAACAGCGGCAGCAGTACGGGAGTGGCGATCGCGACGACGCAGATCAGCGGGGCGAGCCCGAGGAGCGCGACCGCGACGAGCCCCTGGCGCAGCAGGGCGGTGCGGGCGATGGTCGGCAGCCCGCCGCCCTGGGGTGCCCGTGCGTACCAGAGGAGGACCCTGGTGACGACGAGATAGGCGGAGGCGGCCAGAATGACTTCCGGGACGGCGTCGATTCCCCAGTCGAGTGGCTGCCAGGGCGACTCGACGGTCTGCAGGTCGCCGAACGCGGCGAGGACCAGGGCCGCCGCACCTATCCCCAGGATGTCCACCGCACCATGCAGCAGCCCCTGCCACCAGCGGTGTCTGCGGGCCACCCCGACGAGCACGACGACGACCAGGCTGACCAGGCCGGCGGGCACCCAGCCGTAGAGCAGCAGCACGGCGAGGGTGAGGGCGGCGCCTGCTCCGGTGCCGCCCCACCAGCGGTCCCGCCCGAGCGCTACGAGATGGCCGACGATGATCCCGGTGAGGACGGCGAGCGACCAGCCGGCCGCACCGTTCGGGAAGAGTGCGTGTCCGGCGCTCACGGTCCGGTAGAAGCCGGTCGCCAACTGAGCAGCGGCGATCAGTACAACGGCGGCACCCACTTTGGGCATGAGGCCGAGGAAACCTTGCAGCCGCGACACCGGTGCGGCGCTCTCGGTCGGTTTCATTCCGTCCCTCTCACAGCCGGCGGTGCCGATGTCACCTGCTCGTCCCGCTCCCATGCCACCACGAACCCATGACCGTCACGCAGCCGGGATTACCGTCACGCGTCCGGGCACGGCAGGCGCACGTCTCAACAGTAGGCCGCGGAACGCCCCTACGGGCAGCGCTCTACAGCTCTTGCCTGAATGCGAACTGGCCATCGCTCAGCATCTGGTATGCGCCGAACGGGTGAACCGGGCTTCCCGGTCATGCCCTTCGCCCGTCCGGGCCCGCCGCGGCTCGGCTACTCCTCGACCGGTACGGCGACCGGTACAGCCGCCTCGCGTGCCGCGTCAGGCCCCTGTTCGAGCAGTACGGCGAAGCCCGCCCCGTCCAGAACCGGAACCTTCAGTTGCATCGCCTTGTCGTACTTCGAGCCCGGATTGTCGCCGACCACCACGAAGGAGGTCTTCTTCGAAACGGATCCGGTCACCTTTGCCCCACGGCTCTGCAGGGCCTCTTTCGCGCCATCCCTGGTGTGATCGGCCAGCGTGCCCGTGACGACGACGGTGAGCCCTTCGAGCGGACGCGGCGCCTCGTCCTCACCCGCGCTCTCGTCGGCCATCCGGACCCCGGCCTCCCGCCACTTGCGCACGATCTCCCGGTGCCAGTCCTCCGCGAACCACTGGGTGACCGAGGCGGCGATGATGGGTCCGACACCGTCCGCTGCGGCCAGCTCCTCCTCGGTCGCCGCCTCGATGCGGTCCATCGAACGGAACTGACGGGCCAGCTCCTCGGCCGCGACCGGACCGACATGACGGATCGAGAGCCCGGTGAGGATCCGGGCCAGCGGCGCCAGTTTGGCGGCGGTGACCGATTCGAGCATCGCCACGGCGTTCTTCTTCGGCTCGCCGTGCTGGTTGGCGAAGACCAGGGCGGTCTTCGCCTCGCCGGTCTTCGGATCGTGCTTGGGCAGTCCGCTGTCCATGTCCAGGACGTAGGCCCGGATCGGCAGCAGCTGCTCGATCGTCAGCCCGAAGAGGTCGCTCTCATCGCGCAGGGGCGGCTCGGTGGGCTCCAGCGGCTTGGTCAGGGCGGCCGCCGCGACATAGCCGAAGTGGTCGATGTCCAGGCATTTGCGGCCCGCGAGATAGGCGACGCGTTCGCGCAACTGCGCGGGGCAGAAGCGCGCGTTGGGACAGCGGACGTCGATGTCGGCCTCTTTCATGGGCCGCAGCTCCGTCCCGCACTCGGGGCAGTGGATCGGCATCACGAACGCCCGCTCGGTGCCGTCCCGCAGATCGACGACCGGGCCGAGGATCTCCGGGATCACGTCGCCCGCCTTGCGGATCACCACCGTGTCCCCGATGAGGACGCCCTTCTCCTTCACCACGTTCTGGTTGTGCAGGGTGGCGAACTCGACCTCGGAGCCCGCCACCTCGACGGGTTCGACCTGTGCGTACGGAGTGACCCGGCCGGTGCGTCCGACACCGACCCGGATGTTCACCAGCTTGGTGTTCACCTCCTCCGGCGGGTACTTCCAGGCGATCGCCCAGCGCGGGGCGCGCGAGGTGGAGCCCAGCCGGCCCTGGAGCGCGATCTCGTCGAGCTTGACGACGACGCCGTCGATCTCGTGCTCCACGGAGTGCCGGTTCTCGCCGAAGTACGCGATGAACTCCCTGACGCCGTCGAGGGAGTCGACGACCTTGTTGTACTTCGCGGTGGGCAGGCCCCATTCGTGCAGCAGCTCGTAGGCATGCGAGAGCCGGTCGATCTCGAGGCCCTCGCGGGCGCCGATGCCGTGCACCACCATGTGCAGCGGGCGGCCTGCGGTGACCTTCGGGTCCTTCTGGCGCAGTGAACCGGCCGCCGCGTTACGCGGGTTGGCGAACGGTTTGTCGTCGGCCGCCACCAGCCGGGCGTTGAGCTCCTCGAACGCCTCCATCGGGAAGAAGACCTCGCCGCGGATCTCGACGAGCGCCGGGATCCGGTCGCCCTTCAGCCGGTGCGGGATCTCGGCGATCGTGCGGACGTTGGGGGTGATGTCCTCGCCGGTGCGGCCGTCGCCGCGGGTCGCGGCGCGGGTCAGCAGCCCCTGCTCGTACGTGAGGTTGACCGCGAGGCCGTCCACCTTGAGCTCGCACAGGAAGTGGTAGGCGCTGGTGCCGACGTCCTTGGCGACGCGCTCGGCCCAGACCGCCAGCCCCTCGTCGTCGAAGGCGTTGTCCAGGGAGAGCATCCGCTCGCGGTGCTCGATCGAGGTGAACTCCGTCCGGTACGGCCCCGCGACCTTCTGGGTCGGCGACTCGGGCGTACGCAGCTGCGGGTACTCGTCCTCCAGGTCCTGCAGCGAGCGCATCAGCCGGTCGAACTCGGCGTCGCTGACGACCGGCTGGTCGTTCACGTAGTACCGGAAGCGGTGCTCCTCGATCTGCTCCGCAAGGAGCGCATGCCGCTGCTGCGCCTCCGCGGGCACTTCC
Source organism: Streptomyces sp. NPDC002206 (assembly GCF_053593595.1). Lineage (NCBI taxonomy): Bacteria > Bacillati > Actinomycetota > Actinomycetes > Kitasatosporales > Streptomycetaceae > Streptomyces > Streptomyces sp. NPDC002206. Next base: position 222,261 of record NZ_JBSFCW010000009.1, read on the forward strand.
GATTTCTGTCCGCCGGCCATCGTCTCGTCCTCCCGTTACCCGATACCCGCTTACTCAGGGTTGTCTGCGAGCGATCTCGCGGCCCGGGCGCAGTGGGCGAGCGCGGCGCGCGCGTACGCGGGCGACGCACCTGCGAGCCCGCACGACGGGGTGATCACCAGCGACTCGGCGAGAGTCCCCGGATTCAGCCCCAGCCTGCGCCACAGCGTCCTGACACCCATGACGCTACCGCCCGGGTCCGACAATGCGCCCGAAGCCGGGTCGGTGCCGGGGACCACCCCGAGGAAGAGCTGCGTACCGCCTTCGACCGCTTCCCCGATCGCCTCCTCCTCACGCTCGGTGAGCAGTGAGAAGTCGAACGAGATGCCGTCGGCACCGGCCCGGCGCAGCAGCGCGAACGGCACGTCGGGCGCGCAGGTGTGCACGAGCGCCGCCTCTTCTCCGTTCGCCGCCAGGACATCGCGGAGCGTGCCCTCCACCACCTGCCGGTCCACGGCCCGGTAGGTGCGGTAGCCGCTCGCCGTCCTGATGTGCCCGCGCAGTACGCCGGTCAGGGACGGTTCGTCGAGCTGGAGGATCACCCGGGCGCCGGGCATCCTGCGCCGTACCTCCGCGAGATGACCCAGCAGCCCCTCGACCAGGGAGGCCGCCAGATCGCGGCAGGCACCCGGGTCGCCGAGCACGGCCTCGCCGCCCCGCCGCTCCAGTGCGGCGGCGAGCGTCCAGGGACCGACGGCCTGGACCTTGAGCGGTCCCTCGTACCCCTGGGTGAACTCCTCCAGGGCGTCGAGGTCCTCACCCAGCCAGGAACGGGCCCGCCGGGTGTCGCGGCCCGGCCGGTCACTGATGCGCCAGCCGCTGGGCTCGACATGGCCGTACATGTCGACGAGCAGTCCGATGGTCCGCCCGATCATGTCGGCGCCGGGCCCGCGTGCGGGCAGCTCCGGCAGATGCGGCAGGCCTTCACCGTCCGCGAAGGACCCGGTGACGGTCTTCGCCGCCTCCCGCGCGTCTCCCCCGGGCATGGATCCGATCCCGGTCGCGCGGCACCCGCTGAACTTGCTTTTCTCGGTCACGCAGGAAGCCTACGGTCCGGGCCGCCGGGCCCGTCGCGGGCCCGGCGGCCGACGACCGCGGGCCGCGCCGGGCCGGGCTCCACCCGGCGTCGGGGACTCGGCCTCTGCGGACTCGGCGTCCGGGGCCTCAGTGCCCGGGGCGGACCGTGAGGTCGTTGACCTCGGCATCGCGCGGCAGGTCGATCGCCATCAGGATCGTGGTCGCCACGGACTCCGGGTCGATGAACCGGGAGGCGTCGTACTCCTTGCCCTCCTGCTGGTGCACCTTGGCCTGCATGGGGCTGGCAGTGCGTCCGGGGTAGACGGAGCTCACCCGGACACCGTTTCCGTGCTCCTCCTCGCGCAGCGAGTCGGCGAGCGCCTTCAGGCCGTGCTTGCTCGCGGCGTACGCGCCCCACTCGGCGTGTGCGCTGAGCCCGGCGCCCGAGTTCACGAAGACGACATGGCCGTGGGCCACGCGCAGTTGCGGCAGGAAGAGCCGGGTCAGCTCGGCAGGGGCGACCAGGTTGGTGTTGAGCTGGAAGTGCCATGCCTTGGGCGTGAGCTCCCCGACCTGGCCCAGCTCCACGACGCCCGCGATGTGCAGCAGCGAGTCGATCCGTTCCGGGAGCGACTGCTGCGCGAACGCCCAGGAGAGCCGGTCCGGGTTGCCGAGGTCGCCGACGAGCGTGCGGGCTCCGGGGTGGAGCGCGGCCAGCTCCTTGGCGCGGCCCGCGTCACGGGCCAGCAGCACGAGTTCGTCACCGCGCTCCAGGAGACGGCGGGCGACAGCTGCTCCGATGCCGGAGCCGGCGCCGGTGATGAGGTGAGTGGACATGCGCCCATGGTCGCATCCGGCCGCATCGCTACCGGATGCCGGACCACTCCTCCAGGTAGGCCAGCGCGCCGACCCCGTCCTTTGCGAAGAACACCAGGTCGGTGAGGGGCAGGGGCAGGAAGCCCTCGTCCTCCATGCGCTGGAACTGCAGACGCAGCCCGTCGTAGAAACCCGCCGTGTTCAGCAGGACGACCGGCTTGTCGTGCTTGCCGTGCTTCTTCAGCTCCAGGATCTCGGTGGCCTCGTCGAGCGTCCCCATACCGCCCACCATGATCACGACGGCGTCGGCCTTTTCCAGGAGCAGCGCCTTGCGCTCGGCGAGATCGCGTGCGATCAGCATCTCGTCGGCATCGGTCCGGGCCTGGGCGGCCATGAAGTCCACCGACACCCCGACGAGCCGCCCGCCCGACTCCTGCACCCCGTCGGCGACGACCTTCATCAGCCCGCTCTCCGACCCGCCCCAGACCAGCGTGTGTCCGCCGCGGCCCAGCAGCTCGGCGAACTCGCGCGCGGGCCGCGTGTAGCGGTCGTCGAGGTCGGCGGCGGAGAGAAAGACGCAGATGTTCATGCAGCAACGGTAAGTGCCCCCACTGACACTCCGCGGGACGGGGGGTGATCCGGGGAAGAATCCGGCGCACGGCACGGCTGAACAAGACATGACTTCCACCTCAGGACACGTGATCACCGTCGAGCCCGGCACCGAGCATGTGCGCGTGGTGCGTGACGGTCAGCTGCTCGCCGAGAGCCGCCGTCCGCTCGTACTGCGCGAGACGGGCTGTCCGGTCCGCTACTACCTGCCGCCCGAGGACGTCCGCACGGAACTGCTCACGGCGTCGGACACCCACACCCACTGCCCGTTCAAGGGGGATGCCTCCTACTGGTCGCTGCCGGACGCGGCCGATCTCGTCTGGGCCTATCCGGACCCCAAGCCCGAAGTCGCCGCGATCAAGGACCACTTCTGCTTCTACGACACCGAGACGGTCTCCGACTGATCGCCGGACACCGTGCTGAGCTACGGAGTTGAGGAATCTCGAAGAACTTCGTCGCCGCAGCGATGAGTTCCGCGGTCCGCCGCAGTCCATCTGCACATGGACAAGTCTCCTTCCCGTGACGGCACTTTGATCGCCCACCGGCGCAGAGGTGACGGACCGCCCGTGATTCTGGTGGGCGGGGCGCTGAGCACTGCGGCGACCGAGGCACCCCTGGCGAAACTTCTGGCGTCGCGGTTCAGCGTCGTGACCTACGACCGGCGCGGCCGCGGTTCCAGCGGCGACGGTGTGCCGTACGTGGTCGAGCGCGAGGTCGAGGATCTGGCCGCGTTGATCGATCGGGTCGGTGGCCGGGCCTCGGTGTTCGGGATGTCGTCCGGCGGCGCCCTGGCGCTGGAGGCGCAGGCCGCGGGGCTGCCCGTCGACCTGCTCGCGGTGTACGAACCGCCGTTCGCCCCGGACGCACCGGGCCGCCGGGCCAAGGCGCGCTACGCGACCCGGCTGCACCGCCTGCTGTCCGCCGGGGACCGGGCGGGGGCACTCGAGCTGTTCCTGTCGCTGGCGGGGATCCCGGCCGAGATGGTCGCCCGGATGCGGCACGCCCCTCTGTGGCGCGGCCTCGAATCACTGGCGCACACCCTGGCGTACGACGACGCGATCCTCGGCAACGGCACGGTGCCCACCGAGCGTCTCGGGTCCGTCACCGCGCGCACCATGGTGATCACGGGCGGATTCAGTCCCACCCCGATGCGCACCCTGACCCGCATCCTCGCGGACGCGATCCCATGCGCCCGGCACCGCACGCTGACGGGCCAGACACATGACCTGGCGCCGCAGGTGGTCGCGCCGGTGCTGGCGGAGTTCTTCTCCGAGGACGTGCACGTCAGCCGGGCGTCGTAAGCCCCGCGGCCCACGACGCCTCGTTGCAGCCCGAGCCCGGCCCGCTTCGAAGGAACAGCCCTAGCTCAGGCCGACCGCAGCCTCGGTGCGCCGCACCGTCGTCGCGATCGTCGCCGAGCCGACCACTCGCGTCCCGTCGTACAGCACGACCGCCTGGCCGGGGGCCACGCCCCGTACCGGCTCGGTGAAGGTGACGTCGAGCGTGCCGTCCACGAGCTCGGCGGTCACCTCGGTCTCGCCGCCGTGGGCGCGGAGCTGCGCGGTGTACGTGCCGGGGCCGGCCGGGGCCGTGCCGCACCAGCGGGGCTTGATCGCCGTCAGCGCCGTGACGTCGAGGGCCTCCACCGGGCCGACCGTCACCGTGTTGTTCACCGGGGAGATGTCGAGGACGTAGCGCGGCTTGCCGTCGGCGGCGGGGTGGCCGATGCGCAGACCCTTGCGCTGACCGATGGTGAACCCGAAGGCGCCCTCGTGGGTACCGAGCCTGTTGCCGGACTCGTCGAGGATGTCGCCCTCGGCCTTGCCACCGAGGCGGTCGGCCAGGAAGCCCTGGGTGTCGCCGTCGGCGATGAAGCAGATGTCGTGACTGTCGGGCTTCTTCGCCACGGCCAGGCCACGGGCCTCCGCCTCGGCGCGGATCTCGTCCTTGGTGGTGAGGGTGTCGCCGAGCGGGAACATCGCGTGGGCGAGCTGCCTCTCGTCCAGGACACCGAGGACGTACGACTGGTCCTTGGCCATGTCGGAGGCGCGGTGCAGCTCGCGGCTGCCGTCCTCGTTCAGCACGACGGTGGCGTAGTGGCCGGTGCAGACAGCGTCGAAGCCGAGCGCGAGCGCCTTGTCGAGCAGCGCCGCGAACTTGATCTTCTCGTTGCAGCGCAGACACGGATTGGGCGTGCGGCCCGCCTCGTACTCGGCGATGAAATCCTCCACGACGTCCTCGCGGAAGCGTTCCGCCAGGTCCCAGACGTAGAAGGGGATGCCGATGACGTCCGCGGCGCGGCGGGCGTCGCGGGAGTCCTCGATGGTGCAACAGCCGCGCGCTCCGGTACGGAACGACTGCGGATTCGCGGAGAGGGCGAGGTGCACACCGGTCACGTCGTGGCCCGCCTCGGCGGCGCGGGCCGCGGCGACGGCGGAGTCGACACCGCCCGACATGGCGGCGAGCACACGGAGGGGGCGCTGGGAAGTCTGAGTCATAGCTCCACCAGGGTACGGGGCGCCGGGAACCGAAAGCTCGCGGATATGCGTTGTCGATCTCATGGGGACCAAGGAGACGGCAGGCGCCAAGCAGTCGGCGGGGGCCAAGGCGGAGGACGGCATCAGTCGGCGCGGGTTGCTGATCGGCGCTGCTGTCACGGCGGTGGGCACGGCGGCGCTGGCCCGGGACAAGCTGGAGCATGCCTGGTGGCGGCTGCCCGGTGTGGAGAAGCCCCGCAAGCCCGGCGAGCTGGATTACGCGCGGGCGCAGTGGACGGCCGCGTCCCCGGCGAACTGGCGGCGGGCGGACCGCCCCGCCGACTACGTCATAGACCGGGTCGTCATCCATGTGACCCAGGGCAGCTTCCGCGGCGCGGTCAAGGTCTTCCAGAACCCCGCCCACGGTGCGGCGGCGCACTACGTGGTGCGCAAGGACGGTCATGTGACGCAGATGATCCGTGAGCTGGATGTGGCGTTCCACGCAGGGAACAAGTCGTACAACGAGCGCAGCGTCGGCATCGAGCACGAGGGGTTCGTGGACCGGCCGCAGGACTTCACGGCCGCGATGTACGAGGCGTCGGCGCGGCTGTCGGCCGCGATATGCGGGCGGTACGGGATACCGGTGGACCGGACGCACATCATCGGGCATGTGGAGGTGCCGGGCACGGACCACACCGATCCGGGTCCGCACTGGGACTGGGACCGGTACATCGAGCTGGTGCGGGCAGCGGGCGCCCGGTGATCGCGGGGCCCGCCGCCCGGTTCAGCTGAGCCCCGCCGTCCGCGCGCGCTCGACCGCCGGGCCGATCGCCCGGGCGACATCCTCGACGTCCTGCTTGGTCGATGTGTGTCCGAGCGAGAACCGCAGCGTGCCGCGGGCCAGGTCCGGGTCGGTGCCGGTGGCCAGCAGTACATGGCTGGGCTGGGCGATTCCCGCCGTGCAGGCGGAGCCGGTGGAGCATTCGATCCCCTGGGCGTCCAGCAGCAGGAGCAGGGAGTCTCCCTCGCAGCCGGGGAACGTGAAGTGGGCGTTGGCCGGGAGCCGGCCGCCGGGGGCCGGGTCGCCGCCGAGGATGGCGTCGGGAACGGCCGCGAGCACGGCCGCGACCAGCTGGTCGCGGAGCCCGCCGATCTCCCGCGAGAACTCCTCGCGGCCGTCGGCGGCCAGCCGGCCGGCCACCGCGAAGGCTGCGATGGCGGGCACATCGAGCGTCCCGGAGCGCACATGCCGCTCCTGGCCGCCGCCGTGCAGCACGGGTACGGGGGTGTAGGCGCGGCCGAGCAGCAGCGCGCCGATGCCGAACGGGCCTCCGATCTTGTGCGCGCTGACGGTCATGGCCGCCAGTCCCGACCGGGCGAAGTCGACTTCCACCTGACCGAAGGCCTGCACCGCGTCAGAGTGCATCGGCACATCGAACTCACCTGCCACGGCAGCCAGTTCACGTACCGGCATGATGGTGCCGATCTCGTTGTTGGCCCACATCACGGTGACCATCGCGACATCGTCGGGGTTGCGCGCGATCGCCTCGCGCAGCGCGTCCGGGTGGACGCGACCGTAGGCGTCGACAGGGAGGTATTCGACGGTCGCACCCTCGTGTTCGGCGAGCCAGTCGACGGCGTCCAGCACGGCATGGTGCTCGACGGGACCGGCGAGTACGCGGGTGCGCTGGGGGTCGGCGTCGCGGCGGGCCCAGTAGAGGCCCTTCACGGCGAGGTTGTCGGCCTCGGTACCGCCGGAGGTGAAGACCACCTCGCTGGGGCGTGCGCCGAGGGCGTCGGCGAGGGTCTCTCTCGACTCCTCGACGGTACGGCGGGCCCGGCGCCCGGCGGCGTGCAGTGAGGACGCGTTACCGGTGACGGCGAGCTGGGCGGTCATCGCCGCCATCGCCTCCGGAAGCATCGGCGTGGTCGCGGCGTGGTCGAGGTAAGCCATGGTGGGCTCGATTCTACGAGCCCGGGGCGGGGCGTATGCCGGGCGCATCGCGGTCCGTACCCGCGCACGGCGGACAGGTGCGTGTCACCTGCCCGATCCGGAGCCCGAACCGGAGCCCGATCCGGCCGGGGGCGGCGCCGCAGGACGCCGTCGGTCAGCTGCCGAAGCTCCAGGAGACGGTGCCGTTTCCGGTGACCAGGAAGGCCAGGACGACGAGGTCGGCGATGCCGAGGGCGAGTCCGAGGAGGGCGCGGCCGCGGCGGGCGGTGGAGCGGGCGAGGGCGATGACCGCCATCACGATGGCGATCGGGCCGAGCACGATGTTCATCACAAGGAGGCCGATCAGCCCGAGCACGAAGGAGGCGACGGCCAGACCGTCGGCGTCCCGGGCGCTCTTCCTGCGGCCGACGGACCGCGGGTCGTCATCCCCGGCGGTGGCGGCTTCCGTGCCGATGCCGGCTCGGCGGGCGAATGCGGTGAGTGTCATGGTGCGGGCTCCTTCGTCTCTGTCATTGGCTCGAACGTCGGATCGGAGCAGGCCGGATCAGTGGGACCGGCGGTGCGTGCTCAACCGCTCACGGACCGCGAAGATCAGCAGCCAGCAGCCGATCGCAGCGGCGAGGGCGAGGGTCAGCGGGAGCGGAATCTGGACCACCGCCCCGAGGACGACCCCCAGCAGGAGTAGGGCGGCGACGAGGATGATCATGTTCGGCCTTTCCGTGAGTTCTCGGGGGCACTCGGACACTCTGCGCTCTGTGCATCTATTTGAGAGTACGAGTGTTCACTGACTTACCAGTCTAGACCCGCCCACCCCTTCCGCGGTCTGGAGAACAGTTGTTTACTGAATGGCATGAGTCACACCGTCGGCATCCGCCAGACCCAGAAGCTGAAAACCCGTCAGGCACTGCTGGACGCCGCGCTCCAGCTGTTGGAGCACCAGAGCCTGAGCAGCCTGGGACTGCGCGAGGTGACGCGGGCGGTGGGCGTCGCGCCGACCGCCTTCTACCGGCACTTCGACGACACCGCCGCGCTCGGCGTGGCACTCGTCGAGGAAGCGCTCGGCAGCCTGCACGGGGTGATCGGTGCGATCCTCGCCGAGACGGGCGACAGCGAGGCCCGGCTGGACCGCAGCGTCGAGCTGATCACCCGTCATGTACGTGAGCAGCCCGCCCACTTCCGCTTCATCGCCCGTGAACAGCACGGCGGCGTCGGCCCGGTCCGCGAGGCCATAGCGGCCCAACTGCGGCGATTCGCCGAGGAGGTGGCCGAAGCGCTCGCCGCGGAGCCGGAGTCGCGGGGCTGGACCGACGAGGACCTGCTGATGCTGGGCGGTCTCTACGTCGACCACATGGTGATCACGGCCTCCGCGATGCTGGACGTCGGCCCGGCCGGCGAGGCCCAGGTGGCCGAGGTCACCCGCCGGCGGCTGCGGCTCGTCACCCTCGGCAGACACCACTGGCTGGACAGCACCGGCACCTAGCGCCGAGCTGCAGGTGATCGCGGGGGCCGGGCGTCTCGTACAGGCGGACACCCCGGCCGAGCCGACCGCCGCGCTCACCCGCTGTCTGCAGGCGGAACGGACGAGTCCGCGCACAGTTGGGTGTCGCATCGAGACCGAGTACGGGGGCTTCGAGACGCTCGGCATGCTCGGCGGCGGGGACCGGTCCACAGGTCCGGAGCAGCAGCAGGATCGAGAACGGCGCTCGGATTTCACCCCGCCCGGACTCCTGGAATACCTGACGCTCTCACGTCAGGTATTCCGGCGTCCGGGCACAGTGGTTCAGCTGCGCGGGGCTCGGGCCAACTGACGGGACTGGGCGACCAACCGGTCGGCGCTGTCCCAGACGTCCGCGTCCTCCTCCAGGAAGCCGCCCGCAAGGTTGCGAGTGGTGATGGAGACACGCAACGGGCCGGGGGCCGGGCGGCAACGGATGTGGGTGGTGAGCTCAATGGTCGGCGTCCAGCCCTTGAGCCCCAGCTCGAACGAGGTAGGCGGCAGCGCGTCGACGGTGAGCAGCAGGGAGTACGGGTCGGCGTCGCGCCCGTCCGCGAGGCCGAACCAGCCGCGCATCTCGCCCTTGCCGGACGGGGCGCCGATGGCCCAGCCGACGGTCGACGGGTCGAGCTTGATGTTGAGCCGCTCGGTGATCGCGGAGCTGCCGGGGATGGGCGCCGGGCCGTCGCCCGGGCCGAAGCACTGCTCGATCGGCGCCATGGCCGGCGGCTTGGCCGACGTGCGGATGTCGTCGGAGAGGGAGTCCAGGTCGCCGTAGGTGCCGAGAACCCGGATGCGCTCGACCTCGGTGCCGTCCTCCGCGTACTGGAAGAGCGACGCCTGACCGGTGGAGAGAGTACGGCCGGTGCGGACGACCTGCGTTCGGATCACCGCGGGGCCGGGAACCGAAGCGGTGAGGTAGTGCGCGGAGACCGAGAACGGGTCGGGGTGCGGCAGGGCCTCGCCGAGCGCGCGACCGAGCATGGCCAGTAGATACCCGCCGTTGACGGCGTGGATGATCGTCCAGCCCGCGGAGAGCTCGGCGTCGTAGACGCCTTCTTCGCGAAGGGTGACGGCGGTGTCCCTGTCGAACTCGCTGTCGCCGATGAGTGCCTGAGCTGCCTGTGCCATGAGATGCACCGTACACCGATTGTATTACTGAGCGGTAGCTTTTTTGAGTCGGTGATGTGTCGGCGTATCGCGACTCGGGCCCTGGCCGGTCAGGTGGCGGCGGAGCCCTCCTCGGCCGCGGCCGAGGAACGCTTGTACGCCCGGGGCGCCCGCCAGTGGAACCGCATCGCCAGCAGCCGCAGAACAAAGGCGGTGATCACGGCGGTGCCGCTGGTGAAGGCATTGATCGTGCCGAAGCGGATGCACAGCACGATCATGGCTGCGCCGACCATTGCGGGCACGGCGTACAGATCGCGGTCCCAGCGCAGCAGCGACGGCGTCTCATTGGCGAGTACGTCGCGCAGCACACCACCGCCGACCGCGGTGGCCAGGCCCAGGGCCGCCGAAGCGGTGAGGCCCAGGCCGTAGTCGTACGCCTTGACGGTGCCGGTGACACAGAACAGCCCGAGGCCCGCCGCGTCGAAGACATTGACCGCCACCTGGATCCGCTCGACGTGCGGATGCAGGAAGAAGACCAGGCCGGCGGCGAGCAGCGGGGTGAGGAAGTAGCCGAGATCGGTGAAGGCGGCGGGTGGCACCGCCCCGATGATCAGATCACGGAACAGCCCCCCGCCCAGCGCTGTCACCTCGGCGAGCACCGCGATGCCGAAGACATCGAAGTTCTTGCGTACGGCGAGCAGTGCGCCGGAGATCGCGAAGACAAAAATTCCGACGATGTCGAGCGCATGCTGGACGGAGGGCGTGAACAGTTCGTTGAGCACCGGGCAATTGTGCCGGTACTACTGCTTGGGGCTGTCCTCCGAGGTCCCGGACGGCGTCGCGGCGTCGTCCGAGGACGGCGCGGCGGTGTCGTCGCCGTCGGTCGTGTCGTCGGACACCGAGGTCTCAGCGGCCTCGACCGACTCGGTGGCCTCAGCGGTCTCCGAGGACTCGGCCGACTCGCCGGCGTCAGTGGCCTCCGAGGACTCGGTGACCTGAGCAGGCTCCGCGACCTCGGCCAGCGCAATGTCCTCCGAAGGCTCCGCGACCTCGGCCGGCGCAATGTCCTCCGAAGGCTCCGCGACCTCGGCCGCCACCGTCTTCGTCACCGAAACCACCTCGATCGCCTCCCGCGCCGCGGCCAGCACCTTCTCGCCCGGCACCTGGTCCGGCGCGTTCTCCGGGTGGTGGCAGGCCACCTGGTGACCGGTCTTCAGCGCGATCAGCGGGGGTTCCTGCGTCTTGCAGATCTGCGTCGCCTTCCAGCACCTCGTGTGGAAGCGGCAGCCGCTCGGCGGCGAGATCGGCGACGGCACATCGCCCTTGAGCAGGATCCGCTCGCTCTTCACCCCGCGCCGCCGCGGGTCCGGTACCGGCACCGCGGACATCAGGGCCGTCGTGTACGGGTGCATCGGCGCCGAGTACAGCGACTTGCGGTCCGCCAGCTCGACGATCTTCCCCAGGTACATCACCGCGATGCGGTCCGAGACATGGCGGATGACCGAGAGGTCGTGCGCAATGATCACGTACGTCAGACCGAGCTCGTCCTGGAGGTCGTCGAGGAGGTTGACCACCTGCGCCTGGATCGACACGTCCAGCGCGGAGACCGGCTCGTCGGCGACCACCAGCTTCGGCTTGAGCGCGAGCGCCCGGGCGATGCCGATGCGCTGGCGCTGACCGCCGGAGAACTCGTGCGGATAGCGGTTGAAGTGCTCGGGGTTGAGCCCCACCAGCGAGAGCAGGTCCTGGACCGCCTTCTTCACCCCGCCCTCGGGCGTGACGCCCTGCAGCTTGAAGGGCGCGCTCACGATCGTGCCGACCGTGTGCCGCGGGTTCAGCGAGGAGTACGGGTCCTGGAAGATCATCTGCACGTCACGGCGCATCGGCCGCATGGCCGAGACGCCCAGGTGCGTGATGTCCTTGCCCTCGAACTCGACCTTGCCGCTGGTCGGTTCGAGCAGCCGGGTGATCAGTCGGCCCATCGTCGACTTGCCACAGCCCGACTCGCCCACGACACCCAGGGTCTCCCCCGGACGGACGTCGAAGGAGATGCCGTCGACCGCCCTGACCGCAGCGACCTGGCGCTGCAGCAGCCCCTTCTTGATGGGGAAGTGCTTGACCAGGTTCTCGACTCTGAGCAGCGGCTCGGGCGAGCCCTCGGCCTGCTGCGGGATCGCCGTCTCGGCACCGGTCTTCTCAGTCACAGCCTTCTCGCTCACAGCTTCGGCGCAATCTCTTCGGTCCAGATCCGGGTCCGATCCTCCGGTGACATGTGGCAGGCCGCGAAGTGGTCGCCCTCGACCTGCTGCAGCTCCGGGCGCGTGGTCCGGGTGATGCCGCCCTTGGGCACGTCCGCGTACGGGCAGCGCGGGTTGAAGGCGCAGCCGGACGGGATGTTGATGAGGCTGGGCGGGGAGCCCTTGACCGGGACGAGCCGGTCGGTCTCCTCCTTGTCGATGCGCGGCATCGAGGTCAGCAGGCCCCAGGTGTAAGGGTGCCGGGGCTGGTAGAAGACCTCCTCGGCGGTGCCGCGCTCGACGCAGCGACCGCCGTACATCACCAGGATGTCGTCGGCCATCTCGGCCACCACACCCAGGTCATGGGTGATCATGATGACCGCGGAGCCGAACTCCTTCTGCAGATCCCGGATCAGGTCGAGGATCTGCGCCTGGACGGTCACGTCCAGGGCGGTCGTCGGCTCGTCCGCGATCAGCAGCTCGGGGTTGTTGACCAGCGACATCGCGATCATCGCGCGCTGCCGCATACCGCCGGAGAACTCGTGCGGATAGGCGTCGACGCGCTTGGCGGGCTCCGGAATGCCCACCCGGTCGAGCATCTCGATCGCCCGGGTGCGGGCCACCTTCTTGCTGACGTCGTGGTGGTTGCGGTACGCCTCGACGATCTGCGCACCCACCGTGTAGTACGGGTGCATCGCCGACAGCGGATCCTGGAAGATCATGGACATCTGTCGGCCGCGCAGCTTGCGCACGTGGTCGTCGCCGGCGCCGATCAGCTCCTCGCCGTCCAGCCAGATCTCACCGCTGATGTGGGGGCGGCTGCGCGCCTGGCCGGATCGGTGCAGGCCCATGACGGCCAGCGAGGTGACCGACTTGCCGGAGCCGGATTCGCCCACGATGCCGAGGGTCTTGCCCCTCTCCAGCTGGAAGGAGAGCCCGTCGACGGACTTGACGATGCCGTCGTCGGTCGGGAAGTGCACCTTCAGGTCGCGTACGGAGAGGAAGGCCTCGGGCCGTGCGCCGCCCTGCTCGGGAACACCGGCCGGGCCGGCCGGCCGCTCGTCCTGGGTGGGGATGTTGTCGGTCACGTCAGCCTCACACGCGGGTCGACGACCGCGTACAGCAGGTCGACAATCAAGTTGGCCATGACTACGAAGAACGCCGCGATGATGGTGACGCCCATGATGACCGGCAGGTCACCGGAGTTGATGGCATCGACGGCGGCCTTGCCGAGTCCGGGAAGGTTGAAGGTCGACTCGGTCAGCACCGCGCCGCCGAGCAGGGCTCCCAGGTCCAGACCGAAGACCGTGATGATCGGAGTCAGGGTGGACCGCAGCGCGTGCTTGCGGATGACCACCTGCTCCGTGAGGCCCTTGGCGCGGGCCGTACGGATGTAGTCCTCGCCCAGGATCTCCAGCATGGTGGCTCGGGTGAGCCGGGCGTAGGTGGCCGCAAAGAGGAAGGCCAGGGTGATCCAGGGCAGGAGCATGGTGTTGAACCAGGCCACCGGATCGTCGGTGAACGGCGCGTAGTCGCTCACCTGCAGCCATTCCAGGCTGTAGACGAAGACGGCCGAACAGACCAGCCCGGTGAAGTAGATGGGCAGTGATACACCCGCCAACGCGGTGATCATGGTGACCCGGTCGAGCAGAGTGCGTCTGCGTAGTGCGGAGATCACACCGGTGGCGACACCGCCGATCAGCCAGAGTACCGAGGCTCCCGCCGCCAGCGACAGCGTGACGGGCACGCGCTGCTTCAGGTCCTCCCACACCGGCTGCTCGTTCTTGAACGAGTAACCGAAGCAGGGCGCCGGGCAGTGGGTGATCTCCGCGCCCGTGTCGTAGTCACGGCCGGCGACTATGCCCTTGACGAAGAGCCCGTACTGGGTGGTGAGGGGCTTGTCGAGGCCCATCTTCTTGCGGATGCCCTCGATGGCCGTCTTGTTGGTCTCACGGCCGGCATAGAGGAGTGCGGGATCGCTTCCGGTGATCTTCGGCACCATGAAGAAGATGCCGAAGGTGACCATGGAGACGATCACCAGCATGACGACGACGTTGACGAGTCGCCGGAGGAGGTAGACGAGCACTGCAGTCGGCCTGATCGGCGGGCGGCTGCCGTCCCTTGTGAGGACGACAACCACCCGCCAGCGGCCTTCACCTGCCCTTCGAACTAGCGCATGCGAGGTGAAGGACCCGCATGTCCAACTGCTACTTGACGACGCCCATGACCGCGAGGTCGAGACGGCCCATGGACTCGTTGTAGAAGACGTTGGTCAGCCGCGGGTTGCGGTAGACGAGCGCCTTGTCGAAGTTGATCGGGAGATAGAGAGCCTTCTCCATGATCGCCTTGTTGATCTGGGTGTAGAACGGCGCGGCGGCCTCGGGCGACGCTGCGGAGGCGGCCTGGTCGAAGAGACCGTTGACCGTCTTGTCGTTCAGCATCGTGTAGTTGTTGTTGCCGTTCTTCAGGATGAAGGAGCCGTCAACCAGCGGCTGCAGGAAGCCCGCACCCGAGTTGTAGTCGGCGCCCCAGCCCATCACGATGATGCCGTAGTTCTTCTTCTTCACGTTGTCGGGAGCACCGATCACGGAAGCAGAGTTCTTGCCGTCGTACTGGTCGATGGAGGCGTCGATACCGACGGCCTTCAGCGAAGCCTGCAGCGACTCGGCGGTGGCCACCTCGGGCTTGCGGTTGTTGCGGACCGCGATGGTGGTCTTGAAGCCGTTCGGCTTGCCACAGGCCTTCAGGGCCGCCTTGGCCTTGTCGAGCTGCGGCTTGCCCTGGGTCAGGCCCCACGGGTCGTAGGACTTGTCCGAGCCCGGGATGCCCGGGGGCAGCATGTTGGCGCCGAGGTCACCGCTGGTCGGGCCGCCACGGGCGGTCTGCAGCGACTTCGGGTCGGCTGCGTAGATGACCGCCTTGCGGCACTCGATGTTGTCGAACGGCGCGACCGTCTGCGGGAACGCGAAGTACCGGATGTAACCGCTGAACGGGTCGTCGGCGTTGGCCTTGTACTTGGCGTTCTGCAGGATCTTGATCTTGGCGGCCTGCTGGACACCTGTGCCGTCGACCGCGTAGTCGACGTCGCCCGCGAGCAGGCGCGCGTCCATGTCGTCCGGGTTCGAGGTCACGGTGAACGAGACCTTGTCCGGCAGACCCTTGCGGATCGGGTCGGTCTTCGGGTCCCAGTTGGGGTTCCGGACGAAGATCGTCTCCTTGCCGGCGGCGAAGGACTGGACCTTGTACGGGCCGGTCGCGACCGGGTGGTTCGTGTACTTCGCGCCGTCGTCCTTGGCCTGCGGCACCGGCGAGGAGTCGGGCATGGCCATCAGGTACGAGAAGTCCGAGTTGGGCTTCGCCAGGTTGAAGACGATCGTCTGGTCGTCCGGCGTCTGGACCGACTTCAGACCCAGCTTGTTGGCGTCCTTGTCCTTGTAGGGGCCGGGGTACTTCTGGCCCTGGTCGAGGGTGTCGATCAGGTAGGTCGGACCGCCGGAGAGGACGTCCTGCGCGAAGACGCGCTCGATGCCGTACTTGATGTCCTTCGAGGTGATCGGCGTGCCGTCCTCGAACTTGACGCCGGCCTTCAGCTTGAAGGTGTACGTCTTGCCACCGTTGCTCAGCGTCGGCAGCGACTCGGCGAGGTCGGGGACCAGCTTGGTGCCGGCCTCACCGGGCTTCGAGTCGTACGCGAGCAGCTGGCGGATGTACAGCCGCTGCATGTTCCAGACGAAGCCGTAGTAGGCACGGGCCGGGTCGAGGAAGTCGACGTCCTGAGGGGACATCAGCTTCAGCGTGCCGCCCTTCTTGTCGGACGCGTTGATGACCTTGCCCTTGGTGGCCGCGTCGTAACCGGCACCCTGGTTCGAGGACGGCTTGTTGTCGCCGCCCCCTCCGCCACAGGCGGTTGCGGTCAGCGCCACCGCGGCCGCGAGGGCCGTGAGCGCAACTGCCTTCCGTGAGCGATTCACTGTCTTGCAACCTCCGTGATGTGGTGTGGCCCGTGGGTACGCAGTCCGCGCCCGACGGTCATTCGAGTGCCAACCGGCTCGCGCCGGAGACCTTTGGGGTCGGCTCAGCTGCCCTTCGGGTCGAGGGCGTCACGCAGCCCGTCGCCGAAGAGGTTGAATGCCAGAACGGTGATGAAGATCGCGAGTCCGGGGACAACCATGTAGGTCGGGTCCGCCTGGTAGGTGTTGATCGCGTCGGAGAGCATCTTGCCCCACGAGGCGGTCGGCGGCTTCACACCCGCGCCCAGGTAGCTGAGCGCGGCCTCGCTGAGGATGTTGGTCGGGATGATCAACGTCGAGTAGACGAGGATCGGCGCGACCAGGTTGGGCAGCAGCTCCTTGAAGAGGATGTAGCCCCGCCCGGCGCCCAGGCTACGTGCCGCCTCGACGTACTCCCGCTCGCGCAGGGACATCGTCTGCCCCCGGACGATACGGCCGATATAGGGCCAGCCGAAGAAGCCGATCACTACGATCAGCACGCCCATTCTGACGCCCGTACCGGTGAGCCCCCAGAGGGAGTTGGGCACAACGGAGACGAGGGCGATGGTGAACAGCAACTGCGGGAATGCGAGCAGCAGGTCCATCAGCCGGCTGATGAGTGCGTCGATCCAGCCGCCGAAGAAGCCGGCCACCGAGCCGAGGATGCTGCCGATGACCACCGAGACCATCGCGGCGAGGAAGGCCACCAGAAGCGAGATGCGCGCGCCGTAGACGATGCGGCTGAACACATCGCGGCCGTTGGTGGGTTCGACACCCAGCAGGTAGTCCGAGTTCATCCCGCCGAAGGAGCCCTTGGGGATGCCGAGGTCCGGGTCGAGCAGATCCTCGTGGAACTCGTTCGGCGGGTGGCCGAGGAGATTCACGATCAGGGGTGCGAAGACCGCGATCAGGATCAGCAGGAGCACGACCACACCACCGGCGAGCGCCACTTTGTCGCGCTTCAGCCGTGTCCAGGCGATACGTCCTGGCGAACGGCCTTCGATATCCTTGGCCGGGACATCGGCCGGGACGTCGACGGTCGCGGTCTCGGCCGCGCTGTCGTGCAGTGGTGCCGTCATCGTTGTGGGGACCTCTCTCGGCTCGACCGACGGTGGCCGGCCCGTGCCCGCCGCGGTAGCGGCTTGTTCTCATCACAGGTGCAAGTCGCACGTTTGGTGCGGGTGGTACGGAAGAAGCAGGTGGTGCGGATGGAACAGATCAACTGGTTCAACCAGAAGCCGCAGGTCGCGCAGGGGACCGAACGCTCCTTGTTCCGGGGAGTCTTCAACGCGTCGCGGATCACCCGCCAGCCCTGACGGGGAATGGATGCGCAACCGTGATGTGGCCTGGCGGCTTCCGTTATCCGAACATCGTGATCGTCCCAGCGGACCAAGTCGGCATTCTTCGCCCAGATCGGACAGGTACCCCAACAGCACCCATCCTGGGGCCAATTGGCAGGCGTCCGGACGGGTCAGCCGCGGGCCTGGGGGTAGCCGTAACCAGCGGCGGGAGCGGGCGCGACGTGCGCCTCGCGGTCGTAGAACGGGCGGGCGTTGGCACGCAGCCACATCGCGACCGGGTCGTACTCGTCGGACATGGCGACGGTCGAGACGGGAAGCCCGTCCGGGACCGCGCCGATCGACTGCTGCATCATCGCGCGCACCGCGTCGACGGAGGACTGACTCGTGTCGTAGAGATCCAGACCGATGGCGAGATACGGGACGCCGAGCGCGGGCTGCACCCAGGCGCGGCGCAACGAGCGGATCGCAGGGGTGTGATGGGCGTTCTGCGAGAGCAGTGCGTAGAACTGCGGGATCTCGATGGCCGGCTCGGTGAGCCGGAGCGGCCCTGCGGGCATCCGGTCGAGGCCGGTGGCGATCCGCCTCAGATCCAGCCAGGGAATGCCGACGCCGCCGCCGGGGGCGTGCGGGTTGAGCCAGATGCCCCAGCGGTCGGGGAAGAGGGCGCGGGCGATGTCGACGCCGGTGACCACCTCATGGGCCCGGTTCCAGCCGCTGGCCGCGAGTTCCTGGGCCGAGGTCACACAGGGGGCGTAGCCCAGCCCGTCGATCTCCATGTTCCCGTACTGGGCGTCCGGCGATCCGGCCCGGCCGTGCCAGAGCAGCATCCAGATCCGGTCCTGGGCGAGGGCCCGCAGCAACGCCTCGTACGCGTCGTAGCGCCCGGGCGTCACTTGGCGCAGCATGTGCTCGACCTGCCCGGCCGCCGCGGTGCCTGACGCACTCACCCTGGGTCCCGCCCCTCTTCGATCCACTGTGTCGGCCTGCCGCTCCCGGGGCACACGGGTGCGGCACGGTGGCCGAGGCACTAGCCATCAAACCAGCTTAAGCGGCGTCCCTGACACCGACTTGACGTCACAGGCCGACGGGTCGCGCACCGGCCGCCGGGCTCCGGCAAGGGGGTACCGGCCGCTCAGTGGCCCTGGCGCTGGTAGAACGGCCGGATCCTGGCCCGCATCCAGTCGGCGACCGGGTCCTGCGCCACGTCCAGCAGGACCAGGTTGACCGGCCAGGGCACCTCGACACGGCCGAGCGCGCGGCCCAGGGCATCCATCGGGGCGTTGCGTCCGGCGCCGTCCCAGGTCGAGAACTCGACACCTATGAAGAGGACGGGGTCGCCGCCCTCGATGCTGGCCAGCGTGCGGCGGGCGGTGCGCACGACACCGCTCTCCTCGAATTCACCGGCCGCGGCGGCGAGGAAGTCGACGGGCTCCTCCTGCCAGTCCGGCTCGTACAGCCGGACCCGGCCGCCGCTGGCCGGCCCGTCCAGAGAGGTGCGTCCGGCGCGGCAGAGCTCGGCGACGGCGGGCGGCGGCAGCGGCATGCCGACGGCGCCACCCGGGTTCACCGCGATGCCGAGCTGCGGGGGCAGTCCGCGGGCGAATTCGCGGGCGGGCGCCACGGTGAACGACATATGGGTGCCGACACAGCTCAGGAACTGCTGTTCGGAGCTGAAGACGGGGACGTACGCCGCGCCCTCGATCTCCACCGTGGGCAGATCGAGCGACGGGGCGTCGGGACCGCCGCCGTTGGGGAGCGGCACCCAGAGGTGGCTGCGGCCGAGCACTTCGACGAGCCGGCCGCCCGCCTCCGGGCTGCCGAGCGAGGCGCCGAGCACCTGTTCGAGCTCATTGGCCGGCCATCCGCCCTGCGGATGGGTCTGGACCGGTGCCGGAATGTCCACTGCTTCCCCTTCTCGCCCCATGGCTTGCCGCAGAACAGTAACTCCGGCGCGCCCCTCCGCGCTGACGGGCGGCACAGGCGCTAGGGACTGTTGTCGGCGAACGTGATCCGGGCCAGCATCCCGGCCGACCCCCGGTCCAGCAGCACCGCCGAGCAGCAGCCGGGCGGCAGGATGCCGGCCTCGGTATCCCGCAGCAGCCTGCCGACGGCCCTGCGGTGCCGGGCGAAGGCGTAACCGGAGACTCCGCGTCCGCGCTCGCGCTGACCCTCCCTCGCCACCTGCGGGGTGACGTCCAGCAGCACGAGGTGAAGGACACGGCCGCGGCGTCGCGCGTCCCGGGCCAGCCAGCCCCGTACCCACGCCTGGGTGCCGCAGTCGTGGACCACGACCGAGTCACCGGAGCGCAGCGCCCGCCAGAGCCCCCAGTAGTGGGCGACGCGGACCAGCGGGCGATAGAGGGCGTACGGGAGTAAGCGGGGCACTCGCTGCGCCCAGCGGTCCCGGGTGTCCTGGGAGTCGATGGCCCGTACGGTCACCGCTCGCCGGATGAGCGTCGATTTGCCGCTGCCGGGCAGCCCGGAGACCACCACCACATCGCCCGCGGCGAAGTGCAGGCCGCGCGGGCTGCGCCCGGCGCGCTCGCGCAGATCGCGCACGACGGGTGCGTGCGTGCCGAGCCTTCCCCGGACGGGTGTGCCCGGCTGTGCGGGCATCGCGCCGTGCGCGGCCCCTACGGTCGTCGCGTACCGCTGCAACGTCATTGCCCTCCCCCTGTCGGTCGCCCACGCCTGCCCACGAAGTGTAAAGAAAAGGCAATGCGAGACAACCGTCCCACCGTTCGTTTCGCTCACGCGGTACCGACGCCCCACTCTTCCGCAATGCGTGCAATGATGACCCGGCCAACTGCATAAAGGCCGCTTGAATCCGCGCGGGAGAGTTCCGGCCACTGACTGTGCCGGGCGCCGAAGGAGCAAGATCCTCCCTTGAATCTCTCAGGCCCCGTACCGCGTGGATGAGGCAGATCTGAAAAGCGAGCCGCCGCGGCGGCTCCACCCAAGGTGCAAGCCGAACCCGTCAGGGTCTCTCGGCGAACCTCTCAGGTTCCGATGACAGATGGGGAGGGATCGTCCTCGCCGTCATGCCCTGGGAGCCACACCTATGAGCAACGCCCCCCGTCTCACCGCCCTCGACGCCCTGCACCGCTCGCTGGGCGCGACCATGACCGACTTCGCGGGCTGGGACATGCCGCTGCGGTACGCGAGTGAGCGCGACGAGCACAACGCGGTGCGTACGAAGGCCGGCCTCTTCGACCTGTCGCACATGGGCGAGATCACCGTCACCGGCCCGCAGGCAGCGGCATTCCTGAACTTCGCGCTGGTCGGCAACATCGGCACCGTCGCCGTCGGCCGCGCCCGCTACACGATGATCTGCGCCGAGGACGGCGGGATCCTGGACGACCTGATCGTCTACCGCCTCGGCGAGACCGAGTACATGGTCGTCGCCAACGCCGGGAACGCCCAGATCGTGCTGGACGCGCTGACCGCCCGCGCCGACGGGTTCGACGCCCAGGTCCGCGACGACCGCGACGGGTACGCGCTGATCGCCGTCCAGGGCCCCGAGTCCCCCGCCATCCTGGCCTCGGTCACCGACGCCGACCTGGACGGTCTGAAGTACTACGCGGGCCTGCCCGGCACCGTCGCCGGTGTGCCCGCGCTGATCGCCCGTACCGGCTACACCGGCGAGGACGGCTTCGAGCTGTTCGTCGCCCCCGAGCACGCCGAACAGCTCTGGCAGGCCCTCACCGCGGCGGGCGCCCCGCACGGCCTCATCCCGTGCGGTCTGTCCTGCCGTGACACGCTGCGCCTGGAGGCCGGCATGCCGCTGTACGGGCACGAGCTGACCACCGAGCTGACGCCGTTCGACGCCGGTCTGGGCCGGGTCGTGAAGTTCGAGAAGGAGGGCGACTTCGTCGGCCGCAAGGCGCTGGAGGCCGCCGCCGAGCGCGCCGAGACCGCCCCGCCGCGCAAGCTGGTCGGCCTGATCGCCGAGGGCCGCCGGGTGCCGCGCGCCGGGTTCCCCGTCGTCGCCGAGGGGCAGGTCATCGGCCAGGTCACCTCCGGCGCCCCGTCCCCGACCCTCGGCAAGCCGATCGCCATCGCGTACGTGGACGCCGCGCACGCCGCGCCCGGGACCACGGGCGTCGGAGTGGACATCCGCGGCAGCCACGAGCCGTACGAGGTCGTGGCCCTGCCGTTCTACAAGCGGCAGAAGTGACGCAGTCGCGTCTCACCCCGTAAGACCACCGTTCATCAGCACTCCCCCGCGTACAGGAGAATTCAGGTCATGAGCAACCCCCAGCAGCTGCGTTACAGCAAGGAGCACGAGTGGCTGTCGGCCGTCGAGGACGGTGTGGCCACGATCGGTATCACCGAGTTCGCGGCCAACGCGCTCGGCGACGTCGTCTACGCCCAGCTCCCCGAGGTCGGTGACACGGTGACCGAGGGCGAGACCTGCGGTGAGCTGGAGTCGACCAAGTCCGTCAGCGACCTGTACTCGCCGGTCACCGGCGAGGTCACCGCCGCGAACCAGGACGTCGTGGACGACCCGGCGCTGGTGAACTCCGCTCCCTTCGAGGGCGGCTGGCTGTTCAAGGTACGCATCACGGAAGAGCCGAAGGACCTGCTCTCCGCAGACGAGTACTCCGAGTTCTCCGGCAACTAAAGACCCCAAGGGACCACCTGATGTCGCTTCTCAACTCCTCCCTCCACGAGCTGGACCCGGACGTCGCCGCCGCCGTCGACGCCGAGCTCCACCGTCAGCAGTCCACTCTCGAAATGATCGCCTCGGAGAACTTCGCTCCGGTCGCGGTCATGGAAGCCCAGGGCTCCGTCCTCACCAACAAGTACGCCGAGGGCTACCCGGGCCGCCGCTACTACGGCGGCTGCGAGCACGTCGACGTGGTCGAGCAGATCGCCATCGACCGGATCAAGGCGCTGTTCGGCGCCGAGGCCGCGAACGTCCAGCCGCACTCGGGTGCGCAGGCCAACGCCGCCGCGATGTTCGCGCTGCTGAAGCCGGGCGACACGATCATGGGTCTGAACCTGGCCCACGGCGGTCACCTGACCCACGGCATGAAGATCAACTTCTCCGGCAAGCTCTACAACGTGGTCCCGTACCACGTGGACGACACCGGTGTCGTGGACATGGCCGAGGTCGAGCGTCTGGCCAAGGAGTCCAAGCCGAAGCTGATCGTCGCCGGCTGGTCCGCGTACCCCCGCCAGCTGGACTTCGCCGCCTTCCGCCGCATCGCGGACGAGGTCGGCGCGTACCTGATGGTCGACATGGCACACTTCGCGGGCCTGGTGGCCGCGGGTCTGCACCCCAACCCGGTGCCGCACGCCCATGTCGTCACGACCACCACGCACAAGACCCTCGGCGGTCCGCGCGGTGGCGTCATCCTGTCGACGCAGGAGCTCGCCAAGAAGATCAACTCTGCCGTCTTCCCCGGCCAGCAGGGTGGTCCGCTGGAGCACGTGATCGCGGCCAAGGCGGTCTCGTTCAAGGTTGCGGCGACCGAGGAGTTCAAGGAGCGCCAGCAGCGCACCCTGGACGGCGCCCGCATCCTCGCCGAGCGTCTGGTGCAGCCGGACGTCACCGAGGTCGGTGTCTCCGTCCTCTCCGGCGGTACCGACGTCCACCTGGTCCTCGTCGACCTGCGCAACTCCGAGCTGGACGGCCAGCAGGCCGAGGACCGGCTCCACGAGCTCGGCATCACGGTCAACCGCAACGCCATCCCGAACGACCCGCGGCCTCCGATGGTCACCTCCGGTCTGCGGATCGGTACGCCGGCCCTGGCCACCCGCGGCTTCCAGGCCGAGGACTTCACCGAGGTCGCCGAGATCATCGCGTCGGCCCTGAAGCCCTCGTACGACGCGGACGACCTCAAGGCCCGCGTCACCGCGCTGGCCGAGAAGTTCCCGCTGTACCCCGGCCTGAAGTAGTCCGGGAATCGGTTCTGTACGTTTGAGGCGGGGCACCGCGCACACTGGACAGTGAGCGCGGTGCCCCATCCCTTGTACCGCTGCTCTTCGGACCGACCGGTCCGTACCGCACCACCCGGCAGACAACGACGTCTACCAACCCCTTAGGAGTCACCCGTGGCCATCTCGGTCTTCGACCTGTTCTCGATCGGCATCGGCCCGTCCAGCTCCCATACGGTCGGCCCGATGCGCGCGGCCCGTATGTTCGCGCGCCGGCTGAAGAACGAGGGCCTGCTCGCGCACACCGCCTCGATACGCGCCGAGCTGTTCGGCTCGCTCGGCGCCACCGGACACGGCCACGGCACGCCCAAGGCCGTCCTGCTCGGCCTGGAGGGCGAGTCCCCCCGTACCGTCGACGTCGAGTCCGCCGACGACCGGGTGGCCGAGATCCGCGCCTCCGGACGGCTCAACCTCCTCGGCATGCACGAGATCGACTTCGACGCCGACGAGCAGCTGGTCCTGCACCGCCGCAAGGCACTGCCGTACCACGCCAACGGCATGACGATCTTCGCGTACGACCACGAGGGCGCCCCGCTGCTGGAGAAGACGTACTACTCCGTCGGCGGCGGCTTCGTCGTGGACGAGGACGCGGTGGGCGAGGACCGGATCGTTCTCGACGACACCGTCCTCAAGCACCCCTTCCGCACCGGCGACGAACTGCTGCGGCTCGCGAAGGACACCGGCCTGTCGATCTCCTCGCTGATGCTGGAGAACGAGCGCGCCTGGCGTACCGAGGACGAGATCCGCTCCGGTCTGCTCGACATCTGGCGCGTCATGCAGGCGTGCGTGTCGCGCGGCATGTCCCGCGAGGGGATCCTGCCCGGCGGCCTCAAGGTCCGCCGCCGCGCCGCGAACACCGCACGCCAGCTGCGCGCCGAGGGCGACCCGCAGGCCCACGCGATGGAGTGGATCACCCTCTACGCGATGGCGGTCAACGAGGAGAACGCCGCGGGCGGCCGCGTCGTCACCGCCCCGACCAACGGCGCCGCGGGCATCATCCCGGCCGTGCTGCACTACTACATGAACTTCGCGGCCGGCGGCGCCACCGAGACCGAGAAGGAGGACAGCGTCGTCCGCTTCCTCCTCGCGGCGGGCGCCATCGGCATGCTGTTCAAGGAGAACGCCTCGATCTCCGGCGCCGAGGTCGGCTGCCAGGGAGAGGTCGGCTCCGCCTGCTCGATGGCCGCGGGCGCCCTCGCCGAGGTCCTCGGCGGCTCCGCCGAGCAGGTCGAGAACGCCGCCGAGATCGGCATGGAACACAACCTCGGCCTGACCTGCGACCCGGTCGGCGGCCTCGTCCAGATCCCGTGCATCGAGCGCAACGGCATGGCGGCGGTCAAGGCCGTCACCGCGGCGAGGATGGCGCTGCGCGGCGACGGCACCCACAAGGTCTCCCTCGACAAGGTCATCAAGACCATGAAGGAGACCGGCGCGGACATGAGCGTGAAGTACAAGGAGACCGCGCGCGGCGGGCTGGCGGTCAACATCATCGAGTGCTGAGGAAAGCGGCCCTGACCTGCTCCTCGCATCTTGCGGAGCTGTCGGGTCCTTCCCTCCCCACGCAGCGAAATGCCCCTGCGAAGTCCCTGGGAGGCGGGGGGAGCTCGCCCACTGCGGCGGGACCTCTCGGCTCCACGCCGGACCGCAGGTCCCACCGGACGCCGGACCGCAGGCCCCGCCGGTCGCCTGTGGGCCATGGCGAGGGCCTCGGCGGCGGAGGCGTGAGCGACGGTGGACCCGCTGGGCGCCGCTTGCGCTGCGCCGTGCCGAGCACCACGGCATATTGGGTAGGTGGGGCCCCCAGGAACTCCACGTTCCCTGCGGTAGCGGATGACGCCGGTGGGGTGCGATGGACGCAGTGGACCGGGCGTGGCCGGGAGTGCGCCGAGGTGTTGTCCGTAAGGAGGCACTGGCACGGATGAGCACACGTGAGGACCCCGCCGGTTGCCAGGACGGGTCGGTTGCGGATCAGGGCGCACGGCTGGTGGTGGATGACCACGGGGTCGTGGTCGAGTGGAGCTCGCAGGCGCAGGCCTTGCTCGGCTATTCGGCCGAGGAGGTGCTGGGGCGCGGGGTGGCGGTCCTGCTGACAGGGCCCGGTGAGCACACGGATCCGGAGGCTTCCGAGGTGAGGAAGTCTGCCCGTGAGCCGGCCGTCCGCCATCGGTCCGGGCAGGGACTCGCGGTCGGCATCCAGGTATGGCCCATAGCGGGTGAGGGCGATGCCGTGTGGTGGTCCGTGCTTCTGACCCCGGCGGCGGGTTCCGGTCGACCGAGTATCGACAGCGCGGTATTGCGCGCGGTGCTGACCCAGTCCCCGCTCGGCCTGCAGGTTCTTGATCCCGATCTGCGGCTCATGCGGTTCAGCACCGCCGCGCCGGGGGTGCGCGGTCTGCTGGGCGAAGAGGTCATCGGCCGGTCGATTCGCGAAGTGGCACCGGGTGTGGTCGACGATGCGTTGGAGCGGATGCTGAGAGGCGTCCTGGACACGGGTCGACCCGTGATCGACGTCGAGCATGTCGGGCGGCCACCCTCCGACCCCGATCACGAGCACATCTACTCCGTCTCGCTCTACCGTCTCCAGGACCGCGCCGGGGGCGTCCTCGGCCTGCTGGCGGCATCGACCGATATCTCCGAGCGGCAGCGGGCTCGCGCGGGCCTGGACCTGCTCCTCGACGCGAGCACCCGCATCGGCACCACCTTGGACGTGGGGACGACGTGCGAGGAACTGGTCGGGGTCGCGGTGCCGAGCCTGGCCGACATCGCCGTCGTGGACATCGTCGACGAAGTGCTGCAGGGGAAGGCTCCGCAACCCGGTCCGGTGAGCTCCCACGCCGTGCTGCGACGTGCGGCCTTCAAGTCCACCGAAGGGGAACACGCATCGGTCGCCTACCGTGTCGGAGAGGCCAACCTGTCGTATCCCCGGTCCTTCCGGGACTGTCTGGCCGATCTGCAGCCCCGCCTCGTGCAGCACCTGGAGATCGACAGTGAGTGGGCCGTACACGACGCCCGGCGCGCTGAGCTGATCCGCCGGACCGGGGCCCATTCGCTCATGGTCGTACCACTCACCGCGCGCGGCGTCGTCCTCGGCCTGGCCAGCTTCTACCGGACCGCGACACCGGACCCGTTCGAGGAGGACATCCTCGCCCTCACGGCGGATCTCGGCGCCCGGGCCGCCCTGTGCATCGACAACGCGCGCCGGTACACCCGTGAACGCACCGCCGCCCTCATCCTGCGCTCCAGCCTGCTGCCGGAGGCCCTCCCTGCCCAGAACGCCGTCGAAGTCGCCCTGCACCACGTATCCGCCGCCGCAGGAGACTGGTACGACGTCATCCCGCTGTCCGGGGCGCGCGTCGCCCTCGTCGTCGGACACGTGCCAGGACACGGCATGCACGCCGCCGCCGCCATGGGCCAACTGCGCACCGCCATCAACACCCTGGCCGCCCAGGACCTGGCCCCCGACGAACTGCTTGCGGACCTCGACGACCTGGTGACGGGCGCCGCCGGCCACGGCGCGCCCTCCACCCGCACCCACCCGGCCCGTGAACAGGCGATCGGCGCAACCTGTGTGTACGCGGTCTACGACCCGATCTCCCGGCGTTGCACGCTGGCACGCGCCGGCCATCCCGCCCCCGTCATCGCTTCCCCCGATGGCGCGGTGGGCACACCCGACATACCTGCCGGACCGGCACTGGGAAGCGGCCGCCCGCCCTACGAGACGAGTGAGCTGGAAATCCCCGAGGGCAGCACCCTCGCCCTGTTCACCAACAGCCTCATCACATCCCACGACAGCGATCCGCGACAGGGCCTCACCCGACTGCGCCGCATCCTGGGCAACCCGCTCCCCGCACTCCAGGACACCTGCGACGCCGTGATCCGTGCACAACACCCCCTCACGGACGACAACGACGTCGTCCTGCTCCTGGCCCGCACCCGCGCCCTCGCCGCCGACCAGGTCGCGTCCTGGACCCTCCCCAACGACCCCTCGGTCGTCACCAACGCCCGCAGCCTCACCAGCCGGCAACTGGCCACCTGGGGACTGCAGGAACTCGACTTCACCACCCAACTGTTGGTGAGCGAGCTGGTCACCAACGCCATCCGCTACGCCACCGGACCCATCCAGCAACGCCTGATCCGGGACCGGACCCTCATCTGCGAAGTCACCGACAACAGCAGCACAGCCCCCCACCTGCGCCAGGCGGATCTCGCCGACGAAGGTGGCCGCGGCCTGTACCTCGTCGCGCAACTGGCCGGCCGCTGGGGTACCCGCTTCACCGCCCGAGGAAAAACGATCTGGGCAGAACAGGCCCTGCCCTGAACCATCGGCCCCGACGCCGACAGAGCGCCCGGTCGACCGGCACACCGTGGCGCTCGACCGGGTCGGCCAGGCGCTCACCGGGCGGTGACCCACATGAAGGACGGCAGCCTCAGCGCCGGTTGGGTCCATGAGGCGGACAACGTCACCGAGCTCGCCCTGTCCTGATCCATGGCCCTCGTCCGGGCACGGTTTGTCCGGACGTGGGCACTCCGCCTGCCGGTCGCGGCGGACGGCTCCTGGGCGATCCGGCCAGACCCGACGCCCTGGCCGCGAGTCGCTCGACTCAGCGGTTCACCAACTGCTCATAAGCGAACAGGCGTTCATGACGATCAAGCAGTTTCGGTCACGAACTGCTTCCATCCACCACGCTCTCAGGGTTCACTGGATGTGACGAGTGGTGACGCGATCGCTGTCCGTATGCGGTCCGCCGCCGTGGCCAACCGGCCCGGCTCCGATGCCCCGGCGGAGGAAAGAGGACAGCGATGAGCTCTCCCGGAATCGATTGCCCGCGCGCCTGCACTGATTCGTGAAAGTGACTCATTCCCATTCCCTGTTCGCAACGTTCAGACGAGGGGCACCATGAGCAAAATCACGCTTCCAGAATTCCATATGCCGTTCGAGAGCACGGGCTGTAATCCAGGTATTCAGGCAACCAAACAAGCCGCCTGGGGATGGGCGGCCGAAAATGATCTCGTCCTGTCTCCGGTGGCTCAGAAGAAAATGATCCGGACACGCCCGGAACTCTGGATATCCCTGATATTCCCGGCAGCCTCGCAGGAACACCTCGATCTTTTCTGCCAGTGGCTTTTCTGGGCGTTCCTGGTGGACGACGAGTTCGACGACGGCCCGGCCGGCCGCGACCCGCACGTGTGCGAGGAGGCCATCGCCCGGCTGGTGGACGTGCTCGACGGAACCAGCGCGCCGAACGGCCCCATGGAGCACGCTCTCGACGGTCTGATGGCGCGGACCTGCGAGGGGCGATCGCTGCGCTGGGCCCGGCAGTTCCGCCGGGACACGGTCGGCTGGCTGTGGACGTACTACGCGGAGGCCGTCGACCGGGCCGCGGGCCATGTGCCGAGCACCGCCGACTTCGTGAAGCACCGCCGTGACTCGGTGGCCATGCAGCCGTTCCTCGACCTGCACGAGATCACTGCCGGAATAGATCTCCCGGAATCCGCCCGCTCCCTTCCCGCGTACATCGCACTGCGCAATGCAGTGGCCGATCACTCGGGACTCTGCAACGACATCTGCTCATTCGAGAAGGAAGCCATGCTCGGTTACGAGCACAATACCGTCCGGCTCATTCAGCGGGACCGCGACGGCACGCTCCAGGAGGCCGTCGACGAGGCCGGGATATGGCTGGCGAGGATCGCCGACCGGGTGCAGCGAGCGGAAAAGGAACTCGTCGAGGAGATAGAGGCCGCACGCATCGACGGCCCGGCACGCGCCGCCCTTGAGCGCTGCGTCCAGGACTATCGGGGGCTCGTCCGCGGAGACTTCGACTACCACGCACGGGCGGAGCGGTACACCCGCCCCGACCTGATGGAAGTCGACGAACAGCACTCCCTGTCCCGGAACTTCGCTGCCTGACCGGCCGGGAGCGGGGCGCCGGGCCAGGCCTGAATCCGGACCGGCCTGATCCGGCCTGATCCCCTGGCGGACGTGTTCGGTCCGGAAAGCTGAGGGGTGCTGAGGGGGTACGGGTCCGGCGGCCCCCGGCCGACCACGGCCGGGGGTCCTCCCGGCGATCAGCCCTTGTTCTGGGAAGCCCAGAACTCGTCGAAGGTGAGCAGACCGTCACCGTTCGCGTCGTGGGAGTTGATGACGGCCTGGGCCACCGGCTCGGTGACGTAGGGGTCACCCAGCTGAGCCATCACACTCTTGTACTCGGCAGCCGATATCAGCCCGTCGCCGTTCAGGTCGTACCGCTCGAATGCCTTGCGCGCCGACTCGATGTCCGCCACTGTTCCGCCCCTTCATCATGCCTAACTGACGGGGGCCAGATTAACGGGCGCGACCGGCTCCGATCGCGGCGGCCGGTCGTCCATCATGGGTGGGGTGTCCGCGGACGGCGGGCGGGGCCCGGGACCGGGGAGTGGGACGCTTGACGAAGGACGCACTGGCTCGGACCCTGACAGCTGCCGCGCACGGGTGCTTCCCCGCGCCGGACGGGGGCACGACGGTGGTGGCACAGCCGAACGCACGGGACGCCGGGGTGCTGGCCTTCACCGCGCACTCGGTGGTGTTCACCGACGAGGATCCCGCATGGGTACGGGCCACGCTGGCCGCAACCCCCGGTGATCCGCTCGCCGCGACGATGAACCCCTACTTCCTGGGCGCGCTGCTGGCCCGTACCGGACGACACATGAACACCATCGATCTGCTGACGGTCGCGAGCGCGCTGCCGGGCGATCCCGACATCGGGCTCCGGGAGATCGATGACCCGGAACATCCGCGGGTGGCACGGGCGATGAAGTTCCGCGACGAGGTGCGGGTCTGGGCCGCCGACGGCGGTGTGCTGATTCTGGGCCGTGGGGTCGCCGGACGCTGGGAGACGGCGATCGAGGTGGCCGAGGAGGCGCGCGGCCGACGGCTCGGGGAGCGGCTGGCGCGAGCGGCCCGGCAGTTGGTGCCGGACACGGTGGTGTGGGCGCAGCAGTCGCCGGGGAACGCCCGCAGTGTGCGGACGTTCCAGGCGGCGGGCTACCGGCCGGTGGGCTCGGAGGCCCTGCTGATCGCGGGCTGACCCGCGGACTCCCGGCGGACGGGCCGAGGGCGCCGGGGTGGCCGGGCGATCAGCGGAAGACTCCGGTGTGGCCGAGCGAGTAGCGGCCCGGCTGCGGATAGACGGCGAGCCCATGAGGTCCGCTGCCCACCGGGATCCGGGCGAGCTGCTTGCCGGTGGCCGTGTCGATCGCGTACACCTCGGCGTTGTAACGCCCGGACAGCCAGAGGACCTTGCCGTCCGCCGAGACGCCGCCCATGTCGGGGCTGCCGCCGTTCGGCAGGTGCCACTTCTTCGTCAGTTTCTTCTTCGCGAAGTCAAAGATGGAGATGGAGCCTTCACCACGGTTGGTGACGTACATCTGCTTGGAGTCGCGGCTGACGTACAGACCGTGGGCGCCCTTGCCGGTGCGCAGCAGCTTCGGTCTGGTGAACTTCTGCCCGTCCAGCACCCAGATGCCGTTCGCGATCATGTCCGCGATGTAGAACGTTCCGCCGTCCGGCGCCAGCTTCACGTCCTGCGGCATCGCGCCCTTGAGCGGCAGCTTCTGCCGGCCGACGACCTTCATCCTCGCCGTGTCGACCTTGAGGAGTTCGCCGGAGAACTCGCAGGAGACGATGAAGTACCGGCCGTCCGTGGAGAAGTCGGCATGATTGACGCCCGCGCAGTCGACCGGGACGGTCCTGGCCTCCTTCATGGTGTGCGCGTCGCGGAAGACCAGCTGCCGGTCCATCGAGGCCATCACGATGGCGTACTTGCCGTTCGGCGTGAAGTAGAGGTTGTACGGGTCGGAGACCGCGACCGTCCGGCCGGCCTTCCCGGTGGCCGGGTCGATCGCCGTGAGGCTGTCGCCGAGGTCGTTGTTGACCCAGAGCGTCTTGAGGTCCCAGGACGGGACGACATGCTGCGGCTGGTGGCCGACCGGGATGGTCCCGATGACCTTGTACGTCTTCGGGTCGATGACCGACACGGTGTTGGACTTGGTGTTGGGTACGTACACCCGCGCCGGGAATTTCTTGACGACCGGTGATAACATTCCGGCCCGGTCGGCCGCGTACACGTCCTTGGGATCGAGCACCGGCGGCATCCCCGCGAGCCCGGGCGGGGTGACGCGCTTCGAGGTGGCGTTGTTCGGGACGACGGGCGCCGCGGCGGCCTCGGTGTCGGCGGCCTCGGCCTTCCCCTTCTCGGCGGGGGTGCCACAGCCCGCGAGGACGGCGATGAGTACGCCCCCGAGCAGGGCCACGGTGCGCTTGGTGGAGGGAAGCATCAGGTCAGCAGCTCCGTAGTCGTCACCGCACGCAGTTGTCGGCGGTCGATTTCGGTGAGGAGGACAGGCAGTGCGGCAACCGTGTCCGCGTAGCCGAAGTGCAGGCTCACCACCGATCCGTTGCGGATCTCCCCGGCGACCTTGCGGGTGACGGCCGCAGCGCCCGGAGAGGTGAAGTCGAGGGAGTCCACGTCGTACGAGAGGACGTGCGGGTAGCCCGCCCTGCGCGCGAGGCGCTGGACGAGCGGGGTGGCGTACCGGCTTCGCGAGGGGCGGAACCAGGTTCCGATGGAGCCGGTGAGCCGGCGCAGCCGCTGGGCGCAGCCGGTGATCTCCGCGTACGCCGCCGCCTCGCCCATCGCCGAGATGTCGACGTGGCTCTGGGTGTGGTTGCCGAGGTCGTGCCCCCCGTCGAGGATCCGGCGGGCCATCTCGGGGTGCTCGTCGAGCCAGCTGCCGACGGCAAGGACGGTGACCCGGGCGTGGGCACGTTCTGCCTCGGCGAGCACGGCACGGGCGATGGCCGGGTCACCCTGGCCGTGGAAGGTCAGTGCGACGCGGGGGCGGTTGCGAGGGCCGTGGTCGATCTGGACCGGCTGCCCGGGGAAGCGGTGCGGGGCGGGCGCGGAGTGCGGGGGCCGCGCGCTCGCGTCGCTCTTGCCGGTGGTCTGCGCGGGGGCGTCCGCGGGCGTCTCGGCGGAGGTCTTCGTGGAAGTGCCGGCGGCGCCGTGTCCTTCCGTACATCCGGCCGCAAGGGCCCCGACCAGGGCTGCCCCTACGCCCGCGCGCAGAGCGCTGCGGCGGTACACCGATGTCTCGGAGGCGTTCATGAGCAGAACAGTAGGGGCGCAATACCAGGAAGATGGAAATTGACCCCATTCATACCCATTCAGGGGATCCCGGGGGATGCCACCGGCAACCCGGATGCTCGATGAATCACCCGTCGAACCACATAGTCATTCATGCATTGCCAGGCCAGTGACTCATCACACCTACGATTCACCGTCGAAGTGTCCGCATATAACCAGTTTCAACCGATTAACACTTTTGGCTCCGCGGTCACCCATCTGCCATAGTCGGTTCCACGACCCCCATTGACCCGGGCCAGGTCGTCCTACGCGGCCGTGAACACACCCCCCATTTCACGGTCCCCACACAGAAGCCCCCGAGGCGCCGTACCACGGCAGACCGGGGGCTTCTGTGCGTCATCCGGACGGACAGGGGAAGCAGGGGCCCGGGAGGCAGGACCGGCTCAGCGGTCCGAGATCCGCATCTCGAACCAGGTGGTCTTGCCGCGCGGCAGCAGATCCACCCCCCACCGGTCGGAGAGCTTGTCGACGAGGAAGAGGCCGCGGCCGCTGATGTCCATCTCCTGGACCGGCATGAGACACGGCAGGCCGCGCGAGGGGTCACGCACCTCGATCCTGATCCAGCCGCGGCGGCGCAGCATCCGGAGCCCGAAGATGCGGGCACCGGTGTGCCGTACCGCGTTGCCGACGAGTTCCGAAACGAGCAGAACGGCATGCTCGGCGGTCTGCGGGGAAAGCGCCCACTGGCGAAGCACCACGCACGAGGTGAGCCGGCGAGCGGTCGCCGCGGACTCCGGGCGGGACGGCAGCCGGACCTCGTCCTCCGTCGGATTTCCGAACAACTCCAGCGCCTTGAACGCCTGTTCGTCCTCGACGGCCGACATCCAGCGTGCCGCAGTCGCGCCGCCGCGCTGTCGCGGCTGTTCCACACCCTCCAGGCCCGCCATGCACACCATCATGGCCGCACGGCGGGCGCTCCGGGGACGTTCCGAGGGAATCCCCACCCCCGAGGCAGGCATTTCGTGCAAGTCGGTAGGCATATGCCAGCGGCAGAATGCGCCTCTCGACACCTACTCCGACCTGCACATATGTGCCGCCCGAACAGGATTGCAACGATCACCGGAGTGCTGAGTCTTAAGGTTGTCTTAAGACTCAGCTAATCCGCCCGCACGGATGAACCCACGGCCGTCTGTACCCAACTGGCCGTCGGTCAGAGGAACTTGGCCTTGCCCGGACCCTCTTCGACAAAGCTGCGCATACCGCGCTCACGGTCCTCCGTGGCGAACAGGCCGGCGAACCAGTTCCGCTCGATCGTGAGACCGGTGTCGATGTCGGTCTCCAGCCCCGCGTCGATGGACTCCTTCGCGGCGCGCAGTGCCAGGGCAGGCCCCTTGGCCAGCCGTGCGGCCCAGGCGTGCGCCTGCTCGTACACCTCGGCCGCCGGCACCACCCGGTCCACCAGACCGATCGTCAGGGCCTCCTCGGCCTTCACGTGGCGGCCGGTGAAGATCAGGTCCTTGGCCTTGGACGGGCCGACCAGCCGGGCCAGCCGCTGGGTGCCGCCCGCACCGGGGATCAGACCGAGCAGGATCTCGGGCTGACCCAGCTTGGCGTTGTCGGCGGCGATCCGGAAGTCGGCGCAGAGCGCCAGTTCGCAGCCGCCACCGAGCGCATAGCCGGTAACCGCGGCGACGACCGGCTTGGGGATCCGGGCCACCGCGGTGAAGGAGTCCTGCAGCGCCTTGGACCGCACAACCATCGCCGCGTGGTCCATGGCCTGCATCTCCTTGATGTCCGCTCCCGCCGCGAACACCTTCTCGCCGCCGTAGAGGACGACGGCGCGCACATCGTCGCGCCGGGTCGCCTCCTCGGCGAGTTCACGCAGCCGGTCCTGGGTGGCGACATCCAGGGCGTTCATGGGCGGGCGGTCCAGCCGGATCGTGCCGACGCCGTCGCTTGCTTCGAGGGTTACGGTCATGGGAGGCAGGTTAACCGGCGCTAACGACGGCGGGCCCGGTGCTGTTGGTCACAGCACCGGGCCCGCCGTCGTGTCGTACGTCGCGAACTACTTGGTCCACTCCGCCCAGCTCATGTTCCAGCCGTTGAGACCGTTGTCCGGCTGGATCGTCTTGTCCTGGGAGTTCTTCACGACCACGACGTCGCCGATGATCGAGTGGTTGAAGAACCAGGCCGCCGGGGTCGTCTTGCTCCAGCCGCCGCGTACGTCCTGCAGACCGACACAGCCGTGGCTGGTGTTGGTCGAGCCGAACACGCCGGGCCCGCCCCAGTAGTTGCCGTGGATGAACGTGCCCGACGTGGACAGCCTCATCGCGTTCGGCACGTCCTTGATGTCGTACTCGCCGCCGAAGCCGACGGTGTCACCGTTCATCCGGGTCACCTTGAGTTTCTCGCTGATGACCATCTCACCGTTGTACGTGGTGGTCGCCGGGGCGCCCGCGGAGATCGGGATGTTCCTGAGCTGCTTGCCGTCGCGGACGACCTTCATGCGGTGCGTGCTCGCGTCGACAGTGCTGACCTGGCGGCGGCCGATGGTGAACGAGATCGTCTTGGCCTGCTTGCCGTAGACCCCCGGGCGTCCCTCGACCCCGTCGAGGTTGAGCTTCACGGTCACCTTGGTGCCCGCAGCCCAGTAGTTCTCGGGGCGGATGTCGAGACGGTCGTTGCCGAACCAGTGGCCCTCGACGGGGACGGACGGCTCCGCCGTCACCTCGATGGCCTTCTCGACGGCGTCCGGGTCCGTGATGCCGCGAGTGAAGTGGATCGAGACCGGCATGCCGACGCCCACCGTGGAGCCGTCCTCCGGCGTGTACTGCCCGATGAAGGTGTTCTTCGGGACCAGTGTGGTGAAGGTGGTGTCCTTCGCCGACTGACGGCCCTTGGAGTCCTTGGCGACCGCGTGGACGCGGTACTTCGTCGCCGCGGCCAGGTGCTGTCCGGGCTCCCAGCTCGTGCCGTCCGCCGCGATCTCGCCCTCGACCTCGACGCCCTTGGGGTCGGCGACCTTGACCGTGGTCAGCTTGCCCTGCTCGGCGGAGATCTTCAGTGTCCCGCTGGTGGCGACGGAGTCGGCGCCGTCCTTCGGTGCGACGGTCACCACCGCCTGCGAGGCGGTCGTGTCCTCGTTCTTGCCCCCACCGGTGTTCTTGCCCTTGCTCCCGGCATCGGTGTCTCCCCCGCCGCATGCCGTCACCAGCAGCAGCGCTCCCAGTACCAGAGCCAGCAGTCCGGTGGTCCCCCGACCACGCCGCCTGCCGTTCGCCCCGACCGATCCCCCCGATATCGGCTGCCCGTTCAATGTGGTCGTCTCCCCTCACACGGCCTGGCCCCGCCAAGGCCCAGGGAGCCCGCAGGCTCCCACCCCCGCGCGCTGCTCATGCGCGCTCAGCGAAAGATAACCACACCGACCATGGGGAGATCCCCCCTCGGATGTCACCGTTCAGTCCCAAGTTGGTGCGGAACTTCCCCAGGTGACACACGGTTCGGAGCGCTGCGCGGGAGTGTCCGGTGCGAGTCCGGCCGATCCGGGTCAGTGGAGCGCGGAGCCCGCCTTCCACTGGATCCAGTCCAGATTCCAGCCGCCCAGACCGTTGTCCGGAGCGACCTGCTTGTCCTCGGAGTTGACCACCTCGACCACGTCCCCGACGATCGTCCGGTCGAAGAACCGGCCGGCCGGGGTGTCCCCGCTGCCGCCCTTCACGTCCTGCAGCCCGACGCAGCCGTGGCTGACGTTCGCCGAGCCGAAGACGCCACCGCCCGCCCAGTAGTTGCCGTGCACGAAGGTGCCGGAGTCAGTGATCCGCACGGCGTGCGGGACGTCCTTGATGTCGTACTCACCGCCGAAGCCGACGGTCCGGCCGTCCATCCGGGTCACCTCCTGCATCTCGGTGACCACCATCTTGCCGTTGTACGTGCTCGTCGCCGGGGCGCCCGCCGTGACCGGGACCTTGGACACCAGCCGGCCGTCGCGGCGTACCTCCATGGTGTGGTCGGCCACGTCCACCCTGGACACCTGCGAGCGGCCCACCGTGAAGGTGACCGTCTTCCGCTGAGTGCCGAACACACCGGGCGCGCCCTCCACATCGTGCAGCGCCACCGCGACAGTGACCTCGGTGCCCGGCTTCCAGTAGGCGGCCGGGCGGAAGTCCAGCCGGTCGCCGCCGAACCAGTGCCCCACCACCTCGACCGCAGGCTCGGCGGTGATCCGGATGGCCCGCTGCACCGCCGCACGGTTCGTGATGACGGGGTCGAAGTGGAAGGAGACGATCATGCCGGTGCCGACGGTCGACCGCTCGTCCGGCTCGAAGCTGCTGGTGAAGCGGTGCCGGGGGACCGCGGTGGTGAAGGTGGAGTGGCGGGCCGAGCGGCGACCCGCACCGTCCACGGCCACCACCTCGACGCTGTACCTGGCGGCCAGGCTGAGCCGGCCCGAGGCACCGCGCGAGGTCCAGGAGAGGCCGTCCTGCGAGATCAGACCCTGCATCTCGCGCTGTCCTGCGTCCTTGCTCCGCCCTGCGTTCGCAGGCGGCTCCGCGACCTCGATCTGCGTCACCTTGACGTGTTCCAGCCGCCCGTCGGAAACCTTCACCTCGACCCGGGCGTCCGGCCTGATGTCCTTGGCCCCGTCCTGCGGGGTGATCCTGATCGCGTACGGCAACGACCGCGGCTTCCCGTTCATGAATGGTTCCGCGTCGGTGCAACCTGTCAGTACGCCCAGTACGCCCAGTACGGCCGGTAGGGCGAGCAGTCCTGCCCATGTCAGCACGGTGGCCGGGCCCGCTCCCGCCTTCTTCGCGTTGTGGTTCACGTTCCCCCAACGACCGGAGCGGCCGGGGGGAAACGTGAGTGCGGGCCCTGCCCTGGGCAGAACAGAGGGAGGACCACACTCGAGGAGCCACGGCCGGGACGCCGTGCGCTCCTCTTCGGTGCCGGGTCCGGACGAGCCGCGGGAGGCTGAGAGTGTCGAGCGCAGCCGAGCAGGAGACAGTGCCAGGGCCGGTCAGGGAGGCGGTGGAGCGGACAGCGGAAGAGGCGGGAACCGGCCCGGCGAGCGGGCGGGTCCCCTCCGGCGGGCAACATCAGCCGGCCGTGTGGCCCGGTGCGCCGATGCCGCTCGGGGCCCGCTTCCGGGTGGGGCCCGACGGGGTGGCGGGCACCAACTTCGCACTCTGGGCGGGCGGCGCCGAGGCGGTCGTGCTCTGCCTCTTCGACGAGGAGGGGAACGAGACGCGCCTCCCGCTGACCGAACTGACCCACGAGGTCTGGCACGGCTTCGTGCCGGGCGTGCGGCCGGGTCAGCGGTACGGCTACCGGGTGCACGGCCGCTGGGACCCGTGGACGGGTGCCCGGTGGAATGCGGCGAAGCTGCTCCTCGATCCGTACGCACGGGCCGTGGACGGCTCATTCACCCTGCCGGCCGAGGTGTACGGCCATGTGAGGGACTGGCCGCAGCAGCAGGTCGCCGACACCGTGCGCGACGAACGGGACTCCGCTCCGTTCGTACCCAAGGGTGTCGTCGTCCACGACGACGACGACTGGGCGGAGGACCGGCGGCCCAAGACCCCGTGGGCGGACTCCGTCATCTACGAGCTGCATGTACGCGGCTTCACCAAGCTGCACCCGGGGATCCCCGAGGAGCTGCGTGGCACGTACGCCGGTCTCGCTCATCCGGCGGCCATCGGCCACCTGCAGCGGCTCGGGGTGACCGCGGTGGAGCTGCTGCCGGTGCATCAGTTCGCCCATGAGGACCATCTGCTCCGGCGCGGGCTGCACAACTACTGGGGCTACAACTCGATCGGCTACTTCGCCCCGCACGCGGACTACTCGGCCAGTGGTACGGGAGGCCAGCAGGTCGGCGAGTTCAAACGGATGGTGCGGGCGCTGCACGACGCCGGGATCGAGGTGATCCTCGATGTGGTCTACAACCACACGGCGGAGGCGAGCGAGCTGGGGCCGATGCTGTCACTGCGCGGCATCGACAACCGCGGCTACTACCGGCTCCAGTCCGACGCCCGCAGATACGCCGACTACACCGGCTGCGGCAACACCCTGCACGTGGTGCAGCCGCACGTGCTGCGGCTGATCACGGACTCGCTGCGGTACTGGGTCACGGAGATGGGCGTCGACGGGTTCCGCTTCGATCTGGCGGCGGCGCTGGCCCGCTCGATGCACGACGTCGACATGCTGTCCCCGTTCCTCGCGGTGATCGCCCAGGACCCGGTGCTGCGCCGGGTGAAGCTGATCGCCGAGCCGTGGGACGTCGGCAACGGCGGCTACCAGGTGGGCGCGTTCCCGCCGCTGTGGACCGAGTGGAACGACCGCTACCGGGATGCCGTGCGGGACTTCTGGCGCGGCGCCCTGCCCGATGTACGGGATCTGGGCTACCGGCTGACCGGATCCAGCGATCTCTACGCATGGGGCGGCCGCCGGCCCTACGCCTCGGTCAACTTCATCACCGCGCACGACGGCTTCACCCTGCGCGATCTGGTCAGTTACCAGCAGAAACACAACGAGGCCAACGGAGAGGGCAACCGGGACGGCACGTCGGACAACCGGGCCTGGAACTGTGGCGCCGAGGGCGAGACCGACGACCTCGGCATCAACGCGCTGCGCCGCCGCCAGCTGCGCAATCTGCTCACCACGCTGCTGCTGTCGACCGGGGTGCCGATGCTGGTCGCGGGCGACGAGATGGGCCGTACGCAGGGCGGCAACAACAACGCGTACTGCCAGGACAACGAGGTGAGCTGGCTGGACTGGTCCCTGCTCGACCAGCGCCAGTGGCGGGAGCTGACCGAGCTGACGGCCCGGCTGCTCGCGCTGCGCCACACCCATCCGGTGCTGCGCCGCCGGGCGTTCTTCTCCGGCCGGGCGCAGGCCGCGGACGGGCTGCAGGACCTGGCGTGGTTCACCCGGCAGGGTAAGGAGATGACGGAGACGGACTGGTACGCACCGGCCGCGACAATCGGTCTCTATCTCTCCGGGCGCGACATCCCGGGCCGAGACGCACGCGGCGAGCAGGTCACCGACGACAGCTTCCTGGCGATCCTGCACGCTGCCGACCGCCCGATCAGCTTCCGGCTTCCGGGGCAGCCGTGGGCACAGGCGTACGAACTGGTGCTGGACACCTCGCAGGAGGACCAGTCGACGGCGCCGGCGACGGTGCACCGGGGGAACGAGGTACTGACGGTGCCGGCGAGGGCGGTGGTGCTGCTGCGCGTCAGGGAGTGAAACGGAGCGCAGGGCGTGCCGGTACGGATGGCGGGGGCAGGTCAGCCGAGGATGCCGCGGTCGTAGGCGACCGCGACGGCCGCGGCGCGGTCCTTGGCGCCCAACTTGCTGAAGATGTGCGTGAGATGGGTCTTCACCGTTGCCTCGCTGATGAACAGTTCGGCGGCGATCTCCCGGTTGGAGGTCCCCCTGGCGACGAGTTCGAGCACCTGGCGCTCGCGTGCGGACAACGACTGGTCGGCGGCGCCGGCGGGCATGCGCACCCGGTTGACCAGCCGGGAGGCGACCGCGGGAGACAGCACGGTGCGGCCGTCGGCGGCGGCGCGCACGGCGGTGAACAGTTCGTCGCGGGGCGCGTCCTTGAGCAGGTAGCCGGTGGCTCCCGCCTCGATCGCCGGGAGGGTGTCGGAGTCGGTGTCGTACGTGGTGAGGACGAGCACCTTGGAGCGGGCACCGCGCCGGGTGAGTTCGGCGATTGCCGCGACTCCACCGCCGCCCGGCATCCGCAGGTCCATCAGGACGACGTCGGGGTCCAGGCGGGCGGCAAGATCGACTCCCTCGACGCCGTCGGCCGCCTCGCCGAGCACCTCGAAGCCCGGGGCCGACTCGAACATGCCGCGCAGACCGTCCCGTACGACGGGGTGGTCGTCGACGACGACGAGGGTGATGGTGCGTGCGGTTTCGTCGACCATGGCGGTTCCACCGTACGCGGTGCTCGGATACGCCGCGTTGGGATGCGCGGTGTTCGGATGCGCGGTGCTCATTGCTGAGGAACCAGTGGGACGCGGACGCAGACCGCCGCTCCGTTGCCCGGTTCCGACTCCACCACGACGGCTCCCGCCATGCGTTCGGCGCGGGCACGCATACCGCCGAGACCGAAACCGTCCGAGCCCCGGTACGGCGGCACGGCGACCGGGTCGAAGCCGCAACCGTCGTCCCGTACGTCCAGGGTGACTTCGTCACCCATGAAAGAGAGTGTGACGCCGACCCTGGTGGCCCCGGAGTGACGGCCGACGTTGGCGAGGGCTTCCTCCGCGATCCGGAGCAGGGTGGCCCCGACCTCGTCGTGCAGCGGCTCGGCGGTGCCGGTGACCGTGCACTCGGCGCGTACACCCGTGCGTTCCGCCCAGCTCGCGACGGTCTTCCCGAGTGCCTCGGGAAGGTTGTCGTGGGCCAGTGCGGCGGGGACCAGATTACTCACCGACCGACGTGCCTCACCGAGGCTGTGGCGGGCGAGGGCGGCGGCGCGGTCGAGGTGTACGCGGGCCGTCGCAGGATCGGACTCGGCGGTGGAGGTGACCACCTGGAGCTGGGCGATGATGCCGGTCAGCCCCTGGGCGATCGTGTCGTGAATCTCCGCGGCGAGCCGGCTCCGTTCGTCGGCGACCCCCGCCTCGCGTGCCTGGACGAGGAGTTGGGCATGCAGGCCGGCGTTCTCCGCCAGGGCCTGTTCGAGACGGGCGTTGGCGGACTCCAGTTCGTCGATGATGTCGAGTTGAGTGCGGGCGTGCTCGGCCTCCCGGGTGCCGATCTGCGCGAAGACAAGGATGAGGGTGCCGTGCAGGGTGAGCAGGATGCCGAAGGCCACCCAGTTCGTCGGAGTGTCCGGCGGGAAGCCGCTGCCGCACTGGGAACCCGCCATGGTCACGGCATTGGCCAGCATCCCGGCCCGCGCGGCCCGCCGGGAGAGGAGGCTCCCCGCGTCGAAGTAGCTGAGGACCGCGTACATCGAGAAGAACGGGCTGCACCAGGACAGTACGAAGGCGAGGAGTGTGCGTACGACGAAGTAGACCGGCGCGGCCCACGACGGCCTGGAGGGCCGGTGCCGGATCCGGCTCCAGCAGATCTGGAGCGCCAGCGCCACCGGGACCAACACCCCGGCCACGTACATCCCGGTACGGCTCATGACGAGGTCGGCGGACATCGCCGAGATGACGGTGGCCAGCCCCAGCAGACCGTACGGCCCGTACCTGAAGAACCGTTCCCACCACTGCTCGGCCGTCCTGCCTGCCGCGGTATCACCGCCGGTACGCACCGTCCCCATGCGGTCAGTCTGCCCCGGCCCGGCCGGCCGCGTTACTTCCACCGGAACCAACGGGTCGCCGCGGCAGCCGGCAGGGCGGTCCACAGGGCCATCACCCCAAGATGCGCCCAGCTCGGCCAGTCGCCGGAGGCTGCCCTGTCCAGTGCCTGGGAGGCCGCGCCGAAGGGGGTGCACTGGACGATCCGGCGGAGGGCGCCCGGCATCGCCTGGACCGGTACCCAGACCCCGGCCGTGAACATCATCGCGAGGTAGACGACCGAGCCGACGGCGGCGGAGGCCTTGGTGGTGGCGGAGAGGGCGCTGACCATCGCCCCGAGGGAGAGAACGCTCGCGGTCGCCAGGAACAGGGCCAGCAGATGGCCGGCGGGCTGACCGGGCAGCCGCACGTCGAAGGCGATCCGTCCGACGACCATGACCAGCACGGCCGAGCCCAGGGCGGCAGCGCCGTGGAGGGCGATCTGCGCGGTGAGCAGGGCGGACGGCCGCACCGGAGTGGTCGACATACGGCGCAGGATGCCGCGTTCGCGATAACCGGTGAGGACGGGCGGCATGGCCTGCAGCCCGGCCATGATCATGGCGAGCAGTACGGCCACCGGCACATACAGGTCGATGACGCGGCGGCCGCCGAGGGCGTCGTCGGGATGCCGGAAGGACGGGACCAGCCCGAGGATCGTCATCAGGACGGTGGGAAAGACGAGGATCCAGAAGAGACTGCCGGGCTCGCGGAGGAAGAGCCGGGTCTCGCACTTGAGGACGGCGAAAGAGGGGCTGCCAGGGGCCGGAGAGGTTGATGCGGGAGAGGTGGTGGGCATCTCAGGCCGCCGTTTCCTTGTCCGCTTCGGGTTCCGGCTCTGTCTCGGTGAGGTCGAGGAACGCATCGTCCAAGGTCGCTTCGGTGACGCGCAGTTGGTGTGCGGTGATGCGGTGCCGGGCCAGCAGCGAGATCACCGCGTTGACGGTCTCGTCGGTGCCGTTGATGACGATCCGGCCCCCCTTCTGCTCGGCCGACGCCGCTCCGGGGAGCTCCGCCAGATCGCCGGTGGCGAGGGGCTGCGAGGGTGTGAAGGAGATGGCGGTGGTGCTGCCGGCTCTGCTGATCAGACCGGACGGGGTGTCGAGGGCGACGACCTTCCCCTTGTCGATCACGGCGATCCGGTCGCAGAGCCGCCTGGCCTCCTCCATGAAGTGGGTCACGAGAAGGACGGTCACGCCACTGTCGCGTACCTCTTCGATCAGTTGCCAGGTGTCACGGCGGGCCCGGGGATCAAGTCCGGTGGTCAGCTCGTCGAGCACCACGACCCGCGGGTTGCCGACCAGGG
Source organism: Streptomyces sp. NPDC002206 (assembly GCF_053593595.1). Lineage (NCBI taxonomy): Bacteria > Bacillati > Actinomycetota > Actinomycetes > Kitasatosporales > Streptomycetaceae > Streptomyces > Streptomyces sp. NPDC002206. Next base: position 264,978 of record NZ_JBSFCW010000009.1, read on the forward strand.
CGAGGGCGATGGACAGTCGCTGCTTCTGACCGCCCGACAGCTTGGCGAACCGGGTGGTGAGCTTGGTGTGCAGACCGAGCCGTTCGGCCAGGGTCCGCCACTCGGCGGGGTGCGGGTGGAAGGCGCTGTACAGCTCCAGTGCCTCGCGCACCGTGAGCTTGGCCTGCAGCTCGCTCTCCTGGAGCTGGGCTCCCAGCAGGTGCGTCACCCGCCCGTGGTCGGCGACCGGGTCGAGTCCGGCGACCCGGACCGTGCCGGCGTCGGGGACGCGTAGTCCCTCGACGCATTCGACGGTCGTGGTCTTGCCCGCGCCGTTGGGGCCGAGGATCCCGAAGATCTCCCCCTCGTCGACGGCGAAGGTCACTCCGTCCACCGCGGGGCGCCCGGCGTAGGCCTTGCGCAACCCGTTCACTTCGATGATGGCCATGGGTACGAGGATCCTGCCGGGCGGGCCCGCGCGGCATCGTCCATCGCGCTGGAAACGGCATCAGCCGATCGGTTGATGCCAGGTGCGACCGCGAAGAAAACCAGATGAGGGATGTCAGTGGTGAACCGTAGGCTCGCCCCTGATGCCCGAAAACCATGTAGAGCCCAAGGACCGGTCCGCCGCGCGCTCCCTGCTGCGGCTGTGGCCTTACGTGAAGCCTGTACGGATCCGCCTGTCCGGCGCGGCTGCCGTGGCGGTCATCGCCTCCTGCCTCGGCCTGGTGATACCCCTCGTACTGAAGTGGATCGTGGACGGCCCGGTCGCGCACCACGATCCGGGCGGGGTCTGGCTCGGCGCGCTCTACCTGCTGTTGCTGGGCATCGTCGAGGCGCTGCTCTTCGGACTGCGGCGGTGGCTGGTGGCGCGGCCGCTGGCGGGCGTCGAGGCATCGATGCGGGCCGACCTGTACCGGCATCTGCAGCGGCTACCGGTGGCCTTCCACGACCGGTGGCCATCGGGTCAGCTGCTGTCGCGCGGCACCACGGATCTGATGCTGCTGCGTATGTTCCTGGCCTTTCCGCTGACGTTCCTGCTGGTCAACGCCACCACGATCCTGGTCGGTTTCATCATTCTGCTGGTGCAGCAGTGGACGCTGGGATTGGTGCTGCTGGCTCCGGTGGTGCCGCTGGTGATCCTCTGCTCGGTCTTCGAGACGAAGTACGCGGTGGTGGCGCGCAAGGCCCAGGACCAGGTCGGCGATCTGACGACGGTTGTCGAGGAAAGCGTGCTCGGCGTCCGCATCATCAAGGGTTTCGGCCGCCACCGCAGCCAGGCCCTGGCCTTCCGTGGTCTCGCGCAGCGGCTGCGCGGTACGGAACTCGACAAGGCACGGCTGCTGGCCGGCATCTGGGCGTTCATCACCACCATCCCCGAGCTGGCGATCGGGGCGGCGCTGGTGCTCGGCACGATCCAGGTCGCGGACGGCGGACTGTCGGCCGGCACGCTCGTCGCGTTCCTGTCGACGGCGCTGGCGCTGCGGTGGCCGGTCGAGTCGATCGGCTTCCTGCTGGCGATGAGCCAGGAGTCGGCCACGGCGACCGAGCGGTTCTTCGAGGTGATGGACGTGGCGGAGGAGCGTGAGACGGCCGGGGAGTTCAGCGAGGAGCCGTCCGCGGGGACGTCCACGAAGTCATTCCCGGAGTCTGCTGCGGAGTCTTCCGCGGACGGCGGGATGGTCTTCGAAGGCGTCGAGTTCCGCTACCCGGACGCGGAGGCCGGGTCCGTACCCGTGCTGACCCGGATCGACCTACGGATCCGCCCCGGCGAGACGATGGCCCTGGTCGGGGCCACCGGATCCGGGAAGACGACGCTCACCGCACTCGTACCGCGACTGCACGACGCCACCGCCGGGCGGATCACGCTGGACGGTGCGGACATCACCACTCTGCCGCGCGAACGGCTGCGTGAGCTGGTGTCCGTGGCGTTCGAGGAGCCGACGCTCTTCTCGGCGAGCGTTGGGGAGAACGTTCTCATGGGCGCCGAGGGTGCCGGCGAGGACGAGCTGCGGCGGGCGCTGTCGATCGCGCAGGCCGACTTCGTGTACGACCTGCCGCACGGCATCGACACCCAGGTCGGCGAGCAGGGTCTCAGCCTCTCCGGCGGTCAGCGGCAGCGCCTCGCACTGGCCCGCGCCGTCGTCGGACAGCCGCGCTTCCTGGTGCTCGACGACCCGCTCTCGGCTCTGGATGTGCATACGGAGACGCTGGTGGAGGCCGCCCTGCGGCGCGTGCTGGAATCGACCACGGCCGTGGTGGTCGCCCACCGGCCGTCCACGGTGATGCTCGCCGACCGGGTGGCACTTCTGTCGGAGGGCCGGATCAGCGCAGTCGGCACCCATCAGGAACTGCTGCGCACCAACGCCGAGTACGCCTGGCTGATGTCCGGCGCCGGAAGCTCGGTGTCCGCTGAGCTCACCGACGACGTGACCGCCGAGGACGCAAGTACCGCATACATGTCCGACGCCGACGTGCGTGCCATGGACGTCCCTGCCGAGGAGGGCAGTGCCCGATGACCAATGCGACGACAGGGTGTCCCGCAGGGACGGACGGCGACGACGGGAACCGCCCCGGGGCCGGCCCGGAGTCAATGGCCGCCACCACGAAGGGTGCAATGACAAACCCGGTCACGAGCCCCGGCGCGGGCACGAACACGGTTGCGGGCTCGGCCACGGCCACGGAGATCAAGGCCCGCGACCTGAACGGCACGGGTGCCGGGAAGGGTCCTGGGCAGGGCGGCGAACCGCGTCCGAAGGCCGAGGCCACCGACCTGGAACCCGACTCCGCCGTCGACGCCGGGGCCGGGGACCCCTTCGACCGGGACGACCTGCCCACGCCCCGGGGCGCCACCCGCACCCTGCTGGTGTCCCTGCTCGGCCCGCTCAGGGGCCGGGTGGTGGTGGCTGCGCTGTTCCTGCTGATCCAGCAGGCAGCCGTCCAGGCCGGCCCACTGCTCGTCGCGTACGCGATCGACAGCGGCGTGCCGGCGTTCCGGGACAAGGACTACGGACCGCTGATCGCCGTGGCCATCGGATACGCACTGTGTTCGGCAGCCGCGGGAATCATGCAGTACGCGTTCATCCAGGTCTCCGCCCGCATCAACCAGGATGTGCTGCTCGATCTCCGCGGGCGGATCTTCCGCCATGCGCAGGCGCTGAGCGTGGACTTCCATGAGCGCTACACCTCGGGCCGGCTGATCTCCCGCTCCACCACGGATGTGGAGTCGCTGCGGGAGCTGCTCAGCGAGGGCCTGCAGGAACTGATCGGCGTGGTGCTCTCCTTCGTATCCATCTCACTGATGCTCCTGTGGCTGGACTTCGATCTCGGTGCGGTCGCCGTCCTCTCGTTCGTACCGCTGTATGCGCTGGTGCGGCTCTACCAGCGGCGGGCCGGTGTGATCTTCGCTGCGCGGTCGACGGCGATCGCGGCGGTCATCGTGAAGTTCGCGGAGACGATGAACGGAATCCGTCCCGTCCAGGCCTTCCGCCGCGAGCGCACCAACGACGCCGAGTTCGACAGGCTCAACCAGCAGCACTGCCGGACCAACGGCAACGCGCTGCTGGAGATGGCGCGCTACGTCGTCGGCTCCCGGCTGGTCGCGAACACGGCAGTTGCCGGGATCGTGCTGTGGGGTGCGTACCGAGTCGCCTCCGGCGCTCTCGCACTCGGCGTGCTTGCGGCGGCCGTGCTCTATCTGCGACGGCTGTACGACCCGATCGACCGGCTCGGCATGTTCCTCAACTCCTACCAGTCGGCCGCGGCTTCGCTGCAGAAGATCGCCGGCTTGCTGGCCCAGACCCCCACCGTGCCGGAGACCGCGAACCCGCGGGAGCTGCCCGCCCGCACGGGTGAGCAGCCGGGCCGGGACGTCGTCTTCGACTCGGTGAGCTTCGCCTACCGAACGGGCGGCGAAGTGCTGCCTCGCTTCGATCTGACGATCCCGGCAGGGCAGACCGTGGCCGTGGTCGGTTCCACGGGCGCCGGGAAGTCGACGCTCGCCAAGCTGCTGGCCCGGTTCTACGACCCGACCGACGGCCGGGTGCTGCTGGACGGGACCGATCTCCGGGACCTCGCCACGCCCGAACTGCGGCGCGGTGTGGTGATGGTGACCCAGGAAGCGTTCCTGTTCTCCGGGACGGTTGCCGAGAACATCGCCATCGGCCGCCCGGACGCCACTCCTGAGGAGATCGAGCAGGCCGCGAAGGCGATCGGAGCGCACGACTTCATCAGTAGTCTGCCCGACGGATACGACACGGACGTACGGAAGAGGGGCGGGCGGATCTCGGCCGGCCAGCGCCAGTTGGTCGCCTTCGCCCGCGCCCTGCTCGCCGACCCGGCGGTGCTGATTCTCGACGAGGCGACGAGCTCCCTCGACATCCCCGGCGAACGTGCGGTGCAGCGCGCCATGGACACGGTGCTGCACGGCCGCACCGCGGTGGTGATCGCCCACCGGCTGTCGACCGTGGAGATCGCGGACCGGGTGCTGGTGATGGAGCACGGCCGAATCGTGGAGGACGGCCTCCCGTCCGAACTCATCGGTGGGACAGGCCGGTTCGCAGGGCTCCACCGCGCCTGGCGGGAGAGCCTGGCCTGAGACCGACCGCGGCTGACGGTCTCCCCCGTCGGCCTCCCGCACCGGCGGTCTATGGTGCGTACATGACTGAGCCCGTGGATCGCCCGGTCGGTCCGTATGTGGGCCAGGAGACCCCGGACCTCCGCGGCCCCGGGCGGTATCTGTGGTGGCTGGTCACCCGTCAATGGCGTCGCGTTGCCGCCGGGGCACTGCTCGGCAGCTCCTGGATGATCTGCCTGACCCTGCCGCCGTACCTGCTGTCGCGCGCCATCGACGACGGGCTGCGGCCCGGGGGCCGCTCCGCGCTGGTCGGCTGGGTCGCGGCGCTGGTGGGTGTCGGAGTGCTCAACGCCTGGCTGGCCATCATGCGGCACCGCACGATGACCAGGGTGCGGCTCGACGGCGCCTTCCGTACGGTGCGGGTGGTGGTCGCCCAGGCGACCAGGCTGGGCGCGGCGCTGCCGCGCCGGGCCACGGCCGGCGAGGTCGTCACCATCGGGTTCGGTGACGTCGCCAGGATCGCCGATACGTTGACCGCCACCGGGCCCGGTGTCGGCGCAGTCCTCGCCTATGTCGTCGTGGCCGCACTGCTGTTGACCGTCTCGCCATTGCTCGCCGCGGTGGTGCTGCTGGGCGTGCCGCTGCTCGCGGTGCTGGTCGGCCCGCTGCTGGGCCGGCTTCAGGGAGCCGAGTCGGCGTACCGCGACCGGCAGGGCAGCCTTGCCGCCCGTTTCGCCGACATCGCCGGCGGTCTGCGTGTCCTCAACGGCATCGGCGGCAAGGACGTCTACGCCGAGCGCTACCGGCGCGGTTCGCAGGAGCTGCAGGCGGAGGGGTACCGGGTCGGGGCGGTGACCAGCTGGATCCAGACACTCGGCGTCGGCCTGCCCACCCTGTTCCTGGGCGCCGTGACCTGGCTGGCGGCCCGGATGGCCGTGCAGGGCGAGCTCACCGTCGGCGAACTGGTAGCGGTGTACGGCTACACGGCGGTTCTCGTCGTGCCTGTCTCCTTCTTCATCGAGGGCGGCTACGACATCAGCCGCGGTCTGGTCGCCGCGCGCAGAGTCACCCGCTTCCTGTCCCTGGAGCCCGAATCGGGGGTCCGGGAGGCGTCTTCGCCACCTCTGAACGGGCCCGAGTCACCCTCCGTCCTCCACGATCCCGAGTCCGGGGTCGAGGTGGTCCCCGGGAAGCTGACCGCTCTGGTCGGCGCCCGGCCGTCGGACTCCGCGACGGTGATCGACCGTCTCGGCGGCTTCGCCCCGTCGGCAGCGACCTGGGGCAGCGCACGCCTCGACGAGATCGAGCCGGCCCAGGTCCGCGCGCGGATTCTCGTCGCGGACAACGAGGCCGACCTGTTCGCCGGCACGCTGCGTGATGTCGTCTCCGGCAGCCGGGACCGGGACGACGAGGCGCTCCGCCGTGCCGTCCACGCCGCCGCGGCCCAGGACATCGTCCGCGGCCTGCCCGACGGGCTCGGCTCCACCGTCGACGCCCAGGGCCGCAATCTCTCCGGCGGCCAGCGGCAGCGTGTCCGCCTCGTCCGGGCCCTGCTGGCCGACCCCGAGATTCTCCTGGCGGTCGAGCCGACCTCGGCCGTCGACGCGCACACCGAGGCAGCCATGGCGTCCCGGCTGCGCACGGCACGGTCCGGCCGGACCACGGTCCTCACCAGCACCTCCCCTCTCGTCCTGGACCGGGCCGACACCGTGTACTACCTGGTCGACGGCTCCGTCGCAGCCGTCGGCACCCATCGCGACCTGCTGGACGAACACCCCGGTTATCGCCTCCTGGTGTCCCGTGGTGCGGACGATGACGACGCCGTCCCCGTGGACGACGGGGACGGCCCTGCGCCCCAGGAGGCCACCTCATGACTGCCTCTTCGTCCGCTGCCCCGGCAGAGCCCCGGTCGCCGTCCGGGGCTCTGCCGGTCGCCGAGCCGTTCCGGATCCGTCGCGCGGCAGTCCGGCTCGTCCGGCAGGACGGCCGCGCCTTCGCCGCGCTGCTCGCGCTCAACGCGCTGGCCGCCGGCGCCGGACTCGTCGCCCCGTGGCTGCTCGGCCGTGTCATCGACGAGGTCAGGGCAGGCGGCGGAGTCGGCACCGTGGACCGGCTGGCGCTCACCATCCTGGTCTTCGCGCTGGTACAGCTCCTGCTGGCCCGCTACGCCGGCCTGGTCGGACACCGTTTCGGCGAACGGACCCTGGCGCGCGTCCGCGAGCAGTTCGCCGACCGCGCACTGGCGTTGCCCGCCTCGGTGGTCGAGCGAGCCGGCACGGGTGACCTGACGACCCGCGGAACCACGGATGTCGCGGCGGTCGGCACCACCCTCCGCGACGTCGGCCCCGATGTGCTGATCGCCGCGGTCCAGGCGCTGTTCATCCTCGGGGCGGTCTTCGCGCTCAACCCCTTGCTCGGTGCCTGCGGCGTGCTCGGGCTGCTGGGCATCTGGTTCGCCGTCCGCTGGTATCTGCGCCGGGCGCTCACCGCCTACCTCGCCGAGGGGGCGGCCAATTCGGCACTGGCGGAGCAGCTGGCGGCCACCGCCGCCGGCGCCCGCACCGTCGAGGCGCTCGGGCTGCAGCAGAGCCGTATCGACGCATGTCACCGGGCGATCGAAGAGTGCCGGCGCACCCGGACCCGCACGCTCTTCCTGCGCAGCGTGCTCTTCCCTGCCGTGGACATCTCCTATGTCATTCCCGTGGCCGGTGTCCTGCTGATCGGTGGTGTGCTGCACAGCCACGGCGCCATGAGCCTGGGTGCGGTGGTCGCCTCGGCCCTGTATCTGCGGCAGCTCTCCCAGCCGCTGGACACCATCCTGCAGCGGGTCGAACAACTGCAGAGCAGCAGTGCGTCCTTTGCCAGGGTCGAGGGGATCGGGGTGGTGCCGCAGGTGCCCGCGGCCCGCTCCCGCACACCGGCGGACGACCGGATCGCGGTGACCGGTGTGCACTACACCTACGGCGGCGGGGGCGACGACGCCGCCGATGTCCTGCACGGAGTCGATCTGACGGTCCGGCCCGGCGAGCACTTGGCGATCGTCGGCCCGTCCGGCGCCGGCAAGACCACGCTGGGCAGGCTGCTGGCCGGCGTGGACGTGCCACGCACCGGCTCGGTGACGGTGGGCGGGGTACCGGTGGCCGGCCTGACGCCCGACCGGTTGCGCCGCCAGGTCGTCCTCGTCACCCAGGAGCACCATGTGTTCCTCGGCACGGTCCGGGACAACCTGCGGATAGCAGCCCCGTCGGCCACCGACGCCGAACTGCGTGCGGCGCTCGCCGCCGTCGGCGCCGAGTGGGCCGGCGAGCTCCCGGACGGCCTGGACACCGATCTGGGCCATGCGGGACACCGTCCGGACGGCGCACAGGCCCAGCAACTCGCGCTGGCACGTGTCGTACTGGCCGACCCGCACACGTTGATACTCGACGAGGCCACCGCGCTCCTGGACCCGAGGACCGCACGGCACACCGAGCGAGCACTGGCCGCCGTCCTCGAAGGCAGAACCGTCATCGCCATCGCGCACCGCCTGCAGACGGCCCATGACGCGGACCGGGTGGCCGTCATGGAGGACGGCCGGATCACCGAACTCGGTGCCCATGACGATCTGGTGGCCGCCGACGGCGCCTACGCCGCGCTCTGGCGTTCCTGGCATGCCGACCGGCCTCATTCGCCGCCGTTGTGAACATGGCGCGGGGCCGGCCCTGCGCGACAGGACCACGGAGAGAACGGCGGCTGCCGCCATGACCGCGCCGCCGGGCGTCTCGGGCTCGGCGGCGGAGCGTCGGGCAGCATCGTTCGGCGAACGTCCGGGCCGTGGACGGTTCGGAACGAGCCACAGTTCGAGGCCATTTCGACTGACGGGCGCTACCCCGCGCCCAGCCCGCTGTTCGAACACGATGCATGCGGGCTCGACTTCGATCGCTCTTCGAATTCGGCCTGCACCGGACCCCTGGATGGCGTCGCGGTGATGATCGGTGAAACGTCCGCTTAACGAACATGACCTTTCCGGCAACGGACGAATTCCGGCCAAGTTGTTGACGCGGTCCTGACAGGGACGTCCATCTGCTGACACTCTTCCCCCGTTCTGCGCACTGCTTGCTCTGCCCGGACGGCTCACCCAGCCGCCGTTACCCCCCTCGCAGAAGGAGTCCGCGTGAGATCCACGCCCAGCCGTCGCGCCACCGCGACCGGCGCTCTGATAGCCGCAGCAGCCCTCCTCGCCGCAGGAATCCAGACGGGTACGGCAGCTGCCGTACCCGACAGTTCCGCTGCCGCCCCGGCCGCCACCCGTGTCAATCACGGGGCACTGGCCAAGCAGCTCTCCCCCTCCCAGCGCGCCGAGCTGATCCGCGAGGCCAACGCGAGCAAGGCGGCCACGGCCAAGGAGCTCGGTCTCGGCTCTCAGGAGAAGCTCGTCGTCCGCGATGTCATCCAGGACAACGACGGCACCACGCACACGCGTTACGAGCGCACCTTCGGCGGACTTCCGGTCCTCGGTGGGGACTTGGTCGTCCAGGAGTCCAAGTCCGGTGAGACCGAGAGCGTCACCAAGGCGTCCAGGGCCACCTCTGCCCAGCTGAAGGCCGTCGACACCGCCGCCGATGTCGCCCCGGCCAGGGCCGAGTCGCAGGCTCTCGGTGCAGCCAAGGCCGCCGGCTCCAAGAAGACCGTCGCCGACCGGGCACCGCGCAAGGTGGTCTGGATGGCCCAGGGCAAGCCGCAGCTCGCCTACGAGACCGTCGTCGGCGGACTCCAGGACGACGGTACCCCCAACGAGCTGCACGTCATCACCGACGCGTCCACCGGTGCGAAGCTCTACGAGTGGCAGGCCATCGAGACCGGCACCGGCAACACCCAGTACAGCGGCCAGGTCACGCTCGGCACCGCACCGTCGTACACGCTGACCGACACGACACGCGGCAACCACAAGACGTACAACCTGAACCACGGCACGTCCGGCACCGGGACGCTCTTCTCCGGCTCCGACGACATCTGGGGCAACGGAAGTCCGACGAACGTCGAGACGGCCGCGGCGGACGCCCACTACGGCGCGGCCGAGACCTGGGACTACTACAAGAACGTGCAGGGCCGCACCGGTATCCGGGGCGACGGCGTCGGCGCGTACTCCCGCGTCCACTACGGCAACAACTACGTCAACGCCTTCTGGGACGACAGCTGCTTCTGCATGACCTACGGAGACGGCAGCGGCAACGCCGCACCGCTGACCTCCCTGGACGTGGCCGCCCACGAGATGACGCACGGTGTCACCTCCGCCACCGCCGGCCTGGTCTACAGCGGCGAGTCCGGCGGCCTCAACGAGGCGACCAGCGACATCATGGCCGCCGCGGTCGAGTTCTACTCCAACAACGCCACCGACCTGGGCGACTACCTGGTCGGCGAGAAGATCAACATCAACGGCAACGGCACCCCGCTGCGCTACATGGACAAGCCGAGCAAGGACGGCGCGTCCAAGGACGCCTGGTACTCCGGCATCGGCGGAGTGGACGTCCACTACTCCTCAGGTCCTGCCAACCACTTCTTCTACCTCCTCTCCGAGGGCAGCGGCGCCAAGACCATCAACGGCGTTTCGTACAACTCCCCGACTTCCGACGGCCTGCCGGTCACCGGCATCGGTCGCGACAAGGCCGCGCTGATCTGGTTCAAGGCGCTCACCACCAAGTTCAGCTCCACGACGAACTACGCGGCGGCCCGCACCGGCACCCTCGCTGCGGCCGGTGAGCTGTACGGCACGACCAGCGCCGAGTACAAGGCGGTGGCCGACGCCTGGGCCGGCGTCAGCGTCGGCTCGCGCAGCGGTGGCGGAGGCGGAGGGACCGTCTTCCAGAACACCACCCTCGTGCCCATCCCGGACAACGGCGCGGCCGTCACCAGCTCGGTCAACGTCACCGGCGTCACGGGCAACGCGCCCAGCACCCTCCAGGTCGGGGTGGACATCACCCACACCTGGCGCGGTGACCTCGTCATCGACCTCGTCGCCCCGGACGGTACGGCCTACCGGCTGAAGAACTCCTCGTCCAGCGACTCGGCGGACAACGTCCAGACAACCTACACCGTCAACGCATCGTCCGAGGTCGCCAACGGCACCTGGAAGCTGAAGGTCCAGGACGTCGCCTCGCAGGACATCGGCACGATCAACAGCTTCAAGCTGACCTTCTGAACCCAGCAGCACGTTCAGGGCAGTCGATAGGCGAAACCGCCCGGGAGGGACTCTCCTTCCTCCCGGGCGGTTTCGCCGTTCCGCGAAGCAACTTGCTCCTGGTTGCCGGTCAGTTGGGGTTGTTCGCGTGAGTCAGGGTCTCCCAGGCGACGAACAGGTTGTTGGATCCGGCGGGCCTCTGCTGTTCGGTGAGGGTCTGGGTGTTGGTCATGGCGATACCCATCCGGTTGTGCAGCGCGTTGAAACCCACTTCGGTGATCGGGCCGAGGTTGTCCTTGAGCGTGCCGCCGCACAGCGTCGACGGGACTGTCGCACCCAGCTGGTACTTGGCGTGCAGGCCCAGTGCGTGGCGCAGGCGTTCGGCGATCTCGGGGTAGAGGTCCTGGCCCTGGATACGGCTTGTCTCGGCGATGTGGGAGATGGCGGAGATGCCGTAGCCGGTGTGGGTGAGATCGCGGCAGGTCTCCTGGGAGAGACCGTCCATGAAGGTGGACTGCCCCTGCCAGTAGCCGATGATCTCGTCGCGCGTGTCGAGACCGCTGCCCGGTGCGGTCTTCGGCAGAGCTCCGTCGGTGGTGATGTAGATGTACGCGGGGACACGTCCGCGGAACTTGGTGACGGCCTTGTCGTAGGCGGTGCGGTCCTCGAGGTGGACCGCGATGCCGATCGCGGCCTCGGTCATGCTCAGTTCCCAGTTCCCGTTGCTGTTGGAGCCGTTGATGACCTCGGGGAGGTAGACGTTGCGCAGCATGGTGGCGAAGCGGCCGGAGTTCGGCCAGCTGCTGTACGTGTACTTGATGATCTCGGCGGCCCGGGGCCAGGAGGAGCCGGCCCAGCCGGTCTGAAGCGGGGCGTTGCTGTTGGTGTGGTCCTGGATCACGGCCGACCAGGCGTCCATGATCCCGATGGACTTCTGGGCGTAGCGGCTGTCCTGAGTGATGTACCAGGCCAGCGCGAGGGTGTAGGCGGCTATCGCGTCTTCGCGCTCGTCGGTGCAGCCGTAGTTCGGGTTGGAGTACGAGCCGCACTCCACGATGGCGCGTGGCTTTGCGGTGCGGGTGAGCGAGGCGTACTTGCTGGCCAGCATCTGGTCGTACGCGCCCTTCCAGGGCTGGGCTCCGGCCTGCACCTTGGCGCGTACGAAGTCGAGCTGGGGGCGGCTGACGAGGACGCCGGGGTGAGTGAAGGAGGCTGGGGCCGCGGCCGCGGCGGCCTTCACCGCTTGCGGGGCGTCGGCGGGTGCGGCTCTGCTTGCCGAGGCCGGGGCCATGAAGACCGCGGTGAGCAGGGCGGCCAGTGCTGTGGCGAGGCCGAGGCCGCGCCCGATGGATCCGGTACGCATGTGGGGTGCCTTCCGGTGCGGAGGAGGTTCAGCAACTCTCTTCAGAACCAGTTCAGTTCACAGACATGAACATCGAGTCGAGTTGTGAACTCTACAATGAGTGAGGAACCTAAATGCATCTCATGGACACGTCAAGGCATTGCGTTCAGAAAACGAAGGGGCCCGGCACCTCGCAGGTGCCGGGCCCCAGGGGTCGGGTCGTCAGCGCATCAGCACGCCCGCACCGTCTCCTGTCGCTTCCGTCGGCAGGGCGACCAGGCCCAGTTCCGCGCTGGTCGCGAGCAGCGGGTGGGCAGGGAGTACCCGCACGGTGTAGCCGTAGGGCCCCGTGCGGTCGAGGGCGAGCGGCCCCTCGTACAACCAGCGGCCTTCCAGGTCCTGGCCGCCGGTCGGCTTCAGCGGGAAGACCTGGGCATCCGAGATCGCGTCGGCGGAGTCGACCCGCCCGGCCACCGCCTGCACCTCCACATCGTCCGGCTCCAGTGCTCCGAGGGCGATCCGGACCCGCAGCGCCAGCGTGGACCCCAGCTCGGCCGAACTGCCCGCAGTGCTCGGCGCCACGGCCTCCACGTGGTCGACGGCGACCCGCGGCCAAGCCGCACGGACCCGGGCCTTCCAGTCCGCGAGTTCCCGCGCCGTGGCGGCGTCCAGGGAGCGGTGGGCCAGCGCGGCCGGTGCGTACAGCCGCTCCACGTACTCACGCACCATGCGTCCCGCCAGAACCTTGGGCCCCAGGGAGCCCACCGTGCGACGGACCATCTCGACCCAGCGCTCGGGCAGCCCTTCGACGCCCCGGTCGTAGAAGCGTGGTGCGACTCGCTCCTCGATCAGTTCGTAGAGGGCATTCGCCTCCAGCTCGTCGCGCCGGTCCTCGTCCATGGCGGACCCGTCTGCGGTCGGGATCGCCCAGCCGAAGTCCGGTTCGAACCACTCGTCCCACCAGCCGTCGAGCACGGACAGATTGAGACAGCCGTTGAGGGCAGCCTTCATCCCGCTCGTGCCGCACGCCTCCAGCGGGCGCAGCGGGTTGTTGAGCCAGACGTCGCAGCCCGGGTAGAGCCTCTGTGCCATCGCCATCCCGTAGTCGGGCAGGAAGACGATGCGATGGCGGACCCTGGGATCGTCGGAGAACCGCACCAGCTCCTGCACCAGCCGCTTGCCACTGTCATCGGCAGGGTGTGCCTTGCCTGCGACAACGATCTGAATCGGCCGGGTCGGGTGGAGCAGCAGTTCCATCAGCCGGTGACGGTCGCGCAGCATCAGGGTCAGCCGCTTGTACGAGGGCACGCGGCGGGCGAAGCCGATGGTCAGTACGTCCGGGTCCAGCACACCGTCGATCCAGCCGAGTTCGGCCGGCTCCGCGCCCCGTGTGCGCCACGAGGCGGAGAGCCTTTTGCGCACCTCGGTCACCAGTTGCTCGCGCAGGTTCCGCCGCAGGTCCCAGATCTCCCGGTCCGGGATCCCGGCTGCCGCGTCCCAGCGTCCCGGCGTGCCCCCGTACCGGTCCCGGAGTTCGAAGATCTCGGGCGCGACCCACGTGGGCGCGTGCACGCCGTTGGTCACCGAGGTGATCGGCACCTCCGCAGCGTCGAATCCTGGCCACAGTCCCGCGAACATCTTCCGGCTGACCGCGCCGTGCAGGGTGGAGACACCGTTGGCGCGCTGGGCCAGCCGCAGGCCCATGACCGCCATGTTGAAGAGACCGGGCTCACCGCCGGGGTAGGTCTCCATGCCCAGCTGGAGGATCCGTTCGACGCCCACGCCCGCCAGTTCACCGTCGTCGCCGAAGTGGCGGGCGATGAGCTCCCGGTCGAAACGGTCGATTCCGGCAGGCACCGGGGTGTGGGTGGTGAAGACCGTGCCGGCCCGCACCGCCTCTACCGACGAGTCGAAATCCAGCCCGGTGCCGGAGAGTTCGCGAATGCGTTCCAGCCCCAGGAAGCCGGCGTGTCCCTCGTTGGTGTGGAACACATCCGGCTCCGCGTGCCCCGTGAGCCGGCAGTACGTCCGTACGGCCCGTACCCCGCCGATGCCGAGCAGCATCTCCTGCAGCAGACGGTGCTCGCTGCCGCCGCCGTACAGCCGGTCGGTCACATCGCGTTCGCCGGGCGCGTTCTCCTCCACGTCGGAGTCGAGCAGGAGCAGCGGGATACGGCCGACCTGGGCCTGCCAGATGCGGGCGTGGAGCGAGCGGCCGCCGGGAAGGTCCAGTACCACCTGGCTCGGTGTTCCGTCGGCCTCGCGCAACAGGGTGAGCGGCAGTTCGTTCGGGTCGAGGACGGGATAGTGCTCCTGCTGCCAGCCTTCGCGCGACAGGCTCTGGCGGAAGTAGCCGTGCCGGTAGAGCAGCCCCACCCCGACGAGGGGTACGCCCAGGTCGCTGGCGGCCTTCAGATGGTCCCCGGCAAGGATGCCGAGTCCGCCGGAGTACTGGGGAAGGGCTGCGGCCACGCCGAACTCGGGCGAGAAGTACGCCACGGCGGCCGGCAGTTCCGTGCCCTGCGCCTGCTGCTCCTGGTACCACCTCGGGCCGTCCAGATACTCCTGGAGGGCGCCGGACACCTCGTTGAGCCGGTGCAGGAACTGCTCGTCCCGGGCCAGCTCGGCGAGCCGCCCGGCGGAGACGGCTCCGAGCAGACGTACGGGGTCGGAGTCCGCCGACCGGCTGCCCTCCGGGGCGACGGCCTGGAAGAGCTCACGTGTCTCGGTGTGCCAGGACCAGCGCAGGTTGCGGGCGAGGTCGCTGAGCGGTTGAAGGGGGTCGGGGAGGACGGGACGCACGGTGAATCGACGAATGGCCTTCACGTATTCCACCTTTACAGGGGACGTACGAATCCGAGGGGACGCACCACGGTGTGCGCCCTCTCCGTCACCCTCGACGGTAGCGGTGTGCCGTACTGCGAAACCACGGCGCGCGACCGGCTCACAGCGGGCGACGCCCGGTGAGCCGCCCGCCCCGGCCACGCCCCCGACCGAAGCACCGCAGGCATGGGTCCCCTCCGTACCACTGCCCCCTCGGAGCGAATCGCTTCACATCCGCCACGGGGGTTATGGCCGATTCCACCTTCTCGGGTGGCCTTGTGGCACCTCATCCCACAGGGAAGGCTGCCGTGTGGCGCGTACGGGGTCAGGGGGGACCGGCCGGCCACCGGCGCGACTCCGTGCGGCGAGTTCCACGTCGAGGAGGAGGTTTCGGCTCATGGGACGGGCACGACGACGTCCAACGCCCGGCACGGCCTGCCCGAGCACCGGCAAGGCCGACCACGCCGGCCGCCCCGTCACCGGGGACGGAGCCCGGCGCATTCAGACCTTCACAGCTACGCCCGAGTAGTTAACAAACCACCGGATTGGCCCCCCGAGAACAGTGGGAAGGCTTCTGCGGTACACAGCCCGAATACCGCCCGAATGCGGATCATCTGCGGTCCAGCAGCGGCTCGTATGCAGTGCGTACGGTCCGGTGTGCATCCGGTACCCACCCGTACACCACACCCGTGCCCCAGCCATTCGAGTGCCATTCGAGTGAACGCGGACAGGAGCGGCCATGCTCACACCCCATCAGCCGACAACGGAGCAGCTAGAAAGGACGGACCCCCACAGTCGCGGCGTACTCGCTCAGCCCTTCCCGGCCTCGCCGCGCCCCGTGCAGCCCGAGCTCCAGTCCCCAGGTGATTCCATGATCGGTCGCATTCCCGTCCTCGACGTCCGCCCGCTCGTCGACTGCGGCAGAAGGCCCGCGAAGGCCGTCGCCGGTGAGACCTTCCAGGTCACGGCCACCGTGTTCCGTGAAGGCCATGACGCGGTGGCCGCCAATGCGGTTCTGCGGGATCCGAGCGGACGAACCGGCCCGTGGACACCGATGCGCGAGCTCGCCCCCGGCTCCGACCGCTGGGGCGCCGATGTCACCCCCGATTCCGAAGGGCGCTGGACGTACACGGTCGAGGCCTGGAGCGATCCGGTGACCACCTGGCGCCAGCACGCCCGGATCAAGATCCCCGCCGGGATCGACTCCGCGCTCGTCCTGGCCGAGGGCGCCGCGCTGTACGAACGGGCCGCCGAAGGCGTACCGAAGCGGGACGGGCGCGAGGCGGTGCTGGCCGCGGCCGACGCGCTTCGTGACGAGTCCCGTCCGGCCGCCGCCCGGCTCGCCGCCGCGCTCGCTCCCGAGGCAACCGCCGCACTCGCCCGCCACCCGCTGCGCGAGCTGGTCACCGCGGCCCGACCGCTCCCCCTCGTCGTCGAGCGCCGACGGGCCCTGTTCGGTTCCTGGTACGAGCTGTTCCCCCGGTCCGAGGGGGGCAGGATCGAACCGGCCGAGCCGGTGAAGGCGACCAAGGCCGCCAAGAAGGGCAGGGCGGGGAAGACTACGGCCAGGACGGAGGAGCAACAGCAGGGAAGGATCATCAGCGGCACGTTCCGTACCGCTGCCGAGCGGCTTCCCGCTGTCGCCGCCATGGGGTTCGACGTCGTCTATCTCCCGCCCATCCACCCCATCGGAACCACCCACCGCAAGGGCCCCAACAACTCGTTGTCCCCCGCCGCCCACGATGTCGGGGTGCCGTGGGCGATCGGTTCGGCCGAAGGGGGGCACGATGCAGTGCACCCCGAGCTCGGCACGCTCGACGACTTCGACCACTTCGTCGAGACCGCCCGCACCCTGCGCATGGAGATCGCGCTGGACTTCGCGCTCCAGTGCTCCCCCGACCACCCGTGGGTGGAGACGCACCCCGAGTGGTTCCACCACCGGCCGGACGGCACCATCGCCTACGCCGAGAACCCTCCCAAGAAGTATCAGGACATCTATCCGATCGCCTTCGACAAGGACCTGCGCGGCCTGGTCGCGGAGACCCTCCGCATCCTCCGGTTCTGGATGGACCACGGCGTACGGATCTTCCGCGTCGACAATCCGCACACCAAGCCGGTGGTCTTCTGGGAGAAGGTGATCGCCGACATCAACCGCACCGACCCCGATGTGATCTTCCTGGCCGAGGCGTTCACCCGCCCCGCGATGATGCACACGCTCGCGACGGTCGGTTTCCAGCAGTCGTACACGTACTTCACCTGGCGCAACACCAAGCAGGAGCTCACGGAGTACGTCACCGAGCTGTCGGGTGACGCGGCCTCCTACATGCGGCCCAACTTCTTCGTGAACACTCCGGACATCCTGCCCGGCTATCTCCAGGACGGCGGACGTCCGGCCTTCGAGGCCCGGGCCGTGCTCGCCGCGACGCTGTCGCCGACCTGGGGCGTGTATGCGGGGTACGAGCTGTGCGAGAACACCGCGGTGCGGGCCGGCAGTGAGGAGTACCTGAACTCGGAGAAGTACGAAATCCGGCCCAGGGACTGGGAGTCGGCGGAGCGCGAAGGCCATTCCCTGGCTCCGCTCATCACCTCGCTCAACCGGATCAGGCGCCGCCACCCCGCTCTGCAGCAGCTGCGCGACGTGCACTTCCACGCCGCGGACAACGACGCGCTGATCGTGTACAGCAAGCGCTCGGGTTCGAACATCGTTCTGGTGGTCGTCAACCTCGACCCTCACCACACCCAGGAGGCCACGGTCTCGTTGGACATGCCGCAACTCGGCCTCGACTGGCACGAGACCGTGCCGGTGCGCGACGAGCTCACCGGCCACACCTATCACTGGGGCAGGAACTTCTATGTGCGCCTAGAGCCGGGCGTCACGCCCGCGCACGTCGTCGTCCTGCGACCGTCCCCGCCGACCGGAGGGTCACCCACACCATGATTGTCAATGAGCCTGTCCACGACAAGTTCGAGGACACCCCCGCCAAGGACCGCGATCCCGACTGGTTCAAGCGCGCCGTCTTCTACGAGGTCCTCGTCCGGTCCTTCCAGGACTCCAACGGTGACGGCATCGGTGACCTCAAGGGTCTCACCGCCAAGTTGGACTACCTGCAGTGGCTGGGCGTCGACTGCCTCTGGCTGCCACCGTTCTTCAAGTCGCCGCTGCGCGACGGCGGCTACGACGTCTCCGACTACACCGCGGTACTGCCGGAGTTCGGCGATCTCGCCGACTTCGTGGAGTTCGTCGATGCCGCGCACCAGCGCGGCATGCGCGTGATCATCGACTTCGTCATGAACCACACGAGCGATCAGCACGACTGGTTCCAGCAGTCCCGCAGCGACCCCGACGGCCCGTACGGCGACTACTACGTCTGGGCCGACGACGACAAGCAGTTCCAGGACGCCCGGGTCATCTTCGTCGACACCGAGACGTCCAACTGGACCTTCGACCCGGTGCGCAAGCAGTACTACTGGCACCGGTTCTTCTCCCACCAGCCCGATCTCAACTACGAGAACCCGGCGGTGCAGGAGGAGATCATCTCCGCACTCCGCTTCTGGCTGGATCTCGGCATCGACGGCTTCCGCGTCGACGCCGTGCCGTATCTCTACCAGCGGGAGGGCACCAACTGCGAGAACCTCCCGGAGACCCACCAGTTCCTCAAGCGGCTCCGCAAGGAGATCGACGCACACTACCCGGACACCGTGCTGCTGGCCGAAGCCAATCAGTGGCCGGAAGACGTCGTCGACTACTTCGGCGACTTCCCGGCCGGCGGCGACGAATGCCATATGGCCTTCCACTTCCCGGTGATGCCGCGGATCTTCATGGCCGTACGGCGCGAGAGCCGCTACCCGGTCTCCGAAATCCTGGCGAAGACCCCGGAGATCCCGTCCGGCTGTCAGTGGGGCATCTTCCTGCGCAACCACGACGAGCTCACACTCGAAATGGTCACGGACGAAGAGCGCGACTACATGTACGCCGAGTACGCCAAGGATCCCCGGATGCGGGCGAACATCGGCATCCGCCGGCGGCTCGCACCCCTGCTGGACAACGACCGCAACCAGATCGAGCTGTTCACGGCGCTGCTCCTGTCCCTGCCGGGCTCCCCGATTCTGTACTACGGGGACGAGATCGGGATGGGCGACAACATCTGGCTGGGCGACCGGGATGCCGTACGGACCCCGATGCAGTGGACGCCCGACCGGAACGCGGGATTCTCCTCCAGCGATCCGGGACGCCTCTATCTCCCCACGATCATGGATCCGGTCTACGGCTACCAAGTGACCAATGTCGAGGCCTCGATGGCCTCGCCGTCGTCGCTGCTGCACTGGACACGGCGGATGATCGAGATCCGTAAGCAGAATCGGGCGTTCGGTCTCGGCTCGTACAGCGAACTGCCGTCATCGAACCCCGCCGTGCTCGCCTTCACCCGTGAGTACAAGGACGATCTCGTCCTGTGCGTACACAACTTCTCGCGGTTCGCGCAGCCGACGGAGCTCGATCTGCAGTTGTTCAACGGGCGTCATCCGGTGGAGCTGATCGGTGGGGTGCGCTTCCCCGCGATCGGCCAGTGGCCCTACCTGCTGACTCTCGCCGGGCACGGGTTCTACTGGTTCCGGTTGCGGAAGGACGCACCACCGAGCTGATACGGCGTCAATTCCCACCACTGACAGCGGGGCGGTTTCCGCCGCCCCGCACGGGGCACTCTCACCCACATCGAGCTCTTCAGGGCTCTTCGGGGTTCTTCAGGGCTCTTCAGAGAGTTGCAGAACTTCGGGGCCCTTCGGGGCGGCTCTCCCGGAGTCGATCGAGTCCTTCCGGGGCCTCGTGCCTTTTCGAGGCCCTCACGTCGAGTCCGTACGGACCATCCTGACCCGACACGTCCCGCACAGCCGGACAGCTATTGCCGCAATCCGGGACACTCTTCGCATCCTGTGGTGTGCCCGGGGAAAGGACGCGATGCCATGTCGGAGGCTGCATCCACTCGGGTCGCCCTCGCGAACAGCACAGCCCTGCTCCCGTCACTCGCCCCACTGCTGCATGAATGGCTGCCCCGGCAGCGGTGGTTCGCGGGCAAGGGACGGCCGGTCACGGCCTTCTCCCTTGTCTCGGCGACCGAAATACTGCCGGTGGATGCCGATTCCCCCGGCATCGGCCAGGGGACCGGCTCCGGGACGGGGCCGGGGCTGCTCCATCTGCTGATCCGGGTTCACCAGCCGTCCCTGCCCGCCCAGTCGCCCGACGACTGCTACCAAATGCTGCTCGGGGTACGGTCCACGCTGCCGCCACGGCTCGCCCCGGCCCTCATCGGCCATGTGGCGGGCGGTCCGCTCGCCGGCCGGACGGTCTACGAGGGGTTGCACGATCCTCGCCTCGCCGAACTCCTGCTGGAACGGCTCCGTACCCCCGGCACCCTCGGCACCCTCCGGTTCGACCGGGGCGTGGCCCCCATCCCAGCCGGGCTCACCCCCCGCGTGCTCGACACCGAGCAGTCCAACTCCTCCCTCGTTTTTGGCAACGCCTATATCTTCAAGATCTTCCGCCGGGTCTTCCCCGGCACCAACCCGGATCTGGAACTGCCGCTCGCGCTCTCCCGGGAAGGCTGCGGGCGGGTGCCGGAACCCGTCGCCTGGTTCGAGGCGACAGCCCCGGAGCCACTCACCCTCGGCGTTCTCCAGCCATTCCTGCGCGGCGCGGAGGACGGCTGGCAGCTGGCGCTGCGTGCGCTGGGCGCGGGCCATGACTTCACCCGCGAGGCCCGCGCCCTCGGACGGGCCACGGCCGAGGTGCACACGGCGCTCGCCAGCGCCCTGCCGACGCCCGTGCTGGGCAGCGCCCAGACCGAGCATCTCGCCGCCGGTATGCTGCAGCGGCTGGAGGCGGCCGCCCAGGCCGTGCCGGCGCTCGTGCCCTACGTCCCCGGACTGCGCACCGCGTTCGACGCCGTTGCCGCGTTGGGCCACAAGGGCCGCAGCTGGGCCGCACAGCGCGTCCACGGCGACCTCCATCTCGGCCAGACGCTGCGCGCGGCCGACGGTTTCTGGTCACTGATCGACTTCGAGGGCGAACCGGCGCGCCCGCTCCTGGAACGCCGCCGTCCGCAGCCGCCGGTGCGCGACATCGCGGGCATGCTCCGCTCCTTCGACTACGCGGCCCGCTCGCACCGGCCGTGGAACGCCGAGTGGGCGGCCCGCTGCCGAGCGGCCTACTGCGACGGGTACGCGGAGACCGCGGGCGTCGATCCGCGCAGTGAACCGGAGTTGTTGCGGGCCCACGAGACCGACAAGGCGGTGTACGAGGTGGTGTACGAGGCCCGGCACCGGCCCGACTGGCTGCCGGTCCCGATGGCCGCGATCCACCGCCTGGCCGCCGCCGTCGACTGATGCCCTGCGCGGTGCGCGCCTTCTTCGGCCGGGCGGCTTCTTCCCTGCCCGGCCACCTGATCCCTGCCTCACCAACAGCCCTCGAGGAGGCCGTCCCTGTGACCGCCCGCAAGCCGTCCCGCAACGCGCCCGATCCCACCGCGACCCCATCAGCGCCCGCGACCAAGCCGACCCCAGCGGCCCAGCCGGCCACCGCAGCCCCAGCGGCCACCGCGGCACTCTCAGCCTCCAAGGCCACTGCAGCACCCTTGGCACCCGCGGGCTCGACGACCTCCCCGGCCAAGCGGAAGAAGACAGCGGAGAAGCGGGCCGATGCCTCACCCTCGCGGCCGCGTCGTGGCGGCGGTCGCGGCGTCCGGCCGGTGCGGGCCCTCGACGACGCCGACCGGGGACGGCTGCTCGCCGGTGAGCACCATGCCCCGCACGATCTGCTCGGCGCGCACATGGTCCGCGACGGTGTGGTGATCCGGGTGCTCCGTCCGTACGCGCGATCGGTGACCGTGCTCGCCAAGGGGCTGCGGACCGAGCTGCACGACGACGGCGACGGCCTCTTCTCCGGACTGCTGCCGATGCCGTCCGTCCCCGAGTACCAACTCCTGGTCGGCTACGCGGACAACGAGATCGAGGTCCATGATCCTTACCGCTTCCTGCCCGCGCTCGGCGATCTCGATCTGCATCTGATCGGCGAGGGGCGGCACGAGGAGCTGTGGACCGCCCTCGGCGCACAGCCCATGGAGCACCAGGGGGTCGCCGGTACGCGGTTCACCGTCTGGGCGCCCAATGCCCGCGGTGTGCGGGTCATCGGGGACTTCAACTACTGGGACGGCACGGGCTTCCCGATGCGTTCGCTCGGTTCCAGCGGGGTCTGGGAGCTGTTCCTCCCCGCGATCGGCGAGGGTGCGCTCTACAAGTTCGACATCTGCCGCCCGGACGGTACGCACACGGTGCGCGCCGACCCGATGGCCCGGCACACCGAGGTCCCGCCCGCCAATGCCTCGGTCGTGACGGCCTCGCACCATGAGTGGCAGGACCAGGAGTGGATGACGCGCCGCGGGGACGTACCCGTGCACGAGGCACCGTTGTCCGTGTACGAGGTGCATCTGCCGTCCTGGCGGCCGGGACTCACGTACCGCCGGCTCGCCGAGCAACTTCCGGCCTACGTAAGGGATCTGGGGTTCACACATGTGGAGCTGATGCCGGTCTCCGAGCATCCCTTCGGCGGCTCCTGGGGCTATCAGGTCACCGGCTTCTTCGCCCCCACCTCGCGCATGGGCACCCCTGACGACTTCCGGTATCTGGTCGACGCGCTGCACCGGTCCGGCATCGGCGTCATCGTCGACTGGGTGCCCGCGCACTTCCCGCGCGACGACTGGGCGCTCGCCGAGTTCGACGGCCGCCCGCTGTACGAGCACTCGGACCCGGCACGCGCCGCGCACCCCGACTGGGGCACGCTCGAGTTCGACTTCGGCCGCACGGAGGTGCGCAACTTCCTGGTCGCCAACGCCACGTACTGGTGCGAGGAGTTCCACATCGACGGGCTGCGGGTCGACGCCGTCGCCTCGATGCTCTACCTCGACTACTCGCGCGAGGACGGGGAGTGGGCTCCGAACGAGCACGGCGGCCGGGAGAATCTGGATGCTGTCGCCTTCCTCCAGGAGATGAACGCCACCGTGTACCGGCGGAATCCCGGCGTCGTCACCATCGCCGAGGAGTCCACCGCCTGGGACGGCGTCACGCGCGCCACCCACCATGTCGGCCCCGGCGGCTTCGGCGGGCTCGGCTTCGGCCTGAAGTGGAACATGGGCTGGATGCACGACTCCTTGGAGTACATGTCGAAGGAGCCCGTGCACCGCAAGTACCACCACAACGAGATGACCTTCTCGATGGTGTACGCGTACAGCGAGAACTACGTGCTGCCGATCTCGCACGACGAGGTGGTGCACGGCAAGCGGGCGCTGGCGTCGAAGATGCCCGGCGACTGGTGGCAGCAGCGCGCCAACCACCGGGCGTATCTCGGCTTCATGTGGGCGCACCCGGGCAAGCAACTGCTGTTCATGGGGCAGGAGTTCGCCCAGGGCGCCGAGTGGTCGGAGGGGCACGGCCCGGACTGGTGGCTGCTCGACCCGTCGTACGCGGCGGAGGCGGACCACCGGGGCGTACGGGACCTGGTGCGTGAGCTGAACGCGGTGTACGGGACGACACCGGCGCTGTGGCAGCGGGACACCGTCCCCGAGGGCTTCGCCTGGATCGACGGCGGAGCCGCCGAGGACAACGTCTTCGCCTTCCTGCGTTTCGACGCGGACGGTTCGCCGCTGCTCGCGGTGTCGAACTTCTCGCCGGTGGTCCGCCACGAGTACCGGCTGGGCGTGCCGCCGTCCGTGTCCGCCTGGGCGGAGGTGCTCAACACGGACGCGGCACGGTACGGCGGCGGTGACGTCCTCAACCCGGATCCGCTGAAGCCGGAGTCCGTCGCCGCCCACGGTCACCGCACGAGCGTCCAGCTCACTCTGCCGCCGCTGGCGACGGTGTGGCTGAAGCCGGTGTGATGACCCCGAGCCGCTGGGTGGCCCGGGTCAGCGCCACATAGAGATCGTTGGGGGACATCAGCGCGGGCGCGACGACGAGAACCGTGTCGAACTCCAGGCCCTTGGCCTGTCGCGGGTCGAGCAGGACGACGGGCCGGTGCAGATCCAGCGGCCCGTCGTCGAGTCCTGTGAGTTGCGCGTGGAGCTCGCGCGGGGCGATGACGGCGAGCCTGCCCTCCGCCGGGGTCTCAGCCTCGGCGAGCCCGGCCACCTCGGCGAGCGGCAGGGTGCGCTCCCAGGGCCGTGCACCGGTGGCGCGGATGGAGCGCGGGGGTTCGAAGGCGGGATCGGTGGCCCGGCGCCGTTCGGCCGCGTACTCCATGATCTCGGCGGGCGTACGGTAGTTGACCCCGAGCCGGGCGAGCTGCCAGCGGTCCTGGACGTACGGCGCGAGAATCTCCTGCCAGGAGTCGCAGCCTGCCAGGTCGCCGGTCTGGGCCGGGTCGCCGACCAGGGTCATCGAGCGGGTCGGGCTGCGGCGCATCAGCAGCCGCCAGGCCATGGCCGACAGCTCCTGTGCCTCGTCGACGATGATGTGCCCGAACGCCCAGGTCCGGTCGGCGGCGGCGCGCTCGGCGGCGCTGCGGTGGTCGGCCTCCTCCTGACGCTCGGCGAACCGTTCGGCGTCGATGATGTCGTGCGCCGCGAGGACCTCGGAGGCGTCCTCGTCGAGGTCCTCCTTGTCCTCGAACTCGTAGGTACGGGAGGCGTACGAGACGTCGAGGACGCCCTGCGCGTAGGCGATCTGGCGGGCCCGCTCGGCCTCGGCGGCGGCCCGGGCGGCGGAGTCGTCCGCACCGAGCAGTTCGGCGGCCTCGTCGAGGAGGGGCACGTCGGCAGGCGTCCAGGCGGCCTTCTTCACGCGCCGGAGCAGCTCGGCGTCGTCCTCGGCCAGATGCGTGGGCTCCTCCAGATAGTCGGCGAGGAACTCCTGCGGGGTGAGCGGGGGCCACAGGGAGGTGATGGAGGCGTGCACCTCCGCGCTGGCGGCGATGCTCTTGCCGAGCTGGGCGATGTCGTCGGGGCCGAGGAAGTTCGGTCCGCCGTAGGGGTCGGCGCCGATGCGGTCGGCGAGCTGCGTGGTGAGATCGTCGATGATCCGGAAGGCGAAGGTGGGCAGGGCGAGATTGTGCGGCAGCCCGGTTTCGCGGGCCTTGTGCCGCGCTTCGACTGCCATGTCCCAGTCGAGGATCAGCTCCCCGTCGTCGTGCGCGATGACGATCGGCTCGCCCTTCTCGGGCACCTGCTGCCGGTCCCGTACGGCCTCGGCCAGTACGCCGGCCATGTCCGCCCGGCCCTTGACGGCGGCCGCCGCGGGGCTGTCGGTACCGGTGGCGTGCACGCCGGGGAACAGCTCGGCGACCGTCGACAGCAGCACACCGGTCTCACCGAGCGAGGGCAGCACGTCGCCGATGTAGGCGAGGAAGGCCGGGTTGGGCCCGACGATCAGCACGGCCCGCTTGGCGAGCTGTTCCCGGTCCGCGTACAGCAGATACGCGGCCCGGTGCAGCGCGACCGCGGTCTTCCCGGTGCCCGGCCCTCCCTCGACGACGAGCACCCCGCGCTGCGGGGCGCGGATGATGTGGTCCTGCTCGGCCTGGATGGTCGAGACGATGTCGCCCATCCGGCCCGTGCGGGCGCTGGTCAGCGCGGCGAGCAGCACCTCGTCGGCGTCGTGCAACTCGTATCCGGTGCGGGTGGTGTCGGCGAGATCCATGATCTCGTCGTGCAAGTCGGTGACCGTGCGCCCCTGCGTGGTGATGTGCCTCCTGCGGCGCAGCCCCATCGGTTCATATCCGGTCGCGAGATAGAACGGCCGCGCGACGGGAGCCCGCCAGTCGATCAGCAACGGGGTCCGCTCGGCGTCGTCCTGCCGGATTCCGATGCGACCGATGTGATAGGTGACTCCGTCGCGCCTGTCGATCCGTCCGAAACAGAGTCCCGTGACGGCGGCATTCAGCGCGGCGAGCGAGGCGGAGTGCTCGGCGACGCCGATATCGCGCTCCACCCGCGCCTGTCGACCGGTGCTGAGCTGCGCGATCGTGGCATGCATGGCGGCTTCGGCCGCTGCCCGGAGCTGGTCGAGTCGCTCGTGGGCGAGGGAGACGAATTGCTGTTCCTGCCGCATTTCCTCGCTTGACAATTCAGCTCCTGGCGCGATAGAGTATGTTTATTGAAGTTCTCCGCATATTGCACAGTATGCGCACACGGAACTATTCAATATAGGCGAAGAAATACCCCGGCCGTCAATTCGGACCGGGGTTTTTGTTTGCCTCCAGGAGACGCTCGGCAGAGGGCCGGCGCGCCCGTCGCATCGAGCGCGGCGCGCAGCCGTACGAGGATGCCCCGCCACAAGCCGGAGTCGACCCCGAGAGCCGCGAGCCCGGAGCCGGGCGCAAGGATGCGATCGATGGCCCGGCCCGCGAGCACGGGGGAAGCGAGCGGCTCGGAACAAGCTCAGAAAAAGCTCTGAAATCAGGCTTGTTCGGATTGGCCGTGCTTCACACGGAGATACCCCTCGCATACGCACATTCATCCGGAGCACGTCCGGATCGGGGGCTGCCATGTGGACCACACTCACGCTCATCGACGCCGCGACCGCACTGGTCGCTGCCACCGCCTGCCTGGCCCTGTCCGGTCGGCGACTGCTGCCCTGGCGGCGCCGGGAGCGCGCGCCCGAGCTGGGTCCTTACGATGCGGCATTTCTGGCGGGCGGACCGGAGCGGGTGGTGGAGGCGGCGCTCCACACCCTGTGGGGCAGTGACAACAACGTCGTGATCGGGTCGGGTGGGCGACTGCGGCTGCCCGAGCCCTGGACGGGACCCGAGCATCCGGTGGAGCACGCCGTGGTCGAGAAGTGGCGGACCTCCGGCTCCACGACCCCGACGCTGCTGCGGGTACGGGCGGTGCGGGCGGGGGCCGTAAGCGAGATCGGCGACCGGCTCGTCTCGTACGGTCTGCTGATGGCCCCGCCACGCGCCATGGCCCGTCTGTACGCCGCACGTGGCCTGGCCGTCGTGGTGTGCGGCACAGCGGTCCTGGCCGCCTTGGCCGTCCCGCAGGGGCTGCGGCGGACGGCACCGTTCATCGCGGTGGGCGCCTGCTGTCTGGCCGTGCGGGTGCTGTGCCCGGCACGGGGTCCGCTGACCCCGGCGGGCCGTCGCCGCCTCGCAGCGACACGCACCGGCGAGCTGTGGGCATCGGCCGCGCTCGGGGCCGTGGTGTTCGACGGGCGCAGCGCGCTGCCGGGTGAGCGCCGACGATCTCGGCGGCGGGACGGGGGCGGAGGCCGTCTGCCGTCGGTGGGCCGGATGCTGATCAAGTACGGAAAGGCTCTGGATTCGGACGACGACGACCGGACCACGGACAGCAGCGGTACCGGCAGCGACTACAGCTCCTACGGCTCCGGGAGCTCCCACGACTCGTACGGCTCCCACGGCTCGCACGGCTCCTCGAACGACGGAGGAGGCCACCACCACGGCTGCGGCGGTGGCAGCAGCTGTGGCGGCGGAAACTACTGAGCGTTGCGGCTCACACCTTCTCGAGCACGTCCTCCAGCTCCTGGAGGAGCCTGCGCTTGGGCCGGGCGCCCACCATCGACTTCACCGCCTCACCGGACCTGAACACCATCAGGGTCGGCATCGACAGCACCGCGTAGCGGCTCGTGACGGCCGGGTTGGCATCCACGTCCAGCTGGACGATCTTGATGCGCCCGGCCTCCTCGGCGGCGATCGCGCTGAGCACGGGGGCGAGCTGACGGCAGGGTCCGCACCAGTCGGCGGTGAACTCGACCAGTACGGGGAGCTCGGCCCCCAGCACCTCCCCGTCGAAGGTGGCGTCGGTGACCTCGGCCACGCCCTCTGCATGAATCATCTGTCATCCTCCCAGTTCACAACGTGGTTCCGGGCCGCCAGGAAGCTCGGCCGCGGCCTCCAGCTCGGCCCTCGCGAGCTCCGCGCCCACCTGGACGCGGACCGACTGGAGCTGCTCGATGAGCGAGTCGAGCTCGCCGAGCTTGCGCCGGTAGACGGCGAGCGAGGCGGGGCAGGCATCACCGGCCGGGTGGCCGGCGCGCAGGCACTCGACGAACGGCCGGGTCTCCTCCAGATCGAACCCGAAGTCCTGCAGGGTCCGGATCTGCTGCAGCAGACGCAGATCGTCCTCGTCGTACGTGCGGTACCCGTTCACGGCCCGCCGCGCAGGCAGCAGTCCGCGTGACTCGTAGTAGCGCAGAGTCCGCGTCGTCGTCCCGGCCCGCTCGGCCAGCTCCCCGATTCGCATGCTTCGACCGTAAAGGTTGACGCCGGCGTCAAGGCAAGCACGAGGCCCGTCCCTCCCGAGCGCACCAGCCCGTCCCCTCCTGCCCTTGCCCTCAAGCGCGGCGCTCGGCTACTGGCCCGCATTCTGGGCACACGGCTCCCCCACCGGGGCAACAACTGGAGCTGGCCGGGCATCGGCGAGTTCGACATCGTGACTCCTCCCCCTCGACATCGTGACTCCTCCCCCTCGGAATGAAGGGGCTTCTCGTTACACCTGGTTGGCGTGGCGACGGACCAGCCCGGCCCGTAGAACGTTGGTGGCTCCGACTGTGTCGGCGTGCGCCTTGTGGCCGCAGGCGACGCAGTTCCCTCGCGCTTCACGCTGACGGTCTTGACTCGCCGGTCACCGCCCGGTGCTGGTGCACCTTGACGTGCCCGACCCCTTGGAGGCGGACACGGGTGACCGGGTCATGCGGGGTGGCAAATCCGAACTCCGCAGCATCGACACGAGGCGGGGCCGGTACGGACATTCCCGTACCGGCCCCGCCTCGTGCACGTGATCAGACCTTCGCCGTCACGTCCGCCGTCCCGCCGTCCCTGGGTTCGGGAACGTCCGTCGCGCCGTGCGGATCGTCCTGGGTGAGCGTCTTCTCGTCGAACGGGATGGAGCCGGCCAGCACCTGGTCGACGCGGTCCCTGTCGATCTCCTTGGTCCAGGTGCCGATGAGCAGCGTGGCGACGGCGTTGCCCGCGAAGTTGGTCAGGGCGCGGGCCTCGCTCATGAAGCGGTCGATGCCGATGATCAGGCCCACGCCGTCGACCAGAGCCGGCCTGTGCGACTGGAGCCCGCTCGCCAGCACGGCGATGCCGGAACCGGAGACACCGGCCGCGCCCTTGGAGGCGATCATCATGAAGAGGAGGAGCGAGATCTGCTGGCCCAGCTCCAGCGGCTGCCCCATCGAGTCGGCGATGAACAGCGACGCCATGGTCAGGTAGATCATCGTGCCGTCGAGGTTGAACGAGTACCCGGTCGGCACGGTGATGCCGACGACCGGGCGGCTGACGCCCAGGTGTTCCATCTTCGCGATGAGGCGCGGCAGCGCCGACTCGGAGGAGGACGTGGAGAGGATCAGCAGGAACTCGCGGCCCAGGTACTTGAGGAGCTGGAAGAGGTTCACGCCGGTCACCAGGCGCAGCAGTGTGCCGAGCACCACGACCACGAACAGGATGCAGGTGATGTAGAAGCCCAGCATGATCGTGGCGAGCGCCTTGAGCGCGTCCACTCCGGTCTCGCCGACGACGGCGGCCATCGCGCCGAAGGCACCCACCGGGGCTGCCCACATGATCATGGACAGGACCCGGAAGACCAGCTTCTGGATGTGCTCGACCCCGCGCAGCACCGGCTCACCGGCCGTGCCCATGGCCTGCAGCGCGAAGCCGACGAGCAGCGCGACCAGCAGGGTCTGGAGTACCGAGCCACCGGTGAAGGCCGACACGAAGGTGACCGGAATGACGCCGAGCAGGAAGTCGACCGGCCCCTCGGCAGCGTCGCTCGCCGCCGTGTGCCCGACATCCTTCACCGACTGCGTGAGGTGCATGCCGTCGCCCGGGTGCAGCAGATTGCCGACGACCAGGCCGATCGCCAGCGCAACCACGGACATGATCAGGAAGTAGCCGAGCGCGAGACCACCCACCTTGCCGATCTTGGCGGCCTTGCGGACCGAGCCGACGCCCAGCACGATCGTGCAGAAGATGATCGGCGAGATCATCATCTTGATGAGGTTCACGAAGCCGGTACCGATCGGCTTCAGCTCGACGGCCACCCCGGGGGCCACGAAGCCCACCAGGATGCCGAGCGCCACAGCGCCGATCACGGCGAGATACAGATAATGCGTACGGTCCCGCCTGGCGGCTGGCACTCCCACGGGGTTCTCCTCGGCTCGTCCCTGTCCGTCCCCCGTCCCTGGGGGTCCCGGCGAATATCCCGCCCCGTGTGACGGCCGTCACCCTTACGTGCATTTCGTTCATATGTTTTCGGCCAGGCAGACTGTGAGCATGCGTCTCCCACGCCCCCGTACCCGTCCGCGCAGCCTGGCCGGTCAGCTCTTCGCGATGCAGGTGGTGCTGGTTGCGGCCGTGGTGGCGGGGTGCGCGTTCTTCGCGTACGTCTCCGGGAGCGCGCAGGCGGAGGAGACCGCGACCCGGCAGGTCAGGGCGGCGGCGCTGGCGGTGGCCGATTCGCCGTCCGTGCGCGAGGCGATCCGCACCCCGGACCCGACCGCCGTGCTCCAGCCGTACGCGGAGAAGGTCCGCAGGGACACCGGGATCGCCTTCGTCACGATCATGAGCCCGGACCGGATCCGCTGGACGCACCCCGACGCGGACCGGATCGGGGAGACGTTCCTCGGCCACACCGCGAGGGCGCTGCGCGGCGAGACGTTCACGGAGACGTACACCGGCACGCTCGGCCCCTCGATCCGGGTCGTCACCCCGATCCGGGACGGCGGCAGGATCACCGGTCTGGTCAGCGCGGGCATCACGGTCGAGCGGGTCTCCTCGCAGGTGCGGGCGCAGCTCGGCGCACTGGGGCTCGCGGCGGGCGGGGCACTCACCCTCGGCGGCATCGGCACGTATGTGATCAACGCGCGGCTGCGGCGCCACACGCACGGCATGAACGCCGCCGAGCTGAGCCGGATGCACGACTACCACCAGGCCACGCTGCACGCGGTGCGCGAGGGGCTGCTGATGCTCGACGGACAGCGACGGATCGCACTGGTCAACGACGCGGGCCGGGAGCTGCTCGGGCTGCCGCCGGGTGCGGTCGGGCGCCGGGTGGCCGAACTGGAACTGCCTGCGCCGCTGACCGGGGCGCTGCTGGCCTCCGAGGAGCGGGTCGACGAGCTGCATCTGACGGCGGACCGGGTGATCGTGGTCAACACCCGTCCGGTGGTGGGCGGCGAGCAGCGCGGTACGGTCGTGACCCTCCGCGACCACACGGAACTCCAGGCGCTGTCCGGCGAGTTGGACTCGGAGCGGGGGTTCACCCAGGCGCTGCGCTCGCAGGCGCACGAGGCGGCGAACCGGCTGCACACGGTCGTCTCACTGATCGAGCTCGGCCGGGCGGAGGAGGCGGTGGGCTTCGCGACGGCGGAGCTGGAGCTGGCACAGGTCCTCACCGACCGCGTCGTCGGCGCCGTCGCCGAACCGGTGCTGGCGGCGCTGCTGCTGGGCAAGGCGGCGCAGGCGAACGAGCGGGGGGTGGAGCTGGTGCTCGCGGACGACAGCGTGATCGACGACGGCGCGCTGCCCGCGACGCTGCCGCAGCGCGATCTGGTGACGATCCTCGGCAATCTGATCGACAACGCGGTGGATGCCGCGTCGGAGGCGGCGACGGCCCCGCCGCCCGAAGCCGGTGTCCCGTCCGGTGCGGGGACCGTGCCCGGGGCCGGGGTGGCGGCGGACTCCGCAGTCGTGCCCGCGCAGCGCGGTGCGGCACCGCGCCGCACCGGCCGCGCGCGGGTCACCGTCACCGCGCTCGCCGACGACCGTGAGCTGCTGCTGCGGGTCGCGGACACCGGGGCCGGGGTCGATCCCGACGTCGCCGCCGAGGTGTTCCACCGCGGCTGGTCGACGCACGGGGCCGGTCGTGGGCTCGGGCTGGCACTCGTGCAGCAGGCCGTGCACCGGGCCGGCGGAACGGTCGCGCTGGGCGGGGGCCCCGACGGCGGCGCGGAGTTCACCGTACGGCTGCCGCTGTCGCCCTCGCCCACGCAGCAGCACACGCCGAAGGAGCCCACCCCGTGATCCAGGTGCTGGTGGTCGAGGACGATCCCGTGGCCGCCGACGCGCACAGGCTGTATGTCGGCCGCGTCCCCGGCTTCACCGTGGCCGCGGTCGCGCATTCGCGTGCGGAGGCGGTACGGGCGCTGGACCGCACTCAGGTCGATCTGCTGCTCCTGGACCTGTACCTGCCCGATGGACACGGTCTGCAGCTGCTGCGGTCGCTGCGCGCCGCCGGGCACACGGCGGATGTCATCGCCGTGACGTCGGCGCGTGATCTGGGGGTGGTCCGGGAAGGGGTGTCGCTCGGTGTCGTCCAGTACGTGCTGAAGCCGTTCACCTTCGCCACCCTGCGCGACCGCCTCATGCGCTACGCCGAGTTCCGTGCGGCGGCCGGTGAGGCGAGCGGCCAGGACGAGGTGGACCGGGCGCTCGGCGCGCTCCGGGCTCCGCAGCCGTCCCGGCTGCCCAAGGGGCTGAGCGGCCCCACGCTGGAGGCGGTGACCCGTGCGCTGCGGGCCTCCCCGGACGGGGTGACCGCAGCCGCGACGGGCGTGGAGCTGGGCATCTCGCGGATCACCGCACGCCGCTATCTGGAGCACCTGGTGACGGTGGGCCGCGCCGTCCGCAGTCCGCAGTACGGGCAGATCGGGCGGCCGGAGCTGCACTACCGGTGGGTGGCCGAAACGCACTGACCGTTCGTCCCACCCGCACCCCTCCCGCACAACAAGCGTTTCCTGCACGGGCATTGACCTTGCCGACTGGCCGGTCCCACGGTCACGTCTCAGCCCCCCACGGCTATGAGGAAGTCGCACCCCGCGCGATCACCTCCATGCGTCCAGCGGAACCCCGGAGCAGGCCCTACGCTGTTGCTTCGTTACGAAATCCAAGCGGGAGTTGAGGACGAAAGGTCAATAACCGTCAGAAACGACCAGGCCTGAAGCTCTACATGCTGTCTTGAACGCTTTGCTGCTGTGCGGCAGTGCGACGCTGCTGACCGTGGCGTGCGCGGCGCCGGCCGCGTATCCGCTCTCCCGCTACCGCTCGCGCCTGAGAACTTCATGGGCGGCGTGCCGAAGGTACTGGAGGTGGCGGCCTGGACGGACGGGGCGTCCACGACACGGCCGCTGGTCCGGGTGGTGCTGCCGCCGATGGGGCCGGGGGTGGGCGTGGTGACGATCTACACCTTCATCATGCTGTGGGGGAACTTCTTCGTCCCCTTCATGCTGCTGCTCTCCCCCGAGCAACTCCCCGTCTCCGTCTCGATCTTCACCTTTTTCGGCAACTACGGATCGGTGGTCCACGGCCAGCTGGCGGCGTTCTCGATCCTGTACTCGACGCCGGTGCTGCTGCTGTACATCCTGATCTCGCGCCGCCTCGGCGGTGGGTTCGCCCTGGGCAGCGCGGTCAGGGATGAGCGGGGGCGCGGGATAGGACGTTCCTACGAGCCGTGATCTCGGTCGAACAGACCGTAGTCAGGCCGGGTCCCGGCTCCTACGGTGGGGCCGTGCACCCCACCCCGCCTTTCAATGCCCCCGCCGCGCGCCGACTGCGCGAGGCCCTGGGCATGGCGCCCGGTCATGTCGCCTACGGCCTCAGCGCCCAGTACGGACTCCGGATCAGCGCGGACACCGTCGCCGCCTGGGAGCGTGGTCTCGCGCTGCCCGACGAGAAGGAACTCATGGCGCTGGCCGGAGTGCTGTGGTGCGCGCCGGGCGAGCTGCTGACCGCCGCCCGCACCCTGCGCGAACACCGGGTGGCCCGTGGCCTGGCCGTGGACGAGCTGGCGCGGCTGCTTGGGCTGGCGGTCTCCGCGTATCAGCGGATGGAGGAGTCCGGACGCTGGCGCGGCAACGAACGCCAGTCCGCGGCGCTCAGCGAGGCGTTGGAGCTGACGGCGGCCGACTTCGTGACGGCGACGGGGCGGAACGAGGAACTCGGGGAGCTGCTGCGCAGCGCGGTGACAACGCGCTGGCAGGCGTACACCCGGCCGGTGGCGAAGCTGGTGCCGCTGGAGCGGCGGCTGCTGCAGGACGTGCTGGAACAGCTGCATTCCGACTACCAGGCAGTGATGGTGTCGACGCTGAGCTGGAGCACGGGAGGTCCCGAGCGGGCGGGCGCGGACGGGGAGGCGGGACGGGCGTTTCTGGACGGGATCGTGGTGCAGTTCTGGGAGGCGGCGGGGGCGTAGCGCGGCCGGCCCGGTCCTCGGAGGCCGGCCCCGAAGCCGGCCCCCGAAGAGAGTCGGACCCGCCGGTCAGAACACCGACTCCGCCTCGTACATCCGGTCCTTCGGCACCGTCTTCAGCTGTGTGATCGCGTCCGCCAGCGGCACCATCATGATGTCGTTGCCGCGCAGCGCCGTCATCCGGCCGAAGTCGCCCCGGTGCGCCGCCTCGACCGCGTGCCAGCCGAAGCGGGTCGCCAGCACCCGGTCGTACGCGGTCGGCGTGCCACCGCGCTGGACATGGCCGAGAATGACCGGCCGGGCCTCCTTGCCGAGGCGGGTCTCCAGCTCGACCGCGAGCCGGTTGCCGATGCCCTGGAAGCGCTCGTGGCCGAATTGGTCGATCTTGCCCTTGGCGTACGGCATCGAGCCCTCGACCGGGTGCGCGCCCTCGGCGACGCAGATGACCGCGAACTTCTTGCCGCGGGCGAAGCGCTCCTCGACCATCTTGACCAGGTCCGCGACCTCGAACGGCCGCTCGGGCAGACAGATGCCGTGCGCGCCGCCCGCCATGCCGGACTCCAGGGCGATCCACCCCGCGTGCCGGCCCATCACCTCGACGACCATGACCCGCTGGTGCGATTCGGCCGTGGTCTTGAGACGGTCTATGGCTTCGGTGGCGACGCCCACCGCCGTGTCGAAGCCGAAGGTGCGGTCGGTGGACGAGATGTCGTTGTCGATGGTCTTCGGAACGCCGACGACGGGCATTCCGGCGTCCGACAGCATCCGGGCCGCGGTGAGGGTGCCCTCGCCGCCGATCGGGATCAGCACGTCGATGCCGTAACGGCGGCTCAGCTCGTCACAGTTCTCGGCGGCTTCGCGCAGCCGGTCGCGCTCCAGCCGGGCCGAGCCGAGAATGGTGCCGCCGTGCGCGAGGATGCCACTGACCGCGTTGAGGTCGAGGGGGCGGAAGTGGCCGTCGAGGAGTCCCTTGAAGCCGTCCTCGAACCCGATGACTTCATCGCCGTGACCCACCACGGCGCGGTGCACGACCGACCGGATCACTGCGTTCAGACCTGGGCAATCGCCGCCTGCGGTGAGAACTCCGATGCGCATCGTGCCGTATCTCCTGCTCGTTAGTGCCGTGCATTTCGGGGGCGACTGCGGAATCCCCCGTACCGTGAGCCACAACGATTGTCCCACGTCAGGTGCGGACCTCGCGCTCTCGGCCTGTCCGGGGCGCGGCACCCGACCGCTGCAGGACGAGTGCAGCACCCCGGAACAGGGGGCTTTCGCCCGGGGGGCGGCTGGTCCGCAGCCGCAGGTATCGTCAAAACGGGCAATACCGCACCAACCGGCCAGAACGACGGGAGAGCATGCGTGACGCGCAGCGTGTACGTGACGGGGATCGACCGGGGAGACGGCCGCCAGGTCATCGATCTGGGAGTCATGGAGCTCCTGACGCGTCAGGTGGACCGGGTCGGGGTGTTCCGGCCGCTGGTCCACGACAGCCCCGACCGGCTGTTCGAGTTGCTGCGGGCCCGCTACCGGCTCAGCCAGGACCCGTCGTCGGTCTATGGCCTGGACTATGCGGCGGCGTCCGCGCTGCAGGCGGAGAAGGGTACCGACGAACTGGTCTCGCGGCTCGTCGACCGCTTCCATCAGGTGGCCCGGATGTACGAGGTGGTGCTGGTCCTCGGCACCGACTTCGCGGCCACCCAGCTCCCCGATGAGCTGGCGCTCAATGCCCGGCTGGCCAATGAGTTCGGCGCCTCGGTGATCGCGGTGGTCGGCGGGAAGGGGCAGGACGCGGAGTCCGTGCGGGCCGAGACGCGCAATGCCTACCGGGCGTACGCCGGTCTGGGCTGCGACGTCCTCGCGATGGTGGTGAACAGGGTGGCGGCCGAGGACCGCGAGATCATCGCCGAGCGGCTGACGGCGCGGCTGCCCGTGCCGTGCTCGGTCCTGCCGGACGACGCCGCGCTCTCCGCGCCGACCGTCGCCCAGATCACCGCGGCGCTCGGCGGCACCGTGCTGCTCGGCGACGACGCGGGGCTGGCCCGGGACGCGCTGGACTTCGTCTTCGGCGGTGCGATGCTGCCGAATCTGCTGAACGCGCTGACGCCCGGCTGCCTGGTGGTCACGCCCGGGGACCGGGCGGATCTGGTGGTCGGCGCACTGGCCGCCCACAGCGCCGGCACCCCGCCCATCGCGGGCCTGCTGCTGACGCTGGACGAGCGCCCCGGCGAGGAGATACTCAAGCTGGCCGCACGGCTCGCACCGGGCACCCCGGTCGTGTCGGTGGCGGGCGGCTCCTTCCCCACAGCGGCCGAACTCTTCACGCTGGAGGGCAAGTTGAACGCGGCGACGCCCCGCAAGGCGGAGACCGCACTCGGCCTCTTCGAGCGCCATGTGGACACCCCCGCCCTGCTGGACCGGATCTCGGTGGCCCGCAGTGGCCGCGTCACGCCGATGATGTTCGAGCACGAGCTGCTGGAGCAGGCCCGCGCGGACCGGCGCCGGGTGGTGCTGCCGGAGGGCGCCGAGGAGCGGGTGCTGCGCGCCGCCGATGTGCTGCTGCGCCGCGATGTCTGCGATCTCACCCTCCTCGGCGACCTGGACGTCATCCGGAAGAAGGCGGCCGACCTCGGCATCGATCTTGCCGACACCCAGCTGATCGACCCGCAGACCTCCGAGCTGCGCCAGGCGTTCGCGGAGAGGTACGCACAGCTGCGCGCGCACCGCGGGGTCACGGTCGAGCTGGCGTACGACGTCGTCTCGGACGTGAACTACTTCGGCACCCTGATGGTCCAGGGGGGCCTGGCCGACGGGATGGTCTCCGGGGCCGTGCACTCCACCGCGGCGACGATCCGCCCCGCCTTCGAGATCATCAAGAGCAAGGGGGCCGCGCGGAGCGCGTCAGGCAGGGCGGCGGCGGGAGACGGGAGGGCCCGGGCGGACGCGTCGATCGTGTCGTCCGTCTTCTTCATGTGCCTCGCCGACAAGGTCCTGGTGTACGGCGACTGCGCGGTCAACCCGGACCCGGACGCGGAGCAGCTCGCGGACATCGCCGTCCAGTCCGCCGCCACGGCCGCCCGCTTCGGTGTGGAGCCACGGATCGCGATGCTCTCGTACTCGACGGGCACCTCGGGCACGGGGGCCGACGTCGACAAGGTGCGGCAGGCGACGGACCGGGTGCGCGAGAGCCGGCCGGACCTCAGGATCGAGGGCCCGATCCAGTACGACGCGGCGGTCGAACCGAGCGTGGCCGCGACCAAGCTGCCCGGATCGGAGGTGGCGGGGCAGGCGACCGTGCTGATCTTCCCGGACCTGAACACCGGCAACAACACGTACAAGGCCGTGCAGCGCTCGGCGGGCGCCGTGGCTGTGGGGCCGGTGCTCCAGGGGCTGCGCAAGCCCGTCAACGACCTGTCGCGCGGTGCGCTGGTCCAGGACATCGTCAACACCGTGGCCATTACGGCGATCCAGGCGCAGGCCCAGGAGTGAACCGCATGACCACCACCCCCACGAAGGAAGGTTCCGCCGCCGTGCAGGCCCGTCGCATACTCGTCCTCAACTCCGGCTCCTCGTCGGTTAAGTACCAGCTCCTCGACATGAACGACCGCTCCCGGCTCGCGATCGGCCTGGTCGAGCGGATCGGCGAGGAGACCTCCCGTCTGCTGCACACCCCGCTGACCGGGGGCGGCGCCGAGACACGTGAGCGCACCGGCAGGATCGCCGACCACGCGGCGGCACTGAAGGCCGCGGCCGAGGAGCTGGCCGCCGACGGGCTGGGCCTGGACTCCCCCGAGCTGGCGGCGATCGGCCACCGGGTGGTGCACGGCGGACTGCGGTTCACCCGGCCCACCGTCATCACCGACGAGGTGCTGACGGAGATCGAGCGGCTCGTCCCGGTGGCGCCGCTGCACAACCCGGCGAACATCACCGGCATCCGTACCGCGCAGGCGCTGCGCCCCGATCTGCCGCAGGTCGCCGTCTTCGACACCGCGTTCCACACGACGATGCCGGAGTACGCGGCGCGGTACGCGATCGACGTGGAGACCGCCGACGCGCACCGGATCCGCCGCTACGGCTTCCACGGCACTTCGCACGCGTACGTCTCGCGCAAGGCCGCCGAGCTGCTGGGACGCACCCCCGAGGAGGTCAATGTCATCGTGCTGCACCTGGGCAACGGTGCCTCGGCCTCGGCGGTGGCGGCCGGCCGGTGCGTGGAGACGTCGATGGGACTGACCCCGCTGGAGGGGCTGGTGATGGGGACGCGGTCCGGGGACATCGACCCGGCGGTCACCTTCCATCTGAAGCGGGTGGCAGGGATGTCCACCGACGAGATCGACGTCCTGCTGAACAAGAAGAGCGGCCTTGTCGGGCTCTGCGGGGACAACGACATGCGGGAGATCCGGCGCCGGATCGACAAGGGCGACGAACGGGCGGCCCTGGCGTTCGACATCTATGTGCACCGGCTGAAGAAGTACATCGGCGCCTATTCGGCGGTCCTCGGGCGGGTGGATGCCGTGGTGTTCACGGCGGGGGTCGGGGAGAACTCGGCGCCGGTACGCGAGGCTGCGATCGCCGGTCTGGAGGAGCTCGGCCTGGTGGTGGACGCCGACCTCAACGCCGTGCGGTCCGGCGAACCGAGGCTGATCTCGCCCAACTATGCGCGGGTCGCGGTCGCCGTGGTGCCGACGGACGAGGAGCTGGAGATCGCCGACCAGGCCTTCGCACTGGTCGGACGGGCCGAATCGGCCGGACAGGAAGTGCCGGTCGGACAGGTCGACAACTGAGCACCCCCGCGCCCCTTTGTATCTTCCACCAGACGGAATATTCCGCAGCGAAACAAACCGATAGGATCCGCCTCATGCGCCGTTCCAAAATCGTCTGCACCCTCGGTCCCGCCGTCGACTCCCATGAGCAGCTCGTCGCTCTGATCGAGGCCGGCATGAGCGTGGCCCGTTTCAACTTCAGCCACGGCTCCCACGAGGAACACCAGGGCCGTTACGACCGCGTCCGCAAGGCGGCCGCCGAGACGGGCCGGGCGGTGGGCGTGCTCGCCGACCTCCAGGGCCCGAAGATCCGCCTGGCGAAGTTCGCCGAGGGCCCCGTCGAACTCGTCCGCGGGGACGAGTTCACCATCACCACCGAGGACGTCCTCGGTGACAAATCGATCTGCGGTACGACCTACAAGGGGCTGCCGAGCGACGTCGCCAAGGGCGACCCGATCCTGATCAACGACGGCAACGTCGAGCTGAAGGTCGTCGCGGTCGACGGCCCCCGGGTCAGGAGCATCGTCATCGAGGGCGGGGTCATCTCCGACCACAAGGGCATCAACCTGCCCGGTGCCGCGGTGAACGTCCCTGCCCTGTCCGAGAAGGACGTGGAGGACCTCCGGTTCGCCCTGCGGCTGGGCTGCGACCTGGTCGCACTCTCCTTCGTGCGGGACGCCGGCGACATCAAGGACGTCCACAAGGTGATGGACGAGGAGGGCCGCCGGGTCCCCGTCATCGCCAAGGTGGAGAAGCCGCAGGCCGTCGAGCACATGGAGGGCGTCGTCATGGCGTTCGACGGTGTCATGGTCGCCCGTGGCGACCTGGCCGTCGAATACCCCCTGGAGAAGGTCCCGATGGTGCAGAAGCGCCTGGTGGAGCTCTGCCGGCGGAACGCCAAGCCGGTGATCGTGGCGACCCAGATGATGGAGTCGATGATCACCAACTCGCGGCCGACCCGCGCCGAGGCGTCCGACGTCGCGAACGCGATCCTGGACGGCGCGGACGCGGTCATGCTGTCCGCCGAGTCCAGCGTCGGCGCGTATCCGATCGAGACGGTCAAGACGATGTCGAAGATCGTCGTCGCGGCCGAGGAGGAACTGCTCTCCAAGGGTCTGCAGCCGCTGGTGCCGGGCAAGAAGCCCCGTACCCAGGGTGGTTCGGTGGCCCGCGCGGCCTGCGAGATCGCGGACTTCCTGAACGGCAAGGCGCTGGTCGCCT
>NZ_JBSFCW010000010.1:0-293261 GCF_053593595.1 Streptomyces sp. NPDC002206
ACGATCACGTACACGTAATCGTTGGGTCCGCCGGGAGCGCACCTCACGGCCCATCCGGGCTGCCCGCCGCCGGAGGCGTTCCCGGAGCGCGGCACCTCGTCACCGAAGTCCTCGTTCGGATACTCGACCAACGGCCCGTGTGCCAGCCTCTGTTGATCCCGCAGTTTCACCCGGCACAGGTTGAGCACCGCATGCTGCATGGCGACATTGACGCGCTGTCCACGCCCGGTGTTCTCGCGCTGGAACAGTGCGGCCAGAATGCCCGCAACCGCGTGGATGCCGGTCCCCGAATCACCGATCTGCGCGCCGGTGGCGAGCGGCGGCCCGTCCTCGAAGCCGGTGGTGGACATCGAACCGCCCATGGCCTGGGCGACGACCTCGTACGCCTTGAAGTTGGTGTACGGACCCTCGCCGAAGCCCTTGATGGACGCATAGACGATCTTCGGGTTGATCTCCTGGATCCGCTCCCAGGTGAACCCCATCCGGTCGACGGCCCCGGGCCCGAAGTTCTCCACCATCACATCCGAGCGGCGGATCAGCTCAGTCAGCAGCTCCTTGCCACGCTCCGTCTTGGTGTTGAGAGTGATGCTCCGCTTGTTGCAGTTGAGCATCGTGAAGTACAGGGAGTCGACGTCCGGGAGGTCGCGCAGCTGCTTGCGTGTAATGTC
The DNA here is from genome assembly GCF_053593595.1 of Streptomyces sp. NPDC002206. Classification (NCBI taxonomy): domain Bacteria; kingdom Bacillati; phylum Actinomycetota; class Actinomycetes; order Kitasatosporales; family Streptomycetaceae; genus Streptomyces; species Streptomyces sp. NPDC002206. Next base: position 669 of record NZ_JBSFCW010000010.1, read on the forward strand.
GCCGGTCGGCGCCTCCACCTTGATGACGTCCGCGCCGAGCCACGCGAGGAGCTGGGTAGCCGAGGGCCCGGACTGCACATGTGTCATGTCCAGAACTCGGATGCCTTCTAGTGCCTTTGCCATGGCCGTCCTCACCTCGCTGATGTGTCATGTCGTCGGGTTGGGGCTGGAGAGGAACACGGTCGTGGGGGCCCGGCCCCCACACGCACACCCTGCGCGACGACGGCAGTCATCACGCCTGCACAAGCCCACACTGTAGATTGCATACCGTATGGAGTTGCCATCATCGTGGCCGCAGCGGGCGTCGTTGTCCAGAGGTCGACGCGATTCCGCGCGAAACCGTCGAGCCGCACCGGAGTCTCCCGGTGACGAACGATCGTTCGCGGCACGCACGCAGCGGTTCAGCGGAACGCAGGGCACGGCGTCCGCGTGCTCTTCGGACTACTGGCTGTCCGGGCGTGGTGTCGTCAGGGTGAGGCCAGTTGTGTCGAGGCATCCATCGATCGGCAGATTCTCCTCACCCTTGGCGAGCCGGACGGAAGGCTCGCCTTGGCCGACCCCGGACCGGACCGTCGAGGGAGGCGAGACACCAGGCGCGCACGGAGCGGAGGGCGGCGTTTTCCGGGCAGGGGCCGCAGCGGGAGCAGCCGCGGGCCGTTCCTCGTCGACGCTGATACCGAAGTCCCTCGCCAGTCCCGCAAGCCCGCTCGCATACCCCTGGCCGACGGCCCGGAATTTCCATCCGCCGCCACGCCGGTAGAGCTCACCACTCACATAGGCGGTCTCTGTGCCGGCTTCCATGTCGAAGCGGGCCAGGTCAACACCGGACGCAGTGTCGAACAGTCGCAGATGAAGCCCGGGCACCTGCCCGAACGTGCCACCGTCCGCTGAAGCACCCAAGGCGAACCGCTCGATGTCCCGTCCCAGTGCGGCCAGATCGACGTCCAGCGAGTCGGATCGACCTGCTTGCCGAGGTGACGCACGGCACCGGAAGCATGCTGCGGCTGGTTGCAGAAGACGAAATCGCCACCGAAGCCAACCCACCCGCTGCCGGTCAACAGCAACGCGGACGCGTCCACATCCGGCAGGCCGGGCCCAGCCGACCATCCGAGTGCAGCCCTGGCGGCGGATGCCTCGACCGGCATGTTGGCACCCTTGCTCAGCGTCGTCACAAGAGACAGTCTGCCTGCCGGCGGACCGCAAGGTCCCCCGACCGCACGAGGAGACAGTTACTGATCCCGGCCTACGCCGGGTTCCCCGTCAGACACGCCTCCGCTGTCAACTCGTATGACCTAAGTCTATTCTTGTACCCGTGCATGATGGTAGCGATCATGAGCTCGTTCGCTCCCGTGCGCTCGGCCAGATCTGCCAACCCCGCCTTGACGGCGGCCGGTGAACCGACGATGTGGTGGGAGAAAACCTCCGAGACATAGTCGTCCTGCGCGGGGGCCCACGGCCCGTCCGGTACGGCTTCGATCTCTTCCGGTGACAGCAGCGGACCCGGCTCTCCGGACATGGCCCGCACGGTGCTGATGTGAGCAGCGTTGTGGTACCGCTGGGCGAGTTCGTCGGTTTCCATGCAGATCACGCCCACCGAGACGATCGCGTACGGTTGCTCCAAGGTCTCCGACGGGCGGAACGCCTTGTGGTACGTCTCGATCGCGTGCGCGCTGTTCGAGCCCATGAAGTGCCCGCCGTGCGCGAAGGGAAGGCCAAGCGATCCGGCCAACTGCGCGCTGTAGGATCCCGATCCGAGCAGCCATATCGCGGGCATGTTGCCCCTGCCCGGCGTGGCGATGATCGAACCATAGGGATGACCGTCGGGGAAATCGCCCTGGAAGAACGCCAACAGCTCGGCGAACAGTTGCCTGAATTCCTTGTGGTTCGGTTGCAGCGCGTGGCTTGTGATCTGGTTTGCCCCGGACGACCGGCCCAGGCCGAGGTCGATCCGGCCGGGGTGCAGCACCTCGAGCAGGCCCATCTGCTCGACGGTCGACAATGGCGAGTAGTTGGACAGCATCAGACCACCGGTGCCGACCCGGAGGGTTGAGGTTCGGGCGGCGACGTGCGCGGCCAGAACCGCCGGTGTGGAGCCGGCCAGCCACGGCATGTTGTGGTGCTCGGCCACCCAGTAGCGCTCGTAGCCGGTCCGTTCGGCGAGCTGGGCCACCTTCGTGGAGTGCCAGAACGCGTCTCCCAAGAGGGAACCGGACGACACCGGCGTGTGGTCGAGGATGGACAGGCGAAGGCGTCCGTCAGACATGAGCGGCACCTCCCGTGGCGGCGCTGACCGACTCCTGGCGGTTACCCCGCAGGTCGAAGGATTCTGCCAGCAGGCGGTACGACGTCAGCCGATCTTCCGGCTGGGCGATGAGGTCTTGGATGATCATTTCGTCGGCTTCCACTTCGGCTGCCATGGACTGGACAATGTCGCGCAAGCGGTCGGGCGCGGCGGCGATGCTCATCGGCCACCGGCCCGGGGTGTAGCGGTAGGGCTGCGGCAGGCCGCCGAGCTGGTCAAGGGCATCAGCGGTGGTGGGCACCCCGTTGGGCAGCCTGCCTTTCGACGCGAGCCGGCGGACGACCTCTCCGCCCGATTGGGCGCGCAGCGCGTCTTCCTCGGTTTCGCCGCACACGACGCTCACGCCCAGGATCGAATACGGGCTCTGCAACCCCGTGCTGAATGGCGACGGCTGGAACTCCTTGCGATAGGTCGCCATGGCGATGTGCGCCGCGCCGGGGTTCAGGAATGCCGCGAACGTGTACGGCAGGCCCAGGCGAGCGGCGACGACTGCACTGGCGGGGCTGGAGCCGAGGATCCATGTCTCCGGCCGACCGGCGACGCCGTCGAAGAACGGCACCTGCGCGAACGGGTGACCGTCTTCGAAGCCGTCGAACCAGTGCAGTAGTTCGACGACCTTGTCGTCGTAGGGCTCGGGCGTGGCGACCACCTGGCGGGAACTCTGCAGCGCGAAGTCGAGCAGCGGACCGGCCGTGGCTCGGCCGAGACCGAGGTCGATCCGCCCCGGGAACATGGCGTTCAACTGGACGAACGTCTCGGCGACCCGGTAGGGGCTGCGCTGGTTCAACAGCACGGCACCAGAGCCCACCCGCAGGTTGCTCGTCCGTGACGCGATGGCCGCGATGGCGATCTCCGGTGAGGTGCTGGCGTTGACCGGCACCCCGTGCAGTTCGGCTATCCAGTACCGCGAATAGCCGAGCTGATCAGCCTGCGCGGCCAGGTCCAAAGTGAGCTTGTACGCCTCGGCGGCCGTCGAACCGGCAAGAACCGGCGACGTGTCGACAATGGACATCTTCATCGGATACACCTCCATCTGTTGCGAACGCCGGTGTTCGACGTCTTCACCCACCGACAAGATGCTTGAAGTCTTCACGCATATCCTCACTGGGCCACGCCGAACGCTGGAGATCCGGCGCCTGATTCGGTGTGGCTGCGCACCATGGTCCGGCCTCGTTCCAGGCCGGTGCCCACATACGTCATGGTGCGTTGGCATCCGGTAGCCACGGCCTGGTCCCAGGCGGCACGCTCGGGCGACGACCGTCGCTACCGACGCGTCGATCAACGGGCGGGGTCGAGTGCGATGTCATGGCTGATTTCTCGGCCGATCCGGTCCACGAGCAGGAATTCGGCGTGCGGGGCGTGCTGTGAGGCGGAGGCGATCAGGGTGTATCCGCCCGGGGGCAGCCCGGTGATCTGATAGAGGCCGTTCTCTGCCCTGGCCTGCGTCCAGCGCTGGTCCCGGTCGGCCACCACGGTGATCCACGCCTCGCAGCCGTCGGGGTGCAGCGGGCAGTGCAGCGCGCCGCTGACGGTGGCCGTGGCGTGGTTCGGGGAAAGGCTCGGCGTGGCGGTGGCACGTCGGCCGACTGGCGCGTCGGCCCTCCCCGCAGGATGGGACGGGCCGGCGACCCATCCGGGTCGAGGGCGGACGTGCCCGTGTGCTGCCACCGCGACGTCCGGGATCGCCGGCCCGCGCATCAGGGCCAGCTCGGCAAGCACACCCTCGATGTCCTCGAGCTCAGAGCGCAGGCTACCGGTGACCGACGTCTGCCGTTCGGGACGCACCGGTTCCAGCGCAGCGGCGGCGGAAGGGGCGGGCGGGCTGACCTCTTGACCGTCCAAGGTGTCCGCCACAGCCCGGGCGACCGATGCCGCCCGGTGGGTGATTCCGGCGAGTTCCGTCAGGTCGTTTCCGCGGTGCGCCAGCACCGAACTGTCGTGCACGATGGTGCGACCGAGTTCGTGGGACAGATCCACCAGTCGCAACGTCTCCGGGCATCGGCGGTTGGCGGTGCCGAGGAGCGTCCTGACCAGCGGGCGGATCGTCGCGGTCGCGGCGTGGAAACTGGCGTCGAGGACGCGGGTGTCGGTCCGCGCGCTGTGCCCGGCGGTCGGGCTGTCCGGCGCGAGAAGACCGTCGAGTACCTGCGCCAGCGCACGCAGATAGCCGGCCAGCCCGACCTGGGCCGCGTATGTCGTGCGCAGCGGCAGAACGGCCAGCCCGACGACGATCGCGCACGCCGCCCCCAGAGCGGTCTCCTCAACACGCGTGGCCAGCAACGAGGAAGTCAGTTCGCCGGCCTGTGAGTAGAACTGCGCGACCCCCAGGGTGGCCGCGCCGACGACGAGGGCGTAGTTGATCCTGCCGAAGTACGACATCAAGAACGCCGCCACGATGACCACGGCTATCGATGCCACCGGCTGCGTCCCGGTCAGTCGGGCAAGGCCGTCGCCGATCACTACACCGACCAAGGTGCCGAGGACGCGAAACACGGACTTGCGCAACTGTTCGCGGTCACTGGCGGAGCCGAGGAACGTCACATATACCGAGACGACAGCCCACAGCAGATGCGACGGACTGAGCAAATCGCCGAAAAAGACCGCCAAACCGAGCGCGATGGCCAGCTGCAGCGAGACGCGGGTGCTCACGGTCAGCGAGATCCGGTCCACCCGTGCTGTGCCCTGTTTGGACGATGCCATCGCGTTCACGATCCCCGAACCCGGCAGCCAACCGCCGACGAGGTGCACCGCGGGACGCGGTTCCTGCTGCACCTGAGGGTCCGCCTCGGTGCTGCTCATGGCGGACACCAGCGCGCGGGCCGCCTCGTGGTAGCGCTCGGCGATCTCTCCGGCACCCCCGGCCGCACCGACTGCGCCGATACCGCCGTCTTCGCGGCTCCCGGAGCGCGGCACGGAGTCGGCCGGCTGATAGCGCTGGAAACGGTACTCGGCCTCTTCGAGAGCGGCGAGATCGAGCTCACGCGCGGCGGTGACGACCGCTCGGGCGTCAGCCCGTGCCTCACGACTCAGTTGGCGGTCAGCACGTCGTTGCGCGAGCCGCGCCAGAGTGACCACGGCGCGCTCGTGTTCGAACAGTGAGCGGCGTCCGTCCTTGGCCGCCGTGTCGTTGTCGTCGGCAGGCGCGGTGGCCAACTGAGTGTCGAGCACCAGCGCGGTCTCATTGAGACGCACGACCAGTCGCCGCAGCCGTCGCGCGAGCCGACGATCGGCGGGGGTGTGCACGGGAGCGTCCATCAACGCGCCGGTCACAGTGAGAACACGACGGGCACGGGCGCGGTAGGAACGCTGCATTCGCGCTGTCGCATGAGCGTAGCCCGGCAACAACGCCAAACCGACGATGAAGGTCGCCGCGCCGGCCACACCGATGATGGCCCCGGGCCACGCGAGCTGGCCGACGCTGATCTGGCTGCCGGCGAGGAACCCGATCAGATAGCCGACGTGGATCGGGAACCCGGTCGCGAACGCACGTGCCCCGTAGCGTCGGAACCAGGCACCAACGGCCGGAACGACGACCAGCAGGACCAGACCAACGAGCCGATAGGGATGTACGGCTATCGCCAGGGACAGGCCCGCCCACATGCCGAGACAGGCGATCAGCGACGTCAGCGCACGCGCACGCAGGGTCCGCTCACCCACGACAAATGACGCCGTCAGCGCAACCGACGCGCCAAGTATCAACACAAGCAGCGGGGCCAGATGATTGATGACCCCAGCCCCTGGGACCGATGCGGCCACTTCGAACATGTGGAAGTCGGCATCGAGCAGCGCGGAGGCCCCGATCGCCGCCAGAACAGCGATCGCCCCGTTCGTCGCCGCCCGAACGCGCTCACCGCCCGGGTCGGACCCGAGATAACGATCGACGGCGTCGATCAACGCCATGGCCGACCTACCAAACTCAGCGGATGCACGTAATTCTCCTCATGATGGTCACTCGTGGTCCGGAGTGGCTCGCCGTCGATTACATGTCGGATGCTCACGTTGCTGAGCACCTCAACAGCCTGCGGAAAGCCCGACTACCGCACACTACATACATGAGGTCTTCAAGCAAAGCACTTGAGGTCCTCATGTATATGGATGGATGAACATCACAGTCGGGGGATCACGGAATACACCTGTCCGCCGGCACAGGTGGACGGCGACATGAGAGTCGTGGGACGCGCGGACTTCGGCGGTCCTGAGGGAGCTGCTCGGCAGGGGTGACGGGCTGTTGGAGCCCTCGGCGACCAGGTCCTGCAGATACCCGAAGCGGCGGATCCGACCGGGCCTGCAGGCCGACGGCCGTCAACAGCCCCCTGCGGTGCGCGAGGTCGGCCATCTCCTTGGCCTGGCCGAGGTCGGCACCCAGCGGCCACTCGCTGAACACCGTCTTCCCCACTTCGAGCGCGGGCCGGATGAGCTCCAGGTGCTCCGGAACCCTCACCGTCACGACCACGAGATCGACTTCCTCACTGCGGGCCAGCTCCTCCGCACTGCCGAGGCTCAGCGCCACTGCATACTTCTCGGCGGCCACACGCGCCGACTCGGCACTGCTGGCGCTGAGCGCCCGCAACTCGTATCCGTCGAGCCCGGCCAGTGCTGGCACATGGGCGGCGGCTGCCCACCCGCCGCTCGCGCTCAGACCTACGACACCGACGCGAATCGGTCCCTGATGAGGGGAAATGGACGTCATATGTACACCGTTCCTAGCCAGTGCACATGAGTGAGTCCCGGACCCACTGTTGCGTACTGGGCGCATCCCGAACGGTGTTGGATGCACTGGTCCCCCGCTTTCGCTTCCCGCTCGGCGGCACACCTCCAGGGGCGTGGTCCGTTGCGGGTGGGCGGGTTCCCTCACGCCCCCGGGTGCCCGGTCCGGCCTGGGCGGTCCGATGCCCCGCACGATCACTCCGGTCGTGCGGGGGCGGTGCCGTCCTTCCCCAAGCTCTCAACTCCGTTCGAGCAGGGGATACCCCATCCCGGACCGGGTGTCCGAGGGCGCGTCGCCCGATCGCGATACCCGCGGCATCGTGACGGGACATCTTTCGGCGTGGGGTGGCCAGCGGTTTCTGTCAGTGCTGGGCACCCCACAGGGAGGTGTAGGCCGGGTCGACCGCGACAACGCTCAGGCCGTGCTCGGCGGCCATGGACACCAGCCGGGCCTTGAGCTTCCCGGTCGGCATGCCGGAGATGAGCTGCCGGAACCGCTTGCGGCGGCCGTGCTTCTCCCGGGTCTTCTCAGGCGTGAAGTCGAGGTCTTCGATACCGATCGCGGCAACACCGACCCGCCCCGCCCAGTTGATCAACCGAGTCAGGGCATGGCGGATCTGTGCGTGGGTCGAAAGGCAGCTGCGGACCGCCCTCGCCGCTACGGAGCAGGGAGATGCACGACATACGGGCCATGCCTCGCCGCCATCATCCTCCAGTGACTCCGCAATCCTTGCGTTGGCCGCATCCTCGTGGCCGTCATTGCAGCAGTAGCAGCCCGTAGTGCCGCGGTCAGCGCCTTCTGCTCGCCGCCGGGCATGGCGGCGAAGATCCGGGCGATGTCGGCCTGGCGGCGGGCGGTGACCTCGCGCACGACGGCGCGTCCCGCGGCGGTTGCCGTGATCTTGGTGACGCGGCCGTCGGCCGGATCGGAGGTGCGCTCGACCATGCCCGAGGCGGAGAGGCGGTCGACCATGCGCGTCGCGGTCGAGGGGTTGACGGCGAGACGCTCGACGAGTCCAGCGAGGTTGGTCGGACCGGAGTTCTCCAGCACCACCAGCATGTGGAACCGCGGCATGGTAAGGGTCTCGTCCACGGCGGCCAGCGAGCGCGCCGAGATCGCCACCAGCGCCCGAGCAGCGGTCAGGAGTGCCGCCACCATCTCGCTCGCCGCGCCGGAATCCGTTGCTGCTTGTGTCTCCCGCATAGTCGCCTTTCTGGACCGCCTCGGCGGCTGCGTGCCGGGCAGGAACGCCTGAAGATGCACAACCACCCTCCAAACGACAGGCAAATACCGAACACAATCGATATCCGACCCCACCCGGCTCGCTCACCGGCCGTCATGTCACGGAATGAGCAGCAGCTTGCCCACGGTCTCCTGGGATTCGAGGTCGCGGTGCGCCTGGGCGGCATCCTCCAAGGGATACGTCCGGTCTATCAGGACATCGAGTGTGCCGTCACTGATCCATTGCATCACCTGGGATGCGCGCTGCCGCCACTGGTCGGTCGACTCGTGGGGGGCGTCACCCCGGACGTGGACCAGGCGAACCCCGTCGGGCTGCACCCACAGATCCAGCGGCGGAATGGCTCCCCCCGCGCGGCCGTAGTGGACGAAAACGCCCCTGAAGCGCAGCGACGAGATGCTGACGTCGAACAGGCTCTTGCCCGTGCCGTCGAACGCGAAGTCCACGCCCTCACCGTCGGTGAGCTCTCGGATGGCAGCACCCAGGTCCTCGGTCTCGTCACGGACCAGCACCTTCCAGGCGCCCGCCTCGGCAGCCGAGCGCGCCTTGTGGGCGCGGGAGACCGTGGCGATCACGCGCGCACCGCGGGCGGTGATCAACTGGGTCAGCATGCGGCCGACGCCGCTGGCGGCGGAATGCACCAGCACCACCGCGCCGCTGGGAACGGGAACGGCGTCGTAGGACAGGTGCTGGGCCGTCAGCCCCTGCATCAGCCCGCCCGCGGCGGTCTCGAAGGTCACGTTGTCGGGGATCGGGACGAGGCGCTCGTGCGGAACAGCCACCATGTCGGCGTAGCTGCCCATCACATACTGCCAGGCGACCCGGTCGCCGATCTTGGCTGTGGCGTCCGTGCCGACGGCGGTGACCACCCCGGCACCGTCGGCCCCCAGACGCGCCGGCAGTTCGAGACCCTTCATCACGCCGCGCCGCATGTAGCTGTCCATGAGGTTGATGCCGGCGGCCTTGACCTCGACGAGCACCTCGCTCGGGGACAGCTCGGGGACGGGCCGCTCCTCGACGCGAAGGACGTCGGGTGACCCAAAACTGGGAACGGAAATGACGCGCATGGTAGGTGCTCCTCGTTGAGATGGCTTGGATTGCCGAAGGGTTGGGGGTGTCTTGTGCGGTGGCCATGCCCCGGCCGGCGCGGGTCGGCGCCATGAACGGTCCACCGTCCTGAGCAGGCGCTTCTGACTATTCCTTTGGGCATCCCACGCTGCGTCTGGGCAGGTGTGACCGCCGATAGTGGCAAGCACGGCCGTGCGCACCGGAGGTGGCGCGATCGCACGGGGGCTTGCGAGACTGCCAGGTTACATGCATGAGGACCTCATGCAAAGTGACCTGGATATGCATGATGCATTCATGTAACCGCGCAGGGGTGGAACCGTCCTTCCGCGCCTTCCGGCACCCGGTTACCATGGTCCTTCGACCATCAAAGGGACGTGAGGACAGCCAATCCATGGGAACCAGGCAGCCACGGGACACCGGCGCCCAGCTAGCGGCCGTCCAGCAACTGATGCGGCTGCTCGTCGCCACCTACGCGCACGAGATGGACTCCCTCGCCAGCGAACTCGGCCTCACCCGGACCCAGGCCATCCTCCTCGGAACCGCCACCCAGCCCGGTTCCATCCGTGAACTGGCCCAGCGCATGGGCTGCGACCCGTCCAACCTCACGGGCGTGGTGCAGCGACTGCGCGAACGCGACCTCGTCGCCGTCGAACCCGACCCCGACGACCTTCGCGCCAAGCGCATCTCACTCACCACCACGGGCGTCGATACCGTCAACCACCTCAACGAGGGCACCGCCCGGCTCCTCACCGCGATCAGCACGGCAACTCCCACCCAGCTGACCACCCTCGAAAAGCTGCTCCGACGCGTGCTCAACCAATAGACGGGTGAGTGATCGCCTCCTGCCTCGCCGGCGTACTGATCCCGCCGAATCCCCCTACGCCGCATGCTCGCTACACAGACACGCGACGGCGGTCTCGATCCGCTCCCGGCCTGCCCACTCGGAGTGCCACTCGATCAGCACCGCTCGGACCTCCTCGACGATCGTCTCCTGGCTCGTCGCCGAGTCACGGTGCGCCCGGGCCTCATCGCTCGGCTCCTGCAGGTATCCGACCTCGAGCACCTTCGTTCCTCCGATGTCGACGTGGCCAGGGACCGCAGTCCGCGGTTTGGCCGCCGCCCCGGGTCACCGGAACGTCCGGCGAATCGTCTGCGACCGCGCCGTGGCGGCCATGCTGCTCCATTGAGTACGACTCGTGGGCTGGTCGCTCAGCGACAAGCCTGTCCCGGGCGTGTACGGGAATCGAACTGCTCGTGGGTCTCGACCGGCGTCGGGGAACAAGAAGCCCGCAGGAAGACCGCGTTCAGAATCTCTGCAGCACTGGCGGTCGGCAGGTCCAGGCGGAGGGTTCGGTCGCGGTGGAGCAGAACGCCCGCATCAGTGTCGAGCTCGACGGTCGGACAGGTCGCAGACCCGTGCGAGCTCAGTCGCCTCACCGCCCGTCCGGCTCGGCCGGCGGGACGATCTCCCGCTTGAGGACCTTGCCGGTGGGCCCCTTCGGTAGCGTGTCCGTGACCCACACCTTCCGCGGATACTTGTAGGCGGCTACCTGGCCTTTGACGTAATCACGCAGTTCCTCGGCCGTGGTGTGGGCGCCCGGCTTGAGAACGACCGCCGCGCCGACCTCCTCACCGAGATCGGGGTTGGGGAGGCCGACGACCGCGGCGTCGGCCACCGCCGGATGCTCGTACAGCACGGCCTCGATTTCGCGGGGGGTACACGTTGTATCCGCCGCGAATGATCACGGCCTTCGTCCGGCCGACGATCCAGAAGTATCCGTCCTGGTCGACTCGGCCGAGGTCGCCGGTATGCAACCAACCGTCCCGGATCGCGGCGGCGGTCTCCTCGGGGCGTCGCCAATATCGCTTCATCACGTTGTGCCCGCGGATCGTAATCTCGCCGGTTTCCCCGTGCGGTACCTCCTTGCCGTCCTTGTCGACCACCCGCATCTCGACGCCCCGGATCGGGGTGCCGACCGAACCGGGCCTGGGGCCGGCCTGCAGGGTGTTGAACGAGGCGACGGGCGAGGTCTCCGACAGTCCATACCCTTCGAGCACGGGGCAGTGGAACGCGGCCTGGAAGTCGTGCAGCACCTGGACCGGCATCGCCGCTCCGCCGGAGAGGGACACGCGCAGCCGGGAGTCGTCGTAGGCGCCCTGGTCGGGCTGCTGCAACATCCTGCTGAATACCGTCGGCACCCCGGCGAAGACGGTCACCCCGTGCCCAGCGAGGATTCCCAGTGCCTTCCCGGCGTCGAAGCGCGGCAGCAGCGTCAGACACGCGCCGGAGGCGACGGCGGCGTTGAGGGTGCAGGTCTGTCCGAACGCGTGGAACAGCGGCAGCCCACCGAAGACCACGTCGTCGGCGGTGAGCCGGAGCAGCTCGGTGGCTACGATGTCGCAGTTGCGGGTGAGGTTGGCGTGGGTCAGTTCGGCGCCCTTCGGCTGACCGGTTGTCCCCGAGGTGTAGAGGATCACCGCGGTGTCGTCCTCGTGCCGGTCGGTCAGGTCCTCGACGGGTGGGGCGGACACCAGCAGTTCGTCGAATGCGCCGGGACTGACGACGACCGCCTCGGCCTCGGCCTGCTGCGCACCGGTCCGTGCCTCGTCGGCGAAGGCGTGCCAGGTGAACAGGAGCCGGGCGCCTGAGTTGCCGAGGTAGTAGGCGACCTCGCGGGACTTGAGCAGGGGGTTCATCGGGACGATGATGCCGCCGGCCCGGAGTACGCCGAAGTAGGCGAGGGCGAACTCCGGGGTGTTGGGCAGCATGATCGCGACTCGGTCGCCGGGTTTCACGCCGCGGTCATGGAGCAGTCCGGCCATGCGGGCACTGCGCTGGTCGAGCGTGCGATAGGACACGGCGGCGTCCCCGAGACGGAGCGCCGCGCGATCCGGATGAGTCCGGGCGCTGCTCACGATGTGGGATGCGAGGTTCATGTCAGCTCCTCTCCTCGACTTTCTGGGTCTTTCGGCCACGCAGCCCCAGCGGGGCTGCGCCGACCACGCTCTGTTTCTGTTGCCAGCGGTGTTTGCAGCGGTGTGGGTCGGCCTCCAGCGCCGCCCGGTCCCAGCCGCCCAACTCAGCGGTCGCCTCGTAGGTGCTGTGCAGAAATTCGCTCAGCGCCCGGTCCGGATCGGCGGCGGCAGCAACCGCCTCGTAGGGCAGCACGTACGGGAATCAGCAAGCTGTCGAGATCGTCCTGCGCGTCCACCTCACGGATCCACACAAGACGGTGGCCTTCCTCGCCGGTCCTGATTACTTGCGCCTGTACCAAGCAAGCTGTGGGCACGTCGCTGTGGCCCTGGAACTCCAGCACACGTATCGCCGGCGCCGGCGTTCGGCTCCGGGCCGCATGGGAAACGAGGACCTTTACGGCGGTCCGCTGCGTCTCGGGCAGAAAGCCGGCGAAGTCGCGGCCGATGTACTTTTCCGGTGGTTCGCCCAAGGCCTCAGTCATGGAGGCGTTGAGCGAGCGAATCGCGCCGGCCGTGGTCAACACAACCGAAGCGAGGCCATCCGGATCAACGGAATGAACCAATTCGTTTGAGGTGTCCATCTGTGGCTCCTGAACAGTCTTCCCGAGCGGCTCCGCCATCGATTGATCGCCCGCCAGTGGCCGGGTACTGGCCACTCCCCTGTGTTCGACCGCGCACAAACACATAAGTCGGAAGGAATTCCGTTCCCTTGCCGGATGGCGATGGGGTCGCTGTCGAATGTGCGCGGACGGGGCAGTGCGCCCGGATCTGGTAGAAGACTGTCATGGCGATCCCCGGGGAGGCTTGGCATGCAGAACCAAATCCCTCCTCGATTGTGGTGTTCCGCGCCCGATAGCTGTCCCGCCGCCCGCTCCTGCCGTCGGGCTCACCGACACGATCCACCACGGAGTCGGTCCGCTCAGCCGGATCGGGCAAGCCGGCGTCGAAGCCCTGCGCACTCATCGATGCGCGGCCCGGCGTCAACGATCAGCCGTGTTGGGGCAGATCCTGTTCCGCCCAGACGACCTTGCCGCCCGTTATCCAGCGGCTGCCCCACCTACGCGACAGCTGGGAGATCATAAGAATGCCTCGACCGCCTTCGTCGTTACTGCAGGCGTGACGCAAGCGCGGGAAGGACTTGCCGGCATCGGAGGCTTCGCAGGTCAGCAGCCGGTGTTTGATCAGACGCAGGGACACGGGTCCGACGCCGTGGCGGATCGCGTTGGTGACGAGTTCGCTGGCGATCAACTCTGTGTCCGTAGCCAGGTCCTCCAGTCCCCATTGGGTCAGTTGCCGGGTCACCAGGCCGCGGGCACGGCCGACGACGGCGGGGTCACGGGGCAGATCCCATGAGACGGTCTGGACGGGGCTCGGAGAACGGGGCCGGGCCACCAGCAGCGTGACGTCGTCAGAGGGTGACTGGGTGGGCAGCGCCTCGATCACTGCGGAGCAGAGGGCTTCCAGGGGTCGCTGGGGCTGGGCCGCCAGAGTGGAGCCCAGTTGTCGCATTCCGATGTCGATGTCACGTTCGCGGGCCTCGACCAGGCCGTCGGTGTAGAGAGCGAGCAGGGACCCGTCGGGAAGTTCCACATTCACCGTCTCGAAGGGGACCGATCCGACGCCGAGTGGAGCTCCGGTGGGCAGGTCGGGGAACGTCACCTTGCCCTGCGGGTCGACGATAGCGGGCGGGGGGTGTCCGGCTCGTGCCATCGTGCACTGCCGGTGGACCGGGTCGTAGACGGCGTAGAGGCAGGTGGCGCCGACGGCGGCCGACGCCGCGTCCCCGGCGTCGGGGTCTTCCTCGGCCTGGCGTCGGACGGTGTCGTCGAGGTGGGCCAGCAGTTCGTCGGGGGACAGGTCCATGTCCGCGAGAGTGCGTACAGCCGTTCGAAGCATTCCCATGGTCGCCGCCGCATTGATGCCGTGCCCGACGACGTCCCCGACGACCAGGGCCACCCGGGCGCCGGAGAGGGGAATCACGTCGAACCAGTCGCCTCCGACGCCGTTGTCCGCATCGGCCGGCAGGTAGCGCGAGGCGGCCTCGATGGCCGTACTGCCTCTCAAGTGCTGGGGCAGCAGGTTGCGTTGGAGCGTGAGGGCCGTGGCGTGCTCGCGCGTGTACTGGCGGGCGTTGTCCAGCGACAGCGCGGCCCGGGTGACCAGTTCCTCCGCCAGGAGCAGGTCGTCCTCCTGGAACGGCTCAGGGTTCTCGGTGCGGATGAACAAGGCCACCCCCAGCACGGCATGGCGCGCAAGAATGGGCACGAGCATCATGGAGTGCATCCCGTTCTCACGGATCGCCTGCGCCCGCGCGGGGTCCTGGCCGACCCAGGTACCCGCAGAGGTGTCCAGGACAGGTTCCAGGTGAGAGCTGCCGGACGACAGCACACGGATCCAGGGCGAGGTCGGCGGGACGAAGATCGACTCCCCACGCACCCACGGAGACTCCGGGGTTCCCGAGTGAATCGAGGCCAGGCCTGCGCGGCGGAAGGTCTGGCGGCACCCCCCCGTCGAGCGGATGCGGGCCGCTGGTTCTTCGCCGAGCGGGACGAAATCCGCCAGGTCGACAACAGCGTAGTCGGCCAGGAGGGGTACGGCGAGGTCGGTCAGTTCCTGGCTGGTCTGCATCACGTCCAGGGTGCTGCCGATCCGAGTGCTGGCCTCGCTGAGGATGGCAAGACGCTCGTGCGCCCGCCTGCTTCCGGTGACATCCACGCTCAGGGAGCACACCCCCAGCGGCCGGCCGTGACCGTCGTGGAGGCAGAAGAACGACGCCGCCAGGGCATGCTCGCGGTACTGATCCTCCAGTGGCCATGCCCGGCACTCGTGGGCTGCGGGCGTGCCACTCTTCAGTACCTGCCGCATCACCGCTTCGAGCGCTTCGGATTCGAAGCCGGGCAGCGAATCCGTGAGGCGGCGTCCGAGCCGCCGGTCATGGGGGACGCCGTCCAGGCGTTCCATGACGTCGTTGACCCAGGTGCAGCGCAGTTCCAGGTCACGGACGACGATGCCGATCGGTGTGCGCATGAGGAGTGACTCGCGCACCGATCCAGTGATCGCCACCGGGGAGAGCGCGGCGATGTCGGTGCCGGAGACGAGCCAGCGGACATTCCCGTCCAGCCCCCACAGCAGCGAGATCCGCACACCCACGTGGAGCGTGCGGCCGTCGCGATGACGGACCGCCGTGGTACCGGACCACCCGCCCCGCGCCCGGCACTCCTCGACAAACGCCTGTACCTGCTCCATGCTCCGGGACAGCGGCATCACGAACCAGGCAGGCCGGCCCACCACCTCCCTGGCCGAGTAACCGACAAGCCGCTGCGCGGTGCTCGTCCAACCGACCACCGTGCCGTCGCCGTCGATCATCGCAATCGCAGCGTCGGGCACCTCTCGAGGGCTCAGCGGCTCTGTGAGGCCGTATCGGAGGATATTAGTCACCGTGGATCACCCCTCGGGGGTTCTCGAACAACGGGTCGAAGGCCAGTCGATCCCCCAAGGTCGAACACCGGACGGTGCTGTCACTTAACAGACGCTAGGCCTGGAGCGCACGAAAGCCACTGGGCCCGCGATACGACCTTCGGGTTGGAATTGGTGCCGATGGACCATTCCGTCGACGGTAATCGCGGGCGGGGCTGGTGTCAGCAGCCCCGCCAGTGCGGTGGGCGCCTCTCTGTGAAGGCGTGGGCGCCCTCCTGCGCGTCGTGGGACGCCAGAACCGGTGCGACGATCCGGTCCTGCTCGACGAAGGCGTCCTGGTCGCTGAACGCTCGCCGCTCGGTGACGACGCGTTTGACGGCTGTCACGGCCAGGGGCGCGTTGTGCCCGATGCTGGTGGCCAGTTCCAGGGACCGCTTCAGGGCCTGGCCCGGTTCTGTGAGGTGGTTGACCAGTCCGAATCGCTCGGCGCGCTCGGCGGGCAGAGGCTCGGCGGTAAGCAGAAGCTCCAGGGCGATGTTGCGCGGGATGCGCTCGGGCAGGCGCACCATGCCTCCTTCGGGCGGCACGATGCCGTAGTGGACCTCGGTCTGGCCGAAGGTGGCGTTCCGCGCAGCCACGATCATGTCGCAGGCGAGCGCCATCTCCGTTCCGCCGCCCAGCGCGTAGCCCTCGACGGCGGCGATGAGCGGGGTCTTGATCTGGGCGCGGGTGATGCCGGCGAAGCCCCGTCCTTCGACGATGGGCGTGTCTCCGGCCGCGAAGGCCTTGAGGTCCATGCCGGCGCTGAAGACACCGCCGGCCCCGCTGATGATGCCGACCCTGAGGTCGTCGCGGGTCTCCAGGCGGTCGACGGCAGCCGTCAGGGCCCTGGCAGTGGCCCCGTCGATGGCGTTGCGGGCGTTCGGCCGGTCGATCGTGATCGCGAAGATGCCGTCGTTCTCCTCGGTCCGTACGGTCGGCGGGTCCGTGGCCGTGGTCATGATGGTGGTTCCCTTCTTCCATGGTGCTGCTGAGCTGTGGCTTCAGTCGATGGCTTCGGCCTTGCGCAGCTCCTCGATCCCGGCGGCGTCGAAGCCGAGGTCGCGAAGCACGGACTCGGTGTGTTCGCCGAGATCGGGGGCGGGGCCGGGACGGACCTTGTGTTCCTGGTCCAGGAGGACGGGACTGTCGACGGTCAGGTGCGCCTCGTCGCTGCCGTCGTCGATCGGCACGAACACCCGGTTGGCGAGGAGCTGGGGGTCCTGGGCGCACTCTTCGAGCGTCTGGACGACTCCGTACGTGAGGCCCGCGGCGTCGAGCACCTCACGCCACTCGACCAGGGAGCGAGTCGCGAACGCCTTGTCCAGCAGGGCGGCGATCTCGGCGGCGTGGGCGCGGCGGCCCGGGGTGTCGGCGTAGCGTGGGTTCTTCGCTGCCTCGGGATGGCCGATGGCCTCGAGGAAGGGCGGGACCTGCTTGTCCTCGTTGACGAAGGCCAGGACGATCCAGCGGTCGTCGGCCGTGCGGTACATGTTCCCCAGCGCATTGGGCGGGTAGGACCGGTCGATGGGGCGGGGGGGCTTCGCCCCGACCAGTACGGCTTGCAGCCACATGCTCGCCGCCCAGGCGCCTTCGGCGAGCAGCGAGGCCGTAACGCGTGCGCCCTGGCCGGTCTTCTCCCGCCGGTACAGCGCGGTCATGATCCCCGCGAACAGGGTGATCGCCGTGGAGTGATCGCCCGATCCGAACGTGTTCATGGCCGGCGGTACGTCCCTCTGGCGTGTGAGGTCCATCAGGCCGCTGCGCGCCCAGTACGCCGTCACGTCGAAACCGGGCAGACGCGCATCCGGACCTTCCTCGCCGAAGCCGGTGACATCGGCGTAGATCAGCCGGGGGTTGAGGGAGGCCAGAGCGTCGTATCCCAGGCCCAGCCTTGCCCGCGTCCGCGGCGGGAAGTTGGTCACCAGCACGTCGGCCCACCGCACCAGACGCTCGAGCACCGGCCCGGATGCGGGCGACTTGAGGTTGAGCGCAATGCTGCGCTTGTTGCGGTTGTCCAGCTGCCAGGGGTAATTGACCCCTTCGACCTGGGGGTTGGGAGGGACACGGCTGAGCGAACGGTATGCATCGCCCACGTGCGGTGGTTCCACCTTGACGACATCGGCGCCGAAGTCACCGAGGACGGTGGCCGCGGCGGGCCCGGCGATGAAGCTCGCGAGATCGACGACGTGCAGTCCCTCCAGGAGGGGAGTGTTGCTCATGACTGCTCCATTCCTCAGTAAAGTCGCGCGCCGCACCCGGAATTGCCCCGCTGTCACGGGGCGCCGCGATGCATGCCGAGTCAGTGGGCGGGCGCCCCAGGCACGAAGGCGTTGTAGCCGGTGATGTCGCGGCCAACGATCAGCGCCTGCACGGTGTCGGTGCCTTCGTAGGTGTCGATGGCCTCGATGTCACACAGGTGCCGGGCCACGTGGTAATCGAGCAGGATCCCGTTGCCGCCAAGCATGTCGCGGGCGTCGGCGAGGATGGCCCGGGTTCCTTCGGTGTAGTGCATCTTGGCCAGCGCGACCCGGGGCATCGAGTAATCGCCCTCGTCCAGGAGCTGGCTGAGCCGGTACTGCATGCACAGCACGTCGGTGATGTCCGCCAGCATCCGGGAGAGCCGGTACCGGATGAGCTGGAAGGCGGCCGGCGGCATGCCGAACTGCTTGCGCTGCTTGGCGTAGGCCAGAGCCGTCTCGTAGCCCGCGATGGCGGCGCCGATCGCCTCCCAGGCGACGCAGAAACGCGAGGCCGGCAGGACCTTCTCGGTGTCGCGGAAGGTATCAACGCCCGCCGGCCGGTTCGCGGCCGGCACCCGGACGTCGGTGAGGGAGATCTGCGCGTTCTGGACACGGCGCAGAGCCGTCTTGCCCGTGATGACGTGCGCGTCGAACCCCGGCGCGCCGGTTTCGACCACGTAGCCGCCCACATGCCCGTCGTCGCCGCGGGACCAGATGATCACGTAGTCGGCGAAGGTCGTGTTGCCGATCCACCTCTTGTAGCCATTGACGACGTAGGAATCACCGTCCCTGCGCGCGGTCTTCTCCGGCTCGACCACGTCCGTGCCGTGCGCGGGCTCGGTCAGGCCGAAGGCCCCGATCTTCTCCAGGCACGCCATCGGCGGCAGGAAGCGCTGCTTCTGCTCCTCGGAGCCGAGCAGCGCGATCGACATCATGGCCAGGGCCGAGTGGACCCCGGCGAACGTCGAGATGCTCAGATCGCCCCGGGCCAGCTCGAGAATCACCAGGTCGGCCGTCACATTGCTCATCCCCGGGCAGCCGTAACCGGAAATCTGAAAGCCCGCGACGTCCAGCTGCGCCGGCTTGGGCACCAGCTCGAAGGGGAACTCCTCCCGCTCCCAATACGGGTTGATGATCGGGATGACCTCCCGGTCCATGAACTCGCGGACCTTCTTACGAAGGGCCCGCTGCTCGTCGGTGAGCAGGTTGTCCAGCAGGTAGTAGTCAGAGTGCTCCGGTCCACCCGGTACCGGCGGCTCCACCCCCGACGGCCTTCCGTTGCCGCTCGGGAAAGCGCCGTTCGGCACGGTCTGGCCCGGGTCGACTGCTGTGCCATGTGTCGCCTTCATGTTCCGCTCCCTTTGATCGGGGATCCGACTGCGTCAGCTAGGACGACGCTAGGAGCGAGCAGCGGCACGACCATCGGGCGCGTAACACCAAATTTGGTTTCAAATTGGTGCTCCCAACCCAATTCGCCCGGTAGTGCCTGCGCGTCAGCCTTGCACCACGGCTCGGGGAGAGCCACGCGGCCGCCTCGGCTGCCCGCGCTGACCCAACGATCAGAGGAAGCACACATGAGCACACCCAACGCATGACGCGCCACCCGCCACCGTGCAGTGGGTCGCCACCGGCTGCCCGCTCGCTCTTTGCGCCGTGATCCCGCCGGCTGCCTGGGCCATGAGCCGCTTCGGCGCCAAGCGCGCCTACCTCACCGCGTTGGCCCTGTTCACCGGCGGCTCCACCGCTAGCCACCCGGGCCAAAGGCCGGTGTGGACCATCCCGCCACGCGACAACCCCGCCGCCAAGGAATGATCTTGTGATTGACGTACCTCTTTCTGTCCTCGATGTGGCTCCGGTCGCCGCCGCCGGATCCCCCGCCGAGGCCCTCCGACACACCACAGCGCTCGCGGTCCGCGCCGATGAGCTTGGTTACCGGCGGTTCTGGGTGGCCGAGCACCACAACACGCCGTGGGTCGCCAGCTCTGCCCCGGCTGTGCTCATCGCACATTTGGCGGCCTCGACCTCGACGATCCGGGTCGGCTCGGGTGGCGTGCAGCTGCCCAACCATGCCCCGCTGGCGGTGGCCGAGCAGTTCGGCACCCTGGAGGCGCTGCACCCGGGCCGGGTCGACCTGGGCCTCGGCCGGACGTCCGGCACCGACCAGGCCACCGCGGTGGTCCTGCGCCGGACGTCCGCCGAGGCGTTCCCGCAGGAGCTTGACGATCTCATCGGATACTTCACCGGGCGCGAGAACCGGCTGCGGATCACCGCCGTCCCTGGGCTGGGCAACATGCCGAAGATCTGGCTGCTCGGATCGAGCGGCTTCAGCGCGCAGCTGGCCGGCATGCTGGGCCTGCCGTTCAGCTTCGCGCACCACTTCAGTGCGGCCAACACGCTGCCGGCACTGGACCTGTACCGGCAGTCCTTCCGCCCGTCGGAGTACCTCGACAAGCCGTACGCGATCGTCTCGGTCAACACGATCTGCGCGGATACCGACGAGCGCGCGGAGTACCTGGCCGGCCCGGCCATGCTGTCCTCCGTGCGCATTCGTGCCGGCCGGGCGGAGCTGCTGGCCAGCCCCGAGGAAGCGGCCCGGTACCCGTACACGCCGCAGGAGCGGGAGGTGGCGCGGCAGCGGTTCGAGGGGCAGGCCCTCGGCTCCCCGGAGACCGTGGCCCGCCAGCTCGCCGAGCTGCGCAAGCGCACGGGTGCGGACGAGCTGATGCTGACCACCCAGGTCTACGACATCAAGGACCGGATCCGCTCGTTCGAGCTGATCGCCGAGCAGGCAGCCACCCTCTGACCCAACGACCGGCCGCGGGCGAGGCCGGGGAAGTCTGCCACCCGGCCTCTTCGAGTGACTTCTCGTCCGCACCGAATTCCAGGGCGTCGCGCATGGTTCACGGTCGTCCGCCCGCCAGGCCACAGCTGCGCTTGCTGGGAAGCTGAACGACCACGAACGGCTGCGAACGAGACTGCAGATGAGACTGAACCGCCATGGCCGTGGCTGAGCTACGTGCTCTCGAATCGCCTACCAATTCTTGCGGATTTGGCGCTTCTTCGCCTTGGCTTCTTGACCGGCAACGGCAGCAACCCGAGTGAGGGACTGGTAGACGTTCCTGCGGGTGGTCCGGCTGCACGATGCCCGGCACGGCTGCGCCACGCCGCTCACGGCGGCGGGTGTCGCGCCGAGGGTCATCATGCGGATCCTCGGACACAGTCCGATCAGCATCAGGATGGACGTCTATACCCACGTCGTCCACGACATCCAGCGGGAGGCGATCAGCCACATGGACCGCCTGCTCAAGCGCCGTCTGCCAGGTGCCTGAGACACGACTGCCGTCAAAAGGCCCCGGACCGTGATCGGCCCGGGGCCTTTTGCCTGGTGCCCCCGGCAGGATTCGAACCTGCGACACCCGCTTTAGGAGTTCGATCTACCCGCCGCCTGTCGAGCTCCACCCGCGCGCACTCGGGCCGTTCGCGACCGCTGAACGCCGCGGCTGTCCATGGCCGTTGATGTCAGCGCTGGATGTCAGCGGAACAGCTCCGGCATGGGGCAGACCTCCAACGGCTCGTCCGGTCGGTCGGCCCATTTCCACCACACATGGCGACTGGCGCACTTCCACAGCAAACGGCACGTCCGACTACCGTCGCCCTCCCGCACACAGAGCACGAATCCGCCGAACTGCATGGCTTGGCTGCACTCCGGGCAGGTTGGGGCGTCGGCCATGCTGCGCACCATAGCGGAGCGCGAGGACGCCAATCCATGAGCTTGGGAATCACCGGCCGATCAAGCTCGACCAGGGCCCCGACCTGTGAGTAAGCACGCCTTTAGCTGGACTATGCGTCGAAGTAGCCGCTGTTGACCCCACTTCCCCACCTGTTGTGGCACGCATCTGGCATGGGGGTAGGAGTCGACGCGGTCGGCGCGCGGTGGAGCCCGTGCATCAGTCAGCAGACTCCGTCGCCCCTGAAGGAGTGTGGCCGCGCTGTACGGGGACAGCGAGTTCCGCCGGTTCCCGGCCAGGTGGTGTGACGCGGTGGGCGACGAGGGCGGCGAGGTCGTCGTCGCGGATTCCGTGACAGTAGGCGAGCAGGTCCTGGTGGAGGCGGTCGAGGAGTTGGCGGGGCGGGGCAAGGGCCCATCGGTGGACGCGCTGGGCGAGGGGGTAGAAGGTCCCGGTACGGTCGCGGGTCTCGCTGACGCCGTCGGTGTAGAGCAGCAGGCTGTCGCCGACGGTGAAGGGAATGGTGTCGACCTGATAGTGGTCGCCGAGTAGGTCCGCCATGTTGATGGGTGGTGACGGCGCGCTGGGTTCCACCTCGCGCACTTCGCCGCCGTGCAACAGCAGTGGCGCGGGGTGCCCGCAGTTGAGCACGCGCGCGATCGGTTCCCCGGCGGGGATCTCCACGAGCACGATGGTGGCGAAGCGCTCCAGCGCGTCGTCGGGGAAGTCCCGGGAGTAATGGCTCATGACGGTCTCCATATGTCCTGCCAGGGACGGCAGGTCGGGCGCGCTCATCCTCAGCACCCGGAACGTGCTGAGGATGACCGAGGCGACCTCGACGGCCGGAAGTCCCTTGCCGCGGACGTCGCCGATGATCAGCCGCACCCCGTGCGGGGTCTGCATCGCCTCGTAGAAGTCGCCGCCGATGCGGGCCTGCGCGGCGGCGGCCTGGTAGAGCACCTCGACGTCGATGTCTTCGAGGTGCTGCGGGAGTGGGCGCAGCAGCACCCGCTGCGCGGTCTCCGCCACGGAGAGGACCTCGGCGAGGGTGTGCTCCCGGTTCTGCCGTACCCGGCTGGCGTAGGCGGCGGCCAGGGTGACGGCCATGATCGCGAGCAGGGTGAAATTGCCCGGTGCCTGGCCCAGAGTGTGGTCGGCGGCGGAGATGGCGAACCCGGCTATCAGGGCGAGCAGCCCGATGCCCAGCGTGCCGGCCACGGAGTACATCGCGGCGGCTAGCGCCGGCGCTGCCCCGATCAACCGGTAGAACTGCAGGTGGGGCGTGAAGAGGGCCGCCACCGAGTCCAGCACGATCACCAGCAGCGGAATCAGGAGCGCCAGCGAGAACGGCCGGCCCTCTTCCCGCATCCGCCGGGAGAGCCGCTTCTGGGCGATCACCTGCCTCAGCGACCGAACGGCGGTGCCGCAGGTCGCGATGACCCCCCTGACATGCACACTCATGTTTCCAACCTTAGGCGGAGACGGTTTGTAGAAGCCCGTTTGTGCAGGGAGCCACCTGAAATACGTTCAATATTCCACTAAGCGCAAGCGCCCTAAGACTTACGTGATGCTCCTCGTGTTCGACCGACTGCAAGTTATGGTTGCGCCGCGTGACGGGCGTTACCGCCACTCTCTCGAGCTGCGTCGTCACCATGAGGGATTGGCAGGCCTGGCAACGTCTCGCGGTTGTGTCCGCCGACGCGCTGTGTGCACTCGGCCCCTGCGCCACCAGCGACGTCCGAGGTAGTTCCCGAGCTGCCCACCGAGCTCTGGATTCATCGCGATCAGCCTCCTCGCTTCACCGGCCCCGGCCCGTCCGGGACAGCGCCTTCCAGCATGCAATGGAGACGAGGCGGCGACCACGTCCTGACCGTACGAATCTATGGCGAGAGCTTGTTGCCAACGCACAATCACCAATCGGACGAGTGCGGGCCACGAGGTCGATGAGCATGTCCTTGCTTCAACCTCGACGTCGTCTACCCGGACCGCAGGCTCCGTGCCTGGGCCCACATGCTCGGCTTCCGCGGCCAGGTCTCCACCAAGTCCCGTCGCTACTCGACCACTCTCGGCGCGCTCCGCCAGGTCCACGCCGACTACCGCGCCGCCCAACAACGCGAAGAACTCGGCCTGCCCGACGCCGACCAGAACCCCACCGTGCTCGTCCTGGTCGACAGTGGAGTTCGTGGCCCAGTTCGACGAGTGCTACGTAGAGCTCCGGGGCCGGCGGGGCATTTCCTCTTCGTACTTGGTCTCGACCAGCGCGGAGAGCGACATGTACGTGCGGTGGAGTTGGCAGGGACGGCCGTTGTCGGCGGTCCGCAACGCGTCGCAGAGAGCGGGAGCGGCCCGACAAGATAGCTTCCGCCGTGCGCTCGCTCGACAAGGCGTCTTTGCCCGTGGCGGAGTTGCAGGAGATCGCTCGGGTGCATGAGCTGATCGGCGCGCTTGGCCGGAAGTCGGATGGCAAGTGTACGGCGACACAGACGCCGCCGGATCGAGGAGGAGCTGCGCGACCGCGGCTGGACGGCCCGGCATGATGGCAATGACCACGGCGACAACATCGCTGAAGCCAGTGGCCGCATATTTCCGTTCGGGTCGGCGCGGGTGCGGACAAGCTGGCGACCACGCGGGTCGATCACGGTGACCGTGGTGCCTGGCAGCGGCTGACCGGACGGGATCGGTGACCCGCCCGGTCAGCATCGGTCTTCGTCGCCGAAATGGTGCTGGTGTGGGGCAATGGCGACGGGCGCGGGCAGCATCACCGTGGGATCTTCCGCAGGGGACCCGGCCGGCTATGCCTCGCGAACCATCTGAGCCCCGGGTGGCCGACCCCCTGCCCGCCCAAATCGCCAGCGACGGCATCACCAATGCAATTCATGCGGGGCTGACGCGAAGGAGCGTCGAGCCGAGGTACTGAACGGCGCGCAGCGCGACTTCCAGATCGCTGTCCCCCTTCTGGACCGGGCGTCCCATGATTTCCTCGGCCTTCCGGATGCGGTACTGCACGGTGTTCTTGTGAAGAATTTGAGCGCTGGCGGTAGCGGTATAACTGCAGCCGGTGCCCAGAAAGTTCTGCACGGTCTCCCGAAGCCGTGCGCTGTGCTCGTCATCGACGGCCAACGGACCCAGGACGCCCCACACCCAAGCGCGCATGTCGCCAACGTTCGTCGCCATCAAGGCGATGGGAGCAACGGTGGAGAAGTCAGTGAACTGGGGGACCGGACTGGCCGCTGCCGCAAGTTCCTGCGTGCGCAGTGCCTGCCGATGCGTGGAGCGGAATCCCTCGATGCCGTACCCGACGCCCCCAGCGCACATGTGCACGGGAGGATCGCTGCGCTCGATCACCTGCGACAGTTGTTGCGAGGAGACGTCGTTGCGCGAGCCGAACGGCAGCCAAGCCCAGGACAAAACCGCATCTCGGGGGACGAACAGCGGCCTGGCGGGGCAATCGAGCTTCCGGGCGATCTCGTTGGTGATCCGGTCGAGCAGCGCAAGTCCCGCACCCTCACCCGTCAGCGTGGGCAACCAGGCGACCAGCCCGAGGTGGTTCTGCCGGAGCCGGTAACCAAGGGCTGGTTCAGCCCAGTTGAGGTCGACGTTCTTCTCGGTGAGGATGTCTCGCACGCGCGCGGCGCGCGCGGCGGTCTGGCTGAGCAGCCAGTGATCGCGTTCCTGTTGGTAGACCATGTTGACCGGTTCGGTTACCCGGTCGCTGTAGCCGAAGCTCAGCTGCAGCATGCGCCGGTTGGTCGCGGTGAAGAGCTCGTACTCGGCGCCCTGTCGGTCGAGCTCGTCCAGGCACCACTCCAGAAAGCGCAAGTGGCTGATCCTGTGGGCCCTGGTCATCACAGTGAGGGGGATGTCCCGCTGAGCCAGCCTCCGGGCGTACTCAAAATAAGCTGCAGGCCCCTTGACGTTGTCCAGAGATATGTCGTTCTCGAAAACGTGCAGCAACGTGGCGACATTTTCCGTGACGCTCGCCTGCAGGATTTTAATGACGGTTGCGTCGCCCCTGAGCTCGGGGACCTTGGCCGTAACATGCTCCACGATGTCGCGGCTGACCTCGGTGAGATGTGACCCTACGTTCTCCGCGACCACGGACAGTTGTTTCGCGGCCTCGGGATGCTCCTCAGCCATACCTCAATCCTACAGAGTGGTTCGTGATCCATCCGCTCCTACGGGACGCGATAGGCCGCACTCCGGCAAGCCTGTGCGAATACCGCCGACGGGCCTCTCCGATGGGTCGTATGACTCGCCTGGTTGTGGATCGATTCGGTTGATGTAGGGCGGGGCGATCTTTCGGATGGTGAGTGGGCTCGGCCGGAACCGCATCCACCGAAGAGCCGTGGGCGAGGCGGGCGTTGACCGTGTCACCGTCGGGTGATCAACGGGATTCTGTTCCGGCAACGGACCGGCCTGCCGTCGCGGGATCCGCCGTCCCGTTGCGGAAAGTGGAAGACGATTCATGACCGGCATCGCAGGTGATCAGCGGATGGCACGTGGGGCAGGATTCTGAGGGGCGGTTCAGGCTGATGCCGACGCCGAGAGCCGGATCGACTGGAGCCTGGTCAGCGTGGACTGCACCTCCTGCCGCACTCATCAGCACGCGGCGGGAGCCCGCTCCCGTTCCCCGAGAAGCCCTGGCAGACACACCCGGCCGGGCCGGCACTGCACCGACGGGGCCCTGGGCCGCTCGCGCGGTGGACTGAACTGCAAGATCCACCTGGCAGGGGGGCGGTCACCGGCCGCTCGCCTTCGCCATCCCGCCCGGCCAGTGGGGCGACGCCCCGCCAGATCCAGGATCAGCGACCGCTCGGTGTGCTCGCCGACCGCGATGCCCTCCAGCACCTTCACCACGATGCCGCGCTGGAACAGGTCGTTGAGGACGATCAGCCCTTCCAGCAGGTTCCGGCCGAGGCGGTCAACCTCCTGGACGCACAGCATGTCGCCGACGCGCAGGTAGTCCAGGCGGCGGTCAGGCCGGGCCGGTCGTCCACGGCCAACTTGCCGCTGATCTTCTCCTCGAAGACCTTCAGGCAGATCGGGGCCAGCGCGTCGTGCTGCCGCTGAGCCTTCTGCTTGTCCGTGCTGACGCGGACGAGCCCGATGAGGGTCAAGTCGCCCACCTCCCGTTCGTAAAACGTCCTGTCAGAGCAAAGCGAACGCCAGTAGAAGGTGAACGGGAAAATGAACGGCCGAAACGGGCAGTTGGGGCACCGGGTGGCCCCATCGTTCATGTTCGACCGACGGCTGTTGGACGAACGCACGGCCGCCTGCGCCGATCCACTGGTCGAGCTGGAGCTGGGCGATCTGCGGCAGTTGCCCGAGCGGGGCAGCGAACTGCCAGTCGGGATACGGACGGGGCCGATCGGGGCAAGCCACTACCGTGCAGCCTGGAGGACGGTCGTCGATTCATATGCGGACACCGATTTCACTCAGAAATGGCCTTTCCAGGACTTCGTCGACACCGCCGACCCGGCATGCTGGCGGGCTGCATGGAACGGGCCGGACATGGTCGGCGTCGCCCTCTGCTCCATCCGCCGTCACGCCCGCACCGTCGGCGAGGTCGAAGAGCTGAGTATCCGGACGGACCAGCGACGCCTCGGAATCGGCCGGGCCCTGCTGCTGGACGGGCTGCGAAGCCTTCGCGAGCAGGGTGCAACGACCGCCCGGCTCTTCACGGGCACGGCAAACCCGCACAGGTCCTACGATCTTTACGAGAGCGTGGGGTTCCGGCGGCAGAACGAGTACGTCCGTTACCGCAAGCCGCTTGCTTGACCGACCGGTCATCGGGCTGCCCACAGGATTTGACAATGCCTCGGGCGGGGGTGAGTTGGTCTGCTCGTTAGCGCTGGGTGGCGAGCCAGCGGCCGAGGGCAAAGCCGTCGTGCTGGTGGTCGACAAGACGGCGAGTGGCCCTCGTCGGTGGCGTCGGCGGCGGCGTGGGTGAGGCCACGTTCGATGCCGTGCTGGCGAGGGCCCCAGATGATATTCAGGCGCTCGAGCGCGGTGGTGCGGTGTCCTGTCTCATCGAAGTTAGTCGTCTGCGTGACGCTGACCTGCGTGGACTGGATCGGGTGAGACGCGTGGACTCGGTTCCTTGAGACAGACTGCATCTGTCCGTCTCATGTGATCTCATTCGATCCGGTTCGCCTGCGACGACGTCGATGGAGTGTCGCCGTGCCACAGCCGACGATGCCTCTCGTTAATTCCCAGGTCAGCAGCTTGCTTCGGCTGGCAGGATCGTGGTCATGTGGATGGATCCGTTGGTGGCCCGAGCCCGTGGGCTCTGGGAGGACATGGCCCAGGCGCCGGTGTCGTTCGCCCCGGCGGGCGGCGTGAACGTTGTGGTCTCCCCGCAGTCCAGGCTGTGCCCGGTTGGCTGGGTCGGAGTGGTAGCTCTAGGCCGATCAGCGATCGTGACCGCGCCGAGTGACAGTGCCGCCGTGATCGTTCGTGAGGCGCTGGGGAGACTGCCGGTAGAGGCCATCGTCGATAGCGCTTTGGTCCGGGAGGTCCTTCCGGTGGCTCAGGCGCTCGGGCCGGCGGCGCTGTCATATGTGTCCCCAGCGGGTTTCCGGCCGGTGGAAGCTGGCGCGTTGACCGTGGAGCAACTGTCAGCCGATCATCCGGATTTGCGGAGCTTGGAGCAGGTAGCTGGTCACGAGGACGCTGGTGAGGCTGCTCTGGACGAGATTACGTCGCCCGCGTTCGCGGTTCGCGAGCACGGCCAAGTGGTTGCTGCTGCGGGATATCGGGCCTGGCCGAGGCGGACGGCCCATGTCTGCGTCCTGACGGCGCCAGAAATGCGTGGGCGAGGGCTGGCACGGGTGACGGGCTCAGCGGCGGTCGCTCATGCCCTCGCTGTCGGGCTGCTGCCGCAGTGGCGCGCGCGCCCGCCCGCCTCCCGGCGTGTTGCGGCTGCATTGGGCTTCCAGGAGCTGGGCTCCCAACTCAGCGTTGAGATCGCTTAGGTTCTGTCCGGTCGATCATGGTGTGGGAAGATGCCGTCCATGATTGATTTTCGAAGGGGCCGTGCCGCGTAGAACGCCATCTTCACTTCGGCCGCGGGAACATGGCTGGAGGAGACCCTGGGTGCGCTATCGCGATGTTCCTGGCCTGTCGGGGGCGGCAAATGCGGCAGTCCGCGGGCTCGAACGGGAGCGACTGACGCCAGGCATTGTGTCTGTCGCGCTGAGCGTGTGGTCCATGCGCGTCCACGGCACCAAACGCCGCTGGAGGCTGTGCGAGGCCGAGTTCACCTGCCCGTGCTGCGGCGAGGGCTGGGCCCGGGACAAGCTGCAAGAGGCTCTGTCCATGCTGCCGCCGAGGGCCGCCGCCGAACTCCGGGTGCAGATCGAGCGCCTGGACGAAGTGCTACTCAGACGAACGCACCACGAGCCCACAGCAGATTCAGAGTTGGCATGGTGGCATCGCCGGTGCTGACCGTGCCCATGCCGTCCACTGAATCGTTGGTTCTTGTATGACTGGTCGGGGGGATCTGACAGAGGCGGAGTGGCGACGTCTGGAGCCGTTCTTGCCAGTGGGCAACAACCGCTGCGGGCGGTGGCGCCACCACCGTCAGGTGGTCAACGGCATCCTGCACCGGATCCGGACCGGGGTGCAGTGGCGGGACCTGCCTGAACGCTATGGGCCGTGGAAGACCGTCTATGAGCGCCATCGGCGCTGGTCAGCCGACGGAACCTGGGAGCGGCTGCTCCAACAGGTACAGGCCCAGGCCGATGCTGTCGGCGGGATCGACTGGGACGTCTCGATCGACTCCACCTCGATCCGTGCCCACCAGCACGCGGCCGGCGCCCGCAAGACCCCGCCACCACCTCCGTCAAAGGGGGCGGTGGCGATAGCACACCAGAGCGGGGTGCCGTGGGCGAGACTCCAGGCCCGCCTGGTGGAGGTGGTGCGGGAGGTGAGGCGCTCGGTCGCTCCCGAGGAGGCTTCACCACCAAGATCCACCTGAGTGCCGACGGCCGTTGCCGTGTGCTGTCACTGTTGCTGACGGCGGGCCAGCGGGCGGACTGCACCCAGTTCGAGCCGGTCATCGAGCGAATTCGGGTGCCTCGCCTTGGGCCGGGGCGCCCGCGCAGCACACCGGACAGCGTGAGCGCCGATCAGGCCTACAGCAACAGCCGGACCCGCCACTACCTGCGACGACGAGGGATCCCCCACGTCATCCCCGAGAAGAGCGACCAGGCCATGAACTGCCTACACAGGGGCCGGGCAGGGGGACGCCCGCCCGGCTTCGACAAGGAACGCAACACCGTGGAACGGGCGATCAACAAGCTCAAGAACCACCGAGCTGTATCCACCAGGTATGACAAGCGCGCCTACGTCTACCTGGGTACCGTCACCGCGGCAGCGACCGTCATCTGGCTCCGAGCATGATCGGCCGGACAGAACCTAAGAGGGGCCGTGCGGTGCGGCTCGGTGGGCACTCAGTCGCGCGACTAGGTTCGCTGAGACAGAAGCACGAACGACTCGGTTCGTTGAGAAAACGACTCTATTGAGTGAGACGGGACATGCGGGCAGTATCGAGGGCGCCGGTGTTGTGCAGGTGGCGTTGCCGGGTGAGCCAGCGGCCGAGCGGGTATCCGACGTCGACTTCAAAGGTCTGAGGGACGTCGAAGTGGTGGTGGGTGCGGAAGTAGCGGCCGGCAGTGGTGAGGCCGCGGCGCCAGTCGGCGCTTTTGGGTTGGAAGACACGCAGCGTGAGGGCGAGGGCAACTTCTTCTTGCTGGGTGGGGCGGTCAAAATGGAGCCAGCGGCTGGGGTCTTCGGTGTGGGTGGGGCGCTGGATGCGGGGGTCGGCAAGGCGGGCACTGAGACCTTCGTCGTGGGCGCGCAGAGGTTCGACGGTGCACCCAGCAACGCCCGCGCCCTCGGCGAAGGGATCGACGTCCAGGTCGGCGAAGACGACGGCGTCGATGGTGGAAGCGCGCGGGGCAGCCGGTGGTCGTGGATGGCTCTGAGGACAGCGACCGGGCGGCCTGCGAGGCGCAGTCCGTCGACGCCCGCGCCGGGTCCGGTGGCGAGCCAGTCGCGCAGGTCGGTGTTGTCGACGGCGGGGACGAGGATCTGGTGATCGGCCAGCAGGCCGAGGTCGATAGCGCCAGAGAGGGTAAGGCGGTAGGCAACGGGTCCGAAGAGGGTTTAGTCGTCCGTGGAGGCGACGGGCGTGTCGCTGGGGTAGGTGTCGGGGTCCCAGTTGCGGAGGGTCGGGGTGAGGGAGACGGGGGTGTGCCAGTCGCCGCCGAGCACCACGGGGTTGGACGGTCGTTCCTTGGCGATGAAGTCGAGGATGCGGTCGCGGGCGCCCGCGTAGCCGTCCCACTGGTCCAGGTTGACGATCTTGTCAGGTCCCAGGTCCCAGGTCGTAGTCGAACTGGGCCATGATGGTCTGCTGAGCGATGACGTTCCAACGGGCCTTTGAGTTGGCCAGGTTGTTCAGCAGCCACTTCTCCTGCTCCGGTCCGGTCATGGTGCGCTCGGGGTCCCAGACGTCCGGGGTCTGGGGCTTCCGGCCGTCCCCGTTGGCCTGGTCGGTTCGGTACTGGCGGGTGTCGAGCACGCTGAACTCGGCGAGCTTTCCGAACTGGACCTTGCGGTACATCAGCGCGTCGGCGCCCTTCGGCTTCTGCTCCGGCCGCATCGGGAGGTGCTCGTAGTAGGCCTGGTAGCCGTTGGCCCGCCGCTCCAGGAATGGGCGGCCGTCACCGGCCGCGCCCTGTATGTCACCGGCGTAGTTGTTCTGTACCTCGCGGTCGTCCCAGGTGAGGATGAACGGGAAGCGGGCATGCACGGCGCGCAGGTCCGGCGAGGTTTTGTAGAGCGCGTGCAGCCGGCGGAACTCGGCCAGGCTGCCGCCGGATGTTTCGTATATGTAGTCGCCGAGGTGGAGAACGAAGTCGAGATCCTGCTGGGCCATGTCGCGTTAGGCGGAGTAGCGGCCGCCGGTCCACGACTGGCAGGAGGCGAAGGCGAACCGCATACGATCCACTTTTTGCCGGGCACCGGCAGGGTGCGGGTGCGTCCGGTGGGGCTGAGCACTCCACCGGACCGGAACCGATACCGGTACCAGCAGTCCGGTGCGAGATCGTCGACCACCACGTGCACGGTGTGGGCGGCTTCGGGCAGAGCCGACACAGACCCGCTCCGGATCACCTTCCTGAACGACTCGTCGCGTGCCACCTCCCACTGCACCTCGACGGGTTCCGCCGGCATGCCACCGGTTTCGGCGTTCAGTGGGTCCGGCACCAGGCGGGTCCACAGCACGACACTTTCGTGGTCGGGGTCGCCGGAGGCGACACCGAGGGTGAAAGGCGCCATGTCGAGTTCAGCGGCCTGGGCAGCGAGCGCCTCGCTCAGCTGAGCGATAGTCAGGACGGCGACCGCGCCACCGGTCAAGGTGAGGAATCTTCGCCGATCAAGGGTTCTCAAAGAGTTGGTCATGTGGCGTGAGACTGCAACACGAAAATCGCCGATCGGTTGTCCGCGAGGCGAACAGCGGCTGTCTGCATTCGGTCGATCTCAACAGCCTTCGATTTCGTCGACGACGGCCCCCTCCGACTTGCAAGGCCTGTCTGCGGATCGCCCGCCGCCTCACCATCTGACCCGCAGCGGGCCTCGTACTCGCCCAGCAGCAGACGAACGATGGCAGTTGAGGACAGCGCGCAGGCAGCCGGTGGTGCGGATGTCGCGGATCTCGATGGTGCGCACCGCCTCTTCGCCGCCGTCGACGTAGGTGCTGGTGGCGGCCGACTTGCCATCCATCGCACGGATCAGGGGGTCGTTGCGGTTCCCGGGAAGGGGCCGGCCGACCACGACGATCGAGCGGGTGCCGGCGTCGATGACGACTTGGTGGTGAGGTAGTTCGACCAGAAGCCCGGGCGAGTGAGCAGTGACTCCCCCGCAACCAGCGGGCCGTCGTCGTATCCCTTGATCAGCGCCCCGTAAGCCTGTCACCAACCACTGACAAAGCTCGATCCGGGATCGGTGCGGAGTCGCCGCCTGTACCGCATACGACACCGTCTTGCCCGGACGGGCCAACTACAACGCTCGGCCACACATGGGACTGAGATCACACAGTCGAATCGCCGCTGACAAAACCCCGCAGCCCATCAACCTCGGGTGCCTGTGGTCAGAATTCGCGATCGATGCCGGTCACGGCGGCCTGCCCCAGCGGGGCATCGTCCTGTGAGAAGCCGCTGTCCCTCAGCGCGCTGGAAACCAGACGTACTGCCTCCGCCTCGGCGCCCGCCCGACTATCGGCCTCTACTTCGATCCTGACGGAAAACGTACTGCCCTCACCAACCGTCAGAAGGTTCAACTCCTCGCTCTCCCCCAGGTCGGTGTTCTTCGGATCCTGAGGGCGCAGCCTGCGTTCCATATCGATGCGCGAGGCATCGCTGACTCCATGGACGAACGTACCGGGAACAGTGATGACATAGGTGGTCACAAGAACTCCTTACACGGACACCCCTGCCATACAGGGCGCATCCGGCCTGATGAGGGGCTGCCGTCACTCTCCAGAGTGACGGCCGGTCAGCACACATGCCTTGCCTCCACTTGTACCGACTAGCCGTCCCGGCCTTCAAAAACACGCTGCGCAGCGGCCCCCTCGTCCTCAACCGCCCCACACCGATCCGACAACTCCAGCACCTTCCCACAGTGCTCACACAACTCCCCCTCCCGCGCAGGCGTGCCACACGCCTTGCAGAACTGCCGCGCCTCCGCTTTCCCCGTCATGACGCCTCCACTTCACAGAACAAGCCGTAAACGCCGCGTACCCCACAAGACCCATCGGAACCCCAGCAGCTCAGAGCTCCACACTCGGAGTACGAAGAGACCCGGAACTACCCGGAACTATCGACGGCGCCCGCATTCCTGACCCGCCACATCCTCGGCCGCCCCAGGACCACAGGGCTCCCGGCCCAGCCGGGCCAGTTCCTCGCACCCCTGCCGCCCCAGAGCACGGGCGGCCTCGCGCTCCTGGCGGCGCCGCTCCTCGGTCCTTCGGCCTTTACGAGGACAACGGGACCACCGCGGGCCCGGGCCGGATCGCCACGACAGAGATCCGGTACAAGGAGTCCGGCGAGCGCCACACCGTGTCGATCAGCCCCACGAAGGGCTCCTTCCGCGGTCAGGGGAAAAACCGCCAGTGGACCCTTTCCATCATGGGGACGTGCACGCCCACCCGCGTCACCGCCAACGGCGTGCGCCTGCCACCGCACGCCTACCACTGGGACGCCAACTCCGGGATCCTGACGGTCACCGTACCGCGGCACACTGTCCACGCCGCGATCACCGTGACCTACCATTAGGAGCCGCAAACCACCTCCGAGCAGAACCACGGCGGTCGCCGGCGGGCCGGTGCACCACGCGCCAGGTCCGCAGGCGGCCACCGCGGCGCGGGACAAGGCTCCCAACAAGGCTGCACTGTGGACGCGCCTCGTTGGGCAGCCACAGCGCGCCCGCCGAGGAAACGGGACCACGCAGTGCGGGGTGCTCGATGCGTCGTGCTCCTCGACGTTGTGCCCCGCCGCCCATGCGACGCCGGCGGGTCCAGACAGAAACAGCATTGTGATGGTCTCGTTCAGCCGCCTCTCAGCCATAACAGTGCATAATTCGTGCACACATCGCATGACTGGACACCCGATCAACGTTGTCTGGTTTGTCGAGGTCCTGGCCATTCTCGGTCAGGCGCGCGACCGGCTGGTAGCCGACGGGCGGTCAGAGGGCGCGGCAGCCACGTTCACACCGACGCACTTGGCTTGTCCAAAGCAACGGTGATCAAGCCGAGAGCAGCGCGCCATCGGCCAGAACAAGCGTCGACGGACCAGGTACAACACGATCCCCTGCCCAGGACGACGCTCGCAGACGGCCCGATCGACGTGCGAGGGGCTTCCGGGCAGGCTCCGCTTCCGATGCTGCCCACCCCCGAGCCCTCCTGATCCGGTGTGGCCGCGCGGCGCGGGCGGGGCCGAATGACGTCAGGGCAGCTACACGGCCGGGTGGTAATGAACGACTGAGTCTGCCCACGGTCATGCCGGTCCGACATCGCGTCGATCGCGCGCGCTGATCGATGTGGCGAGCTCATCCATCGTGTGCAGGAACGCGGCGTCCAGATCGACGTCGTACCGGTGCGCGAGGACAAGGACGGACCACAGACAATCCGCAAGTTCGTGCTCCAGAGCGGCACGTCCGCCCGGCATGTCACGGGCACCTTCCTGTGCCATGACGATCTTTGCCAGATCGCCGACGTCCCCGACGAAGCCGAGCATGAACTCCTCCCGTGTCCATACCCGGCCTCGTTCCCTCAGGTTCAGCTCGTCGTAGAGGTCATGAATGCGCAGGGCGCGGCGCTGGAGTTCGCTGAGGTCCATGTCTCAGCCTTTCCCCATCCGCCCAGCGCAATCTCTCGCCATGATCCGTACCCGGGTCGCGTGTGCCGGAGACCTACGGTCGGCGCACGCACTGGCCGCATCCTCGCGGCGTCCGGGCCACGTCCCGGTGAAAGCGTCCGACGGCGGCGTTGGGGAGTACCTCAACTCCACTATGGAAGCGGGCGGCCGCCACTGCTGCCGCCCGCCGGCGGACCTGGCAGCTCCGCCGGCTCCGGCGACGCCCAGCTGGTGGGCAGGCCGCTCCTCGAGTGGGGGCGGCGTACCAATGGCCCGTGCGCGTGAGGGTGCGGGAGCCAGGTCTTCTTCGGACCGGAGTCAACCCGTCAACTGGGTAAGGAGCACTTCACTCAGCGGATTGGGCGTTGCCAAAGCATCTGTCATTAGCTCCAGGTGGCACTGTATTTAGGCTGACCGGGATCTGGCCCTCCTGACGAACGGACCGACCTCATGAAAGTCGTGTTCACCGGACACGTGATCGAATGGCGTGGGCCTTCACCGTTCTACTTCGCCACCGTGCCCAAGGAACAGACCGCCGATATCCGTGAGGTGGCTGTCATGGCCACGTACGGCTGGGGCGTGATCCCTGTCGAGGCCCGCATCGGCGAGATCACCTTCACGACGTCGCTCTTCCCCAAAGACGGCGGCTATCTGCTGCCACTCAGGAAGGCTGTACGCAAGCCGCAGGCCCTCTCGGCAGGTGACGACGTGGCCGTGGAGATGACCGTCCGTCTCTGAACCGGACGTCGCTCGGCCGGTCACCTCGACGAGTCGCGCCGCCCACGTCGGCTTCCACTCAAGGCCTCGATGGCGCTCGGCAGCAACCGTCGGGATACTCACCTCGCCACCTCAAGTGCCCATCCGCCATATGAAGTGCTCCTTACCTCAGTTGGCGAGTGCGCATCCGAGTCGGCGAGGCTCAGCGACTCATTGGCAGGTCCCGCTGCCGCCGTAGCAGGGCGAGTACCCGACGTTCGGGGTAGGCGCAGGGCCCGGGTGGGTGCGGTCGTAGTCGTGCTGTGAGAGCACCAGCAGCACGGCCAGCGCTCCGGCTGCGAGGAGCTGCACTAGCGCTGTCCACGGTGTGCGGATCAGCGCCGCGAGACCGGCAAGTACGAGCGTGCTGAAGAGGAAATGTTCCGCCCATGCGATGCTCGCGAGTTGCGACGTGTCGATCTCCGCTTACGCCCCCTGCGCAGCCCATATCTGCATGCCGTAGCCGAAGCTCTTCCATACGAATACGGCGGCCTCGACTATGAACAACGCAAAGCCAGTGGCAACGTCCGAGGCGAGAGACGTGCTGTCTGACCAGGGCCACCTGCGTCGAGGCGGAGGGCGGCCTTGTCGACGCCCATATGGCACTCAAGCACGCCCACTGACAGCCGACCGAGGCGTAGGTGGTGTCGGACTCCCCACAAGGCTCCCGGAGTCTGCGCTCCAGGAGCCTTGTGGTGTCCAGTCGCTGATCAGGCGACCGTGATGTTCTCCGCCTGCGGGCCCTTCTGGCCCTGGGTGACGTCGAAGGTCACGGCCTGGCCTTCCTGGAGCTCACGGAAGCCGTTTGCGTTGATGTTGGAGTAGTGCGCGAAGACGTCCGGCCCGCCGCCGTCCTGGGAGATGAAGCCGAAACCCTTTTCGGAGTTGAACCACTTGACGATTCCGCTGGCCATGCTCGTGCCTTCCAGTCGATATCGGATCCGCACCGCGCGGACCCGGAGGTGATCGCCCTGGTCTCGCACTGCACAGCAAAACACCCACGCCGGAGCGCGGGCAGGGACTGCGAACCACGACATCTGGCAGCAACGCTACACGGCGAAACCGGCCCCCACCAGAGAGCAACGACCATGATCCGGGCCCGGGTCGCCCGTGCCGGATGGCAGCGGCGGCGCGCGCAGTGGCTGCAGCCGCCCTCGCGGCGCCCGGGCGGCTCCACGATCTGAAAGTCTCCGACGTCGAGTGCACCGACGGCCGCGTACGGCTCGTCCAGCACAAGAACCGGGCCGGACGTATCCGGGCCGACCTGCACATGGAACAGCCCGCCCTGCGGGAGGAAGCGGATCCGTACTTCGCGGGGACGGGGGCCCGGGATGTCCCCGGCCCGCTGCGGAGTCTGCTGACGGTCACGGACCCCGCCCGGGAATCCTTCGCGGGCGAGCCGTGGGTATTCCTGGCGGTGATCTACCGCAAGAGCTCCGTTCATCCTCAGCGCCACTTCCTGGGCCTCGCCGCGGCACTGATGTGCCTGAGCACGGAACTTGTCACCCGACAGCTGCCCCGACCCCGCCCTCCGAGGCGGCGTGAGCAGGATTGCTGTCACCGAAGGTGCATCGTTCTTGTCACCTTGAGATCGTTTGTGGTCTTGACCCTCGACACAGACAGCCCCAAGGAGACGAGTTGATCACGGAGTACCAGCAGAAGCTGCGCGAGCGCTACATCGCCGCCACCGTCATGCCGGCCCCGGCGCCGTGGCAGCCGGTGCTGGACCACAGGACCCCCATCGGGGGTCTGCTCGGCATTGGCTTCGCCGTCCATCCCGACAGCGGACACGACCTCGTCATGGTCGTGTCCAGCGACGGCCATGGACTCTTCGACGCGGTCACCGGCGAGAAGGTCGCCCGCGATCGGGACCCAGACCCCGACACCAGCACTCCGGACGCGTCGCCGGAGCTCACCTGCCCCGGGCTCGGCCCGATCGAGGGCACGCCGGTGCGTATCGCCGGGCTCTTCGGCGGCGGCCTGCACAGCACCACACCAGACGGCTGGACCCTGGACGTTGTCAGCCCCGAGTGGCCCCACGACCGCGTCGTCCTCTCCGCCGACGGCGGGTCCCACAAAGGCCCGGCGGGAGGGACGTGGTGGCACATCTTCCATTCCGAGTACTCAGAACTCCGCGCAGCCGGTTTCTCTCCCTCCGGCCTGACCCTGGCGGTCGCCACCAGCAGCGACCTCACCCTCTGGACGCGACCTGACCTCCACTTTGACGACTGAGCGGACAGCGGGGCAGCAAGACAGTGGGACAGCAGGCGAAAGGGCGACAGATGGACCGGGCAGAACTCGCCGGGATGCTGGGAGGCCAGACCAGGGCCTGCGAACCCGCCAGAGCGGCGCTTCTCGACGGAGGCGAGTTCGTCGTATGGGACGGCAGCGTTCCCAGCCAGCAGCTTGCCGACATCTACGGGGCTCGCCTCCGACGGGCGGGGAGGCGAGGTACTGAAACTCTCGCCTTGCCATCCACCGTCGACATCCTCACCCGGCTCGAAGCCGTTCAGGTCAGGATCGGCTGCATCTTCTCACCGGACCGGATGTGGGTCAGCCACAACTGACAGAACCCTGCGTGGCACTGACATCAACCTTGTGCACGACACGGGGCGCTGTACGGCCTCCCGGAATCATCCCCGCGGGTGCGGGGAGCAGCCGTCCGTTGCGGACGTCCGCAGCGTGAGTAATCGTCAAGACCTGTGGACCGGGTAGTTAGAAGAAGCCGATCGTGTCCTTGAGAGGACGAAGGGCTTTTTCGCGGTATGTGGCGCTGTCGCGCCAGGTCGTCCCTGCCTGCACGCTGGTGATCGTGACGCCCGCCCTCCCGGCTGAGTTCTT
Source organism: Streptomyces sp. NPDC002206 (assembly GCF_053593595.1). Taxonomy (NCBI): domain Bacteria; kingdom Bacillati; phylum Actinomycetota; class Actinomycetes; order Kitasatosporales; family Streptomycetaceae; genus Streptomyces; species Streptomyces sp. NPDC002206. The sequence continues at coordinate 39,405 of NZ_JBSFCW010000010.1, forward strand.
CGCGGGCGCCAGGTGTCCGCAAGCGATGAGTGCGCCGATGCGAAAGAGAGCGATGCCCAGTTGGCGGGCTGCCTCGGGCTGGGACAGCCAGGCATCGTCTGCCGGCTGGGGAACCCGCAGGAGCTTTGGGTAGCGGCGCTCGTCTTTCGGAGTCATCAGGCGGCCCCCGCTTCGGAGCGTTCGACGAGGTGACCGTTCTTGAAGCGGGCGCCGTTGCGGACGAGGGCAACGAGGTGAGGTGCGGTGATCGCGCGCCAGCGGGTCTGGGCGGACTCGACGAGCTTCAACACCATCGCCAGGGCCGCGACCGGGCTGCCGGCCCCGCGGGTGACCTTGGTCCGCAGCTTCACGGTGCTGAAAGTGCTCTCGATGGGGTTTGTCGTGCGCAGGTGCACCCAGTGTTCGGCGGGGAAGTCGTAGAACGCGAGGAGCCCGGCGCCGGGCCGGTGGCCGCATAGCATGGGGCCATGGACGAGATCGGCGGTGTCGAGGTCGTTGCCTTCGCGGACGGCGAGGCGTTCGACGGCTGGTTGGCGGCTCACCACGCACGGTACGACGGCGTGTGGGTCAAGGTCGCCAAGAAGGGCTCCGGGATCGCGTCCGTGACAGCCGACGAACTGGTCGACGCGGGGCTGTGCTGGGGCTGGATCTCGGGTCAGCGCCGGTCGCTCGACGCTTCGTACTACCTGCAGAAGTATGTGCCGCGGCGCCCCAAGAGCCTGTGGTCGCAAGTCAACGTCGACAAGGTCACCGCGCTGGCGGCCGCGGGCCGGATGCGCGAGCCGGGCTTGGCGGAGGTACGCAAGGCGCAGGCGGACGGACGTTGGGCCGCCGCATACGCGCCGCAGTCGACGGCCGCGGTGCCCGACGAACTGGCGGCGGCGCTGGCGGCGGATACCCGGGCGACAAAAGCTTTCGGGGCACTCGACAAGACCGCGAAGTACTTGGTGCTTCTGCCCTTGCTCCAAGCCCGAACTCCCGAGGGGCGCCAAGCCGCAGTGGAGCGCGCGGTGCGGGCGTTGGCCGCCGACGGGTAGGCGCGGTGTCAGAGGCTCAGGCGGTTCCGCCAGCGGCGTCGAGGCCCCGGGGCGTCCGAGGGGAAGCCGGCCGCAATGCAGGCGTCGCACTACGCCCGCCACTGGGGGTCGGCCCGGAGCGGGGTCCCTCGTACGCTTCGCTTTCTCGACCGGATGGACAAGCTGGTTGGCATGCCTGTTGCCGGGGCCGTCGTCAAGTGGGGACAGGCCTCCGACGGAGCTCAAGCAGTTGGCCGCTGCGGTGATGAGAACGGCCCCGAACGTCCCCTTCATCGACCCCACGCGACGTAGTGATTCTGGAGCCTGACGGGTCTGAGCGGCATCGGCTAGGCCTTGCTGGTCAGCGCCGGGGAGCGTACCAACCGGCCGCCGCTCGGCGCATCACGTAGTACCTTCCCGAAGTACGCGTCGGCGTCGGCCGGCTCCATGTCCCACAGCGGCCGGCCGAACCAGGTCCTGATCTGGTCCAGGTGTCCGACGTCTCCGCGGATCGTGCTGTCCGCCAGACCTGCCGAAGTGCGGGCGAGGACGAACCCGGACCACGCATCGGTCTCGAACTGCTCCAGCTCTTCCGCCGATGCGGGCGCCCAGTGCTCGCGCAGGCCCCGTACGACTGCCGGTGCCGCCGACCCGAGCCTCCTCGCCTTCATGCCGGCTACGGATCGGTCGGACGGGATGAGAGCGCTTCAGGAATCCCGAAGTTACGTCACCTGGCGACAGGCCACGCGATGGAGGAAGAACCCGCTGGCCACGGACACAGGGACTCAGCAGGGCTCAGGGGAACTCACGGGATGTCGCACACTCGTGGCGGACCTCGACGGCGAGCATCCTCACGGCCGCTCGGCGCCCTACAGCTTTCAGCGTGCGTACTCCGCGGGGTCGACACCGGAGGCCGGCCGGGCCGTACCGGCGAGCTATGTGCTCAGCGGGCTCGCCCGACCCCAGGTAGAGGTCACCGGAGCCTTGGTAGGGCGGCGGCCCGGCACCTCACCCCGCGGTGCCGGGAACGCCACAGGACCCCCTAATTCTAAGGTGCGGGGAACGCCACCGGGCTCCGCTCCCCCGCCCTGTTCACCGCTCGTACGCCGAAGAAGACGTTGTCCTTGGAGAGATCGATCTCGTACGTCGTCACGTCACCCACCGGGATGACATGCGTCCACTCGGGAGCCGTCGTCTCACGCCACACGATCTCGTAGCCCGCGAGGTCCGGCTCGGCACCGCGGGTCCACAGGAGTTGTGTGGAATTGGTCAGCGTGGACGTGACGACCTTTGCGTTGCGTGGCGTCCCCGGTGCCTGGGCCAGCGTCCACAGGGCCGCCGCGTTGACCTTCGCGACCCGTGCCACGAAGGGAAAGTCGCAGAACTCCGGCAGGTCGCCGAACTGCTTGCTGTCCGCGTCGACGCGCACATCCTGGTGCTGGTGGGCGAAGTCCTCAGCCGGTTCGGTGAAACGCGCGGCCGGGTAGGCGCGTTCGAGGAACGGGACATGGTCGCCGCCCCGGCGGTAGCGGTCGCGGCGGTAGACGACGCGGACGTGCATGCCGGTCGCGTCGTTCTCAGCGACGTCGCGGACGAAACGGGCCAGCTGGCGGGACGGGGAGTCGTTCTCGCCGCCCACCGAGCGGCGTGTCGCCGCCTGTTCGGGGGTCTCCGAACTGGGCACGCCCTCCGCGAACAGACGGATGGTGTACGGGTCCCGGCTGCCGTCGTCGGCCGTGCTGCTGCCGACGATGTCGTTCGTGAACATCCCCTGGATGTCCGCGCCGGCCGACTTGAACTGCTCCGCCATGTGCGTGGCTCCGTACAGCCCCTGCTCCTCCCCCGCCACCGCCGCGAACACAATCGTCGACGCCGGGCGCCGGCGTGCCATCACCCGCGCGAGCTCCATCGCCACGGCGACCCCCGACGCGTCGTCGTCCGCGCCCGGCGCGTCCGAGGTGGCGTCCATGACGTCCGTGACCCGCGAGTCGTAGTGGCCCGAGACGACGTACACGCGCTCCGACGTGACCGAACCCCGCAGCGTTGCGACGACGTTGGTGATGCGGGTCGCGGTCGGGATGCGGGTCGCCGGTTCCTGGACGTACGACTGGAGCTCCACCGACATCCGGCCGCCCGACTCAGCAGCGTACGTGCGGAGTTCGGCCGCGATCCAGTCGCGCGCCGCGCCGATTCCCCGCACCGGGTCGTCCTGCGCCGAGAGCGTGTGCCGCGTACCGAAGGAGACCAGCTTGCGGACGGTGGCCTCGATCCGGTCGTGGTCGATCTCCTTGATCAGGGAACGCAGTTCGCGGGAGGGCGACTGGGCCGTCGCGGGCGGGCGCGGTCCGCACCCCGACGCCTCCGACGCCTCGGCCGGGCGCCCCAGCGCCGCGACCCCCGCACCCGCCGCTGTTGCGGTCAGGACCGTTCTCCTACTGGGGCGCATGTGTCCTCCTGGGATGGACGCGAACCATGGATGCCGGACCCCAGCAATGGTTGTGTATGCAACCACTCGCGGCAAGAGTGCGTGCGGGTGCGCAAGAGAGCCCTGTTGCGTGCCCCGCCAGCGTCAGCCGCCCTCCGTGTGCGTCACCGCCCGGCTCGCCTGCTTGCTCTCGCGGCGCAGGCGGTCGTCCGGGAGGAGGAGGGTGACCTCGGAGGCGGCGCCCAGTGTGCAGGAGGAGACCGGCTTGCCGACGGCGACTGCGGAGGGGCCGATCTCCAGGGACCGTTGGCGGACGGGGTCGTGGCGAGCTTGGCCTCGAAGACGCAATGTTGTTGACGCCTTCTACGTCCCGGAGTCCTGTTGCCTCAGGGCCAGGTTCGAGCGGGGCCAGACGCAGTGAAGGCCCGGTATCCACCGGGCCTTCACGTTTGAGTAGCGGGGACAGGATTTGAACCTGCGACCTCTGGGTTATGAGCCCAGCGAGCTACCGAGCTGCTCCACCCCGCGTCGACATGGTGAACTGTACGGCACCGACCCGGTTCGGCCCAATCGGCCTTCTTGGAAGCAGTGCCAGCGCATCTGTCAGCGCGGTCGGCCGGCCATGAGCACCATCCAAGTCTCGCCCCACGCCAGGAGACGCGGCAGTGGACCTTCACCAAGACAACCAACCAGGTGGTACGGGCGTGCCTCGGACTCGGGCCCAATTGCTCATGACCAACCGACACGGCCACTGCTCACCCATTCCGGACTCTGCCGTTCCCGCAGGAATCAGTGCCCGCGGCAACGCGGACCCTACAAGCGGTCGGACGCGCGGCGTTCTGCCGGGCACGGAGCTGGAGGTACGTGCCAGGCTCGACGCACGAACCGAGGTTGATCCGGCGCTACAGGACTGGGAACCGATCAAACAGTTGCGCCCTCGGTGTCCGCGGCGACGTTGGCCGGCACGGCGACGCCCTCGACGGTGTGAAGTTCACGTTCTGCCCAGCCCGAAAAGCAAGTACTCCGGCATGCCTGGGCAAGGTCGGCAACTCTCGGTGCAGGCAGGGCCCCTCTTGACGCCGGCCCGGCTACGCGCCCACGCCCCGGGACGACGCCCGGTCGGGTGTCGCGACAGACACCCTGAGAGGGCGGGCCAGACCGATCAAACCTTCGTCCAGGCGCTGCAGATGCCGCAGGACACGGTCCGTGACACGGTCGTGCCGGGGGAAGCCGGGCTTGTCCGTCTCCAGCATGGAGGCCAGGCTCGCGCCGGTCTCCACCACGCCGTCGCGGTCGTCGTCCTCGACGCGCGCGACGAGGACGTCGATGTTGTGGGCGATGCGCCGGCCTGCTCCCTTCAGGAGCGGGTCCGCGGCGACGCTCTTGCTGCTCGGAAGGAGTTGGGCCGTCGCCGCCAGCGAACGCGCGTGGTAGGCGCACGTCTCCAGCAGCGCCACGACGTAGCGAGCGGTCTGGCGGCGGGTCCGCAGCGGGGTGATCGGGTGGGTCAACGGCTGCGCGGAGGACCGCAGATCGTCCAGTGCCGTATCGAGCTCCCGGGCCATGTCCAGCAGATCGCGCGCGGGCCCGCCGCTCAGCTGCTCCACCGCGGCGTCAGTGACATCACCGAGCCGGGTCAGCACCGTGCCGAGGAGTTCGTCGGTGCGGCGATCGGTGTGCACCGGCAGGATCACGGCGGCCGCGATCACGCCGCAGGCGGCGCCGAGCGCGGTCTCCTCGATGCGCAGGACGAGTACCGCGGAGCTGTAGGTGTTGAGCAGCGTGTACAGCAGCCCCAGTGCCGCCGTGACGAAGAAGGACATCAGGGCGTACGACAGCGGCGCCGTGAAGAACATGGCGAAGATGAACAGCAGCACGAGTGCGAACGCCGTCCAGGTGTGGTGACCCACCAGGCCCGCCAGGCCGACACCGGCGACGACGCCGAGAACCGTGCCCAGCAGCCGACGGTAGCTCTTGACCAGGATCTCCCCGGTGGACGCCGTGTTCAGGAAGACGACCCAGCAGGTCAGCACCGCCCAGTACCAGCGCTGACTGGAGAGGAACTCCCCGCCCACGATGGCCAGCGCCGAACCCACCGACACCTGGACCGCGGCACGGGTCGTGGGACGCTCCAGTCCCTTGCGGACATCCTCGACAGGCTCGGTCTCCTCGGCCTGCGCGATGGCGAAGTCCTCGGCGTCCAGTTCCTCACGGGAACGTGTCGTCGCAGGTGTGTCGTCGGACTCGTCCTGGGGCCCGTCGAGGGCCAGCCGTAGGCCCATGACACCGCGCGCCGCCTCCCCGATGCCACGGAAGACGTCCTGGACGGGGACGGAGGCGCGCGGCAGATTCTCCTCGTCCCGATACCCGAGCAGCCGATTGCGCAGGTGAGCCACGGCGGCGCCGCGATTGTTCGAGGCCGGGCGGGCGACGAGCAGGCGCAACGCGTTGAGATCACGGCGCAGCGTCGCGGTGATGTCGTCCTGTGTCCGCAGTCGGTTGCCGGGCGGTGGCGCGGGCGCATGCGGCAGATGCAGCGTGAGCGTATCGGCGCGTTCGGAGCTGCGCGCGGTGAGGATGAGTACGCCGAGCCGCTCGGCGGCGATCTCGGCGTCGGCGACACGGCGCTGGACGAGCAAGGCTGTGGCACTGTCGCTGGTGCCCTCCTCCAGCCGCCCCTGGATCATCATCGCGCTCTGGTGGAGGCGCGCGGTGTGCCGGCGTACGTCCTCCAGCGCCTTCTCGACGTGGTCCGGCCCGGCGTCGAGCAACTCGATCTGGGCGGACACCAATTGGGCGAGGCGCGCGCGGAAGGCCTCGCGCAGTCGCAGCAGAATGCGTTCGGGTGTCTCAACAACCAGGCCGAACCGCACGACCGCGCTGCAGACGAACGCGACGACCAGTGTTCCGCACAGCCCCGGCAGCGCGGAGACTGCGGCCCTGACGAACAGGGACACAAAGTAGATCTGAAACCCGATGAGTCCCAGGGCCGTACCGCGATCACCGAACCGGCGACTGTAGACCGCAGCGAAGATCAAGGCGAGGAAGACGAGGTCGCCCGCGACGACCTCGGTGCTCAACAGCGCTCCCAATGACATCGCCACGAGCGCCACCGGCAGGCCGAGCGCGAGCGTGATGGCCTGTTCGCGCCGCTGCTTCTCCTTGATGGCGAAGGTCGCGACCATGGCCGCGATGGCACCGGCCACCATGTGGCTCACATCGGCCTTGAGCAGCGCCAGAACCGCGAGCGTGAGCGCGATGGCACCGACTGTCCGCAGGCCGGCCATCAGCCGCAACAGTCCGGGGTCGGAGGCTGAGAACCGGTCCCAGATCCTCGTCCGGCTCGCCCGTGTCACTGTCCTCACCCTGCCGCTTTCCCCGCTCGCCACCATAAATCGGAAGTTCCAGCATGGCACGCGTCAACCCCCGCCCTGGCCCCGCCGTCCCGCGGGAGTGATCAAGCGGTTGTGTGTACGTGCCGGACGAGAAAGGCTGGAGCGAGACACACGGCCTGGTCACTCTGATCGGCCGCACCAGAGCCGGAGCCGACCGTTGAGGAGCCGGCGACTCCGGATGACGAGACCGACCAGCCGGCGCGTGAGGAGGGCTGGATGGCCGCCCTTATGAGGGAGGGCGTCGCCCGGGCAGCCCGCGGCCGTGGGCTGAGAGCGAGCGCAGCGCCAGCAGCAGGAACCCGATGTCGTCGAGGTAGACGGGGTCGGGGATCAGGTCGACGGGACACACGGTGTATATCGCCGCCGCCCACACCAACGCCTTGTTCCGCAGCGGGACTCCTGCGTCGATGAGCAGCTTCCTTGCCCGGATCAGCCGGATCAGGAGGACGCCGGCGACCCCCATGGTGAGCAGCGCGGCGACCGCGCCGACGAGAAGCCAAGCCGTGGGGTCCATGGGCTCATCGTCCCTCCTTATCCGGATTCCTGAGCCCGCCTGCGGGTGCGGCGCTTCAGCGCACGCCGTTCGGACTCGCCCAGGCCACCCCATACGCCGGAGTCCTGACCGTTCTCCAAGGCCCACTCCAGACACAGCTCCCGAACTGGGCATCGGCCGCACACCGCCTTCGCTTCTTCCGTCTGCACGAGCGCCGGGCCGGTGCTTCCGACGGGGAAGAACAGATCGGGGTCCTCGTCACGGCAGGCCGCCCGCATACGCCAGTTCTCCATGTGCCTCACTCCCGATGGTTGTCGTCGTTCGGTCGGTACGTTGCGGGTGACCGACAACGGGCCCCTGAAACCCCATTGGCTTCTTCTCACCGCAATGCCCACACTCGTACAGGTGCGCCGCACATCCTGCGCCCAGGCCAATCGTCGCCAAGAGGGCACACGAGATCGGCGGATATCGGGTCCCTCAGGCGAACCCGCAGTCCCGGGCACACCGCCTGGACGAACCTGCCGAAAAACACCTGCAGACACCCGACACCGCACTGGCGGACCGTCGATTCGCAGCTCACTCGGGCTGGGAACGGGCAGGCCGTTCGGCCAGATCACGATAGCGCTCGCACCTCCCGGCCGTCGGGAACGAACGCCTCGTGGCGGACCGGGCCGATCAGTTCGGCCTCGGTCAGCCAGTCATGCCAGGCAATCTCCGAAGTATCGGGGGTGACTGTCTCCGGCACGATGGCCCGTGCAGTCCGAGCCGCCGGTACGGGCCAATCGCGCCCTGAAAGAGGTACTTGACGACGCATCGTGCGGAGGCTTGACCTGAATCCCGCGAGCCGCGCAGACCCCAGCGCCGAAAGTGGCGACCGCGGTCGCTTCCGCCGGATGCCCGGTCAACGGCGTCGTGCTGCCCATACGCTGCGCTCGGTGCGTACCGTCAGGTCGTCGCGGCGCAGAATGCTGCGAGGACTGTCGGTGTTGAGCAGCTGGTCGAGAGCGGTCAGGTCTTCGACCGGCAGCGCCTCGGCGACGCTGCCGCGCATGCGGCGCAGGCTGCCGAGTGCGTAGCGGCCGACTGCCTCGGTGTGGGGCGGGCCGAGGTTCACGGTGATGGTGCGTTCACGCTCGACGGTGAAGCCGGCGGCGGTCAGCTTGGGCCCCCAGTCGGCGCCGCGGTGCGGCATGTGCTCGGCATGGTGACGGTCGAGTGCGGCATGGCAGCGTTCCTCAAGGCCGGGCCGGTCTTCTGGCGCGTCCTCGGGCAGGAATCGCGGGAAGCCTGCCAGTTCGACGACGGCGAACAGCCCGCCTGGCGCGAGCGTGTCGTGGACCTGGCGCAAGGTGCGGTCAGGGTCGGCCATGTGGTGCATGGAGGCTGACGCCCACACGAGATCGGGCGTGCCGAGGTCGGGCCAGGCAGTGTCGAGGTCGGCCTGAACAGTATGCACTCGGCCGGCCAGGCCTTCCGACTCGGCCTTCTCGAGCAGGCGGTGCAGGTGGCTGGCCGAGGTGTCGACGGCGGTCACCTCAGCATCGGGGAAGCGCTTGAGCAGTGCGAGAGTGCCGGCTCCGGTCCCGCTGCCCAGGTCCACTATCCGAAGGGGGGCGGCTTTGACGGGCAGCCATGCGGTGATGGACGCGATGTGCTCGGCGAGCACTTCTGCATCGAGGTCGAGGATCTCCGCCTGGCCGTCGGCGTCGTGCTGCTGTCCGTGCTGGTGGACCGAGTACGCGCCGTGATCGTCCGCTGCGTGCGGGAACGTGTGAATCATGGCACCCACGCTAAGGGGATCACAGGCGTGCGGCACGGTCGCTTCCCGAATCCGCAAGATGATGGCTGCTTGGACTGCTGAACAGGCAAGCGGCACTCGACCTGCGGCAAGGAGAGGCGGCTGCGCGGCGCTCACATCACTGCGACGGACGACCGGCGTCCCTTGCGCTCTCGCCGCTTTGGTGCCCGCGGCGGGCGTCGCGGTCGAAGATACCCAGGATCTCGCACGGGCCGCCCTCTGCGCCGATGGCATGCGGAAGCATGGTGGGGAACTCCGCGGCCTGATTGGTCTCTACGCGAAGGCGCCGATTGCCCAGCAGCAGGATCGCGGTGCCGGAGAGGACAACGAGCCATTCGCGGCCGGGATGGGCACGCATGCGCGAAGGGCTGTCGGGCGGCGGATCCGTCATCCGCTGACGCACGACCGTCATGCCCGGGTCCGCCCGGACGGGCCACCGCATCAGCTGGTGGGCTGCGTCGATCATCGGGCTGGAGATGACATCGTCTGTGGCCGTCTCGACGAGCTGATCGAGCGAGGTGTCCAGGGCACGGGCGAGGGTGACGAGCTGGTCCAGAGCAAGGCGGCGCTGACCGGTCTCGATCCGACTGAGAGTGGAGGGACTGAGCCGGGCTCGGGTGGCCAAGTCGTCAAGAGACCAGCCCTGCGCCACCCGCAGCGCGCGGATCCGCATGCGTACCAGGCTGTCGAGCTCACCATCGTCTTGCGTCATAAGCAAAATTGTATGCCTCATACGCAAAGCGTGCTTGGTGTGAATGCGTGAGGGCCCGCTCAGGGCTTGCTCACCATCTGGAAAGGCACGCGCATGTCTGTGAGGGAACGGCGCGCTGATACTCGCCCGCTCCCGCCGCTCCGGTCGTCGTGATCGATAGCGGCACGCCCCCGTAACGCACCCACCGAGGGCGCGCACGGCCTGCTCAGCCTGGAGGGCGTTGCGCCGGCGGAGCTGCTGCGCAGCGGACGGGAGGAAGTGCGCCTTTATGGCGGACGGATCGTGGCCGGCGAGGCGACCGTCGCTGTCCCGGACGACCCGACCGCCGAAGGTGATCCGCGTTTTGCCGTGCCCCTGATCGACGGCAGCGTCCCGCGGGCAGCGCCGACTGCTGGTCGCCACCGGGTTGCGTGACGTACTGCCCGACGTTCCTTGGCCGGCTCGGCACTGGCGGCACGGCGTGGTGCACTGCCACGGCTGGGAGATACGCGACGAACCTATAGGGATCCTGACGGTTGGCCCGGCCTCCGTCCACCACGCGCCGCTGTTTCGGTAACTGACTGACGACCTGGGCTGCTTCACCCGCGGCACCGACCTGGACCAGGACACCCGCACGCTTCGCCGCCCGCAGTATCCGCGTCGTGGACACCCTCGCGGCCGCAGCCGAGTCCCTTGAAGACGGCAGAATCGCGGCGCGTGGCTGACCGACGGTCAGATCGTTCCCCGCCGGGTCCTCGCGGTCGCGACCCCGATGCAGGCCCGGACCGACGGCCTCCCTGACCTGAACCTGCCGATGCAGGATCTGCCGGGCGTCATGGGCCGCCACTTCGCGACCGGCACGGAGTCTTGCGCCGGACACAGTCCATGGCGTGACTGCCGGCTCACGGCAGCGACGGCAGGTACATGCGGCCGACGGGCGACCACGGCAGCCCAACAGCATACTGAAGAAAGAGAGCACTAATAGCGGACTCGATCGCCAACGTGTCCGGGGTATGCCGTGAGAGAACCCGGGATCGACTACCACGCCGTCTTCGAGGCGTCACCCAGTGCAACGCTGGTACTCAATTCCGTGTTCGTCATTATGGACGCGAACCCGTCGTTTCAAGATCTGGTCGGTCGCACCCGCGACGAGCTCATAGGCCAGTACGTGTTCGACGCCTTCCCACAGGACGACAAATCCGAAATGGAGGACCTGAAGGCGTCACTGCACCGGGTGCTGGAGAGCGGCGCCCAGGACGTTGCGGGTCCTATCCGCCATGATTTGGAGGAACCGGACCGGCCGGGAGTGTTCGCGGAGCGCTACTGGAGCCCGATCAATGCCCCCGTCCTGGATTCCGACGGACAGGTCACGCTGATCGTGCACCGCCTCGAGGAAATCACCGACCTCGTCCGCGCCGGCGACCCGGACGCCGATCATCGGCGTCGTCAGATGGAACTCGAGCTGTACGCCCGCTCCCGCCAGTTGCAGCAAGTCAACGAGCGACTGCGCCAGGCCAACGCCCGCGAACGACAAATCGCCCTCGCGCTCCAGGACTCGATGCTGCCCGCCCCCCAGGCCCTCGCCCGTCACCAGGCAGCGGTCCGCTACCGCCCCGCGATCCACGCCCTGAACGTCTGCGGGGACTGGTACGACGTGACCCAGCTACCCAACGGCAGCTACGCCGTGGCCGTCGGCGACGTCGTCGGGCACGGCCTGGCCGCGGCCGGCGTCATGGGCCAGCTGCGCAGCGCCCTCAGCGCCGCGATCCGCGTCGTGGGCGGCCCCGCATCGGCACTCGACGGACTCGACCTGTACGCCCGCTCCGTGGACGGCGCCCTGTCCACCACCGCGGTGCAGACCATCATCGCCTGGGCCGACCACCGCATCACCTACAGCAGCGCCGGCCACCCGCCCCCGGCCCTCGCCGACCCCGACGGCACCGTGCGCTTCCTGGACCAGGCGACCGACCCGCCATTGGGCGCCAGCCTCGAACACACCCCCCGGCCCCAGGCCTCCACCACCTACGCCGACGGCGCCACCCTCGTCCTGTACACCGACGGGCTGATCGAGCGCCGCGGGGAGGACATCGACCAAGGTCTGCAACGGCTCGCCGACCATCTCGCTCGCCATGGCAACGGTCAGGTCGAGGCACTGGCGGATGAACTCATTGACCTCAGCTCCGCCACCGATGACACGGCTGTCGTCGTCGTCCGCCTGTGACCTGGCCGCTGCCCATCGGCCGGGAAGAGATGACGATGCTGTCCGCATGCGGTTGCGTGCGGCACCACCGGAGGCATGGCGTGCGGAAGCGTCCGGAACGCTGTCACCGAAGCGGCTCGCTCGGCTCCGTACGGCGCAAGGCGGAGGCCAACGCCCCTTCGTCACCGACGCTGGACACCGTGGGCCGATCGGTGGGTGGCGGCACGGCAACGCTGATGACCGGCCGGTGCCGTGCAGCCCAGCCGCCGGGGCCCTGAGCAAGGTCGGTGACCCGATGTGTCACGGCCCGACGAACCAAGAAGTCTCAACACGTAGGAGCCCGACCTGAACGGGGGCCATGCCGGAGGCGCCCAGGCGTACGTCGCCGCCCACGCCCGCTACCTCGTGCACCTCTCACGCCGCTTGCCGGTCTGCCTGATCCACCTGCGCGCCATGGAGGACCACCGCCTGCCGGGCACCGGGCACAACACACTGATCGGCTGCGGCTGGTACACCACCACGGCCCTCGGCCGGCTCGTGCCCATCGCCGACGCCCGGAGCGGCCGGTGACCCTCCCCGTCCGCCGCCCCGGCCACACCCTCACCCTCCTCAGGACGAAGGCCCGAGTCACCGCTCGTGCGGCCGCTCCCTCCCGGCCGGTCCGCCTGGCAGAGGACCTGCGCGAACTCGACGCCGACTGATGGGAATCGGCGGAGGTGTGGGGATGCCGCCTGGACGGCACGTTTTCGCAGCTCCGCGGGACCTGTCAGCGTTCTCGCCCTACCGGTATGTGACCGAGCTGTGGAGGTGCTGGCAGCCCTAGCCCCGGACCTGGCGACGGCGGCCCGAGCCGCCGCTCCCATCGGACCCGCAGGCGGCGGAACCAGTGCAGGTGGGCGAACGCGCGCTCGACGACCCAGCGTTAGGTGTCAGGTCCGGAGCCGTGCTCGGTGCTGTGACTGAGCGTTCTGGTTGGCCAGCCTGACCAGATATCGCGCTAAGTCACAATGCCGACCGATAGATGGCTATCTCGATCCGTAGTTGGCCCTCGCCCCGTTCGGCTGCCCAAGACAGGCCCAAGCGTCTGTCGGAGGCTCAGCCGCTCGTCTTGATTCGGTGACCCGCGTCACATCCGGCTCCTGTCAGCAATCGGGGCGCCGTCTCGTTCAAAGGGCACGCGAACGAGACAGGAGCAACGCCATGAAGCACCACATCGTCGTACTCGGTGCCGGATACGCCGGGGCCTTCGCCGCCGGAAACCTGGCCCGCCGGCTCTCCCCCGCCGACACCGAGATCACCGTCGTCAACGCCGTGCCCGACTTCGTTGAGCGCATGCGGCTCCACCAGCTGGCGATCGGCCAGGACCTCGCGTTCCGCAAGCTCGCCGACGTATTCGCGGGCACCGGGGTGCGGCTGCGCCTGGCGCGCGTCACCGGCGTCGACCCCGAGCGCCGGACCGTCGCCGTGACCGGCGAGGACGGCGACGGCGAGCTCGCCTACGACACGCTTCTCTATGCGCTCGGCAGCTCCGTAGCCCACCATGGCGTCCCCGGCGTGGCCGAGTACGCCTTCGATGTGACCGGCCGGTCCTCGGCGCTGCGTCTGCGCGAGCGCCTGGCAGGCCTGGGCGAGGGTGGCACCGTGCTGGTCGTCGGTGAGGGGCTGACCGGCATCGAGACCGCCACCGAGTTCGCCGAGTCCCGGCCCGACCTCTCGGTCGCGCTCGCCGCCCGCGGCGAGCTGGGCGCCTGGCTCTCCCCGAAGGCCCGCCGTCACCTGCGCCAGGCCTTCGACCGGCTCGGCATCACCGTCCACGAGCACACCGACATCGAAGCCGTCGAGCCGACACGGGCGATCGCCGCCGACGGTACGTCCATCCCGGCCGACGTGACTGTGTGGTCGGCCGGGTTCGCCGTGCACCCCATCGCGGCCGCCGGCGGCCTGGAGGTCGCCGAGACCGGCCAGATCGTCGTCGACCGCACCATGCGCTCGGTCTCACACCCGGACGTCTACGCCGCCGGTGACTGCGCCTACGCGATCGGCGAGAACGGCCGGCCGCTGCCGATGTCCTGCGCCTCGGCCGGCTTCACCAACATGCAGGCGACCGCCGCGATCATCGCACGTCTGACAGGCAGCAAGGTCCCGACCACTGGGCTGAAGTACCACGGCAACCACATCAGCCTCGGGCGGCGGGACGCGATCTTCCAGATGGTGGACGGAGACGTCCGGTCGAAGTCCTGGTACCTGGGCGGCCGGACCGCCGCGCGGCTCAAGTCGGGCGTGCTCAAGGGGGCCGGGTGGGGCATCGCCCACCCGACCTTCGGCATGCCGAAGCGCAAGCGTCGCCTGGCCACCGCTGACCGGGCCGGTCTGAGGGTCGCTGCATAGGCTGTTCCGCATGGACAGTGCAGCCATCGATCGGTTCGAGGCCAGCCGGGGCCGGCTGGCCTCGCTCGCGTACCGTCTGCTCGGCTCGGCCGCCGACGCCGAGGACGCCGTGCAGGACACGTTCCTGCGCTGGCAGGCCGCAGACCGCGAACGGGTCGAGGTGCCGGAAGCGTGGCTGACCAAGGTCGTCACCTATCTCTGCCTCGACCGGCTCCGCTCGGCGCAGGCGCGCCACGAGCGAGCGGCCGGCGCCTGGCTGCCCGAGCCGCTCCTCGAGGGCGACCCGATGCTCGGCCCGGCCGACACCTTCGAGCAGCGCGAATCGGTGTCCTTGGCCGTACTGACCCTCTTGGAGCACCTCTCGCCGGTCGAGCGGGCCGTCTACGTCCTGCGTGAGGCCTTCTCGTACAGCCACGCCGAGATCGCCGGGATCCTCGACATCACCGAGTCCGCGAGCCAGCAGCATGTCCACCGGGCCCGGATCCGGGTCGCCGCCGAGCGCCGCCGCGGCGGCGAGGCCGATCCCGCGTCCGCACGCCGGGTCGTCGAGGAGTTCCTCGCCGCCGCCACGTCGGGGCGCACCGAACGGCTGGTGACGCTGCTCACCGACGACGTGACAGCAGTCTCGGACGGCGCTGGACTGGGCAAACGGCTGTTGCGGTACAAGACGCGCGAGCGGGTCGCCTCCTACGTGCGGGCCGGCTTCAAGCCCACGCCGGCGAAGCGACGGCTGGCCGGCGGCTCGCCCGCGATGCATATCGCGCTGGTGAACGGCTCCCCGGCCGTCCTGGCCGTGGTCGACGACCGGGTCGTGGGCGCCGTGGCGTTCGAAATCAGCGACGGCAAGGTCGCGTCCCTGCGCGGCATCGCCGCCGCGAACCGGCTTGCGCGCCTCAACGAGGCCTGGCGGCAGCACGAACCCGACGCGCCGGTCATCAACGCATGGTGACCAGAGCCACCGGAATCCAGTGACCTGAGTCGGAGCGAGAACGGCACTCCTTCGGCCCCCGCGCTGCACAGCAGCCCGGGGCCGAAGCACGTCGGTCTCCCGAATCAGACTCGGCCATGCAGTTCGGATCCCCGATGGCCAACTGTCGGTAGACACAGTGGCCAACTACGAATCATCACGAAGGGCTGACCAGAGTGGATCCGAGCGGCCCCTGGCCACCTATCGCTCGAAGTCACAGCCGACCAGGCCGGTTGTGACTGATTCCCAATCGTCGTTGACAAGCAGTCGGAGTGTGGTGCGGGAGGGCGAGCTCGCGGTCAGGGACGAGCGCCACGGTGATCCTCTGCGCCTCCGCCAAGAGCGGCTCGGGCCGCCGCCAGACGCTCCCTGGATTCGGCTATCCACTCTTCGCCCACGTCGAGCGGCACGGAGACGACGATCTGGGTGCTGGTGCCGTCATGGACTTCGACCACGTAGGGGTCGCCGGACATGAATCGGAGGTATACGGTGCGGCCTGATTGGGGCCAGTCCGCTGTGAACTGCTCGTCGAGGTCGGCCTCCTGTTCGGCTTCTTCGATGGCGTCGAGAAGCCGGCCCCAGTCAGAGAGGTCCTCGGAGTCGAACCCGAGGCAGACAGTTCCGTTCACGAAGCCACTGGTGACGACGGCCTCCGCGTCGTAGTGCCGGACACCGAGGCTTTCGAGGGTGGACCTTGCGAATCTCGAAATCCATGGCATCCCCTGAACCGGGGAGTTGCGACGACCACTGGAACCGAAGCGAATCCGACGGGGCTTCGTCGTCTCGCGCGCTCTCGCACGGGTCTCACCGACTGTGCGCACTCCCCCGGACCACGAGGCCCTGACCTGGCATCAAGTTCCGTCCCTGGATCGGCCGGAAGCCCCTGGACAGTCGTCATGACCTGCGCCGGGTAGCCGACAGCTTCGACACCGGCCGAGGCCCTGTTCTGTGCGCAGGGTTCGGTGTGGCGTGTGTGACGTCAGCTTTTGAGCCACACCGAGCCCCGCGTTCCACATCAGGAGCCGTCGATCAGTTTCTGTACCTCGGGCGGGAGTTCTGAGCCGGAGTAAGCGGCGAAAAGCATGGCTGTCTTCGGTGTGTCCCCGATGGCGATGGCGACCTTGGGAGAGATGCCGTCCACCTCGTAGGCGGTCTCTGTCGTAACCGGATCCTCGTCCTTGTCCTGGCCGCCGGTGTCTTCGCAGGGTGGTTTGGTGGCGGCGCCGAGCTTCTTCCCGAGTGTGAAGTTCACGTTCGCCACGTCCCGATACGATCGGTCCTGGTAGGTGTACCGGTTGACGCAGGAAGCCGACTCCTCCCCACCGCTACCGCTGTCGGCCGTGCACGCGGCTGCTGACATCACCATGGCCGCCGCCACCAGCACGCTCGCGGATCGCCCGGTCCAGCTCATGCGTGTCCCCCTCAGTAGATGCTGCAAAGAGGAGGAGTGTCTCCTCTTTGCCGAGTGCCCTTGCCTTCGCTCCACGCGGAAACGAGATCGTGCACGTGGTGAGGCTCTCGTGTCCCGAACTGACATGCCCCAGCCCGGAGATGTGTCCGGCCTCGTGAGGGCTCACGGTCGGCCGGGGCAGCCCTGGTGAGCGCCGCATCCGGTCTGAGTGGTGAGCACCCTGCCCAGCCAAGCCGACAACCTCCCTGCCAAGTCGACGTCGGCAACCCGGATCAGGTTCCCTTGCCGCGCCGCCGCCCCGTTTACGACCCTGACGTGATCTTGCAGCCTGGGTCACGCGGCGAGGACCGCACGGACTCCCAGAAGTACCCCCGCCTGCTCGGCACGCTGATCGAGGAGGGGTACGTCGTCCCCGAGGGCGGCGGCAGCTACGGCGTGGGGCCCCAACTGCGATCCATGGCCGCGCAAATACTCTCGGACGACACCGTGGGAATCGGATCGACCCTGCGCGCACTCCAGCAACGCCTGGGCCAGACGGTCCATCTCGCCGTCCTGGGCGGCGACGCCGCGGAAGTCGCCCGGAGACTGTGACCCACCCGAGGCAGGCGCCGGCCGGACGGCCTGGCATTCGTTGTCGGGGGGCGCGGTGGACACGGACGTCGTCGGGGATGCCGAGTGCGGGGGTGAGGGTCTGCCAGGTGTTGTGGCCGTAGCACCACCAGACCTGTCCGTGCGGGCGCCACGACTCACCAGACTCTTGAGCACCCGTGGTGAGTCCTACTCACCACGGGCGAGGGGGCAGCCCACTGCGACTGATAGGCCCACAGGCCTCCAGGCGCCTGAGCCAGTAGCGACCGAACCGCAGCTGAAGAGGAGTTCACACCCCAAGGACGGCCAGTCCGGAAGTCACACCGAGGAACCGGTTCGGGGGTGGCTTGCAGAGGGAGCCCGGGCGCCAGTACATAGCATGTGCAGGCATGACGACGTTGGCTGACGAGAGCATCCACCCGTTCCGTATCGACATCCATCAAGACGAGTTGGACGATCTCCACGAGCGTCTCGACCGTACCCGCTGGCCGGACGAACTGCCCGGAGTGGGCTGGGCATACGGCATTCCGCGGGATTACCTCAAGGAACTCGTGAGGTACTGGCGGCACGAGTACGACTGGCGTGCCGCGGAAGCCCGGTTGAACCAGTGGCCGCAGTTCACCACCACGATCGACGGGGCGAATATCCACTTCGCCCACATCCGGTCGCCCGAACCTGATGCGACCCCGCTGGTCATGACGCACGGCTGGCCGGGCTCGATCGTCGAGTTCACCCAGGTCGCCGGACCGCTCACCGACCCGCGAGCCCACGGCGGCGACCCTGCCGACGCATTCCACCTGGTGCTGCCGAGTATTCCCGGATTCGGGCTGTCCGGGCCCACGAGGGACCGGGGCTGGGAGTTCAAGCGGGTCGCCGCCGCGTTCGCCGAGCTGATGGAGAGCCTCGGATACGAACGGTACGGGGTGCAAGGAGGTGACTGGGGAGCAGCCATTTCCCGGGAGCTCGGCCGGACACGGCCCGACCAGGTCATCGGCGTGCACCTGAACCTGCTGCCGAACTCAGCCGCGACGCAGGACCCCAGTGCGGACGACCTGGACGCGCTGGGCCCGGCCGAGCGCGAGCGCACGCTGGACTCCTGGCAACGCATGCAGGAATGGAGCCGTGACCGCCAGGGCTACGCCGACATCCAGTCCACCCGGCCGCAGACCCTGGCCTACGGTCTCACCGACTCACCAGTGGGCCAGCTGGCATGGATCGCAGAGAAGTTCAAGGAGTGGACCGACTCCCACAACCGCCCCGAAGACGCCGTCGACCGCGACCAGATGCTCACCAACGTGATGTTGTACTGGCTGACCGGCACAGCAGGCTCGTCCGCCCGCATCTACTACGAGCGCGCGCATGCCGACTACTGGGGCACACCACCTGAGCCCTCGACGACGCCGACCGCGCTCGCCGACTTCCCGCGGGACAACTTCATTCCGCTGCGGCACATCGCGGAGCGGACGAACAACATCGTGCAATGGACACAGTACGACCGCGGCGGGCACTTCGCGGCCATGGAACAGCCGGACCTGCTGGTCGACGACGTAAGGACGTTCTTCCGAAACGTGAGAGACCACCGACGGAGCCACCACGGGTAGCCCAGATCTGCCGACTTCGGATCAACGCCAAGGATCACCGGTGGCCAGTTGTCTCTGTCTCGCATGAACTGGCTGCTGTCCAAATCCTCCCGGCTGGGGGCGCCGCTTCGGTGTGCCGCCAGTAGTCACCCGAGGAGCCCCGTCCTGTCGTAGACGGGTGACGCTACCGATGTGCCAGTGCGATCAAATCGGCCGCCGTCAGTGTGCTGATCGCCGTCGTGCTGCACAACGGCTTCGGACTCGCTCTCGGCTACGGCGTGGGCGAGGCCACCGGACTCGGCCGACCCGCCAGCCGCGCCATGGCTTTCGAGGTCGGCATGCAGAACTCGGGGCTGGCCGCCTCGCTGGCGACCGCCCACTTCAGCCCGCTGGCCACCCTACCGGTAGCGGTGTTCTCCGTGTGGCACAACATCTCGGGTGCCCTGGTCGCCGCTTGGCTGTCCCACCGGTCTCGGCACAGTGGGCCCGCACCCGCGGGCGCCGGTCACGCACTGGCCGCAACCGCGGCCGAAGGAGCCTGACGGAGATTGCCCGGACGGGCCGGCGCCGGTTCGCGGGGTCGTTGCAACTGGTCGGTTGATCAGCCCGCGAGCAGACGTCTGGCGGGCCGACCAGCGTGCTCGGGTTCGGCTGGTCAGGCCGCGGTCTGAAGGCCGCGAAGTCAGCTGCAGCCGGCGGACGGGGCACGAGGCCGGTGTCCCGTCCGGTGCCAGTCCCGCCGACTGCTTGGGTGTCGCCTCGGCAGAAGTCGGCGAATCGGGTCTGCGTGGAGCCGTCGAGGCGGATCTTGGCGAGTGCGCGGGCGGCCCACAGAAACGGCAGCGCCATCACTACTTGATGTCGCCGTGGAGCGTGCACCGGCGCGCGCTCGCTCATTTCTGGCTGAGCTTCACGCGTTCGGTCAGACCGCCGACCTCGCTGCGGAGTTGCTGAACGGAGTCGACAAGGGAGGCCAGGGCGGACTCGATATCGACCACTACGGCTGCGTGCTTGTCCATGGTGGCTGCGTGCTCCAGCTGTGCCCACACAGCTGCCTCCGCCACCAGGGCGTTGCGCTGGGGACTGGCGACCGGGTGCCGGGATGCTTGGGCGAGCAGTTCGCAGGCCTTCTGGCCGGGGGCGCTGTCGGTCATGGACGAAATCCTTCCAGTGGGCCCAGGCCAACTGGCGTGTTTCGGACGGTGGATCTCAAGAGGCGGACGCCCCGGACCTGTTGAGCAGGTGACCGGCGTGTTCCAGGGGCACAATCCTCCGTGCCGCCCCAGCCCTTCGAGGAAGTCGTTGGCGATCTGGTGCAGCGCGTCTTGCCGGTTGGTCCGGCCCGGGCCTCTACCGAACCCGCAGCACCAGTAAGCCCCTGGTCGCGCCGTGCACAAGGAAATCGTGGGCGTGACGACCGGGTCGCTGTGCCGGAGGCGTCTCGTCGCGTACCCGAGTGAGCTGCGAGTGTGCTGCGCACTAAGCAGCGCCGGTGAGCTGCTGCGCCCAGACGGTCTTCCCCTGCGCTTCGTAGTGGGTGCCCCAGTTTTCGGCGACAGTGGCGACGATGAACAGCCCTCGTCCCGTCTCGTCGATGGTTCGGGCGTGCTTGAGGTGCGGAGCGCTGCTCACAGCGTCGCTGACCTCGCATGTGAGCATCCCGTCCAGAATCAGACGCAGTCGAAGTGGTGGGGCGCCGTAGCGGACCGCATTGCCGACGAGCTCGCTGACGATGAGCTCGGTGGTGAAAGTGCTGTCTTCGTCAATCTTCCATGCCGCGAGCTGTCGGCGAGCGGCGGCGCGCGCACGGGGTGCGGCTTCGGGGTCGGCCGGCAAGGGCAGGGTGAGGACCTGCTCCGCGGGGAGCGCTTTGGCGCGTGCCAGCAGCACCAGCTTCTCCGTCTCGTAGCGGTCCCTCATCGCGTAGGCGAGCGCATCGCAGAGCTCGTCCAACGGCTGAGCAGCTCCTTGGTCCAACAGGGAACGCAAGTGCGTGGACGCCCGGAGGACGTCTTCGTTGCCGACTGCCAGGGTGCTTCCTGCGGGTAGGGCGACCGTGGTGGCTGGGAACGGGGCCTGGTCGGTGCCGGCCAGTACTGGGCCCGCAGGGACGGAGAGGGTGGTCGAGCTGCCGTCGGGAAAGACCACGTAGGGCTCCGGCAGGCCCGCGCGCACAATGGTGCACTGGTGTTCGACCGAGTCGTACACCGCGATCAGGCAGCCGGCGGTGAGCGGCTCGCGGTGCAAGGGGTCACCGACCGGGAGCGCCGCGCGTTCGGCGGCCAGGCGTGCGGCAGTGTCACTCAGCCGCGCCATCAGTTCGTCCGGTTCCAGGTCCAAAGCGGCCAGGGACTGGACGACCATCCGCAATTGCCCCATCGTGGTGGCGGTGGCCACACCGAGCCCGACGACGTCACCGAGGACCAATGCTGTCCGCGCCCCCGCCAGCTCGATCACATCGAACCACGCGCCCCCGCCTCCTCGTCCGGGAAGGTGCAGGTGGGAGACCTCCACCGTAGACGGCGTCGCCGGTCGCTGCGGCAGCAGCCTGCGCTTCATGGTCGCTGCGACGGTCCGCTCTCGCGTGTAGCGACGGGCGTTCTCAATGCACAGCGCGGCGTGGGCGCACACGTCGGACGTCAGCGCGAGGTCCTCTTCCTCGAAAGGGTCCTCCGCCCCGTGCCGATAAAAGCTCACCACGCCCAAGGCCTGGCCCCGCAAGGCCAGTGGAGCGACGATCAGGGAGTGGACACCGGAGCGTTTGATGGCCTCCGCCCGAGCAGGATCAGCCGCGAGCCACAAGCTGTCTTCCTCCACCGGGACGACCCGCGGGCGCAGGTCAGCCAGTACGCGCGAGAAAGGGGTGCCGTACGGCAGGTTCCGCACCTCGCCCACAGGGTAGGCCGACATCAGCCCCCGAAAAGCAGTGCGCCGCAGGGGTACTCCCGGGTCGACCGGGGCCAGCGGCGGGTCCTCACCGCGGATCACGTCCTCGATGACCTCGACCACCGCGATCCCCGAGAACGCCGGCACCACCGCTTTCGTCAATTCCTGGCAGACGGCCATGACCTCCAACCGCTCGCCCACCTGTCGACGGACCGCTTCCAGGATCTTCAGGCGCTGGAGGTCGCGCTCACGGTCGGTGACATCCATGACGGAGGCAACCAGGCCCAGGACCCCACCGCTTTCGCTCTCCAGGCGCACGTAGGAGAGGGAATAGGTTCTCCGATTGCTGCCGGCGGGCCCCTGCACGGATCGCACGATGCGGTCGAACACCGGCTCCCCGCCTTCCATGACTCTGCGTGCCACTGCCGCTTCTTCCTCAGGGGCAGCAAGCCGGTAGGCCTCGGTGAACACTTGGCCCGGCAGAGAGCCGACCGAGGAGGCGTACATCCCGCGCATCGCCGCGTTCACGCGGACGATGCGCAGTCGGTCGTCCAGGGCATGCAGGTGCAGCGGCAAGTGAGTGATCATGGCCCGCAGGATCGCCAGATCCTCATGTGAACCGGCGTCCACGCCGGCTCGCACCTCCCACGTCACCGACGAGCCAGTCAGTACCGGCGTCACCACTACCGAGCCCGGACCGTCGGAGGGGGACCGGAGCCAGTTCTCAGTGGCACCGTTCTCGTGCACGAGAGCACCGACGGACCGGCCCACGGCCTCCTCCGCAGACCATCCGAACACCTCGCCGGCCGAAGGAGACCAGTCGATCACCCGCCCGCCGTCATCGATTCGCATGAGCACGTCTCCGCTGGACATGGCCGCACACCTCCGCTCCGGCCCGTACCCACGAGCCGCACAGCCGCTCGGCCGCAAGCAGGTACTCATAGGCGCAACGGCGCCCACTTCCATAGTGAAGGCCACAGGTCGACCCGGAGACCGGAAGCGATGCCTTCGTCCGGATGAAGCCGCCGGTCGAGTCGGACGACGGCTCCAGCCGAGCGATCCCGAAGGACAAGCGAGTCGACCGGGTGTGTGACCCGACCTTCAGGCAACGCCCGCAACTGGAACAGCGTGTCCGGCGCGCTCCCAGACGCCTCTCTCCGGACAGTGGTTCTCCGCCCGATTCCAGGAGCTCATGACGAACGCCTACTCGGCGCTGCAGGAACCGTGACGACCGGGTCCGGGCGCTCCCCCGCCCGAACCCGGCTCACAAGTCACCGGTCCCGGGTCAGAAGTCGGCCTAACAGGGCGCGTCCGGAGGCAACCAGCCCGGACGCGCTACGGCGGGTCGCGGCCTTGCTCCGGGACTTGGACTTCGGTTTCACTTTGGACTTGGCCTTGGATACAGGAGTGGCCTTGGTCTTGGATGACGGCTTGGGCTTGGGCTTGGTCATCAGCTTGGACGCCAGCTTGGACTTGGTCTTGGACCTTGGCCCGGACTTCGGCGCAAACTTCCGCTTGGCCTTCGGCTCCGGAGCCGCCTCCGCTCTCGTCGTCCCCTCCGCCAGCACGTGATAGCGATGGCTGGCCCACCGCCCCACCAGCAGATATCCGAGCAGTGCACCGCTCGTGTTGAGGATCGCGTCGTCGATGTCGAACGCGCGCCCGGCGACCAGGGCGCCCTGGACGAGTTCGATCACCACCATCACCGTCACCGTCAGTATCACCATGCGCAGCATCCGAAGCCGGCGCGGCACGAGAATCGGCAGCAGGATGCCGAACGGGACGCCCAGCAGGAGGTTTCCGCCGGCCTGCTTGCAGGCCGCGAGGAATGTGTAGTCCTCGGCGTACTGTCGCAACGACCTTCCGGGCCGGAGGTTGGCCCGGACCAGGTCCTCCGATGCCTTTGAGGGGGTGAGCGTCACCTTCGCCAATGCCATGGAGAAGGCGACCAGTGCCAGGAAAGTCGCCACCAGGACGAGCGCCCGCAGCAGCGTGGCTCCCCACACCCGCCGTCGCCGCTCCTGACGATCCACCTCTGCAGTCATGGCCCACAGGTGCCCCCATCGGCCACGACCACACCTGCGGAACGCCCTTTCATGCCCCCGCGGGCCAGAGGGAGGGGACGGGGTGAGGCGAAGCAGGGGCTGCTTGACGATGCCCCTCACCCCGCAGTCTCCCTCCCTGTGGCCAGGCGCGGATGGGCATGCGCCGGTGGTCACGGTCGGTGGCCGTTTATGCGGCAGATGAGGAGGGCGACGTCGTCGTGGTCATGCGGATGGCGCAGCGCACCCAGGAGGTGGTCGCAGGTGGCTTCGAGTGTCGGTTGCGGCTCGGCGAGGAGGTCGAGGAGGGTGTTCAGGCGGGTGTCGATGGGTTGGTCGCGGGTTTCGACGAGGCCGTCGGTGTAGAGCAGCAACTGGTCGCCGGTATCGAGCTGCAGGGTGGTCTGTTCGAACGCGGCGATGCCGACGCCGAGGGGAGTGCCGGTGGGCAGGTCGACAAGTTCGGGCGGCCGGCCGAGTCGGGTCAGGACGGGCGGTATGTGGCCGGCGAGGGCGATCACGCAGTGCATGCGGTGCGGGTCGTAGACGGCGTAGATGCAGGTGGCGAAGCCGGGCTCAAGGCCGGCGGCGATGTGGTCGAGGTGCAGGAGGACCTGCGCGGGGTCGAGGTCGAGTTCGGCCAGGGTGCGGACGGCGGTGCGGAGCTGTCCCATGGTCGCGGCAGCGTTGATCCCGCTGCCCATCACGTCACCTATGACCAGGGCGGTCTTTTCGCCCGCCACGGGGATGGCGTCGAACCAGTCACCGCCGACCTCCGCGGAGGCCTGGGCGGGCTGATAGCGGTAGGCGATGTCCAGGCCGGTCGGCTGGGGCGGCCGGTGGGTCATGAGGTGGCGTTGCAGGGTCAGGGCGGTGCGGCGTTGGTTCTGGTACAAGCGCGCGTTGTCGATGCGCACCGCAGCGCGGGCGGCCAGCTCACCGGCCAGGACGATGTCGTCTGGGTCGAACGGCAGCGGGTTTCGGGCGCGGCACAGGTCCAGGGCGCCCAGCACTTCCCCGCGGGCTATCAGCGGCACGGCCAGGTAGGCGTGCAGGCCGGCCTGGGCCAGGAGAGCGGCTCCCCGTGGTTCGGCGGCGATGTGCTGCAGATCCGCTTCGGTCACCTGATTCACCAGGACGGGGCGGCCGGTGGTCACACACTGGGTGATGAGCCGGTCGGCGGCGTAGGCGGCGATGTGCCCGGTCTGATCGGCCGCGTAGACGGCGTCGGTGGGATAGGCGGCGGTGACTGCCAGCGCCCTGAACAGGGCCGGCGCTCCGGGGGACACAGTTTCTGGTTGCCGGTCGTCGAGAACTGCGTCGAGGATGTCGACGGCGGCCAGGTCGGCCAGTTCGGGCACCAGGATGTCGGCCAGCTCCCGGGCGGTTTTTTCCACATCCAAGGTGGTGCCCACCATGGCCGAGGCCCGGGCAATGGTCGCCAGCCGCTTGCGGGCAGCGGCCGCCTCCAAGCCGGCTCGGTGCTGCTCGGTGCTGTCCACCACCGACGCCGCCACACCCAGCACCCGCCCGGCCGGATTCTCGAGCCGGTAGTACGACACCGACCGGGCGATCTCATCGCCCGGATCGGTCGGTGACCGGCCCACGATGAAGTGGTTGATCAGCGGTCTGCCGGTGTCCAGAACCTTCCGCATCATCGACGCGACGGCCCCGGTGTCGTCCAGGAACCGCAGGACCTGATGGACATCACGGCCGATGTGCTGGGCAGCCGGCAGGCCGTTGAGGCCCTCCAGCGCCGGGTTGACCATCACGTACCGCAGGTTGGTGTCCAAGACGGCCAGGCCGATCGGGGACTGGGCCACCAACTGCACCGACAGCGCCAGATCCCGTTCCACCTCTCGCAAAGTGGCCTGATCGGTGGCGATACCCAGGGCGTACGGCTGTCCGTGCTCGCCCAGCAGCCGCATGTTGCGGAACTCCACCAGCCGCGTACTGCCGTCCTTGTGCCGCACGGGAAACACGCCGGCCCAGGTTTCACCACTGCTCATCACCTGCGCGAACAGGTGCAGGACGAGGTCGAAGTGCTCCGGGGCCACCAGCAGGGGGGCCGCGAACCGGCCCAGCGCCTGGTCCGCGGTCCAGCCGAACAGTTCCTCGGCCTGCGGACTCCACAACGCGATCCGTCCCGCGCTGTCCAGCACCACCGCGGCCACACCCAGCACGTCCAGCAGCCCACCCGGCTCGGCCGGGGCGACCCCCACCGAGGCAGGACCCTCCGGGAACGCACCGGTGGCACCCATGAGGCACCTCTTCTCCCGAAATGCATAGCCGTGCCCGACTCCGTGAACCCCGCACCAGGCCTCTCATCGTCTTCCATCCTCTCTCCCGGCGCTACTGACCACAGCCTGACGCCCTGGCGGATGGAAGAGGGCGGGAGGATCCAGCGTGAGGAGCGGGTCTCGGGCTGATCAGCGCGGTACGGGCAGTCGATCGCCGACAACCGTTACGGAACGTCACCGTCGTTTGTCTCGCTGGTTCCGCCGGAGTCCGATTCACTGCGTCAAGCACGTGTGATCCCGCTTGACGCGATCTGGCGGCAGGACGGAGGGATCCTTGAATCACCAGTGGACTCGAAGGCGAGATGATCGGCCCATGGACACACCGGCAAGCGTGCCAGGTGACTCCCTCACCCCCGCCGCGGCTCTGGCCGTAGCGGCTCCGGATGGAACGCTGACCGGCTGGAGCACAGGTGCGGAACAGCTGCTCGGGTATTCCGCCGGTGAGGCCGTCGGCCGGCTCGCGACGGCGCTGCTCGCTTCGTCCCTCCCCGCTGGTGTCCTTGAGCGCTTCGATCGGCAGGAAGATTGGACGGGACACGTGGTACTCCGCCACCGGGACGGCAGCTCGGTCGAATGCCGGTTGCGGGCGCGTCCGCTGCCCACGGGTGACGGGCGAGCCGGATGGCTGCTGGAGGGCATTCGGGTACGGGAGGAGAACCGCGACACGGACTCTCTGCTCCGCTGGTCGTTCGACCAGTCCCCGTTTGCCCTGGCGATCTACGACACCGAGGGCCGGTTCCTGCGGGTCAATGAGCACATGTCCAAGCAGCTCGCCGCCACGGAGCGGGATCTTCGCGGGCTCCGGATCACCGAGCACATGCCCGATCCTGCCTTCCAGGCCCCTGAGCAGTCAGTCGATCACGTGTTGCGTACCGGTGAGCCCGAACACATCGAGAACTACGTCAAGGTGCCAGGAGAGTCCCAAGCCCACGCCTGGACCATCCACTTCACCCCGCTCAAGGACTCCCTTGGGCTGGTCCACGGCGTGCAGCTGGCAGCTCTCGACTTCTCCGAGCAGTACGCGGCCCGCGAACGCCTTGCGCTGCTCGACGAGGCCAGCAGGCGTATCGGCAGCAGCCTGGACGTGGCTCGCACCGCGCAGGAACTGGCCGACGTAGCCGTGCCCGACCTCGCGGACTTCGTCTCGGTCGATCTTCTCGACGCCGTGCTGCACGGCGACGAGCCCCCACCCGTTCTCGACGACGGTCCTCTGGTGCTGCGGCGCGTGGCCACCAGCCCCGATGTAAAGGCTGTCGTCGCGGTCGGCGAGTTGTCCCACTACCCGGAGTTTTCGCCGGTTGCTCGCAGTCTGGCCACCGGTCGCGGCACCGTGCACCGGATCGGCGAGCCCGGGATCACCCGTTGGCTGGCCCACGACCCGGTCCGGACCGCCTGGGTGAGTCGGCACCGCGCGCACTCCCTGATGGTGGTACCGCTGCGCGGCCGCGGCATCAACCTCGGCGTCGTCCTCTTCGTCCGCCTGGATCCGTCCGCCGGGCCGTACGAGCAGGCAGACCTGCAGATCGCCAAGGAGCTTGCGGCGCGCGCCGCGGTCTGCCTCGACAACGCCCGCCGCTACACGCGCGAACACACAACAACTCTGGCCCTCCAGCACAGCCTTCTGCCGCAGGGGGTTACCAAGCAGGCCGCTGTCGACGTGGCCAGCCGCTACCTGCCCGCAGACTCGGAAGTCGGTGTCGGCGGTGACTGGTTCGACGTGATCCCGCTCTCCGGCGCCCGCGTCGCCCTGGTTGTCGGCGATGTGGTCGGTCACGGGATCCACGCCTCCGCCGCCATGGGGCGCCTTCGCACCGCAGTACGTGCCCTCGCCGACGTCGATCTGGCCCCGGACGAACTGCTCGCGCATCTGGACGACCTGGTCGTCCGGCTCGGATCCGGGCCCGAGTCCGGAACCGGGACGCCCTTCGCGGAACTCGGGGCCACCTGTCTGTACGCGGTGTACGACCCCATCTCCCGCAAGTGCTCACTCGCCAGCGCCGGCCACCTCTGGCCCGCTCTGGTGACCCCTGACGGCACGGTGGACTTCCTCGAACTGCCCACCGGCCCGCCACTCGGCCTGGGCGGGCTGCCGTTCGAGGCGGTTGAACGCGAACTGCCCGAAGGCAGCCTCCTGACCCTCTATACCGACGGCCTTGTCGAGGCGCAGAATCGCGATGTCAACGCCGGCCTGAACGCTCTGCGCACGGCCCTCGCCGACACGGCTCCGTCGTTGGAGACCACCTGCGACCGCGTACTCGATGCTCTGCTCGGCGAGCGGCCGGCCGATGATGTCGCGCTGCTCATCGCCCGTACCCGTGCCCTGGACGACGGGCACGTCGCCGTCTGGGATCTTCCCGCCGATCCCGCCTTTGTGGCCGAGGCCCGCTCCAAGGCGACCGCCCAACTCCACGCCTGGGGGCTGGACGACCTGGCCTACGTCACCGAACTCGTGGTCAGCGAGCTGGTGACCAACGCGATCCGCTACGCCGCCGCACCCGTTCAGCTGCGGCTGATCAAAGAAAGGACGCTGATCTGCGAGGTCTCCGACGCCAGCAGCACCGCACCCCACCTGCGCCGTGCCCGCATCTTTGACGAGGGCGGACGCGGCCTCATGCTGGTCGCCCAGC
This sequence comes from Streptomyces sp. NPDC002206, assembly GCF_053593595.1. Classification (NCBI taxonomy): domain Bacteria; kingdom Bacillati; phylum Actinomycetota; class Actinomycetes; order Kitasatosporales; family Streptomycetaceae; genus Streptomyces; species Streptomyces sp. NPDC002206. The sequence continues at coordinate 68,212 of NZ_JBSFCW010000010.1, forward strand.
TCACCGAGCGCTGGGGAATGCGGCATACCGGCACAGGCAAGACCATCTGGGCCGAGCAGCCCCTTCCCGAGTAGGTGTGCGGGACTCGTCAGGGGGGCGTGCCGGTCAGCGCGGAGATACCGACCCGGCACAGCGCTGGCCGCAGACAAAACGGCCTTTCCGAGGGCACCGTGTCCTTCGGCCCGGTGTCCAGGGGCGATCCGGCGGTGGGACGGCACACAAGAGGCCCACCACACCGCTCGTGAATCCCCCGGACGAGTAGGGGCACGCGGTACGTGGGCGCGGCAGGCGAACCGGGTTCAGTCGGGGAGGGAGAGCCTCCTGGTCAAGCACATCGCCGCCGTCAGCATCCCCGCCCGGACCCGGGTGGGCCGGTACATCCAGTCCGACCGGAAGGAGATACCGAGCGAACCGACCTGGTCGCCGCTGTACACGGGCACCGCGACGCACGTCGTACCGCGGGCGTACTCTTCCCGGTCCATGACGACCGGCTCTGTGAGTGAGGAGTCGAGTTGCCGCATCAGCTCCTCCCTGCGCGTGATGGTGCGGGGCGTGAGTTCGGTCAGGGAGTGCCGGGAGAGGTAGTCGGCGCGCGCTTCCTCGTCCAGTTCGCGCAGCACGCTCTTGCCCAGCGCGGTGGCATGTCCGGCGTCCTGGAAGTCCACCCAGAGGTCCACACGCGGAGCCTGGGCACTGTCGACGATTTCCATGACACGGATTTCGCCCTGCTCGTAAATGGTCAGATAGACAGCGACCGAAAGATCGTCGCGCAGGGACATCAGGACAGGGCGGATGCGCTCCGGTCGCTCCTGCCCGTTACGCCCAGCGCCCAGCGGGTGGCTTCTACAGGAGAGGACGAATGCGCCGTCGTCCAGCTCCGTCACGTATCCGTCCTGGGCGAGTGCGGGCAGCAGCCGGTGGACGCCGGCCAAGGGCAGTCCCGTCTCCAGGGCCAGCTGCTGCGCGGGGGCACCTCCCTCGTGCGCCCCTACGGCCTCCAACAGGCGCAGGGCGCGCTCGACGGACGCGATGAGCTCGGGGCCGGTCTGGTCACCCATGCCACCAAGCATGGACCCGGTGCCGGAGGGCGGCAAGGCGTCTTGCTGCGTGCCCGACCTGGGGCGCATGCAGTGAAGTACGACAACCGTCTGTGGGAATCCGGTCAGTTCACCGACCCCGCGGGTCCCCGTACTCGCCCTCCAGGTCGCCTTCGGTGTCCGGGAACACCTGGCGCAGGTTCTCAAGAATCGCGGGGCCCGGTGACCACGCCTGCGTGCTGGTCAGCCGCCCGGCGCCGAAACCTGCACGGCTCGGAGCCCGACCACGATCTTGAAGCGGGTGGCCCGGGCCCGATCGTCTTTTCGGGGGGATCAACGCGCTGCCGCAGCACAAGGTGCGGGGCGTGTGCCTCAAGGAGTGATCCGATGTGATCCGGAGTCAGGAAATGAGCGAGAGGGATGGTCATGTTGAAGATCTTGGAGAGGCGCGCTCGGCGCTTCGCAGCGGGCACGGGTGCTGCCGCAGTCGTCGTGCTCGGTACTCCGCTGCTCAGCGCTGCTGCTCCTGCTCAGGTCACTGCTCCCGTGCAGCCCTATGCCACGGTGACCAGCCAGAGTGGTTTGAACGAGCGGCAGTACCCCAGCACCGACTCGTCGGCGGTGGACTTCCTCGAGTACCAGGATCAAGTGGGTCTGCGATGCAAGGTCCGTGCGCAGACCATCGCCGGCAACAATGATTGGTACTTGTTGCGTGACAGGCAGGCATGGATCTCGGCGAGCTACGTAGTGCGGACCGGGACCGTCCCGTACTGCAACGACATCCAGGTGAGCCGACTCGCTCACGGCCCGCAGGCCGCCGACGCCATGGGCTGAAAGGGCCTGTCCCCGATCGTTCGCACCAGGGCGGACCGTGGGCGTGGTGGTACCCCGCCCGAAATCACCGCCGTGGTGTGCCCCGTTCCGATCGCGACGCGGGCGCGGCCCACATCGACCTTTTCGACACCGAAGAGGCCGTCACCCCGCCCGTCGCCGAGCTGACCGACTTCTTCGGCCCGCACCTCCGACAGCCGTACCGGCGCTGTTCGCCGGCGCCGGGCCGACGTGCTCCTCCCCCAGCGAGCAGATGTGCCCATCTCCCGTTACCGTGGTCATCCTCGCCGGTCCCACCGGGCAGCTTCCGAAAGCGCTGCAGGCGGCCGTGACCGGCCTACGGCGGAATGAGCGACGGTCGGCGACGCGTTGGTGGGTATAGGGCGAGGAGCACCGGAGCACCGACGTGACAGCTGCGACCATCACCACACCACTGGGCCAGGTCCTGCGGTCCTGGCGCCGGTCGGCGCCGGGCCCTCTGTGGCTGGTGGTGCCCCTGGTACTGATCGTGGCCATACCGGTGGCCGACCACTTCCTGCCGCCGGGCATCCATCTCGGCCACCTGCTCATCGTGGCCCCGGCGGTCACCTCCGTCGTCGCGGGCCCTCGGCTCACCGCGCTGATCGGCGGGCTCGCAGTGGTATCCCTCGTCGTCGCGGGGACGGAGCGCGGCGTCCTGACCACCGAGAGTGTCCTCGTCGAGTTCGGGTCCCTCGCGGCGCTCTCCGCCCTCTTGGTGATCTTCTCTCTTCTGCGGGACCGACTGTGGCTGGAGCTGCTCCGGGCGCGTTCGGTCTCCGACGCGACACAGCGCGTCGTCCTGCGCCCGCTGCCGGACAGGGCCGGACCGGTGTCCATCGCCTCGGAGTACCGCAGCGCCGAGGCCGACACCCGCATCGGCGGCGATCTGTACGCCGTCGCCCGCGCCTCCGACTCCACCCGGCTGGTCATCGGGGACGTACGGGGCAAGGGCCTCGCCTCGATCAGCGACACCGCGATCATGCTGGGCGCCTTCCGTGCCGCGGCCCACCGCCAGTCCCCACTGCCGGAACTGGTCGCGTACCTGGAAGGCGCCGTCCGGTGGGGTCTGGCGGAATTCTCGGAGTCTTCGGGGTCCGAGGCGGACGTCGGGGAGCGCTTCGTGACCGCCGTGGTGGTGGACATCCCGGACAACGAGCCGGTGGTCCACGTGATCAGCTGCGGGCATCCGCCGCCCCTGTTGCTGCGCAACGCCACCGCGACCGCGCTCAATGTGCCCGCCCCCGCACTGCCCCTCGGTCTCGGCGGGCTGTCCGACGACTCCTATGTCGCGGCGACCTTCCCGTTCGCCTACGGCGACCGGCTCCTGCTCTACACCGACGGCGTCAGTGAGACCCGCGACGAACAGGGCACCTTCTATCCACTCGCCGAGCGCGCCGCCGCCTGGACCGATCAGGCGCCCGGACCACTGGTGCAGAAGATCACCGCCGATCTCAATGCGTACGCTGCAGGCCCGCCGAACGACGACATGGCGATGATCGTCGTCCAGCGCGATGAAGCACCGGGCAGTCCGAGCAGGCCGCCGAGTCAGCAGGTCGCCCACCACGATCGGCATCATCCGGATGCGGCGGCCGCGGCGTAGTGCACAGCGTCGGCGACCGCGGCCCGACACACGGAGCCGGCAGACCTCACCCGCACTCTTCGCACCCGGCGGGCGCCGACAACAACTGGAGACGGGGCCCCAGGACGGCCGCGTGAGTCCAAACAGCCGGGCAGGACGTACGGAGTGGTCCGGCGCCGGACAGCTGCGTCAGGCACCGGGCCGTTACAGGGCAGATCGACTTTCGGGGGCCAGGCCGGCGGACCAGTCGGCGAACGTGGTCCAGGCGATGTCCGGATAGGAACGGTGCAGCGCTTCGATGTCCACGCGGTAGCCCTCGCGGTTCAGGAAGTCCCACATCGCCCCCATGTCAGCACTGCTCTCGTGAACCACGGCGAGGGGCACCTGGACGGGCTCGACGTGACGGTGCAGCACACGCTGGAGAACAGCGGCCATCTGCGTGGGAGTGGGCGCGTCGGATGCGGCCTCGATCCGCAGGCCGACGTGCCGCTCGCGGTCGGAGACGACAGCCGCCACCAGCGCCCCGAGGTCGCGGCGGGCCAACTGCTGCAGTGGCCGGTCCGGCGGAAGCGGAAGCTCCAGCCGTCCGGACTGAAGGCCCTGGAGATCGCCGAGCAGGTTGTCGAAAAAGTACGTCGGAGCAACCACCGTCCACGGCGGTCCTTCTCGGATGAGAATCTCCTCGATCCGCTGCTTGCTGTCGAAGTGCGGCACACCCGTGGACCGGCCGGCCGAGGCGACAGACGCGAGTACGAGATGCGGCACCTCAGCCTGCGCGGCGGCACGCACGATGGCACGTCCCTGCTCCACCTCCGCATCCGGCCCGTCCTCGAACGGCGTAGTGACTGCGAACACAGCGTCCACTCCGGTGAACGGATTCACCAAGGACGCCGCGTCGCCGAGGTCACCGGGGACGACCACCACGCCGCGCTCGAGCAAGGCATGCGCCCGGGAACCCGCAGGGTCGCGGACCACTGCGCGCACCGCATGCCCTCCGTCCAGGAGAGCGCGCACCACCGCACCGCCCTGGCCGCCGGTAGCCCCAAGAACTGCCACGTGTACGGACATGTACCTCAGCTTCCCTGCGTTTCTTTCTCTCCCAGCCTTCATGATTGCCGCCCCCGTCACGGGACGCCACTGGCCGCTTTCACCCATCGTCGACCATTCGACAGCAGTCTCCCGGCAACAGCCCCGACATAGTCGAGGGCAAGATCGCCGACCAGCGGGTGGTGGAGGCGTTTGGTTCCGGTCGTGTGGGCCTGGACGTCGTGGTCCGCCCACATGCAGCAGTTGCGGTATGTGGGGAGTCGGGCAAGCCGACGGCGGGGGTTCCGGACCGGTCCGGCCTGTCCTTCAATGTGCGCCGACCCTGTGAGCGCCTTCCTCGTTCCGGCGACGCACACCGCGGCGACCTTCCCGTAGGTGCACATCCACCCCTCAGTGACCCTCGTTCAAGCCGCATATTCAATCTCAGAAGAGAGCAGGTCAGACCGTACTCACGTGTTCGAATGCAGGTTGGCCTTTTCATTCGTGCGCATGGTCGGAGAATAGCGGGGCAGGCGGTGGTGCGGAGGTTGATAACCATGGTTCCCCTGCTTCTCGTTCTTCTGCTGGCCCTGATTCTCTTCGGCGCGGGGTTCGCGCTGAAAATTCTGTGGTGGGTCGCAATCGCCGTGCTGGTCCTGTGGCTGATCGGCTTCGTCGCCCGCCCGAAGGGCGGCACTGGCCGCTGGTATCGCTGGTAGCCGACAGCTTCGGCGCATTCCAGGCAGTGCAGGGCGGTGGCCCGTCGTCATCCGGATGAGGCAACAGGCCACCGCCATCACAGCAGGCATCGCCCCTGTTTTCCGATGGCGGGGCGTGAATCTCTGGATGCGGGGCACCCGAACCGACGCGGCCAATGAAGCCGCTGTGCACGACGTACGGAAAAAGGAGGCCGGCGGGTATCCCTGCTGCCCTCCGTTTACCGGAGGAGTTGTTTTCGCGTGACTGAGAATCTGTGGAATTACAAGTCGACTGCGGGTCGCGTGACGGGCCCGGACCTCACCGGCTACAAGGTCGAGGCCGCGGACGGCGGCATCGGGAAGGTCGACAAGCACTCCGACGAGGTCGATGACGCCTACCTGGTGGTGGACACCGGCGTGTGGATCTTCGGCCGGGAAGTCCTGCTCCCGGCGAGCACGGTCGTCAGTATCGACCCGGACGAGCAGAAGATCTTCGTCGACCGCACCAAGCAGCAGATCAGGGACGCCCCGGAATTCGATCGGGAGAAGCACCTCGGCGACCCGGGCTACCACGACCAGCTGGGCACTTACTACGGCGCCGGCACACCGTTCGGCGGCCCGTTCATCTGACCCTGCGTCTGTTCTGTTCAGCACGGCCCCCGGGACTCTTCGAGGAGTGCCGGGGGCCGTCGCATGCCCCGCCAGGTGCGCCGCCTCGGCCTCGGCAGATCGTCAGCACCACTGCACGGCCAGTTCCCGCAGGGCAAGCGCATTCGCCGAGATCCATGATGTTCCGCCCTTTCACTTCGCAGGCCTGGATGAAAAACCCTCTGCTTCTGCTCATCACTCGACCTCACCTTGGTGATCCGAACGCCGTGCTCGAAACAACCCGGGAACGACAGCTTCAGCAGGAGGGCGCCAACAGCCCCTGGCGAGCTTTGCTATTCCAGCAGAGCTCGAGACAAAGGCAGGCACGCGGCAGAGTACCGCCGGCTGTGATGCGTCACTGGGCCGTCTGAGTCAGGAAGGTTCGGTGACGGTGATGAGATCTGCGTTCACCGCGGGGTCGGTGCTGGGGGTGGAACAGCATGAAGGCGCTGACGCCGGTGAGGTCGAGCATCCGGGACAAGCATGCAAGGCCAGTGCTGTGTGTGCTGTGCAAGTCGCCGTCCACCGGCCCTCTCCGTTGGTCCTTGGGAGTCTCTTGGGGCTGTTCACGGGTGTGGGCTGCAGAAATTCGGCAACCCGTCCGTGGTGATACGAATCGGCTTGGTGGGTCTCAGTGTGTTCGCGGCTCTCGCGGCGGTGGGTGCCGCCGTCTGGATCTCGTCCTGGTGGTGGATTGCCGGTGTGCTGTTCGCTTTGCTGGCCCTGATCGGGATCTGGGATCTTGCACAGCGCAGACACTCGGTGCTGCGCAACTACCCCGTGATCGGGCACGCCCGTTTCCTCATGGAGAGCATCCGCCCCGAGTTCCAGCAGTACTTCGTGGAGCGGAACTTCGACGGCCGCCCCTTCGACCGAGACGTGCGCAGCATCGTGTACGAACGGGCGAAGGGCACGGATGCCGAGGAGCCGTACGGCACGGAGCGGGACGTCTACCGACCCGGCCATGAGTTCCTGGTGCCGTCGATGGCACCTTGCGCGGTCCCCGGGACACCACCGCGCGTCAGGATCGGTGGCCCCGACTGCACCCAGCCGTACGACATGGCACTGCTGAACGTGTCCGCCATGAGCTTCGGCTCCCTCTCGGCGAATGCGGTCCTGGCTCTCAACGGTGGTGCGGCGGGCGGCCACTTCGCCCACGACACCGGTGAAGGCGGCCTGTCGGAATACCACCTGCGGCCCGGAGGGGACCTCGTCTGGGAGATCGGCACGGGTTACTTCGGATGCAGGAACGAGGACGGCGGATTCGACGCCGAGAAGTTCGCCGACAAGGCGGCGCACGACCACGTGAAATGTGTGTCGCTCAAGTTGTCGCAGGGCGCCAAGCCCGGCATCGGCGGAGTGTTGCCGGGGGCCAAGGTCAACGCGGAGATCGCCCAGGTACGGGGCGTGCCCCAGGGGCAGACGGTCATCTCGCCCCCGTACCACCGAGTCTTCTCCACACCTCGTGAACTGGTCCGCTTCGTCGCACGGATGCGAGAACTGTCCGGAGGTAAGCCCACAGGATTCAAGCTCTGCCTCGGCTCGCGGCGGCAGTTCCTCGCCGTGTGCAAGGCCATGCTGGAGGAGGGCACGGCCCCTGATTTCATCATCGTGGACGGGGCCGAGGGGGGCACCGGGGCAGCGCCGCTTGAGTTCGCCGACCATGTCGGTACCCCGCTCACCGATGGTCTGCTCACCGTGCACAACGCCCTCGTCGGCGCCGGCCTCCGAAATCACATCAAGGTCGGAGCCAGCGGCAAGATTGCCACGGGCGCCGACCTGGTCAAACGCCTCCTCCAGGGCGCCGACTACGGCAACTCGGCCCGCGCGATGATGTTCGCCGTGGGCTGCATACAGGCGCAGCGCTGTCACACCAACACCTGCCCCACTGGCGTCACCACACAGGATCCCCGGCGCGCACGCGCCCTGGACGTCGGAGACAAGTCGGTGCGGGTTCAGCGTCTCCAGGCGGCGACCGTGGCCAGCGCGCTCCAGATCATGGCCTCCATGGGTGTCACAGACCCTGACCAACTGCGTCCGCACATGCTCCAACGGCGCGTCGCCCCCTACACCCTGCGCTCCTTCGACGAGATGTACGAATGCCTCGCGCCAGGGCAACTGCTCGCCGAGCCCCCTTCGTCCTGGGCCGCCGACTGGGAAGCTGCCGACCCCGACCACTTCACTGTCTGACCTGGAGGATCTTGTGACCCGTACCGTTGCCCGCCTCATCGGGGATTCGCTGAGCGAACTCGGCGTACGCCAGGTGTTCGGCGTCGTCGGGGACGCGCTCAATCCGCTGACGGAAGCCATCCGCACCACCAAGGACATCGAGTGGGTGGGATGCCGCCACGAGGAGACCGCAGCTTTCGCCGCCAGCGCCCAGTCCCAGCTGTCCGGCAACCTCGGCGTCTGCATGGGCACAGTCGGCCCCGGCTCCATCCACCTGCTCAACGGTCTCTACGACGCGGCGAAGAGCCGCACGCCGGTCCTGGCGATCGCCGGACAAGTGCCGTTGGCCGACATGGGAAGTGACTCCTTCCAAGAGGTCGACAACGACGCCCTCTTCAGTGATGTTGCGGTCTTCCGCGCAACGATCTCCTCACCCGACCAACTCCCGCAACTGCTCGAGACGGCCGTTCGCAACGCCTTGGGGCGCAAGGGGGTTGCCGTTCTCACTGTGCCGGGTGACATCAGTGACCGGCAGCTGAGCACAGGCCGCAAAGCCCGTTTCTCGCTGAGCCCGACGGTGACGCGGCCGGAGGAGTCCGCCGTCCGGAGCGCGGCCGGCCTCCTCCAACACGCCGAAAGGGTCACCCTGCTCGTCGGTCAGGGCGCCCGCGCAGCCCGCGAGGACGTCCTGGCACTCGCTGACCGCCTCGCCGCGCCCATGGTGCTCACCCTCAAGGCGAAGGAGGGCTTCGAGGGAGACGACAACCCCTTCCAAGTCGGCCAGACCGGGCTGATCGGAAATCCGGCCGCAGCTTCCGCCATGCAGGAAGCCGACACACTTCTGCTGCTGGGTACGGACTTCCCCTACCGGGAGTGGTATCCGGACGGCCGGATTGTCATCCAGGTGGACACCGAACCCACGCACATCGGACGCCGCGTCCCGGTGGAGGCCGGGCTCGTCGGCGACGTGGGCGCCACAGTCCGCGACCTGCTCCAGTGCCTGGGATCCGGGAAAGCGCGCGACCGCAAGCATCTTGACCACGCCCGCGGACGTTTCGAAAGCTGGCGCGACGGCCAGGCCCGGCTCGCCGACCCGAAGCACGACAATGGTGCGCTCGGACGCATCCGCTCGGCGCTCGACAACCCCGAACACGGAATAAGGCCCGAGGCGCTGGCCGCCACGGTGGACCGGGTCGCCGCCGACAACGCCGTCTTCACCTCCGACACCGGAATGGCCACCGTGTGGCTCTCACGATTCGTGGAGATGCGCGGCGCGCGACGGCTCCTCGGCTCGTACAACCTCGGCTCCATGGCCAACGCCATGCCGCATGCTCTCGGAGCGCAGTACCTCGACCGGCAACGCCAGGTGATCGCATTCTGCGGTGACGGTGGCCTCAGCATGCTCCTCGGCGATCTCATGACCCTCAAAACCGGCGATCTCCCCGTCAAGCTCGTCGTCTTCGACAACCGCCGCCTCGGCATGGTCAAGTTGGAGCAGGAGCAGGCGGGACTGCCCGAGTTCGGCACTTTGCTGGACAACCCGGATTTCGCCGCAGTGGCCACCGCCATGGGCATCACCGGCATCCGTGTCACGGACCCCGCCGAGCTGGAGGAGTCGGTACGACGCGCTTTCGACACACCTGGACCGGTCCTGCTCGACGTGCTGACGAACCCTGACGAAATCGCCATCCCGGCCAAACCGACGGTCGGACAGGGCTGGGGGTTCGCCGTCGCCAAGGTGAAGGAGGTCGTACGGAGTCACCGCGAGCCCGACTCGCACTGATCCGGGTACCACCGGCTCCGCCATCCCGTGCCAGGAGTGTCGGCACCGCAGTGCACGCCCGCACCACGAGTGTTGCCGGGGCGACCGCGGGGCCGGAGGCGCTTCCCGCCCGCGCCGAGAAAGGTCACGTCGCAGTGGCGATCGGTCCAGCCGACAGGCGGATCAGCCGGCCGCTGACCGTAAAGAACAACGCGGCTCTGATCGGAACCCTGTTCACGGGGATCCGCTCGATCGCCATCGGCACGCCGGTCACCTGAACCATCGAGGACCGCCGTGGCTTCGTGCCGCATGACCGACCCCACAGCCGGTGGGGTCGGCGGCAGCAGGGCGGGATCAGCTGTTGCCGGCTTCCCGCGCCGCGCGCTCCAGTCGGCTCCGGTGGTTCTCCCACCATGCCTGATCGCCTGGTGGCACGTTGTCGCTGCCCTTCAACAGCCCGACGGTCCCGTCGATGAGCTCTCGCACGATATCGGCGTGGCCGGCGTGCCGGTGGGTATCGGCGATCACGCGCACCAGGACGTGGTGCAGCGTTACCTCCCGTCGTTCTTCCGGCCACCACGGAACGTGACCGATCGCGTCAAGCGGCAGCGTCGCGATCGTGCTGTTCGAATGCTCCCACGCTTGGTGATACAGCCCGATGATCTCTTCGCGCGACTCGTCTGCGGTTGCCCACATGTCCGCGTTGGGTTCGACGTCCTCCGTGTACCACCAGGGCGGCGGCTCGTCGTCGAAGAACGGCCGCCCGAACGTGTCGCCGAGGTACCCCATCTCCACGCCGGCGACATGCTTGACCAGTCCCAACAGGTTAGTGCCGGTGGGTGTCAGGGGGCGGCGGGTGTCGTACTCCGAGAGCCCGTCGAGCTTCCACAACAGGGCGTCGCGAGCGTCTTGCAGGTAACGGAGAAGATCCGCTTTCGGGTTCGATTCGATCATGCCGGGAAGTCTTCCATCCGGCACTGACAACAAAGCTCTGCAGGGCAACGCAGGACAGTGCTGCAGGGACTTTGCCTCGCGGCACCGCGATCGACGCCTTCGCCGGTCGGCCAACCCGCCGCTGCCGTGACCGCCCTTCCGCGATTCTCCGGAGCACCCACTCCGACGGTGGTCCAGCTCTGGCTCGGCGAGGGCCCGTTCGGCTCCCCGTGCAGCTCCGGCCGACCCGTGAACGTGTTCCAACGTGTTCGTCGCTGGTCACCTGCGCGTGATGGATGAGGGCGCCCGCGGTGTCGGCAACGTGCCCGGCCTCATGCACCACGCTCAGCAGCCTGATCCGGCGTCGGGCGAGCCCGAGCATCTCGATCACCTGCGCAGCAGGCGTGCGCTCCTGCCAATCTCGATACGTCAGCCGGCTCATCGGGCACCACCGATGGCCCCGGGGCGGGTCCCGCGTCGTTCACCACCCGTGGTGACAGTCGGGTCCGGCGGACGGCCCTCCCCTGGGGACAGCCGAAGGGAGTGGATACTGGGCTCCGAGATACGGCCACGGACGAGGGGTACGACCAGTGACCAGCGACAATCGCATAGGACCGCCCAGTTCTGGCAGCGAACGCGACATGCTGCGGGCCTTCCTCGACTACCACCGTGCGACCCTCGCCATGAAGTGCGAAGGGCTTACCGACGAGGAACTGCGGCAGCGCTCGATGCCGCCGTCGACGCTCTCACTACTCGGTCTGGTACGGCACATGGCAGAGGTGGAGCGCGCTTGGTTCCGTCGAGTGTTCGAGGACAACGACGCGCCCATGGTCTGGTCCGACAAGACCGACTTCCAGGCGGCGTACGACGCAAGCGCATCAACCAGGGACGAGGCGTTCGACGCCTGGGAGGCCGAGGTGGAGAAGTCGCGCTCCATCGAGCGGGAGGCTGACTCTCTCGACCTGGCCGGGTACCAGCCACGATGGGACGAGGAAGTATCGCTGCGGATGGTGATGGTGCACGTCCTCCTCGAGTACGGCCGCCACAACGGACACGCGGACTTTCTGCGTGAAGGGCTCGACGGGACTGTGGGCGCCTGAATCCGCGCGGCCCGCTCCCCGGGTCTTCCGTGGTGCGAGGACGGGCCTCCTGCCGGTCGATCCCGGCCCGCTGGAAGTGGATGGCGCACCGGCGCGGAACGGGTCGTCCATGCCGTCCCGCGCTGCGCCCGACTGACCGTAGACCTGGTCTGGCTGTTGGAGCCCGCGGCGGCCGCCGCGGTCACTCGGACGATCGTCGACCCCCAAGCCTGGGAGCTGCACGAAAGCATCGAGCCGCCAAAGCTCGACCGGCCGAAGCGCCCCGCGGTCACCAGGGCAACACTGCCGCTGCCGCCCGAGACGAACACCCGCGTCGAACTGGTTATCGAGCTACCGGCCCGATACCGGATCGACGCGCGGATACGTGAGAGCGCGAGCCGGGCTTCGGGAACAGTTCAATCTGATTCGCGCGCGAGTTCGAGTGCAAGGGCCTGAAGAATTTCCTCCGTCGATGTCGCAGATACTGTCTCGTCATAGGCGTCCGCAACGGCCTGGAACGCGAGCACGAATCCGGTGATCAGTGCACTGAGCGGCTGAGAGAGCTGGCCCAGAACAGACAGCCCGACCTCACGCGGACCCGCGGCGGCAGACACGATGAAATGCTCGGGAACCACTTCGCCGAGCAGGTCCGAGACATAGTCGGTTCCGACCCCGCTGCGCAGTGCGGTGAGCGCCGCGATGGCCTTGAGTTTGATCTCGTTCTCGGTCATGGGACGAGGGTAGGAGCAAACCTCAGCACTTGGGCGGCACGGACATCCTTGCGATGTTGGGTGGTCATTCACTATCGCCTGCAGCCGGGTCAGGGCGCAGCCGGCAGACCAGGTGTCCCAGCAGCCTTGCCTGTCTCCGGGTCGCAGGGATGACTTCACCGACGAACCACGGCCTCGGGCGGCAGGCTGCCGGGAGTGGCGAGCACGGGAGCGATCTGCGGCAGGCTGATCATGACGGTGCCCGCGCTCGGTCAGGACGCGCTGCGTTTCTTCGCGGACGTCTTCCTGGCCGTGCCCTTCTTCGCAGCTGCTGTCTTCTTCGCCGTGGTCTTCTTCGCCGGGACAGCCTTCTTCGCGGCTGGTTTCCTGCTGGGCCGTATCTCGTGCACAGTGGCGTCCCCGGCGTGCTCACTGCGGCTCTTCTTGGCCGCCTCCACCGAGGCGTTCAGGGCGGCCATCAGGTCCACGACCTTGCCGGACTCCCGCTCCTTGTTTTCGGCCGGCTCCCGGAGCTCCTTGCCCTCGGACTTTGCCTCGATCAGCCTTTCCAGCGCGTCGCGGTACCGGTCCCGGAATCCGGAGATGTCGTCCATGGCCATGGTGTCAGTGAGCTGTACGGCACGTTCGATCTCGGCGTCGTCCAAGTCGGTGACCTTGGGCGCGAGTGATTCGGGGCTGCGGATCTCGTCCGGCCACCGCATCGAGTGCAGCACGATCGCGCCTTCTCGTACCCGCAGCAGGCCGAGGCGTTCACGGCCGTGCCAGGCGAATTTCCCGACGGCGACCTTGTCGGAGCGCTCCAGGGCCTTGCGGAGCAAGGTATACGGCTTCGCGGCGACCTGTCCGTCGACCGCGAGGAAGTAGGAGTCGGTGATCCGGATCGGGTCGATGGTGTCGGCGTCGACGAACGCCACGATCTCGATCGCCTTCGCCGTCGGCAGCGGCATTTCCGCGAGCTCTTCGTCGGTGACCGGGACGACCTGGTCCGCGCTGATCTCGTAGCCCTTGCCGATCTCCTCCTGCGATACGACCTCGTCCTCGATCTCGCACACCTTCCGGGTGCGGCCCCTGCCCATGTCCTCAAGGTGTACCTGGTGGAAGTGCAACGAACGGTCCTCGGTCGCACTGATGATCTTGATCGGGATCGTGACCAGGCCGAACGAGATGGCGCCGGTCCACAGGGGCCGCAGCATGCGTTCCTCCAGGCCCCCTGACTGTGTGGGCCGGGAAGCGGACCGGAGCGCCGGGGAAGGGACCGACCTGCACAAGGTCGGGGCGCAGCCGGGCCACCGCCCGTAATCCGATCCTTGCGCGAGCCGGCCGTGATCGCATACGCAGACGTCGAAGGATGCCGCTTCACGGTGCCGTGGCTACCGCGATGGGACTGCTCACCACCGGACACCCGATCGGGCGACGGACGGCACCGTCCGTCACACGACCAATGGGGGTCTCTCCTGCTCGAACGGAGTTCAGAGCTTGGGGCAGGTCGTGCGGGGCTACCGGACCGTCCAGGCCCGGACCCGGCACCCCAGGGACGCGGGGGAACCCACCCACCGACAACGGACCGGCGTCCCCTGGAGAGCCTTCACACAGCGGGAAGCGAAGCGGGGAACTCAGTGCATCCAGGACCGTTCGGGATGGGTCCGCTACGCAGCAGCGTGTCCAGGATTCATTCGCGGACACTGGTTGACGGTTCAGCCTGTGGTCCCGCGGCTGCTGAGCAGGTCGCGTACGCGGTCCACCAGTCCGACGCCGGGCGCGAGCAGCTTGTTGGCGGGCGGGGTGTCCGGAAGGGAGGGGTGCGGTCGGGTGGGGGCCACCTCCTTGGCCCGGCGCACCAGCCGCCCCAGCTCGTCCAGCTTGTCGGATGAGAACGACTCCGCGAGTCTCGGGAACAGCTCGTGCTCCTCCTCACGCACGTGGGACGCGACCTCGAACTTGAGCTTCGCAACGATGTCGTTGAACTGCGGATCGTCGGCGTGCAGGTCTTCGAGATCCTTGAGCATCTGCTCGACCTTGGCGTGATCGGCGAGTTCCTTGTCCGCCAGTGCCCCACCGTGCGGAACGTGCTTGCGTACCGTCGGATACAGGTACATCTCCTCGGCGACGGAGTGCCGCACAACTTCCGCGGTCAGCCGGTCCGCCAGCTCACGTCGCCGCGGATGGTCGACCGGCTGCGCTTCGATCTGCGCGAACAACTCCTCCAGCTCACGATGATCGGCCGTGAGTTCCACGATCACATTGCCGCCGTGTCCCATGACAGTCCCTTCCTCGGGTGCGTCGCCCTCCGCGAACCGGAGCCGCAGACACCCAGACAACAGGCCAGGGAAGCAAAACCTGCGCTCTGCGCGCGAAGACGGACAGGCACTCACCTCCCCGGCGCAGCCACGCCCCAGGCACACCCCAGCGTTCCCGCTTCCCTGCGGCCTGGCGCGCCCACAAGCTGGTACTGGAGGGCGTCGGCCCCTCGCCATTCGGCCCACATCGAGATGCCGAAAATCGCTCCCAGCCGACGAGGCTGCCCCGCTCCGGTCAGAGCGATACCGAACGGCAGTTGCTCGGCACCCGGCGGGACGGCGAGTCCTCACTCCGCGTGCCGCTCCGAGGCCGGCGGTGGGGCCTTCCGCTTCTTCCGGCCGCGGTGGCTCGTGTCGCACCAAGGGAAGATGAGGCTCCGTCGGCAGGTGCACAGCGCGACGGCAGGCCGGTCCGAGCGAGCAATGGTGCCGTCCTCCTGGACGACTTCGACGGGCCCTTCCACAAGCATGGGTCCGGCCGGCTCCTGCATGACGTGTCGAGCAGCCGCCCGGGGTGCGGTCCCTGGTTCATTACGGCCGTCCTGCACGGATCACCACCAGTTCCTCTTTCTCCTGGCCGTGCTCGATCAGGCCCTGGACCTGAAGCCAGTCGGCCCGTTCACGCAGCACAGGCCCGAGCCAATACGCCGGTACCGGTACCCACGTCGAGCACTTCGGCTCGGGGGGTGACGGATGTTCGCGCCGCAGAGCGGATATCAGCATGGCCGTGTCTTCCTGCGGCGCGTAGACACCCGAAGACTTGCGGAGTTTCACTGTCGCGTCCGGCTCTCAGAGCTCGCGCAGAGAGTGGTCCGAAGTGACGGAGAAGTCGAACCCGGCCTGCTCGGCGCTCCCCATATGCTCGACGCGCTCACGCGGACCGGCCGGCTCGGTCATCATCGTGCATCCGACCAGCATCATGGAACGCTCCTTGCCGATCCCTTGGCTCCGCAGCATGAGCTGTCCGACTCGGGGCACCTGGGTCGCGTGACGAGACCGCCCCCGGACCCGAGGACTCACGCAGGGACTTGTGAACCCGTCCACCCCGCCATGGCTGTCCTTTTGCGCAACACGAACGCTCAGTACAGCCATGGCAGGCGTGGGACGACGGGGCGGGCGCGATGACTCCACCTGTGGAGAGACGTGCATGACGGGTGATCGGCCTCCGAGCCGGTGTCGCAAGCGACTCGGACTCGGCGTTCGCTGAACGCCGGCGAAGTTCGGTAGCACCGAAATCTGAAACCCCGGCGCGCGAGCGTGAAGCCCGGATGCCGTCACCCCGGCTGCGCGGTCCTTCCTGCGCCCAGGCAACTACCGTCCGGACTTCTTCAACCGCTCAGCTGCCTTGGCTGCGGTCTCCTGGGCCTTGCCCGTCAATCGCTCACTGCGACCCTCAGCCTGCATGCCCTTGTCGCCCACGGCATCGCCGGCGGTCTCCTTCAGCTTGCCCTTGACCTGCTTGGCCTTCGCCTTTGCCTTACTCATAACGATGCTGTCCTTCACTGTGAGGGGGACTGACGTACCAACCCTGCGCCGATCACTCTGAGGCCGCAATCGGTGAGGTGCCGCGCGCACGAGCAACCGGGCAAGGAAGGGTCGTAGGGGCGCACGCACGCCTGCGGCCGACCGCGCACCTGGTCGGCGCCGTCGACTTGAGTACGCCGGATGAGGTGGCCGCCGTTCGTGTCGGACACGGTGAAGAGCGCCGTCGGGGTCGCGGATGAACGGTTCGATGCGGCGTGGCAGAACCGTCCGGGAGCACATGTCCCCTGACGCAACGGCGACACCTGCTGCCGATTCCCCCGTCCGGGTGGCGGGTTCCAGCGGGGCACAGTCCCCCGGGCTTCAAGTCCCGGACGGGCAAGGAGGAGTCGGCCATGGAGGGTCCGATCAGCGGCATCAAATCACCGGCGCTCACGTTCCCAGACGATCCCGCGGGACCAGGGGCAGCAGAACCCGCATCGCCCCCTCAGGGTCGGGGACGGAGATCGCCAGCCTGCTGAACGGTGCACACCGGCGCAGTTCCACACACAGCACCGGCGCGCCGGCCCGTACCAACGCGAAGTCCTGTCCCTCCGGAAGTGGGCGGATACCCGCGCACAGCCGGCCAGGAATCCAGGTGCCCCGACCGCGCCCACCGCGAAGCGCCCGCCACCAGTCGGGCTCGAGATACAGCCGGCGAAGTGCCGATCCCGGTACCCGCACATCGCGGTGGCGTGTCACCACCTTCTCCCACCACGACAGGCGAACAACGATATCGGTGCCCTCCACTACCACCCGCGCCATGACCACTCTCCTCATTGTCGTGTTGCGAGGAAGACAGGACCTGGTGCCTCGTCCGAGCCCCTTCGCGATGCTGCAAACCCGGTCCCGGTCTCCATCGCGCCGTCAAGAATTTCCCTCAGCAAGGCGCGACCCTGAACAGCCGACGGTTGCCGATTCCACGTCGATCGGGCCACGGTGGCTCTTCTGCAGCCGCCGACTGCTCCGGGACCGCCGCACCACCGCAGACATGTCCGACGGCTCCAATCCCGTCGTCCACAGGGCCGGCCGGGCGATCGGCGCCGCACGCGGCCGCACGGCCCCGTGCGCGATCGAACTGACCTCAACCGTCACACTCCTGGAGATCTGCACGGGAGCGACCTGTCGACGAGGAAACGGGAGACCTCTCCGGCGCGGACACGTCCCCTGATGTCCTCTCGCGTCAGTGAGACCAACCGGGCCGAGTTCGCATCCTTTGTAGCCCGGTGGTGACTCGGTCCCAGGGATTGATCACATCGTCGGCGAGGCGGCGTACTCACGGACTCTGCCGACACTCGCACCGGTCGGCCGCGGGAAGCTCCGTGACGCGGAACCGGTGGCCCTGGCCGGCGGTGGTTTCGGCGCCAGGTGCCGCTGGTGAAGTGCTGGTGAGTCGTTCGAGCTCACGGAACGGGTCGGTGCTCATCAGGGCCCGCAGGGTCGAGGCGCCACCGAGCAGGCCGGTGACATGGCGAACGGGGACAATGGCCCCAGGGAGTAGCAGCACGGTGGCCGCCCGGTACTCCGAACCGGTTCGCCCCCGGATTGCAGGGCCGCCGACGTCAGGGCGTCCCCTCCTTGACGAACGCACATATCCCTCTGCGCTCCCGTCACCGCGCAGCGTGAGGAGGGCCGGCGGGATGAATGCGGAAGGCGTCGATTCCGTGCTGGGGCAGGCTCTGGAGCGGTTGGCCCGGCCGGCCGAGGCCGGCCGCGCCCTGGCCGGCAGACTGGAGCTCCGAGAGGGGCTGCGTCGGCTGTGTGACGTCGTTGTTCCCAGCTCGGGGACTGGTGTGCGATCGACCTCGGCGACGCCGCCCGCCTCATCGAGCCGCTCGCTCATGCGCGCCCCTATCTGGAGGACCTCCGCGATCTTGCCGACGGCGTGGACCTCCTCGTCCAGCAGATCGAGAAGTTGCGCAGGCACGACAACCGGCAACGCCGCGATGTGAGCGTGGCCCCCGAGCAGGCCAGCCCGAACGCGGCACTGCGGCACAGGCCAGGGAGGTGAACCTTACTTGACCCAAGTGCACTCAGGTTTTATCAATGGAAGGGCATCAAGCATTGCCGGGAAAGGGAGGCAGTGATGGCACGGGCTGTGGGTGTTGACCTGGGAACGACGAACTCCGTGGTGTCTGTGCTCGAGGCCGGTGAGCCGACGGTCATTGCGAATACCGAGGGTGCGCGGACCACTCCGTCGGTGGTGGCGTTCGCCAAGACGGGTGAGGTGCTCGTCGGCGAGATCGCCAAGCGGCAGGCGGTGACGAATGTCGAGCGCACCGCGCGGTCGGTCAAGCGGCACATGGGAGAGGCGCAGTGGCGTTTCCCCGAGTCCGGCGACATCGATGGCAAGCGATACACCGCGCAGGAGATCTCCGCACGCGTGCTGCAGAAGCTGAAGCGGGACGCCGAAGCACATCTCGGGGAGGACGTCACCGACGCGGTGATCACCGTCCCGGCGTACTTCAACGACTCTCAGCGCACCGCGACCAAGGAGGCAGGCCACATCGCGGGCCTGAATGTGCTGCGGATCATCAACGAACCGACGTCCGCGGCGCTGGCCTACGGCCTGGACAAGGAGAACGACCAGACGATCCTCGTGTTCGACCTCGGTGGCGGCACCTTCGACGTATCCCTGCTGGAGATCGGCGAGGGCCTGGTGGAGGTCAAGGCGACCAATGGCGACACGCACCTCGGAGGTGACGACTGGGACCAGCAGATCGTCGACCACCTGGTGAAGCAGTTCAAGAACGGCTACGGCGTTGACTTGTCCAAGGACAAGATGGCGCTGCAGCGTCTGCGTGAGGCCGCTGAGAAGGCGAAGATCGAACTGTCGTCCGCGACCGAGACGACGATCAACCTGCCCTACATCTCGGCGTCGGCCGAGGGCCCGCTGCATCTGGACGAGAAGCTGACACGTGCGCAGTTCGAGCAGCTCACGGCCGCCCTGCTGGAGCGCTGCAAGGGTCCGTTCCACAACGCGATCAAGGACGCCGGGATCAAAGTGGCGGACATCGATCACGTGATCCTGGTGGGCGGTTCGACGCGGATGCCGGCAGTGACCGGGCTGGTGAAGGAGCTGACCTCCAAGGATCCGCACAAGGGTGTGAACCCGGACGAGGTCGTCGCCATCGGTGCCTCGCTCCAGGCCGGTGTCCTCAAGGGTGAGGTCAAGGACGTTCTGCTCCTCGACGTCACGCCGCTGTCCCTCGGTATCGAGACCAAGGGCGGCATCATGACGAAGCTCATCGAGCGCAACACCACGATCCCGACCAAACGGTCCGAGATCTTCACGACGGCCGACGACAACCAGCCGTCGGTGCAGATCCAGGTCTACCAGGGCGAGCGCGAGATCGCGGCGTACAACAAGAAGCTCGGCGTATTCGAGCTGACCGGTCTGCCGCCGGCCCCGCGTGGTGTCCCGCAGATCGAGGTCGCGTTCGACATCGACGCCAACGGCATCATGCACGTCGCTGCCAAGGACCTCGGCACCGGCAGGGAGCAGAAGATGACCGTCACCGGTGGCTCCTCGCTGCCCAGGGACGACATCGACCGCATGGTGCAGGAGGCCGAGCAGTACGCGGAGGAGGACCGGCGGCACAGGGAGGCCGCCGAGACCCGCAACCAGGCGGAGTCTCTGGTCTACCAGACCGAGAAGCTGCTGCGGGACAACGCGGACAAGATCCCCGGTGATGTGAAGACGGAGGTGGAGGCCGCGCTCACCGAGCTGAAGGAGAAGCTCAAGGGCGAGGACACCACCGAGATCCGTACCGCCACCGAGAAGGCAAGTGCGGCCGCGCAGCGCATCGGCACCGCCCTGTACGCACAGACGCAGGGCGAAGCCGGTGGGGGCGGCGCGGCCGACAGCAGCACGGCTGGGGGCCCGGGCACCGGCGAGGAGGACGTCGTCGATGCCGAGATCGTCGATGACGAGCGGAAGGGAGGCGCCGGATGAGCAAGGAGCCGGACCTCAGGCATCAGGGTGAGCGGTCACCTGTGGTGGTGCGCGATGTGCGCAGGATCGACCCGGTCATCCTGCAGTCCCGGCGACGCCAGGATGTGTCCGGTACGGACGGAGTCGGTCAGGGAGGACAGGACTCCGGCCGGACCGATCGGGCTGAGGCCGCACGGCTGCGTGAGCAGATCACGGAGCTGACCGAGGATCTGCAACGGGTGAAAGCCGAGTACGACAACTACCGAAAGAGGGTGCGCCGCGATCGTCTGGCGATCCGGGAGATCGCGGTGGTCAATGTGCTCACCGGCCTGCTTCCGGTCCTGGATGTTGTGGAGGCGGCTCGCAGGCAGGGCGACGACAACGGCGCCGCGGCGGTCCTCTTCGACGTACTCGATGAGCGGCTGGCGGCGCTGGGGCTGCGGACCGTCGGTGCAGCGGGTGAGCCCTTCGACCCGAACATCCATGAGGCAATCGCCTATCGCACCTCCGGTACGGACCATGAAGCCGTGTGCACCGAGGTGCTGCGCCACGGCTACCGCGTCGGCGACCGCCTCCTGCGCCCGGCCCAGGTGGCGGTGGCAGGACCCGCCCCTGCCGCACGCCCGTAGCCCTGCATGTGGCAATTCCCGAGGCCGAGTAGGGAGTGCCTCACGCAGCAGCACCGGCATGCGGTGCACCTGGACCACAGCCGGCCGTCGGGAACGAATGCCTCGTGGCGGACCAGGTCGATCAGTTCGGCCTCGGTCAGCCAGTCATGCCAGGCAATCTCCGAAGTATCGGGGGTGACTGTCTCCGGCACGAGCGGAAGTCCGGGGCCTGATCGGCGGGAAGGAACCGGAACGCGATGTCTTCGGCGCAACTGCGCTCGATCGCCCGGGAGAAGCGCACGCCAGTGGCATGGCCGTGGATCAGCAGACGCAGCATCAGCCCGGGCTCGTAGGGCGGGTAACCGCGCTTCTCGGTGGAGTCGGCTGGGACGGGCCTCAGGTCCAGCACCTCGTCGACCACGTCGGTGACGAACCGGGCCAGGTGGTCCTGGGGCCGCCGGTCGTCCAGCGACGAGGGTGGTGAACGGGCCCCGGTGCGGGTCGAACGCCCTGACCGCTTGTCCACCCCGGCCTGACGACCCTGCGACTGTTCCTCTCGACCGGCTCGACCTTGAACAGCCCGTCCCCACCAGGCATACCGTCCTCATCCCGCACGACAGATCACGAAGCGCAGACGGGTCGTTTCCCTGTCTTCGTGTGTGGTGTCAGCCTTGTCGGCGGAAGTCCAGCATGTAGAAGACCTTGTCGTAGCGGTGTTCACCGACGGCGACGAAGTCGGGCAGACGGCCGTACTCGGTGAAGCCCAGCGACCGGTAGAGGCGCAGGGCGTCGCTGTTGTCGCCACGGGCGTCCAGGGTGAGGACCTCAACACCCGCCCGCCGGGCGTCAGCGATCAAAGCAGCGGTCAGCGCCCGGCCGACGCCACGCCCCTGGACGGCAGCAGCCACCGCGATCTTCTCCAGATCAGCGTGCGGTCGATGAGTCGGCCGCGCGTAGCGCAGCCAGTACCCCAACCCGACAAGCCGACGGTCAAGGTAAGCGGCACGCAGGGCCCCGTCTCCGTCCTGCACGGCAGTGACGACGTGGCCGAGGCGTTCCGCCACCTCATCCCGCGAGGGGGGCTCGACCCAACCCAGCGCAGCACCTCCACGGACCAGGTCCGCCAGGATCCGGTGGGCCGACTCCACGAACCGGGCTTCCAGTTCCGGATCGGACGTCAGTTCCGCCACGTCGAGCATGGCAGGTTCAGCAGCCCCGCTGCTGGTCATGGCCGTATTCATGAGCGGCAGCCTAAGGGCTGTCCCGTAATCCCTGGTGGATCAGCGCGCGGCGTCAGATGCGGTGCATCGCAAGGCGGAGGGGCGTCCTCATACTGGGCATATTCGGGCGTTCCGACAACGCGGCAAGGTGCCGTAGCTGTCGTCGTGCGCCCGCCAGGGATTACGGGACAGCCCTTAGCCAGCCCAAGAACCAGCCGGAGTTCCTGCACCGCAGCCTCAGCCGAGCCCCGTTACTGACCCACGCTCCTGGCCACGCGGAACATCATGGAGGATCCGGGGGTCATCGGCTCGCACAACAGTCAGCCTGTCCGCCGAACGCGTTTCGCGCGCCGGGGTCAGCGGTCGGCGATGTCCTCGCGGAGCCCGTCGGAGAACTCCCACCACGACAATAGCGGCGACGTGCAGTCGATCGGAACGCTCGCATTGGACGGATCAGGACAGGAGCGCGCACGTGAGCACGTCGTAGGCACACAACGCCGGCTGCCTGGAGCCACGGGAACCCGTCAAAGGATGCGCCGACGCGTCGCCCTGTTGGGTGACAGCACCTGTCGCAGTGACCAGGGGCCGGACGGAGCGCCCGGGCTTGCCGACGGTCGGGGTTCGGCGTGGTCAGCTGCGGTTCCAGCTGCGGAGCTTGTCGGGGTTGAGTACCACCCATATGTCGGTGATCTTCTCGTTTTGCACGTGGAAACTGACGACACCGGACACGGCGGTGTCGTGGCGGAGGACCAGACCGGTCTTGCCGTTCACGGATTGCAGGGTGGCTTCGAGCTCGGGGTGCTGCACCAGTACGCCGAGCATGAAGCGGGCCGTACGCTCCGCGCCGTGGATCGGGTTCAGGGCAGCGCGAACCTTGCCGCCGCCGTCGCTGAGTGTAGTGGCGTCCGGGTCGAGCAGCGAGACGAGAGTGGTGAGGTCGCCGGTGTCGCAGGCGGCCCGGAAGGCCGTGACGATGCGGGTGTGCACATCGGACGCAATCTCCCGTCGACGCCGGTGGCGCACGTGCCGCCAGGCGGAGGACGCGAGTTTCCGGCACATCTGCGGGGTACGGCCGACGATCGCAGCAATTTCTCCGAACGACAGGGCGAACATGTTGCGCAGGACAAACGCGACTCGCGCCGCAGGCGTCAGGGATTCCGGCACGACCGTCAGCGCCGTGTTCACGGACTCGCCGAGCGTGATCCGGTCCAGCGCCCTCACCGGAGTCGAAACCACGGTGATCGTCCTGTCCGGCACCGGCTCGGGCAGCCACTCACCCACATACAGCTTCCGCCGGTGCCGGGCGGAGTCGAAGATGTCGAGGCACATGTGTGCAGCGACGCGCGTCAGCCCCATCTGCGGTGCTTCGAGGACCTCAGCACGGGACAGGTCCTCTTCCTGGTTCTCATCCATGAGGGATGGTCCTTTCTGCCGGGTCGTCGGACGACGGCCGCCGGGCTCGCGTCGGATGCCGGGGCGGACGCGGTCCTCGCAGAAGCGGCGGGAAAGGGCCGCCCAGCCGCTGCATGGCCCCGATGCGCCCCTGTCTCCTCCGCCGGACCAAGCTGATCATCCGTGCCCGTCGGGAGGGGCGGGACGGAAGGCTCAGGCGGCCATGGCGGCGAGTTTCGACGGGTTCATCATCCACAGCACCCGGTCGATACCGTCTTCGATCACGCTCACCGTGACAACGGCGAACACGTTCCCGTCACGGTACAGAAGCACCGCGGCCCGGCCGTTGGTCTCGACCGGCTCCACCGTCACACCGGACCAGAAGGTGTCGGCGAACGCGTGGACGTACCTCGCCACACGGTGACGGCCCACAACGGGGAACTTCGACGCCCGAACGGCTCCTCCGCCGTCGGAATACGAGACGACGTCCTGTGCGAACAGCTCCTCCAATGCGGTCACGTTCCCTGTCTGTGCGGCCGCCACGAACGCGGTCAGGAACCGCTGATGCTCGGCAGCCGCGACACTCGCACGTTTCTCCGCGGCCAGATGCTTCCGCGCCCGGCTCACCAACTGGCGTACGTTCGCATTCGTCTGACCGATGATCTCCGCGATCTGCTCATACGGGTAGTCGAACGCCTGCCGCAGAACGTATGCCGCCCGCTCCGTAGGAGTGAGCTTCTCCAGCAGCATCAGCACCGCAACCTCCAGAGCCTCCTCGCGCTCGGCGCCCAGCGCCGGGTCACTGCTGGTGTCGACCGGCTCGGGCAGCCACGGACCGACGTAGGTCTCACGGCGGACCCTCGCGGATTGCAGGACGTTGATCGCGAGCCTCGTCGTGGTCGTCGCGAGGAACGCCTGTGCGTTCTGCACCTTGGACCGGTCGTAGGTCTGCCAGCGGATCCAGACCTCCTGGAGGATGTCTTCCGCCTCGCTGACGCTGCCCAGCATTCGGTAGGCGATCCCGAACATGCGACCGCGGACATTGCGGAACACCGCCTCGGCCTCCTGAAGGCTCTCGGCGTCTTCCGCTGGATCGTTCTTCGACGACATGGTTCGTGACCCTTGCTACTCGACGGGTTTGCCGGCGGTCGAGACCTCGCGCATGAGCGCCACGATGTCGTCGGGGATCGACGGGATGGCCTCCCGTTCCACCGGCCCGGGACCCGACCACACCAGATTGACCTGCAGCGCGGGGTCGAGATCCGGTGAGTCGGACCGGTTGTGACAGCCGCGCCCCTCCTTGATCTCCACGTACGGGGCGAGCGTCACCCGGTCCCGGGTGGAGAACTCCATGCGCTCCGGGTCGTAGCGCGACATGAACCGCTGGCCGAGCCCGCTGCACAGGATCTCGCCTTCGCCGTGCGCCGTCCCGGAGGCGAGCGTGCCCGCCGCGTTCTCCGGGTGCAGGATGCCGGAGGCCTTGAGGGTGTCGGCGGCGTGCTGTTGCCAGGCGTCCCCGGGGTCGATCGTGGCGAGGGCAGTGTCGATCCCGTCGGCCTCGAGCGAGGTGTGTGCATCCGCCTTCGGCCGCTTGCCCACAGCGAGGACGTCGACCCTGGGTTCAGCGAGTTCGATGGTGGCGCGCAGGCCGGATCCTCCCGTCCCGATGACGAGGTCGGACGTGGCGACCCACCGTCCGGACGTGTACATGAGTGCTCCTCGGCCGTCGCTGGAACGTGCTCCTCCATAGCTATGACCGAGTAGGCCATTGATGTGTGACTCGATCTCTCGAAGCCGACGGCACAGAACCCGAACGGCCGACATGGATCGTGGAAGGGCTCTCACCTGCGGATCCTGCCGGAATCCGCCGCTCGTGGGACCGGCGCCGGTTGCCCAGCCGGCCACGAGACAGGCATCGCGCTCACCACGCGAGTGCGATGCCTGTCCGCGATGCCGTCCGTCCGCGCCGCCGGCAGTGATCCTCCGGCGGCGGGATGCGGGGCCGCCCGCGCTGTCAGAGGTTGGAGAAGCGGCCTGCCTGGGCGAGGATCTGCTCGGCGTCATCGACCGGGGGGTAGATCCACCGCGCATTGATGTCCCGCTTGAGGGACTTGGCGCCTTCGCCGGTCATCTGGACCGTGCGGTCCCAGCCCTGTGTGACCACGGCGCCGGCCGGCCCGAGATCCAGGCAGATGCCGTAGGGATCGGGGGTGAAGGGCAGCGGGTCGGTGCCCAGAAGGTCGGCGGCCACGTTGTGTCCGGCGAACTTCCCCATCGGCTGGGCGTGCTGGCAGCTCTGCGTCGTGTAGTGCCCTTCCTCCGCGAGGGCGGAGGCGGTGTCGCCGGCGGCGTAGACGTCAGGGACTCCCGTCACCCGCAGGTAGGCGTCCACGCTCAGCCGTCCCAGACGGTCGCGTTCCCCCGGGATCTGTGC
The DNA here is from genome assembly GCF_053593595.1 of Streptomyces sp. NPDC002206. Classification (NCBI taxonomy): domain Bacteria; kingdom Bacillati; phylum Actinomycetota; class Actinomycetes; order Kitasatosporales; family Streptomycetaceae; genus Streptomyces; species Streptomyces sp. NPDC002206. The sequence continues at coordinate 94,132 of NZ_JBSFCW010000010.1, forward strand.
CGTCAGAGAACTGGCGACCATGCCGGCCGTCCACACGACGGTGGCTGTGGGGATCACCTCACCGTCCGAGAGGGTGACGTCCTCGGGGGTGGCCGATGCGACGGTGCGTCCCAGACGTCGCTCCATCTTCAGTTCGTCGACCGCGCCGTCGATCTGCGGGCGGGGTCCAGGACCGAGCTCCGGTCCGAGGACGTCGGCGCGGTCGACCAGGACGACCCGCACCTCCTCGCCCGCGCCGTGCGCGTCGGCGATCGCCCGCAGCCGTTCGCCCAGGCCGGTGGCCACTTCCAGGCCGGTGAAGCCGGCGCCCACCACAACGGCCGTGTACCGGCCCGGGGACGGCGCCCGCTGCGGCAGCCGCCGCAGGTGATGGTCGAAGGCGGCCGCCGCGGACAGCGTGTCGACGTCGAAGACGTTCCGTGCACCCGGGAAGTCGGGGCGCACCAGCCGACTGCCGGCGGCCAGCACGAGCTTGTCGTACGACAGGGTCAGATCCTCGCCTGCTCGCCCGACGGCCCGTACCGTACGGGCCCCGGTGTCGATACCGGTCACCGTCGCCGTGACCCGGCGCACACCGATGGGCCCGAGAACACGGTCCAGAGGCACCCGCTTGCTCTCCGGGTCCTCTTCGTAGAGACGGGGACGCACGACCAGATCGTCACCACCACTGATCAGGGTCACCCGCACCTCCTCGCCTGCCTCACGCATGGCTCGCACGGCTCCTGCCGCGCTCCACACGCCGGCGAATCCTCCACCGATGACAAGGACATCCTTCATTTCTTCTCCTGTGCCGTGTTGACGTTTCCGCACCATTGACAAGACGGCGAGGCGAAGTGTGACAGCACGGAGAATCTGACGTGCATCTCTCCTGCCGGGCCACCGGACCCAGAGCGTGGTCGCCGCTGCCGGCCGGGAAGGCGGGGCGCAACACTTCGCACGGCCCGAGGCCGTGCCCGCGTCGACCCGGAAACGACCCACCGCACCCTGGTCGGCCGGAAGCTCGTTTACGTGACGCCCTCAGGTGGAGCACCATGATCGGTTCCCGACCTCCACTCCCCCGCAATGTGACCGAGCAACTCAGCCTGCGCGGGCCGAGTTCGCGCACGGCATGCCCCGGATGAGGCGCGCAGCGTGACCCGGCCCGGTCGGCCAACCGAGCCGAGACCAAATGCCCGTCATGTCACAAATTATGAGGCTGGTCGGTCATAGCCGACGAACCCGCAACTGCGATTGCAACCGGAGCACTCATGGCCACCACGGAACGTCGGTTCTCGATGGTTCTCGTGATCGACACGGGAGGGTCCGGTATTCGCGCTGTCACGCCTGGCGCTGACCGGCGGGGTGAGCGGCACAGCTCTTCGCCGGTGGTCCTACCCACCTCGTGTCGGAGCGAGTACCGATCGCCGCGTCGGCGAGGTGACAGGACCAGGACCCCTCGTTTCGGCCCCGGGCCCATGGAAGCGAACGCCCAACCGCAAGCGAAAGGTGAAGTCGATGTTCTCCAACTGCCAGGAGCAGCCTGTCTCCCCACCCCATCGCCGTGGCTGCCCCGGAAATCGACCGACCACATCCTCGGGTATCAGGCCGTTCTGTATCCACGTCACGCGTATGCACAGCGGTCGCGTCGTCCTTGCCGTGACGGGCGCTGTGGACCGGGCCACTGCCGGCGCACTGCGAGCCACCGCTTTGGAGGAAATCGAAGCGGGCGCCCGGAAATTGGTCCTGGACTTTACATACCTGTCCTTCTGGGACTCCAGTGGCATGGGAGCTGTCGCGTCCGCATACCGCAGCGCGACTCACGTCGGTGCGTCAGTCGCCCTTGCAGGTCTCTCGCCGACATTGGAGAAAACTTATCGACTGACCGGGATGGACAGCGTGGTCCCGCTCCACCGCGACGTGTGCACGGCCCTCACGGCATAGGGCAGTTCGCCCCGCACCGGCCGGCGACTCGACACGGAATCCGTTCCAGAAGCAGCCCGTGTACGTCAGGAACATGCATCCCACGCATCGGGCCCGGCCGGCCCCCGCGACAGCGTGCGCTCCGGGCAGACAGCCCGCCCGGGCCGTCTCACGGGACGGGCTCCGGCCCAGCAGAGCAAGCGTCCTCCCCTCTCCGGCGCCGCGATCAGGTGTGCGCCTCGGATTCGATGACGTGCTGCCCTATGCCATCGGCTGCGGCCGCGGACAGCAGTGCCGCCGTCAGGTGTGGAAACCGGGCGTCGTGGTGAGCTCGAGGAGGTGCCGGGCGGTGCCGGCGGGGTCGACGATCTGGTGCAGGTGCGCGCCGGGCAGGTGTGCGGTCCGCCAGCCGCGTTCGCGGGCGTCGGTGGCCATGTCGTCGTACGGGGGGCCGAACAACAGGTAGGAACAGGGGTGGTCGTCCCAGTCGTCGGGGACCGGGATGCGCTGCTCGTAGTAGGCGAGTGGAAGCGTGGGCTGCTCGGCGATGACCTTCTGCCGCATCGCCGGGTCGGAGAACATGGGCGCGATGTCAGCCTCGTCCCACCAGTCGGTCCAGCGCGGCAACATGCCGTCCACCGCCAGGGGACGGAGGAACTCCAGCAGCTCGAGTGGGGCAACGGGGGTCTGTCCGATGCGGGCCGGTAGAGCGGCATCGACGAAGACCGAGCCGTTCACCGGATGGTCGAGCCCCGAGCGGATCGATGGGAGGAAGAGACCCGCGTTGCTGTGCGCCACCAGCACGATTGGGTGATCCGTCGGGATCTCCCGGAGGTCGTCACGGACGGCGTCGGCGATCCGGGGCCAGAACGGTGGTCCGTCGGCGCCCACGTGCAGCAAGGACGGTACGCGCACCTGGTATCCCGCGGCGGCCAGCTGTTCCGCCACCGGGTGCCAGGTGGAGGGACCCACCGACGGACTGTGTACGAGAACGAAGATCGGCTGCATGCGAGCATCCTGTCGCCACGCCGCTGACGGTCGCGACCGACTCGGCTGACGGCGAACACCCGGCGGACGGATCGGCATGCCTTCGGAATCGTCACCCACTTCCGAGGTGAGGAGCGTTCGGTGAACACGCGAGCATGTCGGCAGCTGTTCGTTTTCTCCATGCAAGCGAGCGGCGACGTGCCCACGCGTTTGATCCGCACACGCGAGCGAACCCAGCTGAGCGGTCCCCTCCCCGGACGAGATCCTCGCGGACTCCGGCAGGGCGCACCCCGGTGCACCGCTGCAGCAGGCGGCCACCGGACCCCGGTGGTTCCATGGGATTCATGACCAGCAGGACAGTCGTCGTCGAGCGCCGCATCGCCGCAGCCCAGGGGACCGTGTGGGAAGCCCTCACCGATCTCAGGGGCATGGAGCAGGTGCTCAGCAGCGTGTCGAAGACCGAGGTTCTCACAGACGGAGCCTTTGACGTCGGCACGCGGTGGCGCGAAACCCGGCGCATGTTCGGCAAGGACGCCACCGAGGAGATGTCGGTGACCGCGAGCGAGCCGCCCGGGCGCTACGTGGTGGAGGCCGAATCCCACGGCACCCACTACGTCTCGGAGTGGCAGCTGCGGGCGGACGGCCCGGCCACAACGACGGTCCGTATGACGTTCAGCGCCGTGCCGGCCGGCGGCTTCACCGGCCTGCTCGCCAAGGTCCTGGGCGGCGTGGGCGCACGGGCTGTGAGCAAGGCGATCGCGAAGGACCTCGACGACGTCGCCACGGCGGTAGAGGGCCGCAGCAGCTGAACCTCCCGCTGCCTGACGGACCCTGGGACCGATCACAGCAGGCAGCCGGAGATGCCGGTGGGCGGTCTCGCAAAATCGTTGCCATGGGACCCACGTTCGAACACCTTCAAGAGCCGGTGCCCGCCGCAGCGCAAGTCCCATCTGCCCCGTGTACCGGGATACCGGAGAAGTCACCTGGCACCTGTCTCCCGAGCAGGCCGGAGTGGGCCGCACGGCGGCTCAGCAGTGACAGCGCCCCGGTCGGCCTCGTCGTTGCATGACCCGCATCTGTTGGTTCCTCACCCTTAAGGGAAGGGTGAGACATCACTCGACTGGCACATCAGGGCTCTACTCGTGCGTACTATCTCTAGACACTGCTGCACATTGCGGCAGTTGTGTCCTGCGGGTGTCCCGGTCAGCACAGACGGGGCACCTGCCTCCACCCGCTCGCGGACCGGGTTCGTGCTTTCACCGCCTTACCCGCGAGCTGCAGAAAGGCCCATGACATGTCTGAAATTCAGTTCCACACCACAGGACTGGCGTCGCAGTACATCACCCAGGTGACGGGCGACCTTGAGCGCAACGTCAAGGAGCAGGAACGCATCAGTGCGGAAATCGAGGCGCTGCAGGAGCAGTTGGGTGCTTTGCAGCACGACCACTCCGTGCTGGTGAGCATGCAGGAGGCACTTGGCGGCGCGAGCCCCGCCGGCGAGGCAGCCACCACCGCCGCGCCGACCGTGCCGCGCCAGGCCACCGAACCCCGGCAGAGCAAGCCGAAGAAGGCGGCCACCACCGCGAGCGCAAAGGCGGCGACGGCATCAAAGAAGAGCGCCGCCAAGGCCTCATCCGCGAAGGCCCCGTCCGTGAAGGCCCCCAAGGCAGACACCAAGCCGACCCTCGTCAACCTCATCCGCGGTCACCTGGAGCAGCAGAGCGAGCCGCGCTCCGCCACCGAGATCTCCGCCGCGCTCACGAAGGCCCACCCCGACCGCGGCGTGAAGACCACCGTTGTGCGTACCACCCTCGAAGGGCTGGTCGCCAAGAGCCAGGCTCAGCGCACCAAGCAGGGATCGTCCGTCTTCTACACCGCGACGGCTGCTTCGGAGCCTGCTGCGGCCGACTCCCAGCAGGAGGCAGTGGCTGGCTGAGCACTCTCAGGAGCGCCCATCTCACCGCCACCAGGGGGCGGTCCGATGGCGCCCCGGCCGGAACCTCGACGTGCAGGGCCAAGTCGGCGTGCGGCGGTGCGGGAGTGGGCCTCCCCACACCGTCGCCCGCGCCCTCCGGGCCAGCACCGAGATCCTTGGATCCAACTCTCTGGACCATGTTCCGACTGACGTGTGTCAGCAGCCGTGCCGGAGCACGATGGGTGTCATCGTCGCTGCCGGCCGACTTTGGGCTGCCCGCCACACGAAACAGGACAGCTGTCATCGACGGGGCGGCCCTGTTGCGACCGCCGCCCCGTTGGCAAGCTCGTTGTCACCTTCCACGGTCACCAGCAGACCTCTCGGGCGTCTGATCCTCGTGGTGGCCGTTGTCGCTCTCTTCGGAAGGCACCTGACCGCCCGAGTACCGATGACCGGGATCGCCGGGATCTGACGTCACTCAAGGGTGCATGCGCGCGCCCTTGAGGACCTTGTCCACCGCGTTGCGTGGCCCGTAGATGGCCATCCCCACCAGATCGAGCTGGTCCTTTCCCACGGCCCGTACAGCCGCTCGGTTGTCCCGGTCGTTGCCCGTGCTGAACAGATCTGAGGTGAACACAGCCCTCGGCAGCGAGCGCGACAGCGCACGGCCGTGCACAGCGGTCAGTATCTCCTTCGTCCCTTCGAAGACCAGTACGGGCTGGCGGAACATCGGCAGGTACGCAGTGCCGTCGGCGTCCGTGTACGGCTCGCCGATCACTTCGGGTGCCACCGTGCCGAGCCCGCTGACCAGGAAGGCGGTCACATTCAGCCGCTGCCAGGACTCGAGGTCCTCGCGCAGCAGGACAGCGATCTTGGTGTCGAAGCGGACGGGCACGTTCTCATCCCCCGCCCTGTTCTCGACCCCGGTTCCGACCTCGGTCTCATCGTCATTTCTCATGCTTCGAGACTCCACGGTCCGCGCCCTCTGCGTCTTGTACGTTCTTTGCGTGATGCCCCGGCAGGAGATCTCCGCTTGGCGCCCCCCTGTCGCGGGCGTCGTGGAGGTTTTCCACGCGCACTTCACCGAGCACGCGTACCCCATGCACGTCCACGAAGCCTGGACGTTGCTGATCGTCGATGACGGCGCGGTCCGCTACGATCTGGACCGCTACGAGCGCGGCACCCCGAGCGACACCGTGAGTCTGCTCCCGCCGCAGATCCCGCACAACGGCTCGCCGGCCACGCCGCTCGGATTCCGCAAGCGCGTGCTCTACCTCGACACGACACAGCTGGACGAGAGCTTCATCGGGCCGGCGGTGGACGGCCCGGACCTCACCGATCCCGTGCTGCGCAGACGCGTCGGGCAGCTGCACACAGCACTCGCGAGCCGGGGAGACGAGTTCGAGGCGGAGAGCCGTCTGGCCTTCATCGGCGAGCGACTGCGCGAGCATCTGCGCCCCAGGCTGGCCCTCGGTAGCGCGGCGCCCGACCACAACGTCGCCCGGAGTCTGCGTGACCTCCTCGACGAGCGCCTGCTTGAAGGCATCACCCTGGAAGAAGCCGCGCGCCTGGTGCACGCCCACCCCACGCATCTCGTACGAGCCTTCAGCGGCGCCTTCGGCATCGCCCCGCACCAGTATGTGATGTCCCGTCGCGTCGACCTGGCCCGCCGTCTGCTGCTCGACGGACAGCCGGCGGGCGAGGTAGCGACTGCCGTCGGCTTCTACGACCAGTCCCACCTCACCCGGCACTTCAAGCGAGTTGTGGGCATCACCCCGGGCCGGTACGCCCGAACCGGGACCATCCGCTGATGATGGACCGCCCGCACTCGGCGCCACACCTGCGCCCCAGCGGGAAAGGCACACCGACAGCCTGAGGCCGCGCGGATCCGCCTCGGACTCCGGCCTGGGGACCAGCGAGCGCAGCAAGGCCTCACCGACCACGGCGGCCCCCTGACAAACCCATGAGGGTGCGCAGCATCCGCTCCGCTACGCGCGGCAGGGCCCGACTCGGCCCCCGAGTAAGTCCCACTCATGATCGGTGAGTTCATGTCGACGCTCCGGACCGCGATCCACCAACAAACGATCTTTGAAGGCGGACCCCGGACAGCCCCGGCGGGAAGGGGCTGAGCCAATCGGTGTAGCTGCCGGTTGAGTGAGCCTGTCGTCGACACGGGGTGGGCAGGGATGGCGGCGGAGGTGTTTGCGAATGCCCAGCGGTGACGTGCTCGTACTCATCGATGACAGTGGCCGGGTGGTCGAGTGGGGGCGTCCGGCTGAGGAGCTGTTCGGGTGGTCTGCCGAGGAGGCCGTCGGCCGGTCCGTGGCAGCGCTCATGCGTGAGGTCGCCGCTCACGGCGAGTCGCGGCGGGGCGGGTTCTCGGATGCGGCCGCGGTGCTGGTCAAGCCGGTGCTGCGAGGTACTTCTGTGATGTGGCAGGTGCTCTCAGCAGGGGACATCATGCCGGCGCAGGACGTGGCGATCTTGAAGGCTGTGTTCACCCATTCCCCGGTGGTACTGAGCCTCGACAATCAGCTGCGCGTGGTCCGCATGAGCACCGCGACCGGCGGGCTGCATGACGCGCCGATGGGACACCTGCTGGGCAAGCATTTCACCGAGGCGTGGGAACTCGCAGACCCCGAGGAAGAAGCCGCCGTGGCGCAGAGGGTCCTGGAGAGCGGAGAGCCGGTGGTGAACCGGCTCGTCCGGCGCGTCACGGCACCAGGCCGACCCACGCGCCGTATCCAGTCCTTCTCCTACTTCCGCCTGGAGGACTCCCACGACCGTGTGCTCGGACTGGTGGCATCCGCGGTCGACGTCACCGAGCGAGAGAACGCACAGAACCGACTGGCCCTCCTGGACACGGTCCGCACACGAGTGGGGCACCGGCTGAACGTGGGCATTGTCTGCCGGGAGCTGGTGGAGGCGGTAGTGCCCGCCTTCGCCGACATCGCCGACGTCGAAGTGATCGACGACGTCATCCGCGGAGACGAGCCCCCGCCGGTGCCCGTCCACCGGGACGTTCCACTGCGCCGAACCGCCTTCCAGGGCCCGATCGCGGGTCAGCCGGTCGGAGTCGTGCGCCCCCTGCCAACCGGCACCCCCTTCTCGGACGTCCTGTCCGACCTTCGGCCGCGCCTCGTGTCGATCGAGGAGGACAGCTCGTGGCTGGCCGCCGACCCGGCCCGGGCCGAAGTCATCAGGCGGTCCGGTTCGCACTCCCTGATCGTGGCGCCGCTGGCGTTGCGCGGCCATGCTCTGGGCGTGGTCAGCTTCTACCGCCACCAGCAGGAGGACCCCTTTGAAGAGGAGGATGTCGCGGCGGCGTCCGCGGTGTGTGCGCACGCTGCGCTCTGCATCGACAACGCCCGCCAGTTCATGCGCGAGTGGATTGTCGCGCGAACCGTGCAGCGCAGGCTTCTCCCCCAGCAACCGGCCACACATGCCACCGTGGACATCTCCCAACTCCACCTTCCCGCTCCGGAGAGCGGCGGCGCATGGTACGACGCGATCGCGCTGCCCGGTGCACGGACCGCACTGATCGTCGGCGACGTGGCAGGGAAAGGCATCGCCGCAGCCATCACGATGGGACTCCTGCGGACGGCCATCCGGACACTCGCCGCCCTCGACCTGCAGCCCGACGAGCTGCTGGCCCGCCTCAGCGACACCGCAGCCCGTCTCGCCGCCGCATACGCCGAACTGCCTCCCACGGCTCCCCTGGACCGCGAGCCGCTCACCGCCGGCTGCGTCATCGCGATCTACGACCCGGTCGAACGCACCTGCACCATCGCCCGCGCCGGCCTCCCCGAGCCGGTCGCGGTCCTTCGCGACAGCACCTCGGTCGACCTGTCCGTCCCCCCAGGTCCCCTGCTCGCCGAAGCGGGCAACGCCCCATTCCCCGCGACCACCGTCAGCCTCCCCGAAGGAAGCACTCTGGTGATGGGCACGGCCGCGCTCGCGGACGAGGTCCTGGCGCCATCCGGCCCACTGCGCCCACTCCTGGACGGCGCCGGCACAAGGCCCCTGCCGGACCTGTGCGACGACATCGCGCACGCCCTCGCGGACGGCCACCGGACCGGCGAGGCACTGATGCTGCTCGCCCGCACGAAGGCACTGCCCCCGGATCGCGTACTGACCCTCTCGCTGCCCGCGGACCCCGAGGCCGCACCGATCGCCCGCGCAGCGGCCCGCCACCAACTGAAGGCCTGGGGCGTGGACGAGGAGACGGCGTACACCACCGAGCTCATCGTCAGCGAGCTCGTCGGCAACGCGGTCCGTTACGGCGCTCCACCCCTGCAGCTACGGATGATCTTCGAGCAAATGCTGACCTGCGAGGTCAGCGACAACGCGACCAGCGCTCCGCAGGTGAAACACGCCCGCACCATCGACGAGACAGGCCGAGGACTGTTCATCATCGCGAGCCTTGCCGACCAGTGGGGCACCCGCCATCAACCCCAGGGAAAGACCGTCTGGGCAGAACAACCAACAGGGGTGTCAACGGAGCGCCGAAACGGTGCCGGGCGTCCTACGTGAGGACATCGTGGCCACGGTGGAGGAGCCGTCCGGCGTCGTGGAACGCCTCGCTCACCTCGATGCCGCGGCCGCGAGCTCCGCGCGGGCCTGCGCGTGCCCGGGGTGGTGCCTGAGGGAGGCTCGGGCAGCCCGGCGGGTCCGTAGGGCCAGGTCGTTGGGATGGTCAGGTCTCGTCGGAGCCGAGTCCCACCGCGCCACCAGCCGGGCCTGCCGTGCCCCGAGCGCCTTCCCCTGGGCGTCCCGATGATCGCCGCCCCGACCGGTCAGGGTGTTCGTGGGGTCAGGGTGCGGTCGCCACGCGTTGGAGTGCGGCGGCAAGTGCGGCGAGGTCGTGGCCGGCGAGGTTGTCGAGGACGTGCCGTCGGACGCTGGCCAGGTGGGCGGGCCAGGCTTCCCGCAGACGGGCGAAGCCGTCGTCGGTGAGGACGGCGTTCCATCCGCGTAGGTCTTCCTGGCACTTGGCTCGTTGGATGAGTCCCTGCTTTTCGAGGCGGTTGACGACGCGGGTCATTCCGCTGAGGGACAGGTTGCAGGCAGCGGCGAGTTCGCTCATCCGCATCCGGTGGTGGGGAGCCTCGGACAGGAACATGAGGGGGGTGTACTCGGAGAGGGGAAGCGCTCCATCACGGACCATGTCCGCGTCCACCAGTCGTGGCAGCGCCGTCATGACATTGCCCAGGGCGCGCACGACCATTTCCTCGGTCTGGTCCAGGGGGCGCAGGGCCTGTTCGTCGTGGGGCATGCCTCACAGTCTATCTCCTTGACAAGGCAAGGACCCGAACCTTTACTTGACTCGGCAAGTACATATACAAGCAAAGGTGCAAAAGATGACAAAGATTGGCATCATCCTCGGCAGCACGCGCCCCGGACGTAACGGCGAGGCCGTCGCCCACTGGGTGCACGGGCTGGCCACGGCTCGCACCGACGCGGAGTACGAACTCGTCGACCTGCTGGACTACAAGCTGCCGCTGCTGGATGAGGTCTACCCGCCTGCGATGGGTCAGTACAGCCAGCCGCACACGCAGGAGTGGGCCGCGAAGATCGCCTCGTTCGACGGCTTCGTCATCGTGACCCCCGAGTACAACCACTCGGTGCCCGGCGCCCTGAAGAACGCCATCGACTTCCTGGCCGCCGAGTGGGCCAACAAGTCAGTCGGCTTCGTCAGCTACGGCTCCACCGGCGGCACCCGCGCCGCGGAGCACCTGCGCCTGATCGCCGGTGAGCTGCAGATGGCGGACGTCCGCTCCCAGGTGGCGCTCTCCCTGTTCACCGACTTCGAGAACTTCAGCGTCTTCAAGCCCGCCGACATGCACCGCGACGCCCTCACCACCACCCTCGACCAGGTCGTCGCCTGGAGCAACGCCCTCGCTCCGCTGCGCGCCAGCTGACGCGCGGCATCACGAGGCGCCGCCCACAATGCCCCGCACCTGCGTCCGACGCCGGTGCGGGGCTCAGGGGCTGCGCCACCCTTTCGACCGCTATGGGAAATGCCAGACCCGCCGGTGTCGGGGCACCCGATCACGATCGGACCGGACACGTTCGGTGACGTGACCCACGACGCCCAGGGCCGGCCGCTGTCGCGCGGCGAGAAGATCCGCAAACCGGTGGCGAAGGGGTGTCCTCGCGCAGGGACAACGCAGAAAGGCGGACAGTATGCAGTTCGGAATCTTCACGGTCGGCGACATCGCACCCGACCCGGTCACTGGCTACACCCAGAGCGAGGCGGAACGCATCAGCAACGTGGTGCGAGTGGCGCAGCGGGCCGACGAGGTCGGCTTGGATGTGTTCGCGCTCGGCGAGCACCACAATCCCCCCTTCGTCCCGTCCTCGCCCACCACCCTGCTGGCACACATCGCGGCGCTGACCGAGCGCATCATCCTCAGCACCTCGGTCACGCTCATGACCACGAATGACCCGGTGAAGATCGCCGAGGACTACGCCATGCTCCAGCACGTGGCGAAGGGACGGCTCGATCTCATGGTGGGGCGTGGCAACACGGTGCCGGTCTATCCGTGGTTCGGAAAGGACATCCGGCAGGGCGTGGCTCTCGCTCTGGAGAACTACAACCTGTTGCACCGGCTCTGGCGGGAGGATGTCGTGGACTGGGAGGGCACCTTCCGCACCCCGTTGCAGGGCTTCACCTCGACCCCACGCCCCTTGGACGATGTGCCGCCCTTCGTCTGGCACGGCTCGATCCGCACGCCCGAGATCGCCGAGCAGGCCGCTTACTACGGCAACGGGTATTTCGCCAATCACATCCTGGCGCCAAACCTGCACTTCAAGCCGCTCGTGGACTTCTACCGCGCACGTTTCGAGCACTACGGGCACGGCACGAAGGAACAAGCAATCGTCGGTCTCGGCGGGCAGGCGTTCATCGCCCGACGCTCCCAGGATGCCGTGAACACCTTCCGCCCGTACTTCGAGGAGTACCCGGTTTTCCGGGGGAGCTCGCTCGATGACTACATGGCCCGCACACCCCTGAGCGTCGGCAGTCCGCAGGAGGTCATCGACAAGACCCTCACTTTCCAGGAGGGTTTCGGCGACTACCAGCGCCAGCTCTTCGCGCTCGACGGCATGGGCCTGCCCGTCGAGATGGCGCTCGAGCAGGTCGAGTTGCTCGGAACCGAGGTCGTCCCGGTGCTCCGCAAGGAGATGGCCGGCAGGCGCGCCCCTGGAGTGCCCGACGCACCCATCCACGGCACCCGGGTCACGGAGAAGTACGGCGATGCCGAACCACGGCAGCCGCGCCCGAACCCGAACCGCGGCGACAACCTCTCCGGCGCGTCCCCGTACCAGGACAGCGACCCGAGCGTCGAGGCTCACTTCCCGTCGGCCGTGTGACCAGGGCAGCCAGCCTTTCGACTCGCGATCGAGGCGTGGGAGGCCTTCTTCCGGGCGAGGTGCTCCGCGACCTCGGCCACGCGCACCTCGAAGCCGCCGAGCACGAAACAACGACCTCCACCGCACCGAAGGAAGAGGAAAGGAACCACGCATGAGCCTCAACACCTCCAACCTGCACGATTCCGCCGAACCGGACGGGCCCTTGCGCCTCGTCGTCGTCAGCGCTGGTGTGAGCGACCCCTCGTCCACCCGCCTTCTCGCGGATCGCACAGCGCAAAAAGTTCTCGACCTGCTCCTCGAATCCGACAGGCCCGCGACCGTCGGTGTCATCGAGCTCGGATCGCTCGCGGTCGACATCGCCCAGGCGATCGTCTCCGGATTCCCCGGCGAGCGCCTCAAGACCGCGTTCGCACGCCTTGCCGCTGCCGACGCCGTTATCGCCAGCACACCCGTCTACAAGGCCGGTATCAGCGGACTGTTCAAGTCTTTCGCCGACATCCTCGACAACGACCTGCTCATCGCCAAACCGGTTATCCTCGCCGCCACCGCGGGCACGTCCCGGCACGCCATGGTTGTCGACGAGCAACTCCGGCCCCTGTTCGCCTTCCTGCGCGCGCTCCCCGTGCCCACCTCCCTCTTCGCCGCACCGGAGGACTGGGGGCAGGCCGCGCTCGGCGACCGGATCCAGCGCGCCGCCACCGAGCTCGTGCTCCTGCTGCGCAGCGGCGTCGGCCGGTCGATCGCGGACGGCGCCTGGACCGGCTACCAACACCAGTTCGGCGGGAACGCCACCCGCGCCGAACACAGCGCCGACGACGTCGACTTCACCACCGACCTCATGCGACTCGCCGCCGGCGGAACACCCTGAGATCGTGAATGCCTTCCGATGGGGCGCCGAGCGGGAACTCCGCCGCCCAACGCCCGACGGCCTCGCCGTTACCCCTGCCGCCCCGGCCGACCTGCGGCTGCGGCTGCTGGAACCGCGGTACGAGAGCGCCTGGTGACGGAGCATCGCGTCAACTACGTACCAGGGCAAGTACGGAGGCGTCGCTTTGCCGGGCGGTCCAGGGCACACCGCCACGCCGTCCTCAACGGGCCGGGATTCTCAGGAGGCGCGTCCCCTGACCCGGCGTCGGCTCGGTGAGCGCACGCGGCCCCGGCACCCCGGCGCCCACCAGCGCACTCAGCAGCCCCAAGGACGCCTCCTCCAGGCTCCCGAGAACCGTGCGCCGGTCCGCCGGTTCGATGGGTGCGACGGACGGAACTACGAGGACGTGGCAGCCCGCAGCCTCCGCCGAGGCGACACCCGTGGGAGTGTCCTCCACGGCCACGCAGGCGGCCGGGGCCACACCCAGGGCTTGGCAGGCGGCGAGGTACGGGTCGGGGTCGGGTTTTGTGCGGAGCGTGTCGTCGGCGGTGACCGTGGTTGTGAACCGGCCCGCGCCCAAGGCCTCCAGGGCCTTCACGACGGTGTCGGCGACGTGCCGCGGCGAGGCCGTGACGAGGGCGGTGGGAACGCCCTCGCTGCGCAGCGCCACGAGCAGTTCGACTGCGCCGGGGCGCGGCACGACGTCGGCGCGCACCCGGGCCGCGAACTCCCGGTGGAGCTCAGCGGCGACCGCGTCGACCGACGCGCCGGCGGCCCGGCCCAGTGCCTTCGCCGTGTGCTCCACGGGGCGGCCCAGGACATCGGGCTGGTCGGCCTCCGTGAGCGCGTACCCCAACCCGGCAGCCACCTCGTCGACGGCCCCCCACCACAGCTGCTCGGTATCCACGAGGGTGCCGTCCATGTCGAACAGCACGGCCTCCAGCAGGAGTGGCTGGACGGGCGTGGTGCGGGGGTGCTTCACAAAGGTCTCTTTCGGCCGGTCGACGTAGGACGGGTGCTGACGTGCTGCAGGGCAGTACGCCCGCAGACGTCCTGCGGGCATTCGGATGCGGCGGGCGCCGGGGCTCAGTGGCGTCGCTCCGCGACCAGCACCGGCCGGTCCGGGAGCGTCACGGTTACGGTGGAGCCCGGGGCGAGTACCGCCGCCTCGTGCGTCCGCAGGTCGGCCTTGACCTCGGTGCCGTCGGCGAGGCGGACGGTGACGCGGGTGACGGCGCCGAGAAAGGCGGTGGCGACGACCCTGGCGTTGCCCATGTCGTCCGCGGCAAGCCGTACGGCTTCGGGTCGTACGAGGACGTCCACGTCGTTGCCCTCGCCCGGGTCGCCGTCCACGGGCAGCCGTCGTCCCAGGACCGCCACCGTCGTGCGCTCGGCGTCGAGGACGCCCGGGATCCGGCTCATGGTGCCGACGAACTCGGCGACGAACGCGGTGGCGGGCCGCGCGTACAGCTCGGCGGGGGCCGCGCACTGCTCGAGCCGCCCCGCACGCATCACGGCGACGCGGTCGGCCATCGAGAGTGCCTCTTCCTGGTCATGCGTCACAAAGAGTGTGGTGATGGCGAGTTCCTGCTGCAGGCGACGGATCTCCTCGCGGAGGGTCAGCCGTACCTTGGCGTCGAGCGCGGACAGCGGTTCGTCGAGCAGCAGGACCCGCGGGCGCAGCGCGAGCGCGCGGGCGAGCGCGATGCGCTGCTGCTGCCCGCCGGAAAGCTGGTGCGGGAAGCGTTCACCCGTGTCCCCGAGGCCTACCAGCTCCAGCAGCTCGGCGGCGCGGGCGCGCCGCTCGGCCGTACGAACCTTGCGCATACGCATCCCGAACGCGACGTTGTCGAGCGCGCTGAGGTGCGGGAAGAGGCTGTACGACTGGAAGACCATCCCGGCGTCACGGCGGTGGGCCGGCACCCGGGTCACGTCCTCGCCGTCGACGAGTGCCTCGCCGGAGTCCGGGTGTTCGAACCCGGCGAGCACGCGCAGTGCGGTGGTCTTGCCGCAGCCGGACGGGCCGAGCAGGGCGAGGAGTTCTCCGGGCCGCGCGGTCAGGTCGAGGCCGTCGAGGGCGACGGTCGCGCCGAACTTGCGGCGCATGCCACGGAATTCGACGGTTGCGGCGCCGGTCGTGGCGGCCTTCTCCAGCGTGGTGATCGTCATGGTGGGGGTCATCCCTGGGAGGCGGTACGGGAGGGGGCGCGGCGGCCGCCGAGGGTGGCGACCGCCAGGAGGAGTGCCCAGGTCAGGAACAGGCTGAGCACGGACACGGCGACGGACATCTGGGCCTGGGAGCCGCCGATGCTGTAGATCCACACGGCGAACGGCTGGAAGCCGAGGAGCTGGGCGACCGTGAACTCCCCCAGTACGAGTGCCAGCGTCAGGAACGCCGCGTTCAGCAGCGCGCCGCGAAGGTTCGGCAGCACGGCGCGGACGAGGGCCTGGGGCCAGCCCGCGCCGCAGCTGCGGGCGGCCTCGACGAGCGTACGCACGTCGACGGCGCGCAGCCCCGCGTCGAGGGCACGGTGGACGAACGGCAGAGCCATCACGACGTAGGCGAGGACGAGCACGATCGGGAAGTCCGGGTTCTGGAGCGCGACGAACGTCTGGAAGAGTGGCGTCGTCGCGAGGTACTCGGGACCCCACTTGAGGACCGTTCCGATCCCGGCGACGAACGCGATCGGCGGGACGATCAGCGGCAGCGAGCAGATGACCTCGACCACGGGCCGCAGCCGGGGTGCGCCGAGCCGCAACGCGACCATGGCGGGCACCATCAGCAGCAGAACGACGGCGATCGTGGCGGCGGCCAGTTCGAGAGAGAGCACCAGGCTGGGCAGGAAGCCCTCGGTGCCGAGGATCCGCGCGTACGCGTCGACGTTCAGGCCCTGACCCGGCACGTCGACCGTGAAGATCACGGAGGCTGCCAGCGGCACCAGGAAGTAGAGCCCGGCGACGGCAAGGACCGCGGCCCGCCCGGGGCGGAAGGTGGTGTTCAGGCGAGCCATCGCGCGCTCCGTCGTTGCAGGGGCAGGTACACGGCCATCACCAGGCCCGCGACGAGGACCATGTCGAGGCTGAGTGCCAGAGCCACGTTCTCCTGGCCGACCAGGACGTTGCCGGAGATGGCGTCGGCAATCTGCAGGGTGACCAGCGGCACCGAGCTGCCGACCATCGCGGCGGCAGTGGCGTAGGCGGCGAACGCGCTGCCGAACAGCAGCACCAGACCACCGAGCAACGACGGCGCGAGCACCGGGAGGGCGACGTGCCGCCAGTACTGGGCATGTGTGGCGCCATTGTTCCGGGCGGCCTCGCGCCACTGGGAGCGCAGCCCGTCGAGGGCGGGCGTGATGGTGAGGACCATCAGCGGGATCAGGAAATAGAGGTACGTGAGGGTCAGGCCCCAGAAGCTGTACAGGGTCCAGCCCGCGTCGGCGAGGCCCAGGTGCGTTGTGAGGACACCGGAGTTGCCGAGCGTCGCGACGAAGGCGAACGCGAGCGGGACGCCGCCGAAGTTCGCGAGCACCCCGGAGGCGGTGAGTACGGCCTCGCGCAGTGCGCGGAAGCGGGAGACCACCACGGCCTGGGCGAGCAACAGCCCGAGGAGCATGGCGATGGCCGCCGAGACGGCGGACAGCTTGACGCTGCCCAGGAGCGCTGTCAGATAGGCGCCGTGCAGCGACGCGGTCAGATTGGCGGTGGTGTAGGACGTGGCGCCGGTGGCCGGGTCCTTGACGGTGAAGGCGCCGTTCAGCATGGCCAGGGCCGGGATCCCGAAGGCGATCGCCACGAAGACGAGCAACGGAACGACGGCGAGCCACCCGGCGCTCCGGCGCCGCCGCCCCGAGGCAGCGGCGCCGGGCGCAGCGACGACGGGGGGCGGCGCGGAAGTGACAGTCATGCCGGAGGTCATCCCGAGACGGCCTTGCCCCAGCCCTGGGCGATGACGCCCTTGGCCTTGTTCTGCTGGGCCTCGGTCGGGAACGTGACCGCGCCGGAGACCTCGGGCAGCTTGGCGGCGGCGTCCTTGTCGAGCGTCCCCGCCTTCTCCATGGCCGGCATCAGCGCCGGGCGGGCGTAGCCCTTGAGCCAGAGGTTCTGGCCCTCGACGCTGTACAGGTACTCCTGCCAGAGGCGGGCGGCGGCGGGGTGCGGCGCGTCCTTGGTGACGGCCTGCGAGTAGTACTGCGCGTACCGGCCGTCGGACGGGACGGAGACCTTCCAGTCGACGCCCTTGCCCTTGAACTCGTCGGCATAGCCGGCGTTGAGGTAGTCCCAGTCGATACTGATGGGCGTCTCGCCCTTCTCGACGGTCGCCGGGGTCGACTCGACCGGCGTGTAGTTCCCGTTCTTCTTCAGCTCGGCGAAGAAGTCCAGTCCCGGCTGGACATCGTCGAGGGAACCGCCGTTCGCCAGCGCCGCCGCGTAGACGCCGCCGAACGCGGAGCCGGACTTGGTCGGGTTGCCGTTGAGCGCGACCTGGCCCTTGTACTCGGGCTTGAGGAGGTCCTTGAAGGTGGTGGGGCAGTGCTTGACGCGCTTGGCGTCGCAGCCGATGGAGACGTAGCCGCCGTAGTCGTTGTACCAGCGCGCCTGCGGGTCCTTCTGCGCGGCCGGGATGTCATCGTACGAGGCGACCTTGTACGGCGCGAACAGTCCCTGCTGGGCCCCGCTCAGGGCGAACGAGCTGCCCAGGTCCAGCACGTCGGGGGCACGGTCCTGGCCCTTGCGCGAAGTGACCGCATTGATCTCGTCCTGGCTGCTGCCGTCGGGGTTCTCGACCTCGATCTTGATGCCGTACTTCTTGGTGAAGCCGTCGATCAGCGCGCCGTAGTTGGCCCAGTCGCGGGGCAGAGCCATGGCGTGCAGCGTGCCCTCCTTCTTCGCCGCGGCGACGAGGGCGTCCATGCCGCCGAAGTCGGTCGCGGAGGTAGCGGTCGCGGCCTTCTTGCCGTCCGGTGTGGTGGCGGACTGGCTGGTGGCTGCGCCACAGGCGCTGAGGCTGAGTGCGGCGACGGCGAGGCCGCCGGTGAGAACGGCGATCCTGGACAGGGGCAACGTCACGATCTCTCCTGGTGTGGCGCCCCGGGCGGAGATTCTCGCCGGGGCTCGACAGAGAACTTGTTTGAACAAGTTGACCTCAGTAGGCACGCCCTCCATGTCGCCTCGGTGAACAAAGGGGCAACTGCGAACGCCACTCTTCTGGACACTCGCCGGATGCCCTCCAGGAGAACGGCCCCCTTCCCGTTCTCGTCTACGCTGGTTCACCTGCACACAGCGCACAGCACGAGAGGGGATCATGGCAGCCCGACACGAGGAGATCGCCGAGGAGTTGCGCCGGGCGATCGATCGCGAGGAGTACGCGGTGGGCAGCCGACTGCTCCCGGAGACAGAACTCGCTGCACGCTACGGCGTCTCGCGCGGCACCGTCCGCCAGGCCGTCGCCGCCCTGACGTCGGAGGGTCTGATCGGGTCCCGGCAGGGCGCGCGGCGCGTGGTGCTCGCCAGCCGCCGCAATCAGAGCTTCGCCGAGCTGCGCAGCTTCGCCCAGTGGGCGCGCGCGATGGGCCGCACGGCGACGGGCCGGGTGGTGTCCTCGCAGTACCGCCCCACGACCGACCAGGACTCGGTACGCCTCCAGATGCCGGTCGGCGCACCTGTGCTCCACGTCCTGCGGCTGCGCAGCCTGGACGGGGAACCGGTGCTGCTGGAACGGACGGTGTACGCGGACTGGATCGCCCCGGCTGTCGAACGCATCGAGGCGGACTGCCCATCAGTGACGCAACGGCTGTTCGAGGACTCGGGGTTGGTCTTCGCGTACGGCGAGCATCTGATCGACGCGGTCGCGGCGGGAGCGCAGGACGCCGAACTGCTGGGCGTGCGCCGGACGAGTCCGCTGCTGCGGGTGCGCCGGGTCACGACCACCCGCGAGGGCCGCCCCGTCGAGTGGTCCGACGACCGGTACTGCTCCGACGCGGTGAGCTTCAGCGTCCACAACTCGATCGGCAACAACGCGCTGGCCCGTCGGACCGGCCCGGGCGCGACGCCGGCGAGCCCGGCGAAGACAGCCGGGGGCCGCCGACCCGGGGCCGCACCGGATCTCGGCCTCCGGGCCCAGGCATGACCGTAACCGTCCCGCCTGCCCTGCCACGCCTGGCACGCGCACGCGCTACCGCACTCGCGCGCCGATTCGCCCCGTAGAAGCCACCGGTAGGCGCAGGCACCCAACCCGTCCGCCGGCACGTGGACCGGCTCGCCCCGAGAGGAGCGACGTGGTGCAGGTGACCTGTCCCGTCTCATCGGCAGCGAAACTGCACGAGAACTCAGCTCACCCAAGGCCTCCTCAAAGCTGCCCAGGAACGCGGCGATCCCTGCTGCCGGCCTTCGTCCGAGGTTCGCAGCGTGTAGCGAGGTGCGGATGACGTTCACCCCGGCCTGATTCGCCGACGAACAGAGCCCACACGCTGCGCTCCACCCAGTGGGCGGGGGTCAAGCGCGACGGATCGGTGACCGGAGCCAGGACCGACAGCGTTTTGCGCCGCGCGCTGTGGCCGGGGACAACAGCCGTGCCCTGGTGGGGTGTTCCCGGCGTTCGACACGCTTCGACTCGGTCCGCCCTGCCCCCGGTCACGGGCCGGGTTGGGACAGGTTTCCCGAATGGTTCGCTTATCCGCCGCCACTTGTTTGAACAAGTTGGGAAATGCTGGCCGCTGCACTCTTTACGGCCCACGGATTTTCCGGGAGACATGCTCTTCATGAATGCCATAGACCGCAGACGGTTCATGCAACTTGCGGGCGGCACCGCTGCTCTGTCCGCTCTGTCCACCAGCATCGCTCGCGCGGCGGAGATCCCCGCGCACCGCAGGACGGGCTCCATCAAGGACGTCGAGCACATCGTCGTCCTGATGCAGGAGAACCGTTCCTTCGACCACTACCTCGGCGCGCTGCGTGGCGTTCGGGGCTTCGGGGACCCGCGCCCGGTGACACTGCCGAGCGGTAAGCCGGTCTGGCACCAGTCGGACGGTACCAAGGAGATCCTGCCCTTCCACCCGGACGCCAAGGACCTCGGCCTGGCCTTCCTGGAGGACCTGCCGCACGGCTGGAACGACACCCAGGCCGCCTTCAACAAGGGCAAGTACGACAAGTGGATCCCGGCCAAGTCCGCCACGACGATGGCGCACCTGACCCGTGAGGACATACCGTTCCACTACGCGCTCGCCGACGCCTTCACGGTCTGCGACGCCTACCACTGCTCGTTCATGGGCTCCACCGACCCGAACCGCTACTACATGTGGACGGGTTACACCGGCAACGACGGCAAGGGCGGCGGCCCGGTCCTCGGCAACGACGAGGCGGGCTACGCCTGGACCACGTACCCGGAGCGGCTGGAGAACGCCGACGTCTCCTGGAGGATCTACCAGGACATCGGCGACGGCCTGGACGCGGACGGCGGCTGGGGCTGGATCGGGGACGCCTACCGAGGCAACTACGGCGACAACTCGCTGCTGTACTTCGACCAGTACCGCAACGCCAAGCCCGGCGACCCGCTGTACGACAAGGCCCGCACCGGCACCGACGCACGCAAGGGCGAGGGCTTCTTCGACATCCTCCGTGCCGACGTGAAGGCCGGCAAGCTGCCCGAGGTCTCGTGGATCGTCGCGCCCGAGGCCTTCACCGAGCACCCGAACTGGCCCGCCAACTACGGCGCCTGGTACATCTCGCAGGTTCTGGACGCTCTCACCTCCAACCCCGATGTGTGGAGCAAGACAGCGCTGTTCATCACCTACGACGAGAACGACGGCTTCTTCGACCACGTCGTGCCGCCCTTCCCGGCCGGCTCGGCCGCACAGGGCAAGTCCACCGTCGACGTCAGCGGCGACCTGTACGCGGGCGACAGCGGCCGCCCGGCGGGGGCGTACGGCCTGGGTCAGCGCGTCCCGATGTTCGTGGTGTCGCCGTGGAGCAAGGGCGGCTACGTCTGCTCCCAGACCTTCGACCACACGTCGATCATCCAGTTCATGGAGCGCCGCTTCGGCGTGACGGAGCCCAACATCTCCCCCTGGCGCCGTGCCGTCTGCGGTGACCTGACCACGGCGTTCGATTTCCGGCACAAGGACAGCCACACGCCGCACCTGCCCGACACCACCGCCTACCTGCCGCCGGACGGTGACCGGCACCCCGACTACGTGCCGACGCCGCCGGCCAAGGGCGCGCTGCCCCGCCAGGAGCACGGTCTGCGCCCCGCCCGCCCCATCCCGTACGACCTCGCTGCCGATGGCAAGGTCGGCGCCGCGGGCTCGCTGCGGATCGACTTCGCCTCCCACGGCAAAGCCGGCGCCGGCTTCCTGGTCACCTCCGCGACGGACGCCTCCGGCCCGTGGACGTACACCGTCGGTTCGGGGCACTCGCTGTCCGGCGTCTGGAACCTCTCAGCGAACTCGCACGGCGTCTACGACTTCACCGTCCATGGCCCCAACGGCTTCCTGCGCCAGTTCGCCGGCAAGGTCACCGCCGCAGGCCCTGAGGTCGGTGCCCGCCACGACAGCAAGGACGAAGCCGTGCGCCTCGTCCTGGCCAACGACGGCCACAGCACCGTCACGCTCACGATCAAGGACGAGTACGGCAAGCACAAGCCGGCCACCTACCGGCTGCGCCCCGGCGCCCACGTGGTGCACTCGGCCAGGACCGAGCGCACCCATGGCTGGTACGACCTGACCGTGACCGCCGACCACGACGGCACCTTCGTGCGCCGCCTTGCCGCCCACGTGGAGAGCGGCAACGCGAGCACCAGCGACCCGGCCTTCTCCGCCCGCTGACCCCGCTCGCCCGTTCCGGCCGCGGCCCGGTACCACCGGACCGCGGCCGACGCCGCTCCACCAGCCGTCGCCTGAGGGGACGTGTCGGTCCGTCTCCGCGCGGCGGTCACCCGGCGCTCCATTCGGACTCCGGCCATGCGTACTCGTCGAAGCCGGCCGGGAGCTTCCCGCACGGGGTGTAGACACTGACGGCGAGCGTCCCGGTGGGCTCGTACCAGTCCACGGCGACCATGTCGTCGGTGTCCGGATACTCGAAGCGGAACCCCATCTCGGAGACGTTCTCGCCGGTGAGCCTCCAGCCCTCGCGCTCCAGCCGTCGGCGTACGCGCTCCTGACCGGCACGGGCGGTACTTCGCGGGACGTCCGTCACCCGCCACTCGAGACCAAAGCTGCGCACGTCGCTGCGGCCTTCGTCGATGTGGGCGATGGACCGCAGCCCCCGGTAGTAGCACGTGCCCGTTTCCACACCACTGGAATTCACGCCAGGCCGTCCAGGCAGCGCCACTTCCTCGTACACCCGCTGAGCCTCTCCCTTGAGCCGTACCGCAACCTGGTCGGGCACAACCGCCGGATACGGCTCTCCCTCCCACACCCGGTGACCGACCACGGACACGCCCACGGCCAGCAGAGTGCCGGTGAGCCACAGAACCGAAGGAACGGAGCACTTCCTCAGCATCCGCTGCTCCCTCCCCCTACCCAACGGGCCGTCGGACAGCAGACACCCGACAACACAACGGCGAAATCACTGGTGAGACCCCGAACCGAGCACATGAACCGGACGGTAGAAGACCACGACCACCCCGCACCTGAGGGCAACTACTCATACCTGCATGAGTAGTTGCCCGGCCGGCATGACAACGGACACGGATGCCGACCCAACATGGCGTCAGGCAGCCTTCCTCAAGGTGCTCTTGGACTCATCGGTGGTTTGGTGCACCGTCGTCCGTCGGCTGGCCATCACCAGCGTCGTGCCCACCGCCAGGCTCAGCGCGGGCAGCACAGGAAAGCGACCGCCATATGCGAAGCCCCGCATGGCGAACCAACTCAGAGCGGCAACGCTTGTCGCCAGGCCGAGCCACAGCGGCCAGGGGCGGCGCAAGCCGATGTCCGGCCGGATTCGCTCGTACAGAAGCGCCTGCCGGCGCTCCAGCGGCCGCAGCGCCAGAAGAACACCGACCAGGACAACGCCGAGAACCAGCAGCCAGGGCACCCGCAGCCCCCACCATGCCGCGGACCCGAACGCGGGCTCGGGCGCGATCCCGGTCAGGTAGAACGCGGCGGCGACGACCAGCACCGGCAGCATGTGCCACAGGTACAGCGTCATGCTGGCGGCGCCCACATGGCGCACCGCCCACCACACACGCTCGCGGTCCAGAAGCCGCCGAACCGCCGGCGCGGCGAGCAGACACAGGCCGACCTGGGCCACTGCCCACGCCAGCATGGCCGCCGACGGCGGATCGGTGTTGCTGGGGTTCTGCCCGGTCACCAGGATCAGGCTGACCGGGAACGGCCCGAGCGTGATCAGCGCCGCGAAGGCCAGTCCCCCGCCCGCCGCCATCGCGACCGGCACCCGCCGACGCCCCGTCAGCAGGCCGTCGCGCCAGCAGAAGCCCAGCTGGTAGGCCACGCCCCACACCAGCACATAGTTGAGCAGACCGACGTACGGCACCCGTACCGCCAACGTCAACGCACCGGCCGCCAAGGCGGCCGCTCCCATCGCCACGGGAACGAGCAGACCCCAGCGCCGGTGCGCCGCGTGCAGCGGCGGAGTCAGGGCGCTGAGGAGCAGATACACCGGCAGGAACCAGAACTGCATCGCCATCGCCCACCCCACCAACGCGAGGGTGTCCGGGTCCACGCCGACAGCCGAGCAGATCCCGATGGTGAGCAGCACCAGCCCGCTGTACACAGCCGTCGGAAGGAGTAGCCGCAACGCCCGCCGTCCCACCCACCCGGCGGCCGTACCACCCGTCTCACGGGCCCGCAACCAGGAGCCACCCGCTGCGTGGCCCCCGGCCAGGAAGAACAACGGCATGATCTGGAACCCCAACGTCAGCCACTGGGTCCAGGGAATGGTCGCCAGCAGCTCCGGCGCGGTGATCTGCCCACCGGGTCCCGGGACCAAGGCGGTGATCAGCCAGTGCCCCACCACCACCAGGACAATGGCCCACGCGCGCATGAAGTCGACATAGCGGTCTCTGCTCATGCGTCGTCATGCTGTCGCAGAGCCGATGGAACCACGGTGGAAAGTCGAGACCGCAACCAATTCGTACTCGGTACGACATCACTCCCGTGTCAGGGATCCGCGATGCAATTACTTCGTACGGTAGTTGTCGGCTGGCAGCACTTGCGATCCGTGGCCGGTCGCTCACGCGGGCTCGCCGTCATGCCTGATCTCCTCCGGTCGCATGATGGCCCCTCCTGGCGAAGACTGGACGTGTACGGGCAATCGACGACAGCAGGGGGCACGCGGTCGTGTGGCGCCCGCGGCAGCCCGCGCCGGATCGGGTGAGCACTGTGACGTCTTCTCCCTTCGGGTCAGGCGACCCGTTTTCCGACCTTTTCGATCGCTTCTTCGGAATGAGCCCGGCGGCCTCTCCACCCGCCGTACAACGCGTGCCCATCGGCCGACTCCTCAGTGACTCCTCGCACGAACTGCTGGCGGCTGCCGGCGCCCGGGCCGCGGAGGACGGGTCCGACCTGGCCACCGAGCATCTGCTGTGGGCCGCCACGCAGGTGGCGCCGGCCCGCCGCCTGCTGGAACAGGCCGGCGTCGACCCGGACAAGCTGGCGACAGACGTGCAAGAGCTACTGCCCTCAGGCAGCGGGAACGGGGAGCCCGCCCTGACGCCTTCCGCGAAACGGGCTCTGCTGGCCGCTCACGCTCGGTCCCAGGCAAGCGGCGCTTCGTACATCGGCCCCGAGCACATCCTCAGTGCGCTGCTGGAGGAACCGAGTTCCGATGCCGCGCAGATGCTGCGTTCCGAGGGGACTTCCCCGCAGACGCTGCGTGAGGGCATCGGCGGTCAGCGGTCCGCGGCCGACGGGCACAGCAGTACCCCGACCCTCGACGACTACGGGCGTGATCTGACCGACGAGGCTCGCAGCGGGCGGCTCGATCCCGTCGTCGGCCGGGCCGACGAGATCGAGCAGACCGTGGAGATCCTCTCCCGCCGGTCCAAGAACAATCCCGTGCTCATCGGCGACCCCGGCGTCGGGAAGACCGCCATCGTGGAGGGGCTGGCACAGCGGATCATCTCCGGTGACGTGCCCAAGGCCCTGCAGGACAGGCGGGTCGTCTCACTCGACATGGCCGGACTCGTCGCAGGCTCCAAGTACCGCGGCGAATTCGAGGAGCGGCTCAAGAAGGTGATCGACGAGGTCACGGCTGCGGAGAAGAACATCATCCTGTTCATCGACGAACTGCACACCATGGTCGGCGCCGGGAGCGGGGGCGAGGGCGCCATGGACGCCGGAAACATCCTCAAGCCCGCCCTGGCCCGCGGAGATCTCAGTCTCGTCGGCGCGACCACCATCGACGAGTACCGCAAGAACATCGAGAAGGACGCCGCCCTCGAACGCCGATTCCAGCCCGTGATGGTGCCCGAGCCGACCGTGGACGAGACCGTCGAGATCCTGCGCGGGCTGCGCGACTCGTACGAGGCGCATCACCAGGTGCGTATCACCGACGAGGCCATCGACGCCGCGGCCGCGCTGTCCGACCGCTACGTCACCGACCGCTTCCTGCCCGACAAGGCCATCGACCTCCTCGACCAGGCGGGAGCGCGGGTGGCGCTGCGCGGCGTGAGCGGCAGCACCGAGGCCGCCGAGCTCGAGGACCGGCTCACCATGCTGAACCGGGAGAAGGACGAAGCGGTCAGCAACGAGGACTTCGAGCGCGCGGCCGAGCTCAAATCGCTCCTCCAGGAGACGGAGCACCGGCTCGCCGATCTCGGCGGGGAGCGGCCCGAGGTCGCCGACGTCACCGCCGAGGACATCGCCGAAGTACTGTCCAGGCGCACCGGCATTCCCGTCTCGCAGCTCACCGAGACCGAGCGCGAGCGGCTCATGAAACTCGAAGAGGCGCTGCACAAGCGCGTGATCGGGCAGGACGAGGCGGTCACCGCCGTGGCCCAGGCCGTACGTCGCGGCCGCGCGGGCTTGGGTGACCCCGGCCGCCCCACCGGCAGCTTCCTCTTCCTCGGCCCCACCGGCGTCGGCAAGACCGAACTCGCGAAGGCGGTCGCAGAGTTGCTGTTCGGCGGCGAGGACCGAATGGTCCGCTTCGACATGAGCGAGTTCCAGGAGAAACACACCGTCTCCCGGCTCGTCGGATCACCGCCTGGATACGTCGGCTACGAGGAAGCCGGACAACTCACCGAGGCGGTGCGCCGCAAGCCCTACTGCGTCCTGCTCTTCGACGAGGTGGAGAAGGCCCACCCGGATGTCTTCAATCTGCTGCTCCAGGTCATGGACGACGGGCGGCTCACGGACGCACAGGGCCGCACGGTCGACTTCCGCAACACCGTGATCATCATGACCAGCAACATCGCGTCGAAGCACATCCTGGACCACTCGGGCTCGGTCGACGAGATCAGGGACGACCTCATGGCCGAGCTGCGGGCGCATTTCCGGCCCGAATTCCTCAACAGGATCGATGAGATCGTGGTCTTCCACGCCCTGACCCGGAAGGATCTGATCCGGATCGTCGACCTGCTGCTGGAGCGCAGCCGCCGCAGACTGCACGCGCAGAAGATCGACCTGGAGGTCACCGAAACGGCCAAGGAGCTGCTGGTCAACCGGGGCTACCAGCCCGAGTTCGGCGCCCGCCCGCTGCGCCGCACGATTCAGTCCGAGCTGGACAACCGGCTGTCGAACATGCTGCTCGACGGGGCGCTCAACCCCGGCGACACAGTCGTCTGCGGCGCCCAGGACGGCGAGCTCGTCTGCACCGTCGACGGCCCGGAGGGCTGAGGAGCCTGCCGGCGTATCGGCCTGCTTCCACTGTTGGATGCCACGCCCGATGTGCCCTCGTGTCCCCCTGGGTCATCACACGGGGTACCGAGGCCGCGTGCCGCCCCGCCCGCCGGATGCGGCAGGATGGAAGGTCGTTTCGGATCCGAGAATCAAGCAGGTATCACAAGGTGACAACAGATCACATACGGCGCCCGGCAACGGATTGCGCCGCCGGACCGCTCCTCCTCTCGACGGGAGGCAACCGGTGAACCGGGCACTCACGCTCCATGACCTGATCGTCGCCGGGGTCATGGTGGCCGCCGGTGTCCTGGCAGGACTGCTGCTGCGCGCCGCCCTGCGGTGGCTGGGAGAGCGTGCCCGCAGGACGCGGTGGAGCGGGGACGACGTCATCGTCGATGCTCTGCGGACCCTGGCGCCCTGGGCTGCGCTGGCTACGGGCGTCGCAGCGGCCGCCGCGGTGCTTCCGCTGACCTCGCAGGTCGGACGCAACGTCAACCGGACGCTGACCGTGCTGCTCATCCTGGCAGCCACACTCACCGCGGCCCGGGTGATCACCGGTCTGGTGAGGTCCGTCGCCCAGTCCCGGTCCGGTGTGGCCGGGTCGGCCACCATCTTTGTCAACATCACGCGCATCGTGGTCCTGGCGATGGGCTTTCTCGTCGTACTGCAGACCTTGGGCGTCTCCATCGCCCCGCTCCTCACCGCACTGGGCGTGGGCGGCCTCGCGGTCGCTCTGGCGCTGCAGGACACGCTCGCCAACCTGTTCGCGGGCGTGCACATCCTCGCCTCGAAGACGGTGCAGCCAGGCGACTACATCCGGCTGAGCAGCGGCGAGGAAGGGTACGTGGTCGACATCAACTGGCGTAATACCGTGGTACGTCAGCTGTCGAACAACCTGGTGATCATCCCCAACGCCCAGCTCGCCGGCACCAATATGACCAACTTCAACCGGCCGGAACAGCAGATGTCGGTGCTGGTCCAGGTCGGAGTCGGCTACGACAGCGACCTGGAGCACGTCGAGCGCGTGACCGCCGAGGTCGTCGAGAGCGTCATGACCGACATCGCCGGCGGCGTCCCCGACCATGAACCGGCCGTCCGGTTCCACACCTTCGGGGATTCCAGGATCAATTTCACGGTGATCCTTCGGGCCGGTGAGTTCAGCGACCAGTACCTGATCAAGCACGAGTTCATCAAGCGTCTGCACCAGCGCTACCGGGCCGAAGGCATCAAGATTCCCGCGCCGATGCGGACGGTGGCGGTGCAGCAGGGCGAGACGCCGGTGCCGATCCCACACCAGCGCACCGTCGGTTTGTGAGCTGCCCCAAGTCCCGGCAACCGGTCGAGGGCGCCCGGTCCTGGAGCTCGCCGCCGGCCTGCGCGGTCGTCCGGATCTCGCAGGCCGTCGCCTTCGAGAACGCAGTAGTGGTGCTGAGAGCTGTCATCGACTGACCTCCGCCGCCACGCTCCGGGACGCGACGGGTGTACGGCTCGGCGACGGAGGCAGAAGCGGAAGTGGTAGCAAGGACGTCCATACACCGGGGGATCCGCTGCCTCCCCCGGCGCCGCCAGGCCGCGCCGCGCCTGACCACGTCCCCCGGAGAACCAGCCGTGCCGAGCAAGACCACCGCAACCGCCGCCGGACGCGTCCCGCGCCAGGCCGGCCCCGCAGGGCGGGCCGCCCACTGGCGGTCCGCCCTGTGCCGCACCCCTGTGTCGATCTGGAAGGACGACCTCTCGGACTGGGCCGCCGCCCTGACGTACTACGCCATCCTCGCTCTGCTCCCGGCGCTGCTGGTCACCGTCGCTCTGATCGGCCTGGCCAATCCCCGGGCCACCGACGCGCTGATCACCGATATCACCGCGTTCGCCCCGGCCGAGTCCGGAGCCGCGCTGCGCCAACCGCTGGAGGCCGCGACACACGAACGCGGCGCCGTGTGGCTGCTGATCGCGACGGGGACCGTCAGCGCCGTGTGGTCCGCCTCCAGCTATCTGGCCGTCTTCCGCAGGGCGCTGCATGCCCAGCACGGGGTGCGGGACAAACGGCCGGCGCTGCGCAAGGCCCACATCATCGTGGCCACCGCCGTGGGGCTTCTCCTGCTGCTCATGACCAGTGCGTTCGCCCTGGTGCTGACCGGACCGCTGGCCCGCTGGCTGGGGAACCGGCTGGGCCTGGCACATGCCAGTGAGACGCTGTGGGCGGTGCTGAAGTGGCCCGTCCTGGTGTTCCTGGTCGCCTGTCTGATCATGGTGCTGTTCCGTACCGGACCGGCGTCGGCCAGGGGGCTGCGGCGGGGGCTGCCCGGTGGGGTGCTCGCCGCGTTCCTGTGGCTGGTCGCCTCGGCCGGGTTCGCCCTGTACGCCACGCACATCGGCTCGTACAGCCGGCTGTACGGATCGCTCGCCGGGCTCGTCGTCTTCCTGATCTGGGTCTGGTTCACCAATCTGGCTCTGCTGGCCGGTGCCCAGTTCAACGTCGAACTGGCGCGGCCGACGCCGGGCCGCTCGTGACGGCGTCACCCGCGCGGGCTTTGTGACGGCGTACGCCCCGGAGCTGGGTGCTCCGGGGCGTATGCGTCCGTGGTGTGCCGGTCGTCAGTGACGCGGCGCGGGGTAGGCCTTGGGCAGGCGCATGCCGCGGTCGGCCATGATGTCCCGCACGCGGTTGGGGTAGTCGGTGATGATCCCGTCGATGCCCATGTCCATGAGCGCCTCGATGGTGGCGGGGTCGTCACAGGTCCACGGGATGACCTTCAGACCCCGCTCATGGGCCTCGGAGATCATCTTCTTGTCGGGGTAGAAGCGGAAGGCCGGGTCCGCGATCGTGCCGTTCTGCGGGAAACCGTAGTTCGGGGACAGCGCGGTGACACCGGGGACGGCGGCGGCAGCCTTGACGAAGTCGCCGTCGTAGTCGTCGGCGTCGATGCCACCGAGCCACGGGGAGGCGCCGTCCTTGCCGACCTGGAGGAAGTCGTAGTTCGTCAGCGCCACCAGCGGGTACGACGGCGCGAGCTTGTGCATCTCCTTCAGCGCCCCCCAGTCGAAGGACTGAATGGTGACCTGCTTCTCGATCCCGGAACGGTGGATCTCCTCGAAGACACGGCGGACGAACAGCTCGCGCGGTGCGGTCTGCTCGGGCGCGCCGGCCTCCACCTTGGTCTCGATGTTCAGCTTGACCTGCTTGGCCTTGTAGCTCTTGACCAGGTTGAGGACGTCCTTGAGCTCCACCATGCGGAAGCCCTTGATCTGCTCCTGCTCGGGGAAGCCGGGCAGCTGCTGGTAGCCGCAGTCCATGCTCTTGATCTGGGCCAGCGTCAGGTCCTTGATGTACTTACCGACATACGGGTACATCGGGTCACCGGGCGTCACCGGACCGGTGTCCTTGCACTTCTGGGCGCTGATCTGCCGGTCGTGGTTGACCACGACCTTCTGGTCCTTGGTGATGTGGGTGTCCAGCTCCAGGGTTCTCACACCGAGGCGCAGAGCCTTCCCGAAGCCCTCCAGGGACTCCTCGGTGGTCAGGCCGAGGCCGCCGCGGTGGGCCTGCAGGTCGAAATGAGTCTTCTGGGGCGGTACGTTCTGATTCTGCTGGACCGTGGCCGCCTGGGCGGTCGCCGGAACGGCGAGCACGGGCAGGACGGCTAGGCTGGCGACTGCATGCCGCAGGGACATCTATGCCTCGTCTATTTCGGGCGAACTGGACCATGCGAAACTAAGCCGCAAGCCCGGATCGCACGAAGCTCAGGCATGAGGTCATCGTGAACAACCGAGAAACGATCGCCCCTTCGGACTCCGTGGCAGGCAGAAAGTGCTGATGCTCCGGGCCCACGTGTGTGGCCTTGCAAGTCGGAGAGGCCATCCCTTCTCATCACCCGCCGGGCAGGCAGAGCGCTGCAGCGGAGCTTCCGCACGGGTCGCCAGCTTTTGAAGGTGGCCATCGCCCGCTCGTCGACGCACTGGATGCTCCGATCCGCGGTGGGCGACGAGGACGGGCATTGGCTCAACCAGCGGAGAACGGCCGGACTCGGTCGTTGTGATCCAAACGTCGGCGATTGATCGGAGCCGGGGCGGCGGGGCTCGTGTGCGGCGCCGACTTCGCGCGAATCGGGCTGGATGTGGGTGAGCGGGGCACGTAGTGTCGGCCTGCGCGGTAGCTGGGCCGAACAGCTGGTGCCCGTACCGGATCAGCTCATGGGCCCCAGGATGGATGACACGTATGAATCTTCTCCCTTTCGCCACCGCTCACGCTGCCATGGTGGCGGACTGGCCGACTGCTTCCGCGGAAGTCGTCATGTGGTGTGGGCGGCAGCAGTTCCCTGTGCCCGCACAGACGATTTCCGCGTGGCAGCAGGATGACGACGTTCAGGCTCATGTGCTCGTTGAGGGCGAGAAGCTCGTCGGTTACGGGGAACTGTGGTTCGACGCCGAGGAGGACGAGGTCGAGCTGGCTCGGATCATCGTGGCACCCGAGGCCCGCGGGAAGGGGCTCGGCCGTGTGCTCGTCCGGGGCCTGCTCGCGCAAGCTCACGAGTCGGGCTGTGCCGATGTCTTCATGCGCGTGCACCCGGACAACGAGAAGGCTCTGAGGTGCTATCTGGGGGCCGGGTTCGTGCCGGTCGCCCCTGGCCTGGCCGAGAACTGGAATGCCGCTCAGCCGGTCAATTATGTCTGGCTTCGGCACGAGGCCGAGAGATCGGGCGATTGAGCTACTGCAACTGAAGTCGTGATGCCGGGTTGGATCGGGGTGCTGAGACCCAGCCGGCGAGGGTCCCTGTCTCAACGGTGTTCCACGAACGCAAAGGGGCCGAGAAGAAGCCCCACGAGCAGCCTGTCGTCGCGCGCCGTCGCCTGAACATCCTGTGTGTACTCCTGCGCGACGGTCGCACCTTCGAGCGCAGGCCACCGACCCGTGCCGCCGGCCCTGGGCAAGGTGACCACATCCGGTCATGAGCCAGGCTTGACAACCGAATTGGGAATCAGTCGCTGAACCCCCTGCGTCTGGCTGCGTCTGCGCTGCCCGTGAGCCGACGGACACGGATGGCGTGCGGCGACAGTTCCGGCCGTTCAGCATCTCCGTCGGTCGTGGCTGCCCCGTAGCGTCGCGCGAGCGGCCCCGCGCTGAATCCGTGGGCTAGGACACTGAGCAGCACCGTGCAGATGAGCACGGGAAGGACTTGGTGTGTGACAGCCGGGGCAAGATCCTCGAGCGCGAGCAGGCCGAAGATGATCGTGGCCAGCCCCCGGGGGCCGAACCAGCCGACGAACAAGACCGTGGCACAGTCCATCCCCGTACCGAGCAGCGACAGGGCCACGGGCACCATCCGCACCACCGTCAGGCTCAGCACCGCGTAGAGCACGGCCTGCCACGTCATGTGCGGGACTGCGGCCGGAACCAGGACCGCCCCGAACAGCAGCCACACCAGCAAGGAGAGCACCGACGCCGACTGCTCGGTGAACAGCAGTTGCGACTGCGGCGCATCGCCGTAGGCGGTGCCGAAGGCCAGTCCGGCGACAAACGCCGCGACGAACCCGTTGCCGCCGATGGCGATGGAGGACAGATAGGACAGCAGGGCGAGGGCCAGTACGGCCGGGCCCGCAAACTCCTCGGCCGCCCAGCCCTTGCGCAGCGCCGACCGCAACAGCCACCCCCCTGCCAGACCGAGCGCCGAGCCGTAGGCGAGACCGACGGCGAGTTCCACGACCGCCTCGCCGCTGGCATCAGGGCCTGCGCCGGCGGCACTCGCGGCCCCGGCCAGCGCGACCACGACGACGGGGGTGGCGATGCCGTCGTTGAGGCCGCTCTCCACGTTGATCAAGCGGCGCACGCGCTCGGGCACCACGGGATCGGACATCATCGAGGCTCCGAGCGCTGCGTCGGTGGGGGCGAGCGCGGCGCCCACGAACATGGCGGCCCACCCGCTGACGCCGGGAAGGAGGCCGGATGCCAGTAGCGCCCCGAGCCCGATGCACAAGGGCAACCCGATCAACAGAAGCCTCAGGTAGATGCCGAGATCCGGTCGCAGAACCCGGAACGACAGCCGGGCCGCGTCGGCGAACAGGATCCAGGTCAGGCAGATCTCCGCCAGCCCTTTCACCGTCTCCCTGGACGGGGCCAGATCCATCGACCCCAGACATGTCGCCAGCACCAGACCCACCAGCACGAACACCGCCGGAGCGGTCAACTCGACCCGTTCCACCCGCTGCGAGCACAGGCCCCACAAGAACAGCAGCAACAGAACCAGCGAGACAGTTCCGCCCATCGAGGAGCTCCAGGTCCGTAACTTCGTCCGCCGGCCAGGAGGCCGACGCTCCGCTCGCGAGGCCGCGCGCGATCGTGCCAGCGTGCGACACTTCCTCCCCTCACGGGACAATTCACCGCACGCGTGTTGCCGCGATCATTCCCCGGCGGCCGTCACGATCGATGCACGGGCCGGCCGGCTCCGCGACGCGCCGGCACGAAATGTGGCGGGTGCCTCCAGCGAACATGTGACGGTTCGGCCATGGGCAACTCCCGGGCAAACCCTGTCTTCCGGGCCACCGCGGCCTCGGCATACATGCAGGCGAAGCGCCTGTGCACGCTGCTGGAGTGGCACGACGACGAAGTGCGGTTGAAGCCCGACCTGCACACGGTCGGGGATTTCCGGCGCGTAGCCGCAGTGCTGCCGGGCGACCTTCAGCTACACGCACGCCCTTCGCGAGCGGTGTCGTCCGCTGTCGTCGCGTCCAGGTCGCACGACCGGTGCTCAGTGGCCGACCAGGTCGTGGGCGGTTCGGGCGATGTGGGTGCGCGAGATGCCTGCGGCGTCGAGAAGTTCGGACGGCGTCCCGGAGGCCGGCAGGTCTCGCACGGCGAGGTGGGCGAATGCGGGGGTGAGGCGCTGGGCGGCGAGTACGGACAGCACGGCCTCGCCGATGCCGCCCTCCGGATGGTGATCCTCGACGACGACCAGTGCGCCGGTTTCCTGGGCGGCGCGAGCGAGGGTGCCGACATCCAGAGGCTTTACGGAGTACAGGTCGATGACGCGGGCCGGGATGCTGTCGGCGGCAAGCTGGTCGGCCGCGGCAAGGCATTCGTGGACGGTGACGCCGGCGCCCAGGAGAGTGACCTGGTCACTTTCGCCGGCGCGCAGGGTCTTGGATCCGCCGACCGGGAAGGTCTCGTCGGAGGCGTAGAGGACGGGGTAGGCACCCCGGGTGGTGCGCAGGTAGGAGATGCCGTCGAGGTCCGCCATGGAAGCGGTCAGGGCGGTGGCGGATGTGGCGTCGCTGGGGTAGAGCACCGTGGAGCCATGGATGGCGCGCATCATGGCAAGATCTTCCAGGCCCATCTGGGAGGGACCGTCCGCGCCGATCTCGACACCGCAGTGGGTACCGCACAGGCTCATGGAGATCTGAGAGATGGCGGCCATACGAATGAAGTCGTGGGCTCGGGTCAGGAAGGCTGCGAAGGTGGTGGCGTAGGGGTGGTAGCCGCATACGGCCATGCCGACCGCGCCGGCGATCATCTGCTGTTCGGCGATGTAGATCTGGAAGTACCGCTCGGGGTGTGCCTTGCCGAAGTCCTCCGCGTGGGTTGAGTTACCCACTTCGGCGTCCAGAGCCACGATGTCGGGGCGGGCGCCGATCGCGGCGAGTGTCTTGCCGAAGGCGACGCGGGTGGCGACGGCTTCGCCCATCTTGAATTGCGGCAGCGTCACCTGCACCGGAGCGACCTGGGCAATGGGGGTGGCGGCGGGCGGCTGGGGGCCGCGGACGGTGTGGTGGCGTACGCCGCCCAGTTCGGTGATCGCGCGGGCGGCCAGGTCGTCGGGCAGCGGCTTGCCGTGCCAGCCCTCGGCGTCTGCGACCTCGGCGACACCCCGGCCCTTGACGGTCCTGGCGACGATGACGGTGGGGGCCTGCCCGTCATCCGCCACAGCCAGGGCTTGTTCAACGGCCGCGAGGTCGTGGCCGTCGACGACGAGTGCGCGGCAGTCGAAGGCTTCGGCGCGGCGGACGTAGGCGTCGGTGTCCCAGCCCAGCTCCGTGGGGCCGCTCTGGCCGAGGCGGTTGACGTCGATGATCACGGTGAAGTTGGCCAGCCGGTGGCGGCCTGCCTTGTCCAGGGCTTCCCACACCGACCCCTCTGCCATTTCGCTGTCGCCGCACAGCACCCACACACGGGAGGACTGGTGTTCCAGGTCCCGTTCGGCAAGCGCGACGCCGACGCCGTAGGCGATGCCCTGGCCCAGGGAGCCGGTGGCTACATCCACCCAGGGCAGGACCGGAGTGGGGTGGCCTTGAAGACGCGCACCCTTGCGGCGGTAGGTGGTCATGAGTTCCTCTTCGTCGATCGCGCCCGCGGCGAGGAACATCGCATACAGCAAGGGGGAGGCGTGCCCCTTGGAGAAGATCAGGTGGTCGTTGGCCGGGTTCTTCGGGCTCTGCCAGTCGTAGCGCAGGTGACGTGTCATGAGGACAGCCATGAGATCCGCGGCGGACAGGCTGGAAGTGGGGTGGCCGGAGCCGGCGGCGGTGCTGGCGCGCACGGAGTCCACCCGCAGCTGCTGAGCCAACTCGAAGACCTGGTCCAGGTCACTGTCAGGCCCCAGCGAGACAGTTGCGGTGTTCTCAGCCGACATCGCGGACTCCTCTCAGACGTGCGTTCCGATCCGGTCGTTCGGCGGCCGCCGGCTCGCGGGCCGCGCGCAGAAGCTGCGTGCGACGGCCGTGCCCCTGCCGACCGTATGCCCGTGGGACAGAGGCCGCGATTTGAACGCGTGCCGGTCAGAGGGCGCGGTCCAGGAACGCCATCAGTGCGGTCCAGAGGCGCTTGTCCGCTTCGCTGTCGCAGGCGGCGGTGTCGGCCCGGGTGAAGCCGAGGTGCGCCGCGGTGCAGGTCTCGCTGCGGTGGCGTACGTCCGCTGCGGTGAGGGCAGCTCCGCGGTGATCCGGGCGGCGAGCAGGTGCGAACTCTCGGGTCCGGGTAGGTCCCGGCGGTGCGCAGGGCCAGGCGGGCGCCCCTGCACCGGTTCATGGCCGACCTGTGGCAGTGCGGACTGTCCAAGGTCGACACCGGAGCTGGGCCCGGTCGGGGGAAGGTCCTGACGCGGAGAGCCGAGCCCCGCCGCCTGCCCGGGGGCCGGTGGAGGTGCTACTCGGCTGCGCCGTTGCGGATGCGCTGGTAGTGACGCCTGGCCTTCATCCTGTTGCCGCAGACGGCCATCGAGCACCAGCAGGCTTTGTTGGCCTTGCTGCGGTCGAGGAGGAACCGCCGGCACTCCGGATTGGCACACGGCCGCAATCGCCCCGGCATCGCCTTCTGCAGCGCGCTCCACGTCATGATCGCCTGCACTGCCATCCGGCGCTCCTTGCGGGCGTCAAGATCCCAGGACACTCCGGCGGAGGAGACCAGCGGACGGGACGTGACGCCCTCGAGGACCGGGGCCAGTGACGTGGCCGGCCGGCTGCCGCGCACCACCTCCTGCAGGGCGTCGCGCGCTTGCAGGAGGTGGCGGTGCTCGTCCGCGCTTCCGCTGCCGCCGTGCGCCCGCTGCCAGGCCTCCGCCGCTTCCGGATCCGCCAGCTGATCCTGGACGACCCCGTTGACCACCGGCGTCGTGTTGAGGAGTTCCAGCAGTGCGTCCTGCTGCTCTCGATCGGCCGCCATCACGCCTCCTAACCGCATTGAATTGCTTGAAAGGTTACACGAACCAGGCACGATCTAACCACGAAAGAAACTTTTGACGGTTAGTTTCGGGCGGGCGTCCGCCGCGGCCGGGGGGCGGCGCCTCGTGCACACGGGGCCGACAACGCCGGCACCGGCGGGCCGAGCACACTCACGCCAGGCGGCTCCACTGGCCGACGGGCCACCGACAGGCAGAGGGTTGAAGAAGGCCGCCGATCCTCTCCCGCCCCGCCGCGAGCCCCTGAGCGGCGACCAACCCGTCCCGCCCGGGAGGCATCCGCAACGAATTCCGCACGCGCATCCTAACCAGTAAAAGTATCTTGACAGGTTAGAGTCGGCGTGGTCGACTTGATTCATAACCACTCAAGCTCGATAGAAGGGTTAGGACTATGGCTCCCGCAGTCCACCACCGCACGGCCACCGTCAACGGCCTCGAGGTCTTCTACCGGGAGGCCGGCGACCCCCAGGCACCCGACATGGTGCTGCTCCACGGCTTCCCGACC
The DNA here is from genome assembly GCF_053593595.1 of Streptomyces sp. NPDC002206. Lineage (NCBI taxonomy): Bacteria > Bacillati > Actinomycetota > Actinomycetes > Kitasatosporales > Streptomycetaceae > Streptomyces > Streptomyces sp. NPDC002206. The sequence continues at coordinate 131,138 of NZ_JBSFCW010000010.1, forward strand.
AGCTCGCACATGTTCCGCCACCTGATCCCGGCACTCGCCGACCGTTACCACGTCATCGCTCCCGACCACATCGGGTTCGGCCAGTCGGCGATGCCCGCCCTGCAGGACTTCCCCTACACCTTCGACGCCCTCACCGAGGTCACCTCCGACCTGCTGCAGCACTTGGGTGTCGACCGGTTCGCAATGTACGTGCAGGACTACGGCGCGCCCATCGGCTGGCGCCTCGCACTCCGGGCCCCGGACCGCATCACCGCGATCATCACCCAGAACGGCAACGCCTACGTCGAGGGCTTCGTCAAGCCCTTCTGGGACGGCGTCTTCGCCTACGCCCAGGCGCCCGGACCCGACACCGAGGCCCCCCTGCGAGGCGCCCTGACCGCCGAGATCACCCGATGGCAGTACGTGAACGGAGTCGCCGACCCCAGCCTGGTCAGCCCCGACAACTGGGTCCACGACCAGGCGCTGCTGGACCGGCCGGGCAACGACGAGATCCAGCTCACGCTCTTTCGCGACTATCCCACCAACGTCGACCTCTACCCACAGGTCCACCAGTACTTCCGCGACTCCCAGGTCCCGCTGCTGGCGGTCTGGGGCGCCAACGACGAGATCTTCGGCCCCGCGGGCGCCGAGGCGTTCAGCACGGACCTGCCAGGCGCCGAGATCCATCTGCTCGAGTCCGGGCACTTCGCCCTGGAGAGCCATCTCGAGCCCATCACCGAGCACATCCGCGACTTCCTCGGCCGCGTCCTCGCCTGACGCGGAGGGTCGGGATGCGCCACCACCATCGACGACAAGGTCGTCCGGACCTGCGTCCGCCGACCTGAGGCCGCGGTCTCCCGCTGCTCCTGCAAGCCCTGGCCGGACAGCGACAACCACCCAATCACCCCGGGGTGCAGTCTCCCGCCCACCCCGCACACCCGGAAGGAACACGCCATGGGACTGTCCTGGCAGCAAGGTCCCCTTTCCGCAGGGGCGATCGGACACTTCCTCACCTCCGAACCCCTGCCTGAGCGCCTGCTGTTCGCCGAGCCGCTGCGCCGCCGCATGCGCGTGAAGTTCAACGACACCTGGATCGCCGACAGCGAGAACGTGATCCTGCTGCACGAGCCGGGCCGCTACCCCGTCGCCTACTTCCCCCGCAGGGACGTGGACTCTCAGGTCCTGGCCGCGAGCGACAAGGTCACCCACCACAAGGACCTGGGCGAGACCACCTGGTACGCGGTCCACGTCGGTGACCGCACCACCGAACGCGCCGCCTGGGAGTTCGCCTCGCCGCCCGAGCACGCCGCCGAGCTGCAGGGCCGCATCGCCTTCGCGTGGCGGGCGATGGACGCCTTCTACGAGGAGGACGAGCGCATCCTGGGACACGCCGCGGACCCGTACCACCGCATCGACATCCGCAACACCTCCCGGCCTCTGGAAGTCCGCCTGGGCGACACCGTGGTCGCCCGCTCCGAACACCCCGTCGTGCTCTACGAATCCGGATTCGCCCCGCGCTGGTACGTCCCGCGCGCCGACATCGACGAGACCCGGCTGCGCCCCGTCGAAGGACAGACCTTCTGCCCCCTACAAGGGCCTGTGCGACTACTACGACATCGGCGATGTGCACCGGGCCGCCTGGACGTACCGCAACGCCTACCCGGAGGTCGGCCGGATCGGTGACATGGTGTCCTTCGAACCGGACCAGGTCGAGATCTACCTGGACGGCAAACGCCTGGAACTCGAGCCCGGGCAGAAGGTCGTCCCCCACGGCGTCGACCGCGGCCTGGACGTCGACGAGGTCAAGGCCCGCTGACCCGATAGGAGCCGGAGGCCGGACGTACCGCGTGGACATGGCCCGAGCAACGCGGCAAACGGAGCGCGGCACCACCCGACCGGTCTCGCTACCGGCCGCGTCAACGGCAGCAGTGTCGACGGCCGGGGCAGCATGGACAGTGGAGTCCGCCCGGGAGCCCTTCGCACGTCGACCGGGCGGGCCACCTCGTGCGTGGTCCGCGTGACCAGGCTGCTGATGACGGATTTTCCCGCGGCCGGCCGCGCCGCAGGCCGAGAATCCGGCACAGCAGCGTCTGCCGGCCGCAATCGGGAGGGCCCGGCTGCAGCGCTCGACCGTTCAGCAGGGTGCCGACGATCGGCGTCGGCCCATCGGCGGCCCGGACCGGCCGGGGCGGACCCTCGACATGGGAGCGGTCACTCGGGCAGTGGGCGGTCCCGGACCGTTCATGCAGCTCAAGATCGGCATCAACTTCGTCAACACCGACCTGATGCGCCTGCGCGTGTTCGGCTCCGCGATGCACGGCTTCCTCGACACGATCCCCGAGGGCCATCCCACCACTCCGCTCCTGGTCGTCCCGCCCATCCTGTGCACCATCCACGAGGACACCCCCGGCCCCAGCGCCCCGTACTTCAGCTACCTCAGCGCGGCAGGCCTCCAGTTCCGGGCCGCGGGCGACCACACGGCGCCGAACGGCGGAGTACGCGGAGTACGGGGTGCAACGGCATAGCGGTCCCGTTGTCGTCTGCGCCGTCATCAGTGAGGTACGCAAACCGCCGGGGCGACCGCCGTGCCGTTCAACCGCCGCGTCAGACCAGCGCGTTCTTGTAGAAGATGCTGGAGCGCCGGTCGCCCTCCTCGCCGGTGGCGAAGCCGAGGAAGAGGCGGGACTCGCCCGCGTCGGTGCGGTAGATGGCGAGCCCCTCGGGCTCCCGGTAGGTCAGGGTGGAACCGGCCTTGGTGAGGGTCGGACCCTGGGCGATGGCGCCGGTGTTCACGTTGATGCTGGTGATGTAGGTGTTACCCGGGTCCGGGTTGGAGGCCGAGTAGCCGTCGCCCGTGATGAAGTACATGTACGAGCCGTATAGCGTGTAGCCCTGCGGCGTGCCCGAGATCGACGGCGGGGTGAACATCACGAGCGGATTGCTGAAGTCGCCGTTGTCGGTGTCCGAGACGTTGTAGATGGCGATGTGCTTGGCGCCGTCCTTGTGGTAGCGGACGATCATGCGGTTGTAGACCGGGTCGATGGAGCAGGTGTACTCGGTGGCGCCGGAGATCGGCTGGAACTTGCCGATGCTGGTGGAGGATGCATCGAGGGTGGTGCCGGCGCTGTACTTGATGCAGGAGAGCTTGGAGCCGTAGCCGTTGGTGTTGGCTTCGGACTCGATCCACAGGTTGCTGGTGCTGCCGCTCGGGCGGACTCCGAAGGCGACGCCGTGGCCGAAGCCGTTGAGGTGCATGTACGAGATGTAGTTACCGTCGAAGTCGAGGTGGCTGATGCACAGGTCGCCGGCTTCCTCGGTGCTTCCGCTGCGCTTGGCGGCGACGAACAGGCGCTTGTTGACCGAGTCGAAGGCGAAGCTCTGCTGGACGCGAACGCTGTGCAGGGACTTGTCACGGAACAGGTCGTAGGACGGCTGCGACAGGTCGAAGCGCGAGGTCGCACCGACCGCCGCGGACGCGCTCTGGGCGCCGTATCCGAGACCGAGCGCGGCGAGTCCGGCGCCGGTGCCGGTGCGCAGCAATCCTCGACGGGTCTGGGAAATACGGGAGTTGTGTTCCATGGAAGGACTCCTGGGAAGAGCAGTGCACGGAAACCCAAGACCTTACGCAGGGAACTCGATCGAGGTGTCAGCGGGTACGGATGACACCGCCCTCATGACGCACGTGAGGACGACGGGCGTCCGGGGGCAACTCCCTTACAGAGCCGTCGACTTGACGTGATCCCGACATGAGAAATTTACCTCGCCCATCTACTCGCATAGACCTCATGGCGCCATGCTGGGCGCGGACGACCCAGAACCCGTTCCAGCAGCGCAGACGCCCACCAGGCGGCTCCGCCCTGGGCGGAGCCAGCGTTCGGCATCAGGAGGATCTCTTGAGCAAGAATCAGTTGCGTCGTACCGCCCTCGTGGCCGTCCTTCTCACCGCGGTCACCACCGCCACGGCACAGGGAGCCGTATCGGCGTCCGCCGAGGCGTCCTCGGCCCAGCCACCCGTCGCGGCGCCGTCCACCATCCGCGGTATCGAGGACGATGCCGCCCGCTCCCTCGCCGTCTCGCTGGCGGATGCGGGCTGGCGGTCGCAGGTACGCAGCGCGGCTCTCTCCTCCGCCCAGGTCGATGTGCAGGCCCTGGCGGCTCGGGCCACCACCCGGAGCGGCAAGGCCCTGATCCCGGCGGTCCGCGAGGCTGATCGCCGTATCGCTGCGGCCAAGGGGCTGGCCGCGAGCACCGGTTCGCTGCTGCGCGTCCGCCTCGGCGACGCCTCGATGCGCGGGGACCTGACCGGTGAGGCCGTCCCGCTGGTCGCCGCCGCACCGGCCGACGACGACGCCGAGACGATCACCGCGTATGACAGCCACGGACGTGCGCACACCCTCGACGCCCGTGAGGTGCCCCAACGGCCCGTCTACGTGGTGGATATCGACGTCTCCAAGGCCCTCGCGGCGGGCCTGGGAGTCCTGAGAGCAGAATTCGCGAAGCATGGTGTCGCCGCTCCCCGGCCGCAGGCACAGCAGGCCGCCGGCGGCTGGTGGTCCACCCGCGTCACATCCGTCGAGCTGGCCGACGACGAAGAGCCCTGGGTCAAGGGTGACGCCGAGGTCTACACGCTTGTGACCGGCTTCGGGCTGGACGGCAAGGCCCGCGTGGACACGGTGGACATGCCCTACCTGAACAACGACGGCGTCGTCTATCACCCCAACCAGATCCTGGTCAACTGGTCGAACTACAAGTACAACCTCGCCGACGCCGTGATGATGGAGGACGACGGCGACACGAACTATCAGGCCCTCGCCCAGGCTCTCACCACGGCCCTGCTCACCATCACGGACCAGGGGGCGTACATTCCGCTGGTGAACGCGATCCTGGCGGCCATCCCCACCTCCTGGTGGACCGACGACCCGGACTACGTCGACTCCTGGTACACCCTCGCCCGGAGTGACTCGGGTCGCCGTAACGGGGCGGCCGGCAACGGCTGGATGACGGTCGAACCGTACTTCGTCGAGCAGTTCTGACTGCGCACACGCAAGACTCGCGAAGGCCGCCCGAGGGGCGGCCTTCCGTGTTTCCGGGCACCGGTCGTTCCTCTCCGAACGATCCCTGATGATCACCGATGATCGCCGAGGGAAGAGAAACGATGGTTCCGACTCAACCGCCCGCCGCGCCATGGAGATGTTTTCGGCGTGCGACGTGCGGGTCGAGGGTGGCGGTTTCGACGTCGCCGACGACGAGTGGGCGGCGGGTACAGCCGCTCCGCTTCAACGGGGTGTCATGTGCTCCCTTTTCACCACCAGGCCGTTCGGCGCCTCGATGTGCGCCGTACCGTCGGCGTCGATGGAGATGTCCAGCCGCCCGCCGGCGATGTCGAGGCCCTCGACCTTCAGCGGCCGGTATTCCTCCGCGAATCCGGGCGCGACCGTGAGCGTTCCGGCGGGGACATCGGCAGAGAGCCCCAGCATCGACTGAAGGATCATCACGGACGAGGCCGCCGCCCAGGCCTGGGGACGGCAGGACGCCGGATAGGGCGAGGGCCGGGCGTCGGTCGCCGCGCCATGACCGGCGAACAGTTCGGGAAGCCGCGCGTCGAACCCCGCGGAGGCGGTCAGCAGCCCCCCGGAGAGGGACGCGGCCGTTTCCGGGAACCCGGCCCTGACCAGGCCGTGTACCGCGATTGCGGTGTCGTGCGGCCAGATGGAACCGATGTGATAGCCGTACGGGTTGTAGCCCACGGAGTCGCTGCTCAGGGTCCGCAGGCCATGGCCCGAGTCGAGGTCGGGCGCGCCGAGCCTGGCGGCGAGCAGGGCGCTCTCCTCGCGGTTGAGCAGGCCGGTGCCCAGCAGCTGGCCGAAGCCCGAGGTGACCGAGTCCACCGGCTTCTTGTCCCCGTCGAGCGCGACGGCCGGGTACGGACCCCGCTCGTCCTCCACCCAGAAGTGGCTGCGGAAGCGGTCACGCAGCCGCTCGGCCCATTCCTCCCACCGGTCGGCGCCGGGGCGGCCGAAGGCGCGCAGCAGGTCGGCGCCGCCGCGGGCCGCCTCGTATGCGTAGGCCTGGACCTCGCAGAGCGCGATCGGGGAAGTGGCGAAGCGGCCGTCGCGATACCGGATGGAGTCGCCCGAGTCCTTCCAGCCCTGGTTGGCCAGGCCACGTCCGGTGCGGTCGATGTACTTCAGGAATCCGTCCCCGTCCGCGTCGCCATGGTCGCGCATCCAGGCGAGGGCGGACTCCGCGTGCGGCAGAAGCTGCTCCACCTGCTCGGGCGCGAGGCCCCAGCGCCAGGAGTCGTGCAGCAGGGTGATCCAGAGCGGGGTGGCGTCGACCGTTCCGTAGTAGCAGGGCGGCAGGGAGAAGTTCTCGTTGAAGTTCTGGGTGGCTCGGCGCACTTCGTGCAGGATCTTGCCGGGCTGCTCCTCGGTGTCCTGGTCGGACTTCACGCCTTGGCGGCGGGCGAGGGTGCGCAGCGTACCGGCGGCGAGATCGGTGCCCAGCGGCAGCAGCATTCGGGCCGCCCACAGGGAGTCGCGGCCGAAGAGGGTGAGGAACCACGGGGCTCCGGCGGCCAGGAACTGGTCGGCGGGCTTGTCCGGATCGGTCAGCCGCAGCCGGTCGAGGTCGGCGGCCGACTGGCTCAGCCACTGGTCGAAGCGCCGGTCGGCGCTGCGCAGTACCGGTGTGCGCCAGGGCAGGCTGTCCGCCGGGGGCGCGGGGAACTGATCGCCGTCCTCATGAGCCGCGTCACAGTGCAGCACAGCGGTCCATGACGAGCGGGGGGTGAGTTCGATGTCGTACTCCAGCCGTCCGGCGGCCGGGTCGACGGTGGCGGGCTCCGGGGAACTGGTGAGGCGTACGGCGAAGGTGTCCCGTGACCAGTCGAGTCCGCTCTCGGTGGCGGTGGCGGAGACCGGGCTCTGCGCGTGTCCGGACTTGATGCGCTCCATCGGGGCGAGGTCGGTCCCGGCCGTGACGATCAGCCGGAGACGGACGTTCTGCCGTCCGGCGTTGGCGACTTCGAGGGTCTCCTCCAGGTGCCCGGGGGTGACGCGGCGGCGCCGATGCAGGGTGACCGCCGGGTCCGGAGTCTCCTCACCCAGACCGCGCAGCACACCGCGAAAGGCCGCCCGGTCCGCTCCTTCGAAGCCTCCCCGTACCGGCGCAATCGCGATTCCGTCTGCCGCGACGGTCAGACGGGCAAGCGCTCTGCTGTCGCCGTGGTAGAAGCCGTCGGCGGAACCGTCGATCTGTCCGTCGGCGTGCGAGATCGCGAAGCTCGGGGCGTACAGCGTCACACAGGCGTCATGCAGGAATGGCTGGAGGCCTTCGGCCGAAGGGCCGGGCCCCGCGTCGGAGTTCGTCATGTCGTGGGTCTTGACAGTGGTGTCCAACAGAGCAGAACCTCTCAGGCATTGGAGCGTTCCAAGAACCCTAACTACGACTTCACGGCGTTGACAACGGTATTGGAACGCTCCAATCAACTCGCCCGATCGCACAACCGGTTCCGGAGACAGCCATGCCCCGCTCCCCCAACACCCCCGCGTCCAAGGCCGGTTCGGTGACGCTGACCACGGTCGCCCAGCGGGCCGGCGTCTCTCCGCAAACGGTGTCCAACGCAATCAACTCGCCCGAACTGCTGCGCCCGGAGACCCTGGAGCGGGTCCGCCGCACCATCGACGAGCTGGGCTATCGCCCGCATCGAGCCGCCCAGACCCTGCGCACCCGCTCCAGCAGACTCATCGGCTACGGCATACGTCCCACCGCCCCCGGCACCTCGGCCCCGGTCATGGACCGGTTTCTGCACGCCTTGTCCCAGACCGCCGACGAAGCCGGCTACCGGATCCTGCTCTTCGCCTCACCCCCCGGCAGCTCCGGCCTCGAGGGGTACGAGGAGCTCCTCGACCTGCACAGCGTGGATGGTTTCGTGCTGAGCGGCACCGAGCGGGGCGACAGGCGCCAGGCCTGGCTGGAGAAGCGCGGTGTGCCATTCGTGGGCTTCGGCCGGATGTGGTCCGGCCGGCAGATAGGCGACTGGGTGGATGTCGACGGTGCCTCGGGAACGGAGTCCGCAGTCGAGCATCTGGTCGGTATGGGGCATCGCAAGATCGCGTTTCTCGGCTGGCCGCGCGGCTCCGGAGTCGGCGACGACCGCGCCGAGGGCTGGCAGCGCGCCATGCAGCGGCACGGCCTTCCGGTGCGCGGCAAGCGGGCGCAGAGCATCGATGACATCACCTCGGCGCAGGCCGCCGCCGGACCGCTGCTCGACGCGGGCGCGACGGCCGTGGTCGCCGCCAGCGACATGCTCGCCCTGGGCTGCTATCAGGCCCTGCGCGAGCGACAAGCCGTTCCGGGCACGGATGTCGCCGTCGTCGGCTTCGACGACTCCCCCACAGCGGCGCTCCTCTCCCCCGGACTGTCCACCGTCGCCCAGCCCTTGGAGGCCGTCGGCCGCGAATGTGTCCGTCTTCTGTTGGCCCGGATGTCGGAACCCGACGCCCCGCCTGAGCGCGTCCTGCTCAAACCGTCTCTCGTCGTGCGTGACAGCACACCCGCGTCGGGCAACTGAACCACTCCCCGCGCCCGTTCACGGGCCACCGATTCACAGCACGCCCTTTCCGGGCAGCTGAGCCGCAAGTTATGCCTTCTGGAGGAACTCATGGTCACCCGTACGGCCGTCGCCGCCCTCGCCACCTGCGCGGCACTGCTGGCCGCCACCGGCTGCTCATCCAGCTTCGGCAGCGACAAGGAGCCCGAGCAGGACAAGGCAGGCAAGCAGAATCTGACGGTACTGATCGCCACCTCGGGGGACGCCGAAACCCAGGCGGTCAAGGCCGCCACCGCCGCGTATGCGAAGAGGTCGGGCAACACGGTGACGGTCGAAGTCGCCAAGGACATGAACCAGCAGCTTGCTCAGTCCTTCGCCGGGCACAAGCCGCCGGACGTCTTCTACGTCAACTCCGACCAGTTCGCGAACTACGCGAAGGGCGGCTCGCTCTACGCGTACGGCGACCGGATATCCGACGCCGACGACTTCTCCGAGCAGCTGCGCGCCTCGTTCTCGTACGACGGAAAGCTGGTCTGCCTGCCGAAGGACACCTCCACCCTCGGCCTCGCCATCAACACCGATCTGTGGAAGAAGGCCGGGCTGACGGAGAAGGACTATCCGAAGAGCTGGGAGGAACTGAAGACCGTCGCGGACAAGCTCACGGGCAACGGCGTCACCGGTCTGGTCACCAGCGACGAGTACCAGCGACTCGGAGTCTTCATGAAGCAGGCCGGTGGCTGGCTCACCGACGCGGACCAGAAGAAGATGACCGCCGACACCCCCGAGAACGCCAAGGGGCTCGCCTTCGTTCAGTCCCTGCTCAAGTCGGGCTCGATGAAGTTCGCGAAGCAGGTGGACACCAGCTGGGGCGGTGAGGCGCTCGGCAAGGGCAAGGCCGCCATGACCATCGAAGGCAACTGGCTCGACGGCGGTATGAAGCTCGACTACCCCGATGTGAAGTACGCCGTCGCGCCGCTGCCCGAGGGGCCGGCCGGCAAGGGCACCCTCGCCTTCAGCAACTGCTGGGGCGTCGCCGCCGACAGCGCGCATCGCGCGGCGGGCGTCGACCTCGTGAAGTACCTCACCTCCGCGAAGCAGCAGCTCGCATTCGCCGACGGATTCGGTGTCATGCCGTCGCGGACGAGTGCGCTCGAGACGTACGCCGAGAAGCAGCCGGCCGCCAAGGCCTGGGTGGACGGCAACGCCTACGCGCAGGGCCCGGTGACGATCGCCGGGTTCGACAAGGTCCTGAGCCAGTTCAACACCGATCTGCAGTCGCTGCGCACCGCCGACCCGAAGAAGATCCTCGCCGACCTTCAGCGCAACGGCGAACAGGCGATCGTGAAGGGCAACTGAGCCCCATGCCCATCCGCACGATGCGCGCGAGCGGCACTCCCCCCACGACCGGCTCGCCCGGCGCACCTGACAGCGCACCTGGCAGAACCGGTACGACTGCGAAGGCTGGCGCGCGCGCGGGCCTTCGCGGGCAGGGCACCTGGGGCTGGCTGTTCGTCAGCCCCATGGTGCTCGTCCTCGGCCTCTTCATGGTGCTGCCCATCCTGATGGCGCTGTGGGTGAGCCTGCTGCACTGGGACGGACAGTCGAACCCGTTCTCCGCTCAGGCCGATTTCGTCGGTCTGGACAACTACCGGACGCTGCTCACCCAGGACGGACTCGACCGCACACTCTTCGCGACGTCTCTGCGCAACAACGCCTATTACGTACTGTTGACCGTCCCTCTGCAGACCGTGCTGGCACTGGCTCTGGCCCTGATCGTCAACCAGAAACTGCTGCGGGGGCGGGGCGCGCTCCGTACAACGTTCTTCTTCCCGTCGGTCACCAGCTCCATCGCCGTCTCCACGGTCTTCCTCTTCCTCTTCCAGGGCAGCGGAGCCGTCAACTCCATGCTGTCCTGGATCGGGCTCAAGGGACCGAACTGGTTCGCGGACCCGCGCGGAGTGCTCTCCCTCATTCTGAGCGGTCTGGGAATCGTCGATCCTGAACGGCCCGCCGGAGTGCTGGCCGATCACTCCCTGATGGGGCTGTCGTGGTTCGAGTGGCTCGCAGGCCCCTCGGTCGCAATGTGCACGATCATCCTGCTCGCCGTGTGGACAACCTCGGGCAGCTTCATGCTGATCTTCCTCGCGGCGCTCCAGAACATCCCTAGGGAGCTGGAGGAGTCGGCCGCCATCGAAGGGGTCAACCGCCGCCAGATGGTTCGGTACGTGACGCTGCCCGCGCTGCGTCCCGTGCTGTTCCTGGTCCTGACGCTGGGACTGATCTCCACCTGGCAGGTCTTCGACCAGGTGTACGTGATGGGCCAGGGCGCCCCGGGCAACACGACGCTCACGCCCGCATTCCTGTCCTACTCCGCGGGCTTCGACAACGCGGACTTCGGGCAGGGCTCGGCGATCGCGTTCATTCTGCTGGCCCTGATCCTCATTCTGACCGCGTTCCAGCGCTGGGCGCTGCGGGAGCGTGACGCACACACCGGGAGGAACCGATGACCGCCGCCGGTACGGCCGTACGCGACCGGGCTCGGCGGTCCCCTCGCCGTCGCGCATCGCGCGAACGAGGGCACCCCGTCCTCAACCGCTTCCCGCTGCCGGCGCGGTTGATGGGGTACGCCGTGGTGCTGGGGCTGGGTCTGCTCTATCTGCTGCCGTTCGTCCTCCAGCTGGTGACCGGTTTCAAGACGGACCCGGATGCCGCCGCGCATCCGCTGGCCCTGTTGCCCACCACTCCGACGACGGCCGCGTATCAGCGGCTGTTCGGGCTGAGCCAAGCCTCGGAAGGGATTCCCTTCCTGCGCTGGCTCAGCAACTCGGCGCTGGTGGCGGTACTGGTGACTGCGGGCCGGGTGCTGTTCGACTCGATGGCGGGGTACGCGTTGGCGCGGCTGCGCTTCCGGGGCCGCTCGGTACTGTTCGGCTTTGTGCTCGCAGTGATGGCGGTGCCCGGAGTGGCCCTGCTCATCCCGAAGTTCCTGGTGCTCAACACCTTCGGGCTCTTCGACACATACACCGGCATGATCCTGCCGTTGCTGGTGGACGCGGCAGGCATCTTCATCATGAAACAGTTCTTCGAATCGGTGCCGCGCGAGGTCGAGGAGGCCGCACGGGTCGACGGGGCAGGCGTGTTCCGGATCTTCTGGTCCGTAGTCCTGCCGATGGCCAGACCGGCGTTGATCACCCTGACGATCCTGTCGTTCCAAGGATCGTGGAACGAGTTCACGCACTTCCTCGTCAGCACCCAGTCCGGCCAGTACGAGACACTCACCACGGGCCTGGCCCGCTTTGTCTCGGGAGGTCTCGGCGGCGGCACGCAGTATCCCCTGAAGCTGACGGCGGCCCTGCTCTCCACCATCCCGGTGGCCGCGCTGTTCTTCTGTTTCCAGCGCTACTTCGTGAGCGGCGCCAACGAGGGCGCGGTCAAGGAGTGAGCTCGGCGGCGTCAGGGGCTGACGGTGCTGGAGCGTGATGCCGGCTGTCCTGCCGCGTCGGCGGTCGGGATCCCTGCATCCGAGGCCGCCTGTTTGGCGAATATCACATGCCGACATAGTTCCCATATCGGACATTTCGCCCACTTTATTTGAATTTCCTGTCCTCATGGAACGTATGGTCGCTTTGAGATATCAAATGGGGATCCAAGCTGGTTTTACTCGACCATTCTCCCCATTCATCAATTCTCTGCGGCCCACACAGGTGCCAGGGCAGCCACCTGCCGCAGCCCACCTTGCCGAGCGTTGAAAGCAAGCGTGGCGGGAGCCGACTATCCCCAGCCGCGGTCCGGCGAGATGAACTCCGACACGCAGCAGGACAGGACATAGCCTTCATGTATGGATCGCACATATTGACCTGCTCTCGGCGCGGTGTGGCCGCTGCCCTGGCCACAAGCTCATTGCTCGCCGTATTCACCACAGCCGCCCCGGCCTCGGCAAGCACGGCCGACGCCACAGTGGGTGGTTCGAAGGTCGTCTGCACCTCGGAGAAGCCAGGCCTGGCCTCCCGGCTGTCCCATGACATAGCCGGTGCTCTCAACGGGCGGCAGGACACGTCGGCGCTGGCCCTCTACGACCGGATCACCGGAACCACCTGCGAGCTCAGGGCCGACAGGCACTTCGACTCCGCCAGTGTTGTCAAAGTCACGGTGCTCGGAGCACTGCTGCGGCAGGCCGAGGAGGCACACCGGAAGCTGACTCCGCAGGAGGTGAAACTGACCACCGCGATGATCACCAAGTCCGACAACGACGCGACCTCCGCTCTCTGGCACCAGATCGGATCCGCCGGCTTCAAGAAGTTCCTGGCCCTGGCAGACATGCAGCACACCGTCCCGGGTTCCGGTGGAAGTTGGGGGCTCACCCAGATCACTGCCGGTGACGAGCTCCGGCTGATGCAGCTGCTGACGACGGAGAACTCAGTGCTCACCGCGACCTCGCGCGCCTACGCTCTCGATCTGATGGAGCACGTCACCCCCGGCCAGAGGTGGGGGGTGCCCGCCGGATCGCCCGCTTCGGCAACGGTGCACGTCAAGAATGGGTGGCTGCCGCGCGCGACCGACGGATGGCGGGTGCACAGCGTCGGCACCTTCACCGGCAGGGGTCACGACTACGGCATGACTGTCCTGTCGAGCGGCAACCTCACCATGGATTACGGCGTCGCCACCATCGAACGAGCTGCCCGCGTCATCCATCGTGACCTGACCAGTGCGGGTTGACAGCGACCCATTGACCGGACGAGCCCCGACTCCAGTGACCTGAGTCCCATATGGGTCGTGGGTTGCGTATGAGTTGTGAACTGGATCGTTGCGGTGGACTCCACGATGGTGCCCGCCCACCAACATGTGGCCGGGGCCCGCACCGAGGGGCCCCGGCCGACGATCCGGACGACCACGCCATCGGCCGGTCCCGCGGCGGACCGACCGGGAAGATCAGTCGGACCGCCGGGCGGACCAGAACAACGCACCGGGCCCCGACGAGGGGCACCCGGGCGAGCGCTGATGCAGGTGCGGGGACACCGGCGGTCCCTGCCAGGCACTCCTGCTTATCCGAACTGGCCGGGCTGGTAGTCGCCGGCGGGCTGCCGGACGATGACGTTCACGCGGTTGTACGCGTTGATCAGGGCGATGAGAGACACCAGAGCGGCGAGCTGTTCCTCGTCGTAGTGCTTGGCGGCATTCGCCCAGGCCTCATCCGTGACACCACCGGCCGCGTCGGCGATACGGGTACCCTGCTCCGCCAGCTCCAGGGCAGCGCGCTCGGCATCGCTGAACACCGTGGCCTCCCGCCAGGCCGCGACCAGGTTGAGACGCGTCGAGGTCTCCCCGGCGTGTACGGCGTCCTTGGTGTGCATGTCGGTGCAGAAGCCGCAGCCATTGATCTGGCTGGCGCGGATCTTCACCAGCTCCTGCGTCGCGGCCGGCAGCGTCGAGCCCGAGACCGCCTTGCCCGCCGAGACGATGTGCCCCAGGAACTTGGCTGCGACCGGGTTGCCGAAGAGGTTCAAACGAGCATCCATGGTGCTCTCCTTGCTGTTGTCGGTGCCTACACCTCCCTGACGGAACAGCTCGGTCAGACGTGACAGGACCGAATGTGACGTGCGTCTCCCCTGTCGCAACGCGGCAGGAGAGACCTGCGACGACGTTCAGGACCGCTGCCGAGACGTCGTCGCCCCGATCATCACGACCGATGATCGAGACGAAACTGCCTGGGTCTCGGACGTGGTGCCTTTTCTCCGCTGTACAGGCGGACAGTCGTCATCGTCGGCCGGCGGTGGACTCGGCCACGGTCCTGCCCAAGGAATGCGCCTCAAGCGGTGGATTGCCGGTCATCCTCCATGGGAGGCGGCTGACCTGAAGCACCGGGATTCCGCGACTGCTCACGCGTCTCCGTTGCAGATGATGAAGCTGGGGAAAACGTGCCGTCCGGGTCGGTCGCCGATCTCGTCCATCGCTTCGCGAATGCTGCGCAGTTGGCTGATGGGCATCTGCAGCGGTGGCTCATCCGGCTGGTACGTGGTCAGGACCGGGTAGTCCACACCGGGCTCTTTGGTCATCTCGATGTGGCAGCCGAGGATGTGGGTTACGCGTCGGGTGTCAGCGAACGCGATCAAACGGTCGACAGTTCTTCCGAAGGCGACCCAGTCCTCGACGTACAGCCGCCCCGGGTACACCGTGTCGCCGGTGAGCAGGAATCCGGTGTGCGGGTCGTAGTAGGTGATGGCCGCCTCATGGTGGCCGGGGGTGGCAAGACACTCCAGCACTCGGCCGCCGAGGTCGACCCGGGCCACCCGGTCCGGGTTGTCAGTGAAACCGAAGTAGCCCCAGGCACTGTTCCGATCCGCCCGCACGACCGTGGTGTGGGGGCGGTCGGTGAACTGTGCGTCGGCCGCGATGTGGTCGCCGTGGCCATGGGTGTGCAGGACGAGCAACGTGTAGCCGTCCCGGGGATGCTCGGCCAACCACCGCCCGACCAGGTCGTCGACAACCCGGCGCAGCGGAAAGAACTGGGCGGACTCGGTGGCTCCGGTATCGATGAGTACAGCTCGAGTGTTGCCGAAGATCAGGAACAGGAACGGTGCCTCGTAGTTGATCGCCATGTTCTGGCGCAAGATGAACGTGTGCTCGTCGTACGCGTGGATCTGGATGTCGGGGTCCGTGTTGTGTTTCGCCGACGGGGATCCGTGGATCCAGTTGACGGCCAGCAGGCGAGGCTCGGGCGCCTCCGACACGAAATCGACCTGCGTTTTGCTTCCGCCCATGACCTCTCCTGAGCGCGTCGTCTCAGCAGGCCGGGCACGGCGCCCACGTCCACGCAGATTCGCGTCTCCGGGCCGAATCTACTACGCGCAGATCGCGTTGATCAACGGTTCATCCGCTGGACTCGGTGAGCCGGTCCCTACTCCCCTGTGCGTCAGGCTGCAGTCAGCTGACGGACAACGGCCTCGGCGACAGCCTTGGCACTGCCAGGGTTCTGACCGGTTATCAGCCGTCCTTCTTCGACGACATGGGTTTCGAACGGCTCATCGGCCGTACTTACCCGTAACTCAGCGGGAGGTGGACACCCACGGGCCGACGCCGCCGATGCGCTCGACGGAGTAGCGCACGACATAGCCGGGGCCCCTCGGCGCCGGGAATTCGGCGTCATGGGACATGTAGATCTTCGCCAAGCGATTGAGCAGATCCCATGCGTCGTCGCTCGGCCGAACTTCGGCCCGCGCCCGCAACACGGCGTACTCGTTCAAGAAGACGCCGGGCACCCGCGGTGCGTCGAAGGACAACACGACCCGTGGGTCGCGCTCGATGTTGCGCAGCTTCACGTGGCGCGACATGTGACCACTGACGAGATCGTCGCCGTCCAGCCCGATCCAGATGACGGTCACCTGCGGGCTTCCGTCGGGGTTGATCGTGCTCAGGTGAACCATGGGCCCGGACACGATCAACTCTCGCAGTTCACGCGGCAAGCCGCTCATAGCTTGATCCTTACTGCCACCAGTTCATCCTATGTGTCGCTCGATCCGAACGACCTCAGATCACAGCCTCACACTGGTGCACGTTCACTGATACGGGTCACCGGAGACTCACGCCGAGGGCTTGTGGACGGTGAAGCCGGCCCATTCGCGTACGGGTCGGAATCGCGCAGCCGACAGCCGTAACCGGCGCCAAGAGATGCGTAGCCTCCGAAAGTTCCCCGCGGCCCGCGCCCAAGGCATCCACTGCGGCGGGCGGGCCAGGAAGGGTCGACCGTGAAAGGTTTCAAGGAGATTGCACGGAATCTAGCCTCGCACCACAAGCGGCGTCAATGGCGCGGACTTGCAAATCTTTGAACCCTTTGCGGCTACGCCCAAACCCTTGACAGGTCACTCCACCCACTCTAGTTTCCATGCCTGAAACGATTCATTGTCGAGTCGTATGGAGCCGAGCGTGATCAGCAGAAGACGACTGCTCAGCACGACCGCCACGGCAGCCCTGGGGACGGCCATCGCCTCCGCCGCACCGGGCGCCGCGCAGGCAACTCAAGCCCCTTGGGCCGCCGCCGGGGGAACAGAAGTGACGCAGGGCGTACGCGTCAACGGACCGACCGTCGAGTACGTGAGCCACCCGCTCGGACTTGACGTGCCACAACCCAGGCTGAGCTGGCCTCTGGCGTCCGACAAACCGGGCCAGGCGCAGACCGCCTATCAGATACGCGTCGCCGGCTCCCCTGGGCGCCTCGCGAAGCCCGACGTGTGGGACAGCGGCAAGGTCATGTCCCCGGACTCCGTACTGGTGCCGTACGCGGGACCCGCCCTCACGTCACGTACCCGCTACTACTGGTCGGTGCGTGTCTGGGACGCCGGGGGCAAAGCCTCCGCATGGAGCGAGCCGTCCTGGGGGAGACCGGTCTGACGGACCGGTCCGACTGGTCCGCGCAGTGGATCGGCGCGCCCGCCGAGCTGATCGGCGCCCCCGCGCTGGACGACGCCTCCTGGATCTGGTTCCCGGAGGGCGACCCGGCCGCCGGAGCTCCCGCGGGGACCCGCTTCTTCCGCGGCCGGGTCGACATCCCCGCAGGGGTGACCCGTGCACGCCTGGTCATGACCGCCGACGACGGCTACACCGCGTACGTGAACGGGACGCAGGTCGCGTACGCAGAAGCGGACGGGCCGGCGGAGAACTGGCGCCGCCCCGCCCTCGTCGACGTGACCGCCCACCTGCAGACCGGCGCCTCCGTGATCGCCGTATCCGCCACCAACGCCACGGCCTCGCCCGCCGGTCTGCTCGGACTCCTCGAGCTGACGACCGCAGACGGGGTGCACGCCTTCGTCACCGGAGCCGACTGGAAGGCCGTCGATGAAGAGCCGGCCGGGGACTGGCGTTCCGGCGCTTTCGACGACGCCTCCTGGCAGCAGGCGAAAGCGCTCGCGAAGTGGGGTTCGGGCCCGTGGGGAAAGGTGACACCGTCCTCATCGCCCGCCGCTCAGCTGCGCCATGAGTTCCGTCTGAAGCGCTCATCCGTCACGCGGGCGCGGCTGTACTCCACCGCTCTGGGCCTGTACGAGGCTGATCTCAACGGCGAGCGGGTCGGCGAGGACCGGCTCGCGCCCGGCTGGACGGACTACCGCAAGCGGGTCCAGTACCAGACGTACGACGTGACGAAACTGGTCCGGAGCGGGGCCAACGCGCTCGGCGTGACCGTCGCCACCGGCTGGTACGCGGGGAATGTCGGCATGTTCGGTCCGCACCAGTACGGCGAACGACCGGCGTTCCTCGCCCAGTTGGAGGTCACCTACACCGACGGCTCGACCGAGCGTGTGCTGTCCGGCACCGACTGGCGGGCCGCGATCGGTCCCGTCACGAGCGCCGACATCATGTCGGGCGAGGAGTACGACGCCCGCCTGGAGACCGAGGACTGGACACACCCCGGATTCGACGACTCCGCCTGGGTGGCGGCCGACGCCGTCGACAAGGTGAGCGCCACTCCCGTGGCCGAAGCCAGCGGCTCCACGCGCGTGGAGCGCACGCTGCCCGCCAGGAAGATGACCGAGCCGAAGCCCGGTGTCTTCGTCTACGACTTCGGCCAGAACATGGTCGGCGCGGTCCGCCTCACCATCTCCGGCAAGGAGGGGACGGCCGTGCGGCTGCGCCACGCGGAGGTCCTCAACCCGGACGGCACGATCTACACCACCAACCTGCGCTCCGCCCGCGCCACCGACACGTACACCCTCAAGGGTGGTGGCAAGGAGACATACGAGCCTCGCTTCACCTTCCACGGCTTCCGCTACGTCGAGGTGACGGGGTATCCGGGCAAGCCACCGCTGAACGCCGTAGTGGGGCGGGTCATCCACACCGATGCACCCTTCACCATGGACTTCTCGACGAACGTGCCGATGCTCAACCAGCTGCACAGCAACATCACTTGGGGGCAGCGCGGCAACTTCGTCTCCATCCCCACCGACACCCCCGCGCGCGACGAGCGGCTCGGCTGGACCGGCGACATCAATGTCTTCGCGCCGACGGCCGCGTACAACATGGAGTCGGGGCGCTTCCTCACCAAATGGCTCGTCGACCTGCGTGACGGTCAGTCGGACGACGGTGCGTTCACCGATGTGGCTCCCTATGTCGGCACGGTCGGCAAGGGTGTGGCGGGCTGGGGCGATGCCGGAGTGACCGTGCCCTGGGCGCTGTACCAGGCGTACGGCGACACCCGGGTCCTCGATCAGTCCTGGCCCTCGATGCTGAAGTGGCTCGAGTACCTGGAGAAGCACAGCAGCGGCTTCCTGCGGCCGGCCGAGGGTTACGGCGACTGGCTCAACATCCAGGACGAGACCCCCAAGGACGTCATCGGCACCGCGTACTTCGCCCATGCCGCCGACCTCGTCGCCCGGGCTGCTCAAGCCCTCGGAAAGGACCCGACACCGTATACCTCGCTCTTCGCAAGCGTCCGTGACGCCTTCCGCGCGGCGTACGTATCGAGCGGCGGCAAGGTGAAGGGCGACACGCAGACCGCGTATGTGCTGGCCCTGTCCATGGACCTGCTGGCGGAAGCCGACCGGGGCCCCGCGGCCGACCGACTCGTCGAACTCATCAAAGCCAAGGACTGGCATCTCTCGACCGGATTCCTCGGCACCCCTCGCCTGTTGCCCGTGCTCACCTCTACAGGTCATACCGATGTCGCCTACCGGCTGCTCGTCCAGCGGTCCTTCCCCAGCTGGGGCTACCAGATCGACAAGGGCGCAACGACGATGTGGGAGCGCTGGGACTCCATCAGGCCCGACGGCAGCTTCCAGGACGCCGGAATGAATTCCTTCAACCACTACGCGTACGGTTCCGTGGGCGAGTGGATGTACGCGAACATCGCGGGTATCGCACCGGCCGCACCGGGTTTCCGGAAGATCCTTGTCCGGCCCCGCCCGGGCGGTGGCGTAACCGAGGCGGAGGGACGCTACGACTCCGTCCGCGGCCCTGTCACCACCCGCTGGAAAGTGGACGCCGGCGGATTCCGCCTCGCTCTCACGGTGCCCGCCAACACCACCGCCGAGGTATGGATTCCCGCCGCCGAAGCTGCCCAAGTCACCCATGGCACCTCGGAGTTCATCCGGATGGAGGACGGCTGCGCCGTCTTCGCTGCGGGCTCCGGCACGCACCTATTCTCCAGCTGACCTGTAACGACGTTCCGGTTGACGCCCGATCCACATCGAATCACCCGCGCGTGGACGGTGCGCGCAGATGGAGGCACGCCAACATGACGGATGAAGTGAAGACAACATCGGGGCCGAATCGGCGCACGGTGCTCGAAGTGGGCTTCAGCGGTGCGGTGCTGGCCGCGACCGCCGGGCTGCCACTGGCGGCAGCCGGCCCGGCAGCGGCCGCCGGGCCCACCGTGTCCGGCCACCTGCCCGCGGCCGGGTCCTGGCACCGTTACGTACAGGGACCGTCCGGGCGCACGGTGCGGCCGGTACGGGTCGTCCGGTCGGACGGTGACGTGACGCGGCCCGCCGCCCTCCTGACGCCCGGCGGCAGGGTCACTGTCCTGCGCCGCCCCCAGCCGCCCGCGGCGCCCCGCTGGCCGGAGGGAACCACCGTCGAGGCGTCCTCCACACACGCGGGCAACAACGGTAACGACGGCCGGCCGCGCACGTACGAGGCCAGGAATGCCGTCGACGGCGACCTCGGCACGTTCTGGAACGACGACACCGAGCGCGCCTTCCCCGACAGCCTGACCCTCACCACGCCCGAGGAGCAAGAACTGTCGGGCCTGACAGTGGTGTCCAGCACGGACGGGGTGCCGACCGCTTTCACTGTGGCCGCATGGGCGGACTCGGCGTGGCGGACGGTCGCCACGGTCACCGGCAACAGTGCCGTGCAGCGCGCCGTCCGCTTCGACACGCCGGTCTCCACGACACGGGTACGGATCACGGTGACCGCCGCCCAGGACCTCGGCCGGGGCGTGTTCACCCGTATCAACGAAGTCTGGCCGGTAGCCATGGACCCGGTGGTAGCCCCCAGCGTGACGCTCGACTTCGGCAAGGTCGTCGTCGGATACCCGAAGGTAAACTTCGCCTGGGCCTCGGACAATCGCCCCGGGGTGCGCCTCGCCTTCTCCGAGACGCTGCAGTACCTCACCGACCGCTCCGACTTCACCCGCGCCGACCAGGCGGGAGGCGCCGGGCAGGCGGGAGGCGCCGGGCAGGCGGGAGGCGCCGGGCAGGCGGGAGGCGCCGGGCAGGGCACCGATCAGTACGCCGTGCCGGCGGGCGGCGCCTCATGGACGGACAAGAAGGGCTACGGTTCGGACGGCGACAAGGTGTACGCCGACGGACTGCATGGCTTCCGCTACCTCAAGATCACGCTGGACGCCCTGCCGTCCGACGCACCCGCCGCCCAGCCCTGGGGCACTGTGGCTGTCGACGCGGTGTCGCTCGACTTCACGGCATACGTCGGCACACCGGACTCCTACCGGGGCTGGTTCCTCTGCTCCGACGAGGAGTTGAACCGCTACTGGTACGGGGCGTCCTACACGAACGAGCTGGTCGTCGACACCTTCCGCACGGACGACGTGGATCCCCGCAACGCCTTCAGCGCCTCGCTGGACGGCAAGCTGGTCCTGCACGACGGCGCCAAGCGGGACCGCGACCCCTACGTCGGCGACCTCGCGGTGTCCGGTCGCACCCTCTACCTCACCCACGACGAAGTGGCCGAGGCTGCACGCAACGTGCTGGCCGACCTCGCCGAACACCAGCGGGACGACGGATGGATCCCGCCGGCCTCGATCAACAACTACACCCTTCCTCTGTTCGACTACCCGTTGTGGTGGGTGACGTGCAGCTGGGACTACCTGCTCTACACCGGGGACCGGGACTATGCAGCGCGCTGCTACCCGCAGCTGATCAAGGTGCTCGACACCTGGTATCCGAGCGTGACGGACGATGCGGGGCTGCTGAGCAAGGGCCTCAACGGAACGGCCGGCTACGGCGACTACGCGTTCCTCGGCCGCACCGGCCGGGTCACCTACTACAACGCCAACTACGTACAGGCCTTGGGTGACGCGGCACGCATCGCCGTCCATCTGGGCCATGCCGGAGACGCGCAACGATGGCAGGAGCGGGCCAAGAAGGTCGCTCAGGCGATCAACACCCACCTGTGGGACGAGTCCGCGGGGGCCTATCTGGACTCCGCGACCGGCGCGGTCCGGCACGCCCAGGACGGCAACGCCATCGCCATCACCTCGGGTGTCGCCGACTCCGAACGGGCAGCCTCGGCGCTGGCTCACCTCGACAAAACGACAAAGCGCCGTTACGGCAACGCCTTCATGGACAACGACACGCTCTTCGGAGGCGCCTCCCAGCGCGTGTACGCCTTCACTTCCTACCCGGAGCTCGTGGCACGCTTCGAGACCGGCCTGGCCGACTCGGCGATCGACCAGATCAAGCGCACCTACGGATGGATGGACAACCACGACCCCGGCATCACCCAGTGGGAGGGCATCGGCCCGGACGGCTCGCTGTACGAGGACGCCTACACGAGCATGGCGCACGGTTGGTCCACCGGGGTCCTGCCGGCACTCACCCACCAACTGCTCGGCGCGAAGCCGACGTCGCCCGGGTACGCCACCTGGGACGTACGTCCGCATCCCGGATCGGTGGACTGGGCGCAGGGTGAACTACCCACACCACAGGGACCATTGGGCGTGGAATGGACCCGCAATGACGCGACGTTCACTCTGACCGTGCGGGCACCGCGGGGCACGCTCGGTTCCGTGGCCCTGCCCACGGAAGGCCACCGCGTCACCGTGCACTCCGGCGGCCGGACGCTCTGGAAGAACGGCAGGGCGACCGCATCCGGGGTGCGTCCCGAGGCCGGATACGTGACCGTCTCCGGCCTCGATCAGGGCACTCACCGGTTCACGGTGGTGCACGAGAGCTGAGGCTGAAGCTTGAGTTCTGCCGGTAGTCCTGCCGGTCCGGGTCACCTGTTCTCTCCGCCATAGCTGAGGGGCGGGAGCCGGGCGAGTTCGTCGTCGGCCTGCCCGCACCTGCGGCGGTGCCGGCGCGAACCTGAATCCGCTCGGCGCGGACAGGGCTCGGGACGAGTCGCCGACCGGGGCTGAGTGAACCTCGAACGCGGACCGGCCCCGTAACGTGCCCTCGGTGGGCGGGTACGGGGCCGGCTCGACAAGGAGCGCCTCAGTTGATGGGCTTTCCCGGCCGACGCGCTGGAAGGGGAGACAGCCCGTTTCGGTCGCGCCTGTGCCGCAGCAGCTGACCTGCGCTACTTGCTGCTCACGCGGCGTCTGTCTGCTCGTGGCGTTCCTGCATGCGCGCAACGACCCGTTCCTGGCCCAGTCTCTTGGCCTGGCGAAGTTTGGCCTCTGCGGTGAGCACCGGGATCCAGAACAGCCAGCCCCACAGGCTGAAGTCCAGCACTCCGCTCCAAACGAGTGCCTTGTTGACGCCGAAGGACATCACGAACGTCCACACGTACGCTGCGACTCGATGAGCGAGGAGTAGGCGCATCCATGCGTATCGACGGCCCTGCAGAAGCTCGACCGCCGCAGCCAGCTCTGCCGCCTGAAGGTCTTCTCCTCCATCCCCGGCGAACTCGCCGCGGGCGGATCGCCGCAGTGCCTCCGTGACCAGCACGCTCTGTTCCGCGGCGGCTGCCCCTTGCAGCCGTCCCTTGGCAGCGCCGGCCTTCAGGTCGTCCCAGTAACTGCGGCCCGCCCAGCCGAGCGCGTCGTCGACGCGCTGGCGTTCGGACGACCCGGGCGGCGCCAGTTCCTCGATCCTCGCCTGCATGGCCACCGCGCGCTTCGAGCGTCCCGGGTAGGTGAAGGAGTCGGCACGGAGGCACAGCTCCAGGTACGACACCAGGAGGCCAAGATCGTCCGGTGCGAGCGCGAGGCCCTTCCGGTAGGCGGCCTCCGCTTCGGAGTCATGGTCGTCCTCGTCCTCCGCCGCGTGTGCCTGCCCGAGCCGGCGGAAGAGATCCGGATCCGGACCGAGCTCTTTGAGGCCGGCCTCAGCGGTTGTCCGGACAGCGGCATAGCCGCCTGCCTCGAAGAGCTCTGAGCACCGCTCCACGTACTGCTGTCGTTCCACGTTCCCACCCCGGTTGAAGAGAGCAACACTCTCCGTAGCGGTCCACGCAGCTGTCAATGGCTCCTCGGTCACAATTACGCAGGTCAGCGCCGCGGAGGACGCGCCTCTGGGCCGGGTCGGACCGGCCGACGCCACGAACACGCCGGATGTGAGTTTCGGGCGATACTCAGCCCACCACCCGGAGTGCAGTCACGCCGCACTCCAGTTGACGGGCGGCAAGGCTCTGCCCTTCAGGGCTGCCGGACTCTTTTGACGCTCTTGAAATGCTGTTTCAAATGAGTTGGCCTTCGAGGAAGGAGTCACGCGGTCGGCACAGGTCCTGGTTCGGCGGTGACTTTCTTCCACCAGACGAAGACCTCGGTGCTCGGCCGGCGTTCGGAGAACCTGCCCGACGGGGAGACCTCCCGCAGCAGTCGACGCAGGTCTGCTTCGAAGTCGTCGCGGCGTGCGCCGAACAGGTGCGGAGCCGAGAACGACATCGAGAACGCCCACGCGACTACATCGTCATCAGTGCGCTCCAACGCCTGCCCGCCAAGCACGACATGGCGCTGGGGACCGGTGAATCCCGCCCGGCTGAGCACCGCCGCCTCATCGCCGGGTGTTCCGTGCGGCAGCGTCCCCCGGCCGGCTCGTCGGACCGGTCCCAGGTAGTTCCTGACCAGCTCCTCCACTGCCGCATAAGGGACTGCCGGATACGGAAGCCCGTCGACGGCTCGGGTCTCCGTTTTCAAGTCCGAGATGTGCACCAGCGCCCCGCCGGACTGGAGCATGTCCCTGACGGTTGCCG
This sequence comes from Streptomyces sp. NPDC002206, assembly GCF_053593595.1. Taxonomy (NCBI): domain Bacteria; kingdom Bacillati; phylum Actinomycetota; class Actinomycetes; order Kitasatosporales; family Streptomycetaceae; genus Streptomyces; species Streptomyces sp. NPDC002206. The sequence continues at coordinate 155,535 of NZ_JBSFCW010000010.1, forward strand.
CCACCAGGTCACGATCCATCCAGTGGAAGGACTGGCCGAAGGTCGCGACCGTGAACGTTCCAAGACCCGCGGGCAGATCCTCGGCCCGGGCCCGCACCCACTGCGCCTTCCCGGCCACTCCTCGCTCGGCGGCCCCGCGCTCGGCCTCGGCAATCATCCCACTGTCCGGGTCGACGCCGACAATCTCGCGGAACAAGTGCGTCAGGCTCAGGGCAAGGGTGCCCGGTCCACAGCCCACGTCGACGAGACGCCCTCGCCCGTCGAGCCTCAGAACCTCGGCGAGCACGTCCGCCAACCCGGGGGCGTAAGGCAGCCTCCCACGCTGATAGTGGGCGGCCGTGCCCAGGAACAACGTGTCGTCCCACTCCCAGTCGGCAACCACGTCCACCCACCACCCTTCGCAGAGACAGTGCCTGCCCGGCGGCCCGATGATTCCACGGCTTGACTCCCGCCGACGACGATCGGCGCAGCCCATCACGACCGACCAGTTGGCCATCGGCGGCCTCGAAACGATGCCCTGGGACGCCGAAGGCGCAGGTGGCGCAGGTCCCTGACTGCACCCGCTGAAGCGCCGCCGGATTCAGAGCGTAAGGATGAAGGGATGCCGGCGCGGCCTTGTGCGAGCCGATCGGAGTACTCGGTGCTGACTCCGTCAACGCGTCGCAGCCCGGGCACGCGCCGGGCAGTCCGGCCTGGTCGGGTTGATCCGGGCACGGCGGGAGCGCAGGAAGCCGGCGAGTCACCATCAGTCCTACCCGTCAGCCCAGCTGAGCGCTCCCTGCCGGGTTCGCCCCCTGCGCGGGCGGACCCGGTGCACTCCGCCCCGCTGCACTTCATGACCGAGCTGCGAGGCCGACGGTTGAGCGGCCGGGGTTTCCTGCGACGATGCCACGATCAGTTGTCCAGGGGCGTGGGACCCGGCACGATACGGCCATGACGCGCGATCTGCTGCTCGGCCGGGCTCGGGAGCTATGGACTGAGCTGGCGGTGACGCCAGCGGAGTTCTCCTCGGGCGGGGCGAACGTTGTGGTCTCCCCCGGCTCGCGGTTGTGTCCGCCGCTGTGGACCGGGGTCGTGGTCCGCGGAGGTGCCGGCATCGTCACCGCGCCGAATGTGCCCTGGGCTTCCAGGAGCTGGGTTCCCAGCTGAGCGTTCGCCTCGGCGACGGCGGTGATTCAATGCACCGTTGAGTCGGCCCGGTCCGCCCTGAGAGGGACGTCGAGCGAGACCGCGTGAACAGCCGGGGGCGCTGCTGCCATTGCCGCCGGCCCACGTCGACGAAGCCGTCACCGCCACCGCCCCCACCCGTGTTACTGCTACGCGGTGTTCGCCGACAAGCGCGCTCGGCGATCAGGAAGCAAGTTTGATGCGTGCGGCGACCGGAAGGTGGTCGCTGCCGGTGGCGGGCAGGGTCCGGATGTCCGTGACGGTCGCCGAGCGGGTCATGATGTGGTCGATCCGGGAAACGGGGAAGGCCGCGGGCCAGCTGAAGGCGAAGTCCCGTGCCTGCGGGTTCATTTGCGAGGTGACAGGGGCCAGCCCGCGATCGTCCACCGTGCTGTTGAAGTCACCGAGCAGGATCATCTTGTCCAGCTTCTCGGCGGCGATGGCCGTGCCCAGCAGCCCGGCGCTTTCGTCCCGCCACTCCGAGTCGAAACCGCTCAGCCGGACACGGACCGAGGGCAGGTGGGCGACGTAGACAGCGATCTCGCCCCACGGCGTACGCGCACCGGCCCGCAATCCACGGCTCCAGCCCTCTTCGATCCCCCTGGGCTTGATGTCCACCAGGTGCACATCTGCCAGGGGGTATTTCGACCAGAGGCCGACGGTACCTTCAACGGAGTGGTAGGGGTAGCCGGGTGCCAGGGCCGTCTCGTAGAGCGGCAGCGCGGACGGCGTCAGCTCTTCCAGAGCTATGAGCTCCGGCGCGGCCCTGATGAGAGCTTCCGCAGTACGGGCAGGAGCGGTGTTCTCGTCACTGATGTTGTGCTGGAGCGCCGTGATGTCATGTGCACCGCGGTCCCCGGGGAGGAGCAACCCGCCGAAGAGGTTCGCCCAGACGGCTGCGGGGAGAAGCAGGAACACCAGCGCGGTGGCCGAGCGGCGCAGCAGGGCCAGGACGAGCAGCACCGGGACGGCCAGGCCGAGCCAGGGCAGGAATGCCTCAAGCAAACTGCCCAGGCGGCCCACGGTGTTGGGCACGGTCGCGTGGAAGGCCAGCAGGGCGGAGGTCAGCACGGCAAGCGCCGCGAGAACACGCCCACGTGCCCAGGACGACTGGCCCTTGGCGTCCTTGCCCCACCGCCAAGGCCACCGGCCGACGTGAACCGGCCACCACCGGGGCGCTGCAGTCCTGGATTCCGACGTCACCCTGCTGGTCGCCCGCTTCACCATGTCCCACCCACCTGCCTCGGCCCCGTCCTCGGCCTGGAGCGAGCACGACGTGCCCGATAGGACGCATGGCTCGGTGATCAGGTTCCGGCCCGGGAACATGGTGCTGTCCCAGGTGGATGAGCGTGCTGCCCGGCGAGTACCGTCGGCCATCGCGTCCATACGCCTCCACACAAAAGCCGCGTCGCCGGCGGGCGTGATAACGCATGAACAGGTGCGCCGCCCGGAATCCGTAGTCTGCTGCGCATCGAGGGAGGCCGGCGATCACCCCTGGACGCGGCGGCCAAGGACAGGCTCACCGAGCAGCAGGAGAGGACCCGATGTCAACCACGCGTGCCCACGCGGGCGGCGAGTCCGGAACGTATTCGGGGTCGTCCTCGTCCCACGACCGGGCTGCATGCTGCCGGGGGAACAGACCCACCACCGTCCGGCACGGTGATGGTGCGGCCGGCCAGGGCGTCTGCCCGTCGGTCAGGACCACGATGACATCCGGTCGGGGCCGCGCTCGGAGCGCCTTGGCGAATCCCGTGCGCAGGACCGTGAAGACACTGACAGCCGTCGAGTGGGCCCGGCACCTGCCGTACTTGAGCAGGTGTCATCCGGCCTGGAGGTTCGACAAATGGCAGGCGGGGACTGCCCGGCCGCGCTGACCGTCTCGCCGTCGGCTCAGCCGGCTGCCTGTTGCTCGACCCCCGCTCGGGTCTGAGCAAGGGGGTATGAGTCGGTGCCGGTTTCGATGATGTCGCTGACGAAGGTGGGAGTCGACGATGGCGGGGGCGACAGTGATGGAGAACGCCTCCGGCCTGTAGGCCCCGTTCACACAGCCGTGCGGCCGCCGTCGACTGGTAGCACAACGCCGTGCACGAAACTCGCGGCATCGCCGGCCAGATACGCGATCGCCTCGGCGATCTCCCCCGGGGAAGCCGGCCGCCCGGCGGGCGCCTGAGCGGCGAGGGCGTCGAGGTCCTCCCCCCATGCCCGCCGTGCCCTCGGTCCGGGTCGGACCGGGCTGCACGGCGTTGACCCGGACCCCGCGCGGGCCGTATTCGGCAGCCCAGGCCTTGGTCAGCAGGTTCACGGCGGCCTTGCTCGAGCCGTACAGCGCCGTTCCCGAGAAGCCGAGCGCGGCCGCCATGGTGCTGACGTTGACGATCGCCCCGCTGCCCCGCTCGGCCATCACCGGCGCGAGTTCCGCCACCAGGTAGGAGGGAGCCTTCACGTTCAGCGCGTAGACGGCGTCGACCTCGCTCTCCGATGTCTGCTCGGTGGGCCCGAAGGGATAGATGCCCGCGCCGTTGACCAGGATGTCCACCCGGCCACCACCCAGTTCGACGGCCTGCCGAGCCAACTGCCGAACCGAGCCGGCGTCCAGCAGGTCGGCGGCCGCGAAGTCGGCTGTGCCACCGCATTCCCGGATTGTCTCGACGACGGCCTCGCCGCGTGGTCGGTCCCGGCCTGCCACCACTACGTGCGCACCGCGCTCGGCGAGCGTTTCCGCAGCGGCCGCCCCGATGCCGCTGGTCGCCCCGGTCACCAGCGCGACTTTCCCCGTCATCGATGCGGTAGTCACAGCCGCACCCTTCCTTTCTCGATGCCACGTCGGCTGATTCGAGAGAAACGGCCTGGGCGGGAGCAGCTAGTTGTCAATCGACTCGCACGATGGTGGCGAGTACGTCGTTGAAGGCTTCGGTGGAGGTGGGGTGCTGGTAGACGGCATCGCGGAGTTCGGCCGCCTTGACGCCGTGCCGCATGGCGAGCGCGACGGTGTTGATGAGTTCCTGCGCATCGATGCTGAGCAGGGCGGCGCCGAGAATGTCGTCGGTGTCGGCGTCGAGGACGAACTTCATGACACCGCGGGGGTCCTCGACGATGTAGGCGCGCGGCATGGCGATGATCTCGGCGACCGGCTGGCTGGCGATCTTCACCCGGTGTCCGGCCGCGCGGGCCTCCCTCTCGGTCAGCCCGACGGTCGCCAGCGGCGGGGTCATGAACAGCGTGTGCGGGATGGCCACCCGGTCCGCCGTGGAACGCTTGCCCTCACCGATGAGCTGATCGAGGACGATGCGGCTGTCGTCGAGGGAGATGTAGGTGAACTGCGGACCGCCGTTGACGTCGCCGAGGGCGTAGATGTGCGGCTGGCTGGTACGCAAGAACCCGTCGACCTCGACCGCACCCCGCTCGGTGGTACGGACCCCGGCCGCCTCCAGGGCGAGGTCGCGGGTGGCCGGGGCGCGGCCGGTGGCGGCCAGGATGGCGTCGGCCGCTACGGAGTGCTGGTGGCCGTCCTTGTCATAGACGACGATCGCGCCGCCGTCCCCGTCGCGGACCTGGCGCACCTGGGCGCCGGCAATGATCTCGATGCCCTCGTCGGTGAGGATGTCCTGGGCGACGGCGGCGACGTCGACGTCGACACGACCGAGGATCTTCGGAGATGCCTCGAGCACGGTCACCTGTGAGCCGAACTGTCGGTAGATCGCAGCGAACTCCAGGCCGAGGTATCCGCCGCCGATGATGGTCAGTCGTTCCGGCAGGACGGTGGTCTCGATCAGTTCGGTGCTGGTGACGGTGTACGGGCTGTCGCGCAGGCCAGGAATGTCGCGGATGATCGGCTCGGAGCCGGTATTGATCAAGATGGTGTCGGCGGTGACCGTAAGGCGTTCGCGGCCCGCCCGGACCATGACGGTGTGGGGGTCGACAAACGCGGCTTGACCGGTGAGGACCGTGACGGTCTCGATGCCGTTCAGCCCTTCGTAGTTACCGTCGCGCATCATCTTGGTCACCGCTTGGACCTTGGTGACGGAACGCTCGTACCACTCCTGCGCCGGATCCTCCGGTCGGCGCTTGTTGGCGTGGTGGACCAGTGCCTTCGTCGGTACACAGCCCACGTTGGGGCAGGTGCCTCCGTACATCCGGTCCGACCGCTCCACAAGAACGACCCGCTTGCCGAGGCGGCCCATCTTCGCGGCCACCGTCTTGCCGCCTTTGCCGTAGCCGATGATCAGGACATCAGCGTGGAGACTGTGGTTTGCGCCTTCCATGCTCACTTCCGATTCCATGGAGATTGGGCGTCAGCTGAGGGGGTCCTGCGTGAGCGCAGCGTCTTCGTCACCTCAACAGCAACACCAACCCCTCGAGGCCGCAACCTGCTTCGGCTTCGATCATCACGGTCAGGAGCCTGGATGCAAGTAGGCTCAGGTGGCGCCAGACAGGTGCATGCGGACTTTCGCACGCAGGAATCCGAAGCATGTGCGAATAACCGGATGGCTCTCATGCGCACCGGCGAGATTTGCATCATCCACTTGCTCGTCCCACGCTCGTGCCTATGAGCCGGCCCCTGGCTTCCACGATCTCGCCATCTTGATGGCAAGGACTCACGGTCACAGCGTGCCGTCCACCACGCACCCCCAGCCCCCAGGCAAGCACCTGTGCAGCCCAGGCGTCAGCGCCGCATCCCTCGACGGTGCCGAGCAGAACGCCCGTCACCCGAAGGGCGGAATGCCGGGCGGTGGGTGCCTGCGGCCAGTTGGATCCCCCACCGGCGGCCAGTGACTGGGGAGACGATTGGCCGCCGCCGATCACCGGCTGTCACGTGTTCTCCCGACGAGGGTCGGTGCTGGAGCGGTCTGAGATGCGTCAGCTCTGCTCGGTCCGAATGAGGAGTCCCCGCGGGAAGTCCACGTCGTTACCCGCACCGCTCGCCAGGTGGGCCGGGTGGGCCAGGTGTGTTCCCGTGCGGCGGTCAGCCGAGCCAGCGGCCGTCGCGCATGAGGTCGCGTCCCCGCAGCTCGTTCGCCTCCCGCCAGGCCTGGATGCGCCGCGGCCGGATCAGGAAGTATTGGTAGGGCTCGTCGAGCTCGCGCGGGTCGAAACCGGTCTTGGTCGCGAACGCGTCGCCCGTCTCCGGGCCGAGGTCGGCGATGCCCACCGGCTCGGCGGTGCCGTCGACGACGACGACGTCACGCGTCGGCCCGAGGCTGAGTCGCACCTGGCCTTCCGCCAGCAGGTTGCGGCCGGTGACCGAGGCGCGCGGCGTCGAGATGAGGAACGCGGTCCCGTCCCAGAGGTACGAGAGCGGGATGAGGTGGACGCCGCCCGCCGAGCCCGACGTCGCGACCCACAGATCGACGTCGCTCTCCAGTTTCCCGCGAGTGTCCCGCAGCCTTTCCTCAAGCCCACGCGGCGGCGTGCCCGTCATGCTTCCTCCAGTCACTTCGTGGAGAGCCCCTCCTCCAGGGGGGAGGCTCCGTCGGTCATCCGCCGGCCGCACCGTGATCGACGGCCCGGCAGGTCAGACGACGGTGGCACGTCAGGGCGTGGGCGTCAGCGATGCGGCCTCCCATGCGAACCCGTCCGGGTCGGTGAAAGGCCCGGCATCGCCGCCGATCATGAGCCGGTGCGATCCGGTGCCGTCGGGAGTGACGCCGACGTCCTTGGCAAGGGCACGGCGCCTGTACAGCGCCAGCTTGACGGGACTCGACCCAGCGGCGAACTCGACGTACATGCGGCTGAAGCTCTTCGCCACGGCCAGGCCGCGCTCGACGTAGAACCGCTTGCTCGCGGCCACGTCCGCGACTCCCAGCAGGAGCACGATCTCGTCGATCTGTCGGGTGTCCGGGCCGGTGTCCTTCTTCGCCGAGGTCGCGACCTTCCAGATCGTCCCGTCCGGGGCTCGTACGACACCGCCGTAGCCCCAGAGCGACTTCGCGGCAGGCTTCAGCGGCGTGGCCCCGGCGTCGAGGGCGGCGTCGATCAGGCTGTTGACGGTGGCCGGCTGGGACACCGTGAGTGCCAGCGTGAACCCACGGAAGCCGGTTGTCGGTGCCTCCGAGGCCCGCAGGCGTATCTGCGTTTCCAAACCGAAGGCGGCGGAGTAGAAGCGGTCGGCGGCCGTGGGGTCGGCCACGTCGAGTGTGACGGATTCGATGGATGCCATGGCCATCACGCTAGTTGGGGTTCGGCAACCGGTGCTTCTTGATTCCTGACCGGTCTGGTCACCTGTTTTGCCACACATGGCGGCATCCCCGTCGCAGCGCCCGTTGCGCGGCGCCGGTAGGCGCTGGGCGGCATGCCGACCAGCTCGGTGAAGCGGGTGCTGAAGGTGCCCAGCGATGAGCAGCCGACCGCGAAGCAGACCTCGGTGACGCTGAGGTCGCCACGACGCAGCAGCGCCGTCGCGCGCTCGATGCGACGCGTCATGAGGTACGCGTACGGCGACTCGCCGTAGGCCAGCCGGAACTGGCGGCTGAGGTGCCCGGCCGACATGTTCACGCCGCGGGCGAGCGCCTCGACGTTCAGCGGCTGCGCGTACTCCCGGTCGATCCGGTCGCGGACGCGGCGCAGTCGCGCGAGGTCGCTCAGGCGCTGCGCCGCGGTACGTGCGCGCCCCCACGAGGGGTGACACATGGGAGAACTCCTTTTCCTCGATGTCCGCGAGCACCTGGGTTGCAAGCCGCGGCCGGCGGCGAGGTGCCCGATGGCGATGACCGACTCGCCGGCGGCGGGACGGAGGCCTGGAAGCACCGGCCGCCGCATTCTTCGCAGGTGGTCGCGACGCCGGCCGTCATGGCCGAATCGATGACCGGACGGCTCAGCGAACCTCCTGGATGCGGATCAGGTTGCCTGCGGGATCACGGAAGGCGCAGTCGCGGATGCCGTACGGCTGCTCGGTCGGCTCCTGGACGACCTCGGCGTCACCGGCCTGCACCTTCTCGAAAGTGCCGTCGAGGTCCCGGGTGGCCAGCAGGATCCAGCCGTAGGTGCCCTTGGCCATCATCTCGGCGATGGTGCGGCGCTCGTCCTCGGTGACCCCAGGGTCGGCGGCCGGCGGCGCCAGGAGGATGGACGTGTCGGGCTGGCCGACGGGGCCGACCGTGATCCAGCGCATCTTGCCCTGTCCGAAGTCGCTGCGGACCTCGAAGCCGAGGGTGTCGCGGTAGAAAGCCAGGGACGCGTCAGGGTCGTCATGCGGGAGGGAGCTTGTGTGAATGGTGATGTCCATGACGGTCATGCTAGGTGCGGCTCCGTGACCCGCGCTTCTCGATTCCTGATCGATCCGGCCACCTGTTCCACCACACAAAGTCGCACCCCCGCTGTCGCGCGCACCGCCTCTGACGTCGTGTCGCCCAGGATCTCCTCAACCGTCTCCGAGGGGCTGACGAGCCGGGACAGCGCCTCCTCCACCGCCACCGGTCACCGGTTCAGCTCCGCGTTCTGCTCCCGGGTGCGCTCCACCCGCTCCCGGGCCGTAGCCTTCCGACCAGACAGCTCCTCCCACAACGAGCCCATCGCGACCGTCTCCACCTCCGACGGTGGAAGACGGCCCCCAACGCCACAGCCCGATCCCGATGAGCCCAGCTCAGCTTGTTCCTGCAGAGCCAGCCCTTAGGCTCGCCCCATGCCGAGCTCAGAACTGCAGCGGATCAACGCCTTCCTGTCGGCCTTCGCACGCCGCCAGGCCGCGTGCACCGTTGACCTCCCCGGCGGGTTCGCCGTATATGACGACGCCTTCGCACACTCCCGCGCGAACAACCAGGTCATCATCGACACGGTCGTCGACTCCGAGGCACTTCCCGCCATCGCGGAGGAGGCACTGGGGCATCTGCCACACCGACGGATCTCCGTATTCGACGAGGAAGTCGGAACGGCGTGCACAGAGCCGCTGCTCCGGGCCGGCTACACCCACTCCAGCCATCTGGTCATGCTGCACGCAGGCCCTGTGCCGGTCGGCGGACTCGCCGAGGAGGTGGATCTGGACGAGATCCGTATCCCACTCACCCGGCGCTGGCAGGGCCTCCTCCCGGACGTCGACGACGACGTCGTACGCCACCTCGTCGACCGACGCGAGGCCCGCCGCCGCGGTGCCGATGTCGTTCACTTCATCGGTAGCCGCACGGAGGAGGGCGAGGTCGCCTCATGGGCCGACCTCTATCTGGACCCGGCAACCGGCACAGCCCAGATCGAGGACCTGATCACCGCGGAGACCCATCTCAGGCGGGGTTACGCCGACGCCGTCCTGACCAGCGCCTTGCGCCTGTCCGCCAACGAGCACTGCGGTACGAGGTTCCTGACCACCGATGCGACGGGCTGGCCACGCCACTGGTACGAGCGCCGCGGCTTCTTCGTCATCGGTCACTCGCACAGCTTCGAACGCGGCTGATAGTGATGCCCCGGCGGGCCACCGTCCGGGGGGGAGGACGGTGAATGCGTGAGCTGCGTGCCGCCACTCCGGGGGCGGGGGTGGCGGCACGCAGCGGTTCCGAGAGGGGTCCGCGGTCAGTGGCGGGTGGGGGTCAGGTCAGCGGCGGTATCCCCAGTCGTTGTGGTGGTCGCGGTCACGGCCCCAGGACTTGGTGTCGACGGTCCGGCCCCAGTCGTCGCGCAGGGTGGCCGTGTCGGAGTAGTTGCTCCAGATGTAGTCGGTGCGGCGGTCCTGGTAGACGTTGGTGCGGGTGTCGTGGCCGCGTCCGGTGTGGACGCGGACGGTGGACCGGCCGGCCAGGCGAAGGTAGTCGAAGCGGTAACGGTTGCCATCCCGGTCCGAGAGTGTCCACCCGTTCAGATTCACCGGCCGGTAACCGGTGTTGGTGACCTCGACCCACTCCCCGTTCAGCGAGCGGTTGGAGTAGTCGTCACGGCCCGGGCTGTTGTACTGGATGCTGCCGAGCACCACACGCTTGTACGACTGGTGGTGGCGGCCACGGTGGTGGCCGTCGTCGGCGGATGCCGGCATCGCCACGACAGCGACAAGGGAACCGGCCGCCAGACCAGTAGCGACGAGACGACGGACAGTACGAGAAGCAGACACGAGATGTCCCCCCAAGTAGAGGCGTCCAGGCCCAGGTCAGAGCCATGCTGCGCGGTGCGGGTCCCGGCTCGACAAGCCGAGGACCCACACTTTGAACCACCCGCCCGCCTGTCGTCGGCAGCGTCAGCCTGCGTTACAAAATGCGGATATTTCCGTAACCGACGGCTGTAACGGTCACGGACCCCGCATGGGCGTGGCCCTGACATTCGCTGGGCACGGCAACCACCCCGCTCACCCGCGGCAACAAGCCCTTTCCGACTCCTCCGCACACCACGGCACACCACCCCGCGCCCCACCACCGGTCGCACAAATCGGGTAACAGGCACAATCCTTCATAATTCGGAAGACGCCGTCCCTCAACCCGCCATCACTCCTTCGTCTGACGCATCGATGTGCTTCGCCCTCGTATCGTCGTCACGGTGAAGAAGGACGGCAGGGAAGACCAGCGGATCATGGCCGCGTGGGCTGCGGACTGCGCCGAGCGTGTACTACCGGCACGCGCGAACGCCTCCCCCGAGGTGTAGCCGTAACGCACCGCGACCTCCAGCAGCGTCCGCTCGTCGGCCAGCGACGACAGCCGCGCCGAGGGAACCCAACTCGACTACTACCACGGCGTGGTGACCCGCGCCGCCGTGCCCGAGAGCATGGACGCACTCACTGCGGGATATGCCCGAGCGGCACGGGCCCTGTCGGACCGCGTACACGATGCTCGGTTGCGCCGGCGGCCCGAGCGTGGAAGAGGTGGAACTCAGCAACGCCTCGACGTCATCGGACCGACGCCTGCTCTGCAGAACCAATCGACAACTGCTCTCGACTGTCGCCTACTACAACGCGTTGCCCTTCTCCAGGTCGGCCGGCTGGCCATGCCCTGGAGCAGTCTCTGAGTCGTTGCGCCTATTGGTGACGCGCTTGCCGAGCAGGGTGAACAGGAGGATCAGACCGACGGTGAGGACCGTGTGGCCCAGGCCTGCGATCCAAGAGACCGCTTCGGGGACGGGGTGGCCGAGGACGGTTTGCGTGCCACGGAAGATCATGGAGCCCACGGTGATGGCAATGCCTGCGTTGTAGAAGGCGAAGAAGTAGGTGAAGTGCCGACTGCCGGACAGGGTGAACAGCTTGTCGAGCGCGAGGACGATGAGGAAGGCCAGCATGCCGAGGGCCAGTAAATGGGCGTGGACTACCGACAGTTGGGTCTCCCCGTCGAACCCGTTGTGTTTGGTGAGTTCTCGGTAGTAGAGCCCGGAAACGACGCCCAGGATCATGTAGACATGGGCCGCGTGCAACGATGCCCGGATGGTCATGGCTCCCCCTCGAAAGTGTTCGCTTGTACGGGGCTGAAGATATCCGTTGAGGGCGATTTTGTGGAGATGAGCGATGCCGAGCATTGCGCGGTGAACGCCGTCACCTCGTCGCTGATGGGGATCCGCGAAATGGGTCTGCCCGCGACTCCCTGAAGGTCGCGGCCCGACCCACCCGAGACGCGGCTGAACCAGGCGAGTTCCCGGAGCGGCTGACGGCCTCCCCGCCCGAACTGGCTCTGGGCGCCCTGCTGGTGGAGCACCAGAACGCGGTCGAACTGGCAGAGATCGAGCTGAACTCCCTGGGAGAGCTCTACCGCACAGGCGCCACCCATCGCGCCTCGGCCGAGGCGATCGAACTCATGCGGGGCTCAGCGGCCATCCGGCAACGCTTCACCCAGCTGCAGCTCGGCGCGCGCAGCGAGGTGCGCTGCTTGGTTCAGAGCCCGTTGCTGACGGTCGGCATCGCCGAGAACGACGTCGAAGTGGTCGCCGCTGCCCGTGGTGTGTCCTACCGAGTGGTGTGGGAGCGGCGGATGCTTGACGAAGATCTGGAGATGCTGGTGGCAATGGCGCGGCCTGGCCACCCGCTACAACACACGCGTTGCCCAGGGTCTGACCGCCCGGGGAGGGCGGACGACCGGCAGCCGGGAGCAGCCTCAAGCAACGAGGCGAGGGGATGAATTGCGGGGGTGCCTGAGGGCCAGCAGGTCCCGTGCGGTCATCGTGTCCGCGACCCTCATATGCGGCGCGGCCTCGGAGCAGCGGTGCTGGCGCTCCAGGACGCGGGCGAGAGCGAGGTGGGCAGAGGGGTGGGCGGGCTCGGCGCGCAGGACTTGGCGCAGCTCCGCCTCGGCCAGGGAAAGCTGCGCCGTGTAGTAGTACGAACGGGCGAGGAGCATCCGGAGGTCCAGGTTGCGAGGCGCCGCGGCAACCAGGTCCTTGAGAACCCGGGAAGCCGCGCGGTGACGCTGGGATTCGAAGAGACGGCTCGCGTATTGCCGCCGCTCGTTCCAGCTCACTCCCTGTGTACCGACCATCACGTTCTCCGTTCTCTGCACGAGCATTAGTTCTGCGATGCAGGCACCTGGCGCCCAAGGGGTTCCGGGGCACGAGGGGCCGATGGACTCTGCTGGTTGTTCAAACTTGATTGAAGTTTGAATCATTCCCGCCCGGGTTTCGCCGTCGGAGAGGAGGCCGGGATGCCGTCTGCCGTCTGCCGTCTGCCGTCTGCCGTCGTACAACCAACCACGGGTGTCAGTGGTCTTTCTCGCGCCCGGACAAGATCCGGCTCATCGTTTTCGGAGAAATATGCGTATTCGTTCCACCGCGGCCGCCGCCGTCGGCGCTCTGGCGCTGCTCTCGTTCCTGACGCCGGCCGCGCACGCCGACACCCAGAAGGGCGACACAGTCTTCACGTCGCTGTCCTTCAGCAAGCAGACCGTCAACGCCGGAGTCAGCGCGGCGCAGACGCTGACCGTGACTGCCGCCGCCAAGGACGGGTCCGGGATCAAGGACATCTACGGTTCCAAGCTGGTCAGCCCTGACAGCCGGATCATCCACGCAGGCTCCGCCGACTGCACCCGGCCCACGTCCACCACCAGGAAGTGCGTCTTCAAGTTCACCCTGGACGCCGACCGAACCGACTACTACGACCTCAAGAACAGCTCGGCCGGCACCTGGCACTTCACTGCCGAGGCCGCCGCCAATGACGGCGACTTCTACGACCTCGAGGACAGCGCGCCGGTCAAGGTGAAGCGTTACGCCAAGCTCTCCGACACCCAGGCCTCCCCCGAGCCGGTCGCCAAGGGCGGCACGCTCACCGTGACGGGGACGCTCACCCGGGCCAACTGGGACACCAACGCCTACGCCGGGTACAGCGGCCAGGCCGTGGCCCTTCAGTACAAGAAGTCCGGCTCCTCCACCTACACCACGGTCAAGAAGGTGACCACCGACAGCAGCGGCAAGCTCAGGACGACGGTCACCGCGAATTCCGCTGGTACCTGGCGCTGGACGTTCGCCGGCACGGGCACGACGAGCACCGCAACTGCTTACGGAGACGGTGTCGCCCTGAAGTAGGCCATTCCCGCCCGGGCCCTGTCCCTGGAACACCCGCGGGACAGGGCCCGCAGGCACGCAGCCGGCAGAGCAACGGTCCCGGTCGAGGCCGACAAGCAGCGCTGCGCAAGAGGGCCTCAGCGCCGGGTATCTTCCGGAAATGCCCTAGACGCGCTCCAGCGGACGATGCGGGCCGGCGGGAAGTTCGACGTCGATTGCGTCGCCGGGGTGGACCTCGCCGCCCTGCCGGACCACGCTCATGATCCCGGACTTGAAGGAAAAGTCCCCGGTCTCCGCGTCGAGTTCGAAGACCTCCCTCAGAAGGCCCTTCTGGAAGGCCTCGATCTGCGAGCACGGATTGCGCAGGCCGGTAACCTCCACGATCGCCTCGGCACCGATGTGCAGTAGTGCGCCGGTGGGCAGGCCGAGCAGGTCGATCCCGCGCGTGGAGATGTTTTCGCCGAGCTCGCCCGCAGCGACGGTGAAGCCCTTCGTGGCGAGCTCGTCGAAGAGTTCCTCGTGTATGAGGTGCACCTGTCGCAGGTTGGGCTGATGCGGCTCGTGCTCCATGCGGAAGCGATGCTTGATGGTCTCGCCCGCGTGGACGTCGCCCTCGACACCGAGGCCGGTGAGCAGCCTGATGCTCAGACGGTTCGGCTTGCTGAAGGAGTACGTCCCATTGCTGCTCACAGCCGTGACCCGCGCCATGGTGGTCGTTCTCCTCACCTGTGCCTCCTCGTACCCGGTGAGCGTAGCGGGCCGCAGTCACCGGCGGGCAAACGGTGCGCAGGAGATCGTTCACCCGATCTTCATGCCTCTTGTGCGGTGAGGTAGGCCGGATGCATCTTGGCGTGAGCATGCTCTGTCTGCACCGCCCCCGTCACTCCCCCACCGGAGGTTCCCAGTGCCCGGCAGATCCGTGTTCCGCCGCAGTCGCACCGCCCTCACCTGCGCCCTGACCCTCACCGCTGCCGCCGTCGTCGGCCTGTGGACCGGCATCGACGGCACCTCGTCGGCCCAGGCCGCAGCCGGCGTACCGACCCCCGACCACGTGATCGTCGTGGTCTTCGAGAACCACGGCTACAGCCAGGTCATCGGCTCCTCCAGCGCCCCGTACATCAACTCGCTGAAGAACGGTGGCGCCAACCTGAGCGCCTCGTACGCCGAGACGCACCCCAGCCAGCCCAACTACTTCGCCATGTTCTCCGGCTCCACCCAGGGCATCACGGACGACAGCTGCTACACCCCCGGCTTCTCCAGCAAGCCCAACCTCGCATCAGAGCTGATCGCCGCGGGCAAGAGCTGGGCGAGCTACAACGAGACACTTCCCAGCCAGGGTTCGACCACGTGCAGCAGCGGCGCCTACGCCCGCAAGCACAACCCCTGGTTCGGCTTCAGCAACGTCCCCACCTCATCCGCATACACCTTCCAGCAGTTCCCCACCGACTACACGAAACTGCCGCAGGTCTCCTTCGTTGTCCCGAACCTGTGCAGCGACATGCACGACTGCTCGGTGGCGACCGGTGACACCTGGCTGAAGAACAACCTCGGCGCCTACGCAACCTGGGCGAAGACCCACAACAGCCTCCTCGTCGTCACCTTCGACGAGGACAACCGGCTCAGCGGCAACCGCATCCCCACGGTCCTCTACGGCCAGCAGGTGACCCCGAGCTCCACGTCCTCCACCACGTACAACCACTACGACCTGCTGCGCACGCTCGAGGACATGCACGGCCTCGGCCACGCGGGCAACGCGGCGTCCGCCAAGGACATCACCGGGGTCTGGGTGTCCTGACATGTACGTAGCGGACAGCCGCGCCACCCGCGCGGGGTCCGCCGAGCGCGCCGCCGGGCCGGGTACTCCCCCGGCCCTGCGGCGCGTGGCGGTCGCCCCCACGGTGCTGGCGCTCGGCACGGTCAGTCTGATCACCGACGTGTCATCGGAGATGGTGACGGCGGTCCTGCCGCTCTACCTGGTGGCGGGGCTCGGCCTCAGCCCGCTCGGCTTCGGGCTCCTGGACGGCGTCTACAACGGCTTCTCGGCCCTGGTGCGGCTGGTCGGCGGCCACTTCGCGGACCGGGGCGGCGGGCGCCACAAGCCCGTCGCGATCATCGGCTACGGCCTCTCGGCGCTGTGCAAACCCCTCCTCCTCATCGCCCACACGCTCACGCCCATAGGCCTCGTCCTCGCGGCCGACCGCACCGGCAAGGGACTGCGCACCGCGCCGCGCGACGCGCTGATCTCCTTGTCATCGCCCCCGGAGGCCCGCGGCCGTGCCTTCGGTGTCCACCGCGCGATGGACACCGCGGGCGCCCTGCTCGGCCCGCTCGTCGCATTCCTGATCCTGCGCGCCACGGTCGACGGCTATGACGCGGTGTTCACGGTGAGCTTCTGCGTCGCGGTGGTCGGCGTGCTGGTGCTGGTCCTGTTCGTGCCGGGCGGGGCCACCGCACGCCGTACCGACCAGGCGGCCCAGCGGCCCCGCCCAACGCTCCGAGCCGCCCTGGCCCTCCTACAGCGGCGCGGCATCCGGCGCATCTGTATCTGCGCCCTGCTGCTCGGCCTTGCCACCGTCAGCGATTCGTTCGTCTACCTGCTGCTCCAGCGCCGCCTCGGCGCGCCCGACCGCTGGTTCGCGCTGCTGCCTATCGGGACCGCCGCCGCCTTCCTGCTGCTCGCCCTGCCACTGGGGCGGCTCGCGGACCGGGTGGGCCCCTGGCGGGTGTTCCTCGCCGGCCACGTGGCGCTGCTCGCCGCGTACGGACTGCTGCTCTCGTCCTGGCACGGCACGGCGCTCCCGTACGTCGTGCTCATCCTGCACGGTTCGTTCTACGCGGCCACGGACGGCATTCTGATGGCGGCGGCATCGGAGAGCGTGCCCGACGAGCTGCGTTCGTCGGGGCTCGCGCTGGTGCAGACCGGGCAGGCCGTCGCCCGATTCGTCTGCTCGCTGGCCTTCGGCGCCGCGTGGACGGCGTGGGGCGACCGTTCGGCGCTGCTGGCGGCCGCGGTGGCGCTCGCCGTGTGCGCCGTTTTCTCGTTCCGTCTTGGCCCGACCGCGAAGGTTCCCGTATGACGAACGCCCGTGCCAAGCTGCTCGTCCTCGTCTGCGCGGTCGCCGTGCTCGCGGCGGTCGCCACGGCTTCCGTGCTGCACGCCGCCACGCGCTCCGAACGGCGTGACGTGGCTCGGCCGGGCGGCCCGACGGTCGCCACGGGCCGGGTCACGCTCACCGACAAGCGGCGGATCGTGTTCCGGAACATGGCATGGGGGCCGCACCGCGACGAACTGACGACGGTCCCGGCGGCGTCGCCCATGGGTGCCCGAACGGCATCGGGCGTCAAGTGCCTGCGTTTCTACGCGGCGTCGGGCACCGGACTCTGCCTCCAGGCCGTGCACGGGGCGATGCAGGACAGCTACCGGGCCACGATCCTCGACACGCACCTCAGGGAACGGGCGCACTACACGATCCCCGGCATTCCCTCCCGCGCCCGGGTCTCCCCCAGCGGGCGGCTGGCGGCCTGGACGGTCTTCGTAGGCGGCGACAGCTACGCCGGCACGAACTTCTCCACCCGCGCAGCAATCCTCGACACCCGCACCGGCAAGCTCACCCCGAGCCTGGAGGGCTTCGCAATACGCAAGAACGGCCACCGCTACCGGGCCGCGGACGTCAACTTCTGGGGCGTCACCTTCGCGGCCGACGACCGGCACTTCTACGCGACGCTCGCCACCAAGGGCAGGACGTATCTGGTGCGGGGCGACCTGCGCACCCGCACGCTCACCATGCTCCGGGCGAACGTGGAGTGCCCCTCCCTCTCCCCCGACGGCACCCGCATCGCCTACAAGAGCCGCGACAAGGGCCTGCCCGCCGACGCCCCGTGGCGACTGCACGTCCTGGACCTGCGCACGCTCAGGGACCACACCCTGGCCGAAACCCGCAGCGTGGACGACCAGGCGGTCTGGCAGGACGACGCCACGCTCACGTACGCACTCCCGGGCGACTACGGCGCGGACCTCTACACGGTGGCGGCCGACGGCGGCGGCGCCCCGCACCGCGTGCTGACGGCGGCGGTGTCGCCGACGTACCCGTGAACGAATGAAGGTCGGCTGACGGACCCAGCCTGTGCCGGAAAAGAACCGTGTCCGGCGGATCGCACCGGGCGGGCCACCACGCAGGAACCCGGACAGCCTCGCTACGAAAGAGTGGTTCACATCTCCGCCGGTACCTCCGGTGCACCCCTGGGCGCACCTCTCCGGACATCGGTTCGGACCCCCTTTCGGGGTAGTCCGCAGGCCCGCATCGCAAGGAGCTCGGGGAGCTTCAGGCAGATCACGGGCGAACTTCCTGAGCCCAACCGGCCAGGCGATCGTGCGCCCACGGGCACAGGCCGCGGGGTCAGGTCGGCAGGGCTGCAGCCGACCGGGTCCGGCTGCCGCGACACGCGGGGAACTCGATGAACACCTATCATCGCGTAGAGGGTGTATGGGACGCATCGCACGGTTCGTGGATGCGCCGTCTGGAGCGGTGCATCCACCGCGGAGTCTGCCCCCTGCGCCGGAAACCCCGGCCCGATTCCGACGGGCCGGAGTTTCCGTGTTGGGCGGGTGGAGCTGTTACCACTTGTTGCCGTAGTGGTCCCTGACCACTCGGAAGCTGCCCACGACGCCGTTGCGAACCTTCACGCCCCCGCGGACCTTGCGGGTGAAGACGCCGTTGCTGGTGCTCCAGGGGCCGACAGTGGCGACCGGGGAACCGTTGTCGCAGGTCGCCCCGCGGAAGAGCTCTACGGACCTGTGGCTGTCGTTGCGGACGTTGAAGCTCCGCGAGCCCAGGCCGCTGACCACGGTGATGCAGCCGTCCGGCTGGGCGGAGTACGACCGCTCGTTGATGTAGATCCGGCCTTCGTACTTGTAGCCGTGGCCACCACCGTAGCCACCGCCACCACCGTAGCCACCGCCACCCCCGTAGCCGCCTCCTTCATTACCCTTCCCGCCTCCTTCAAGGCCCTTCCCGCCCGCGATTCCGCCCGCGTTTCCGCCCGCGTTTCCGCCCGCGTTTCCGCCCGCGTTTCCGCCATCGCCACCGAGCGGAGCCGCCGCAGGAGCATCCTGCTGGACGGCCGGCGCGGCCTGCTGGACGGACGGGGCGGCCTGGGGGGAACCAGCGGCCGAGGCATAGGTGATACCGGTAGTTGCGAGGACCGCGGCGCCCACTGCGGCGGCGGTCACGGCGACGGTACGCGTCGTCATGTCATTCTCCCTTGTCTCTGAGGGTCGGCCGGGCAACCGGCCTGAAATAAAAGTACTTATGGGACCTTTACCTGTCATGTCGGATATATCGAACGTGTGACCCCAGGGGGCCGACCGGCCGCATCGGGCAGAGCTGACGTGTCGTCAAAATGCTTATAAATATGCCTATATGACATACGGCTAGGCCTTCTGGGTGATTCGTGACGGCCGCTCACCCTCTCGGCCCCTGAACGACCGTCATGGGCACCCACCGCCGCGGCGACCGAACGCATGCCTTTCGCGCACCAAAACGGCGTCAGCGCGCCCCGCCGGCACCACGGTCCACCCCGCCGGCGGGGCGCCAGGCCGACCTGACGGCGCGGCTTCGACCGGGCCATCGGTGAAGCGTCCGGCGGATCCATCGCACGTGAGGGGGCGCTTCACTTCGACAACGCGTGTCGCTTACATCCCCTATGCACCGATGTGCTAGAAAACTCCAGTAATCCGGTGCCCCACGCCGGACCCGCGGGACGGCCCTGACATCACACCGATGACGTCAGGGCCGTCACCATCCGGCGACGCCCGCCGCCACGGCGGCATGGCTCACAGAACGGCGCACGCCTGTGGGTGCCGGGCGGGCCCGGTCTCCGCTTACGGGGAGCGTCGAAGCCGTCAACCGTCCCCGGGAGCTGGGCCATGCGCCTTCGAGCGGAGCGTCCGACCTGCGGGTAGTGGAAATCCGTTCGACAGCCTGGCCGGGACGGGGCAAGATCCGCACTCGTGACGACGCCGAAGCATCTCCTGGTCCGGACCGCCGCCCGCAACAATGCCGAGTGGTGTGCGGCAATGAGTCGATCGCACGACCTGGCGAGCGAGTTCAGGACACAGGCCTGGGCCGCCCCGACCCGTACGCCGCCGTACTACCCCGACGCGGTGACGCTGGTGCCGGGCGCCGACCCGGCCGCACTGACAGCCCGGATCGACACCACCGTGCCCGGCGCCTCCATCAAGGACAGTTTCGCTGACCTCGACCTGACGAAGGCCGGCTTCCAGGTACTGTTCGAGGCGCAGTGGATCCACCGCCCGGCGGGTGCGCCCACCATCCCCTCGGGGCTTGACTGGGACGTGGTGGGCGACCCGCACATGCTGCGCGCCTGGGCGCTCGCCTGGGACGACGGGGACGGCAACGCGGGTCTCTTCCGGACCGAACTGCTCGACGACCCGGCCACATTCGTGCTCGCCGGGCAGTCCCCTGGCGGCCGGGTGATCGCCGGAGCGATCGCGAGCCGCAGCGACCAGGTGGTCGGAATCTCCAATGTCTTCGCACTGGACGGAGGCACTGAAGCAGCCTGGCCACTCGTACTGGATGCGGTGCACAGGCTGTTCCCCACCCTGCCTGTGGTCGGCTACGAGCACGGCGATGACCTGGCGGCCGCGGTCCGCCACGGCTTCGAGCCGGTCGGTCCCCTGCGGATCTGGCTGCACGGCTGACGGCTGTCCCGCAATCCCTGGAGTAACGGCGCGCGGCTTCGGATGCGGTGCATCGCAAGGCGGAGGGGCGTCCTCGTATGGCGCGCATTCGGGTGTTCCGACAACGCAGCGAGGTGCCGTAGCCGTCGTTGCGCGCCCGCCAGGGACGTGGGCGTCGGCATTTGCCTCTGATTGCCGCCATGCCTATGGGGCACGCTTCCGCCATCAACAGCCTGCGGCTCAATGCATCCGCGTCAGTTCCGTGTGCGGACCGCTGTGGACGCTGTCTCGCCGGAAGCCGTGCGGGGCCGGGGGCCCTGACCGCGGCCGCAGTGCGCGGGTGCGTCTGTGCGTCACGGAGTCAGGGGGTGCCGTGGGCGACTGTCGGAACGTCGTCGGCGGGCCGGTCTCGAACTCCGCGTCTGCGGTGGTCCGTGAGGTGTGCCTGCTTGGTGGGCTGACCGGCCGGGACCGGCTGCGTCATGTGGGGACCGGTGCGTTGGGTGGGATCCGGTCGTATGGCCGCGCCGAGTGGTCAGTAGGCGGAGTTGACGTTGTCGATGGAGCCGTAGCGGTGGGCGGCGTAGTTGCAGGCGGCGGTGATGTTGGCGACGGGGTCGTAGATGTTCGTCGAGGTGCCGCTGACGTGGTACGTGTTGAAGGTGGGGTCGATGACCTGGAGCAGGCCCTTGGACGGGATGCCCTTGGTGGCGTTGGAGTCCCAGTTGTTGATGGCGTTGGGGTTGCCGGAGGACTCGCGCATCAGGTTGCGGTAGATGCCGTCATAGCTGCCGGGGATGCCCTTGGCGTGCATGATCTCCAGTGACTGGTTGATCCAGTTGTGGACGCTGCCGCCGGACTGGGCGGGAGTGGCGGCCGAGGCGGCCGGAGCGCCGGCGACGGTGCTGGCCACGATCGCGGCACCGGCGGTGACCATGCCCAGCGAGATCTTCTTGGTCTTGGTCAGGCGGGCGAACTTCTTGGGCATCGCGGTGAGCTGCATTCGGTAATTCCTTTTCCGTCGCCGGGTGATTCCCAGAATTGTTAGGGAGGGGGAAACCCGGGTCAACGCCCCCTTTTTACTACCGGTATTCGTACCGGGTATGAGAATTGGCCGGTGAAGTGCCTTCGGAGCCCGGGAGCAAGGCCCGGTGTGTCCACTATCCGGTTTCGGAGTGGCGCCCGTCACGTGGCTCACCCCACACGACAAATGCCGTAAATCAGCACAAGAGTGACGCGGATCATGTGGCCTGTGTCATATCAGGGGCGCTTCATTCGCTCGCCGTAATGCTGGATAAACATTCCGTATCGGCGGTGGGAGGGGTGGGTTATTCGCGCGAACCGGCGGGAAATCCAGGCCTCTGGCCGTGCGCGACCGATCCGGTGGCGGCACACCACGCGGACGGTGCAGCGGGACTGATTCGGCGTCGCGCGGTCGTGCGCATGGGCGGGCCGGAGGCGGCAGGGAAACCGAACGGGAGGGGACGGGCCCGCAGCGGTGCGCCGCCGGGCTCGGGGGTCAATGGCCCCCTGAGCCCGTACGCGGTCACACGACTGATCGGCATCTCCCACGGCGCGCCCAACCGGTGGGGCTTTGTTGCGTCCCTGGGCAGGCGGTGGTTCTGGTGGTTCCTGCTGGTGTCACCGCTGGGCACAGTCGCGAGGCCGCCCGCATGGCCGCGGGCGAGGCCGGCGGCAGACCCGGCCGGATCTGCCGGTGGCGGCGCTCAGCCGTTGGTCGGGTGGACCGGGTGCGCCACCCGGTCAGCCAGTGACGGGCGGGGTGCCGAGGAAGCCGGACATGGCATCCAGCAACCGATCGACGTCCTCGTCGCTGCTGTAGGGGGCCAGGCCGATCCGCAGCCCGCCCTCGTCGCCCAGTCCGAGCCGGCGGGATGCCTCCAGCGCGTAGAAGGACCCGGCCGGAGCATCGATGCCGTGCTCTGCCAGGTACTGCGAGGCGGCGGTCGCGCTGTGGTCCACCAGGGTGAGCAGCAGGGTCGGGGTGCGCCGGGTGGCCCGGGAGTGCACGGTGACGCCGCCTAGGGCGGCCAGCCCCTGTTCGATGCGGGCCCGCAGGGCGTCCTCGTGGGCCTCGATCGCCTCGAAGGCGGCGATCAGCCGTTCCCGGCGGGTGCCGTGGGCCCCTGGGGCGAGACCGGCGAGGAAGTCCACCGCCGCGCGGGCCCCGGCCAGCAGCTCGTACGGCAGAGTGCCCAGTTCGAAGCGCTCGGGAACCGCGTCGGTGGAGGGCAGCAGCTTGTCCGGCCGCAGCGTCTCCAGCATTTCGGGACGGCCTGCCAGCACACCCAGGTGCGGGCCGAGGAATTTGTACGGCGAGCAGACCAGGAAGTCCGCGCCGAGGGCAGGCAGGTCGACGGTGGCGTGCGAGGCGTAATGCACAGCGTCCACGTGCAGCAGGGAACCGGCCCGGTGCACCAGGTCGGCGACGGCGGGGATGTCGGGGCGGGCGCCAATGAGGTTCGACGCTGCCGTGACGGCCACGAGACGGGTCTGTCCGGAGAGCACCCTGGCGATGTGCTCGGTCGTCAGCTCGCCGGTGGCAGCGTCGAAGTCTGCCCATCGGACGGTGGCGCCGACGGCCTCTGCGGCCTGGATCCAGGGGCGAATGTTGGCATCGTGATCGAGTCGGCTGACGACCACCTCGTCGCCCGGGCCCCAGTTCTTGGCCAGGGTGCGGGACAGGTCGTAGATGAGCTGGGTGGAGCTGCGGCCGAACACGATGCCCCGCGGATCGGCTCCCAGCAGGTCTGCCAGCGCGCAGCGGGCGCCGGCCACGATCGCCTCCGCGTTGCGCTCGCCCTCGGTGGTACGGCCCCGGTTGGCGAGCGGGTTGGCCAGCGCATCCATGATGGCGTCGATCACGGGCTGCGGTGTCTGGGTGCCACCGGGGGCGTCGAAGCGGGCAGAGCCGGACTTCAGGGCGGGGATCTGCGCGCGGACCGCGTCGACGTCGAAGGCCATGCGTACTCCTGAGGGCGAGGGGCGGGCGGGGCCGCGGGCGGCTCCGCCCGGCAGGTGCCGGGAAACAGCGCCACCGATGCGGGAGCACTGCCCCGCAGCCGGCTGCGGTATGCGCCGCGGCCCGCCTGCGGGCTCCAGCGCGTTCGCTGGTGGTGATTCGGAATTCCACCACACGGCCGGCGCCCGACTCGGAGCGGTACCGGCTGACGTAGGACGTTCTTGCAACCTGCCGAGGTCGTTTCGGGTGGTGTGGCACCACAGGTGCCTCCGGGCAACACCGATCGGTGGAGGGCGCCGGGTCGCCGGGCCGGCCGCGGCCGGCCTGCGCCACGCTGACTGCGGCCGCCATTTCCTGGCCTTTGCGACAATGATGGAGACATGCCGAACCCGACGATCCTGACTGTCGACGACGACCCGGCAGTCTCCCGGGCGGTCGCCCGCGACATCCGGCGGCAGTACGGCGACCGCTACCGCATCCTGCGCGCACTCTCCGGCCGCGATGCCCTGGAAGCACTGCGTGAGCTCAAGCTCCGTGGCGATCCGCTCGCTCTCATGCTCGCCGACTATCGCATGCCCCAGATGAACGGCATCGAGTTCCTCGAGGCGGCCATGGACCTCTTTCCGCTCGCCCGTCGCGTGCTGCTGACCGCCTACTCGGACACGGAAGCGGCCATCGACGCCATCAACGTCGTGGACCTCGACCACTATCTCCTCAAGCCCTGGAGTCCGCCGGAACAGCACCTCTATCCGGTGATCGACACGCTGCTGGACCTGTGGCACGCCACACCCGATCCAGGAGACATGGAGACCCGCGTGGTCGGGCACCGTTGGTCCGCTCCCTCCTTCGCGGTCCGCGACTTCCTCACCCGCAATCTCGTCCCCTATCGCTGGTTGTTGTCCGACGAGCCGGAGGGGGAGCGCCTTCTGGCTGCCGCGGGGCTGTCCGCGGCCGATGTACCGCTGGTTGTCACTCCGGACGGAAAGACTCTGGTCTCCCCCACCGAGCGGGAGCTCGCCGCGCAGGTCGGACTCAGCACCGTTCCGGCCTCGGATTTCTATGACCTGGTGGTGGTCGGTGGAGGGCCGGCCGGTCTGGGAGCTGCTGTCTACGGCGCTTCGGAGGGACTGCGTACGGTGCTGGTGGAGCAGCAGGCGACCGGCGGGCAGGCCGGTCAGAGCAGCCGTATCGAGAACTACCTCGGCTTCCCCGACGGCGTCTCCGGTTCCCAGCTGACCGAGCGGGCCCGCCGTCAGGCGCTGAAGTTCGGGGCGGAGATCCTCAGCGCGCAGCAGGCTGTCGCGCTGGAGGTGGCGGGATCGGGCCGGGTGCTGCACCTGGGTCCGGAGAGCTCCATTGCCGCGCACACCGTGGTCCTCGCCACTGGGGTGTCGTACCGGCGGCTGGCCGCCGCCGGGCTGGAGGAGTTCACCGGGGCTGGTGTCTTCTACGGGTCCGCCGTCACCGAGGCGCCCAGTTGCTCGGGCGAGGACGTGTACATCGTCGGCGGTGCCAACTCCGCAGGGCAGGCGGCGGTGTATTTCTCACGCTACGCACGGTGTGTTCATGTCCTGATCCGCCAAGGTGATCTGAGCCGTTCCATGTCCAGCTATCTGATCGACCAGATCAACGGCATCTCCAACATCGACATCCACCCGTGGACCGAGGTGGTCGGCGCCGAGGGCGAGGGACACCTGCAGCAGCTGTCCCTCCGTGAGAGCCGGTCCGGCACCGTACGCACCGTTGCCGCGTCGTGGCTGTTCATTTTCATCGGGGCCGAGCCGCATACGGAGTGGCTGGCGGGGGTGGTCACCCGCGATGCGCGCGGATTCGTGGTGACCGGCCCCGACCTGGTGGCCGGAGGGGAGCGGCCGGCCGGGTGGCGGCTGCCGAGGGATCCGTACCACCTGGAGTCGAGCGTGCCCGGTGTCTTCGCTGCGGGGGATGTGCGCTCCTCCTCGGTCAAACGTGTCGCGTCGGCCGTCGGCGAGGGAGCCATGGCCGTCGCGCTGGTGCACCGCTATCTGGAGGCGCAGTGACCACCTCAGCACATCTGTCACCGGCGCAGTTGCGGACTCTGTTCCTGTTCGAGGAGCTCAGCAATGAGCAGCTCGACTGGCTGGCAGAACGCGGCCGTGCGGAGCAACTGCCTGCCGGAAGTGTGGTGTACGCGGAGGGCGAGCGGGCCACGTGCTTCTTCGTGCTGCTCAGCGGAGCGATCGCGGTCAGCCGTGTGCTGCACGGCGACGAGGTGGAGGTCACCCGCACCGACCAACGCGGTGTGTACAGCGGGGCGACTCGCGCGTACCTCGGGGACCGCGTCGAGCAGCGGTATCCCCACACCATGCGGGCTGTCACCGATGCCGAGTTCTTCGTACTGCCTGCCGATGATTTCGCGACCGCGGTAGGCACATGGTTCCCGATGGCACTTCACCTGCTGGAGGGCCTGTTCTTCGGTACGCGTGCGGCCAATGCCATCGTCAATGAGCGCGAGCGGCTGCTGGCCCTGGCGTCGCTGTCGGCAGGGCTCACGCATGAGCTGAACAATCCTGCGGCAGCCGCTGTACGGGCCACCGCGGCTCTGCGGGAGCGAGTGACCGCTATGCGCCACAAGCTCGCCATGATCGCTGACGGCCGACTGGACGGAAGTGAGCTGCATCGTCTCGTGGAGCTGCAGGACGATGCGGTTCGACAGGCCGCCGCGGCTTCCGGTCTGCCGGCGCTGGCCGCTGCAGATGCGGAGGACACCGTCGGCGACTGGCTCGAGGACCGCGGGGTCACGGAGGCCTGGGAGCTTGCACCGACTCTGGTCGCCGCGGACATCGGCGTGCCGTGGCTGACCGAGGTGGCCGACACCATCGATGAGGACAATCTCGGCTCCACGGTGAGGTGGCTGGCGTACACCATCGATGCGGAACTTCTGATGGGAGAGATCGATGACGCCGTGACCCGCATCTCGGGACTGGTCGGCGCCGCACAGCAGTACGCGCAGCTGGACCGGGCGCCGCACCAGACGGTGGATGTGCACACGTTGCTCGATGCCACGTTGACGATGCTGCGGGCGAAGATCCCGTCCGGTGTCGTGGTGGTCAAGGAGTATGACCGTGAACTACCGCCGATCCTGGCCTTCGGAGCCGAGCTCAACCAGGTGTGGACCAACCTGATCATCAACGCCGTCGACGCCATGCCTGCCGGGGGCACGCTGACGATCCGGACGTGGCGGGAGGAGGCCCACCTGCTCGTGGAGGTGGCCGACACCGGCGCAGGGATTCCGCCTGACATCAGACCCCGGATCTTCGAGCCCTTCTTCACCACCAAACCGGTCGGTGAGGGTACTGGGCTGGGGCTGGACATCACCTACCGCATCGTGGTCAACAAGCATCACGGGGACATCCGGGTCTCCTCACAGCCGGGCGACACCCGCTTTCAGGTGTGTCTGCCGATCGATCCGCAGGACGAGGTGCCCTGACGGTGCCTCAGGTTGCACCCTGCCCACTTTCGGCCGGCTGTCTGCGAAGCTCCGTCCACTGGGAGACGGAATGCCCCCCGAGCCCACGGATACAGGCCCACTTGGTCCAGACCATTGACTCGCGCTCCTGACGCCTTCTCACGTTGCCGTTGCCCGGGACCGGTGCGGTGGGGATCAAGGAACGGGGCCTGTCTGCCGAGGCCCTGCAGGCCGCGTTCGACGGCGTCGTCGCACGGCACGAAGCGCTGCGCACCCGGTTCCCGGATGTGGACGGCGGGCCGGTCGCGATAGGCGAACCGCCCGCCCCGGTGGGGATCGAGATCATCGATCTGCGCGAGGGCCACGGAGTCGGTCCCGGCGATGCGGCACGCGGGTGGCGCTGTCGCACTCACCACGATGAACAGCAGGCTGTGGGCGGTGACCGCCGACGGCAGACTCCGCACCCGGCAGCCGGTGACAGGCCCCGCCGCCTTCAGGGAGCACCCCGCGCCGGGCCTCTCAGGCGGCAGCAGGGCACTCGCGGCCTGCGCCGGCACTCTGTACGCCGCGGCCCCGGGGGCCCTCTGCGGATGTGGCGCCCTCCGGCCCCACGCCCCATCTGCCACCGGCCCGTCCGATGTCACAGACCGAGCCGGCAGCCGATGGTCCTCGTGGTCAGCGGTAGAGGCGGACGTCGGCCAGGCTCCACCAGTTGCCGGCGGTGCCGGTCGCTGTCACGCGGACGTGGCGTGCGGTGGTGGGACGCAGGTCGACGTTGGTGAGCTGGCCGGTTCCGGTACCGGTGGCCGCGGTGTGCCAGGTGGTTCCGTCGTCGCTGACGGAGACCTCCCACGCCCTGGCGTAGTCCCCGGGTTCGTCGCCGCTGTCGACCGCGACACGACGGAAGGCGGTGGGCTTGCCGAGATCGATCTCGATGTGCTGACCGGGCTCCTGAGCCTGTCCGCTGGACCAGCGGGTCGAACCGTCGGCGTCGATCGCCAGGCCGGCCGCGCCCTGACCGGCGGGCTGGGTGGTGGCGTGGGCGCCGTCCAGGGGAACCTCGTGGAGTCGGCTGGTCAGGGCCGTCGACTTCGGCCAGGTGAAGGTGGCCAGCGCGCCGCCCGGCAGGGTGTAGTCGAACGTCTGGTCGCCGACTGCGACGGCGAAGCTGCGCGGGTCGTCGCTCTCGTTATGGACGACAAGTGCGGAGGAACCGTCGGGGTTGCGGAAGGCGACATCGGTGAGCCGGCCGTTCCAGCCGGTGGTGCCGTAGTTGGTGCTGCCGATCCGTACCGCGCCGGGGCGTACAAATTTCGCCAGGTGGCCGATGGTGTAGTACTCGGCGCTGGTCGTGACGGTGCCGTCCGGCTGGACGGCGAGCAGCGCGCTGCAGGTGTCGCAACCGCCGTTGTGCGGGCCGCCGTCGGCGTCCAGCACGAGGTTCCAGTCGGCGACGGACTTGGCCCAGTTACGGGTGGTGCCGACGGTGATGGTGCGCGCGTGCCAGGTGAGCGTGGAGCGGAAGATCTGCGCGGGTGTGTCGGTGGCGCCGTGCGAGCCGGAGCACTCGGTGAACCAGATGCCCTTGTCGGGGTGCGTGTCGTGCAGGGCTGTCTGTGCGCTGGGGTCGCCCGAGTAGCAGTGGTAGGCGGTGCCCGCGATCCACTTGGCAGCCGGGCTGTCCAGCACCTCGTAGGGGTAGTCGGTCTCCGGGTCCTCGCCGAGCTTTTCGGCTGTGGCGATGTCGTCGGGGTGGGTGGTCCAGTTGTGGTCGTACGCCAGGATCTTGGTGCGCGGACTGACCTTGTGCAGCAGCGGCCCGAGGGCCTCGATGACCTTGGCCTCCTGCCGTACGGGCAGGTCGGTGCCGGGGTAGGCGCTGGGCTTGCGGTTCTGCGGCTCGTTCTGAACGGTGAGGTAGTCGACCGGCACGCCTGCGGCGGCGTATGCCTGGACGAACTTCACCAGGTAGCGGGCATACGCGTCGTACACCTTCGGATCGTCCTTGAGGTGCCCGCCGACGAGGGAGTCGTTGTCCTTCAGCCAGGCAGGCGGACTCCAGGGGGTGGCCATCACGGTGAGTTGAGGATTGAGCTTCTTCGCCTGGCGCAGCAGCGGCAGTATCTCCTGCTGGTCGTGGGCGATGCTGAAGTGCCGCAGAGCGAAGTCGGTCTGTCCGGCCGGGACGTCGTCGTAGGTGTAGTGGGTGGCTGCGGCGGTGAAGTCGGAGGAGCCGACCGGCTGGCGTACGAAGCCGACGCCGATGCCCTCCTCGGGGTCGAAGAGCTTCTGCATCGCGGAGTCCCTCGTCCGGCGGGGCAGTTGGGCGAGGACGTGTGCGGAGGAGTCGGTGAGCGCGCCGCCGAAGCCGTCCATGCGCTGAAAGCTCTGATTGGGGTCGACGGTGATGGTGGTGAGGTCGGATGGCCCGGGGTGGAAGGCCACCGGCTCCTGCTGCCGCAACTCCTGCGCGCCGTCGGCGGTGGTCAGCCACACCTGCGCCTGGGGCGCCGCCGGGTGGTGCTTCGATGACACGGGTGCGTGTGCGGTGGTCGCCGTGGCCGGCAGACAGGTCAGGCAGAGGGCGGCGGCCGTGAAGGCAGCGGCACCCAGGACACGTTTCATAAGTCGTTTCCTCGCTGGCGCGGTTGGAGCTGAGGGCGAAGGGCCGTGACGGGGCGGAGACGGCGGACACCGGCCGTGCTCCGCAGGTGGCGGGTTGCCGAAACTTGCCATGAAACAAACTGAAACATCTTGGAAACTTTTTCGACGTGCTCACAGAAAATCGCCAACTGACTTGAGCTGTCAAGCCTTTCTCAGCCCGTGAGCGCTCCCCCGCTATGCTGCGCCCATGAAACGAAATGCTGTAACAAGTGGCTGAGCCGAGGCGTGCCCGAGTCACGGTGCGTGCGATCGCGGCGGAGGCGGGCGTGTCGATCGCCACGGTGTCGCGTGTGATGAACGGGCATGACCATGTGGCCTCCGAGACGCGGGCACTGGTACACCGGGCGGTCGAGCGACTGGGCGCACCCGCCCTCGTCAGGCGCGGGGCTGCGGGAGGTGCTATCTATGTGCGCTGCCCGTATGTGCTGACCGACTATTTCGGGGTAATCGTCTCCTCGATCGCAGAGACGCTGGAACTGCACGGCAGACGCGTGGTGCTCAGTGCGGGCGACGCCGGCCGCCGGGCCGGAGTGCTGGCCGGGCTGCCGCAGGAATCCGGAATCGCGGGGGCAGTGCTGCTCCTGCCACCCGAGCCGGAAGCGGAGCTGGAAGCGCTGCGAGCGCTGAACTTCCCTTTCGTGGTGGTCGATCCCCGAAGCCCGCTGTCCAGGGACATCGCCTCGGTCTCCGCGGCCCACCTGACTGCGGCCCGCTCCGTCACCACGCATCTGGTGCAGTTGGGCCACCGGCGCATCGGCGTCATCGGTGGCCCCGGCGACTGGCTGGCCAGCCAGTCGCGCATCGCCGGCCACGCCGCGGCGCTCGCCGAGGCCGGACTGCTGCCCTCTCCCGCCCTGCTCCGCAACATCGAGCCGACGGCCGACCGAGGCTATGAAGCCGCGGGGGAACTCCTCGACCTGCCCGAACGCCCCACTGCACTGATCGCGTTCAACGACAAGACGGCGGTCGGAGCCCTGCGGGCCGCGTACGAACGAAATCTGCGGGTGCCGGACGATCTGTCGATCACCGGGTTCGACGACACCGATCTGGGCCGCAGCACCGTGCCCCGGCTGACGACGGTCCGCCAGCCGCTGGAGGAGATGGGCCGGATGGCCGTCTCACTGCTGATGCGACTGCTGGAGCGCCACACTGTGGACACTCTGCACGTGGAGCTCGCCACCCATCTCGTACTGCGTGAATCGACGGGGCCCGCGCCGCGCGCCTGACCTCTGCCACGGCCTGCTGCCGAATCACGCCGCCTCGACGAGACGAACGACGAGGCCGGGCCACGTCCTCGGGCCCGCCGGATCAGATCAGTGCGGCGCGCACGTCGGCGAGCGCCTCGTCGAGGGTGGTCGCAACGTTCTCGTGACCGCTGAAGCCGTCGTCCTCGCCCGGGTCGACGCTCCAGCCCCAACCGCTTTCGGGGTGCCCGTCGATGGTTGCCGCGTGCTTGCCCTTGGTGATGGTGATGGAGAGGTTTCCGCCGGGGAAGGTCTCCACCTCGACGTGTGCCGTATCGCCGAACGCGTGAAGGATGGCGTCGCGGGCTTCCTGCTCGGTGGTCATGGGCTGCTCCTGAGGGACGGTGACGACGACGGTGCGGCCGTCCGAGGGTGTGGGTGAAGGTGCCGACGGGCGCGGAGAGGCCGAAGCGTATCGAGCCGGTGACCGCTCGGCGGGTGCAAGAGCAACTCGATCACATCCCACACGTTGCCACTGGCTTCGCAGGGCCTCTCCCCGCGCCATTTCCAGTACCCCCGCACTGTGAGCGACCTGACACCGAGTGGGATCCAATCACTCCATTGATCAGTCTGTTGGAGGTTCTCGGACACCGCCAGGCGTGCCGCACGAGGAAAGCCATCGCATGGAATACCGTGCCGGGCAGCCTCAAGAAGAGGTCGGCATCGACGGATGTGGACTCAGCTCGCTCGCCCGGACTTTCGCCCGCTGCACCCTTACCTCCAGCTACGAGTTCAACCACCGGGCCGGACCTGACGCAGATGCCCGGGTATCGAAACCGGGCGGCGGCGCCGCCCACAAGGGGACACCTCCAGTTCCGAGCACCGACCCGCCGCCGCCTGCGCTTGCCACCGCACCCGCCCATCGGTGCGGCGGCATGGGTGCCCACGCGGCTGCGGCAGTCGTAGCTCGACGTCGCCAGAGCGTCTTCGTGACGGTGCTCCGGAAAAGTGCGAAAGGCCGCAGCCGCAGTCAAGGGGGCCGGATGTGGGCGGCGATGACGGTTATTCAGGACGGTGCGGTGCGCGCCGGCGCCGTCCCGGAACCAGCGACATACTGCCAATTGAGTGACAAATTTCATATTTACGGCATGTCGGATATGACAGATAAACAGACAATCAGTACTTTCAATGACAGGTCGGCAGCCCAGCCGACGTCTCTGAGAAGAAAGAAGTGACATGACCACGCGTTCCGTCGCAGTGACCGCCGCTGTAGTTGGCGCCGCGGTTCTCGCTACAACTGGTATCACCTACGCAGCGGCCGCTGGATCCACGCAGGCCGCCCCGTCCGTCCAGGCTCCGGCCGCGGCTCCCTTCGGCGGTGACGGTGGCAACACTGGAAACGCTGGGGCCGGGAAGGGGAACGAGGGGAAGGGCAACGAGGGCTACGGCGGCGGCGGCGGCGGCGGCGGCGGCGGCTACGGCGGCGGCTACCACTACGAGGGAAGGATCCACTTCAACGAGCGGACGTACTCCGCCCAGCCGGACGGCTGCATCACTGTGGTCAGCGGCCTGGGCTCGCGGAGCTTCAACGTCCGCAACGACAGCCGCCATACCGTCGAGGTCTTCCGCGGGGCGACCTGCGACAACGGCTCCCCGGTCGCCACTGTCGGCCCCTGGAGCACCAGCAACGGTGTCTTCACCCGCCAGGTCCACGGGGGCGTGAAGGTTCGCAATGGCGTCGTGGGCAGCTTCCGAGTGGTCAGGGACCACTACGGCAACAAGTGGTAACAGCTCCACCCGCCCAACACGGAAACCCCGGCCCGTCGGAATCGGGCCGGGGTTTCCGGCATGGGGAACTCCTCGGCGGATGCCTCCTCCGGACGTCCACATGCACGTGCAATCCGCGCCCGGTCCCCCGTATACCCTCTATGCCATTTCAAGCGTCAACCGAGCGCCCCGCGTGTCGCGGATGGCGGACTCGAACCTGTCGAACCCGTACATGACGGCCCGCGTGCGAAGTAACCGCCGAACGCGTGACGGAATTCGCACGCGGCCCATCCGGGCACCCAGCGACCGGGCACGACCCGGTGGGGCAACCATCCCCGGCAGCTACCGCAGTCTGCGAGCGCCGGTCACGGATTCGGATGACGAGTGGCACGACCACTGACGAAGCAGCCGAAACAACCCGTACTACTCCACCCAGGTTATTAAACCGACTGTATGTGCGTTGGTGTCCAGAAGTACGAGCCGGGGATGTCACTGTTCACCCACCGCCCTCCGATCGTGAGAGGTGTCATGAAACTGCTGTCCAAGATTTTCAGAGGGTCGAAGAACCCGGCTGACGCAGCAATGTCGCAGCGGCTCGAGGAAAGCATCGAAAGTGCCGGCTACTGGGCAAACAGAATGCCGAGGGAAGCGGCTCGACTGGTGCAGAAAGTCCGTCTGTACACCTCCACCGCCGCAGCACTCAGCCTTATCACAGGGCTCCTGGCCTGGCCCGTCATCGGAGAGTCCTCGCACCTCACTGCGCAGGTGCTTATCTCGGTACTGTCGGGTCTCGCCGCGTTGGCGATCATCGCCCCCCATGCCATCGGCCTGAGCGATCGCGGGGACGAATCCATCAAGCTGTGCAGCACATATGGAGCGATGTACCGCGAACTTCTGGACACAAAGGAGCAGCTCGCCACCGGATCCTTGAAAGACCCATCCCAAGTAGCAGACATCATCTGCCAGTTCGAGCGCATTCAGGAGCGCAGGGATGCCCTGGCGCTTCCGGCCGGAGACGGACACACGGACAATGCGTATGCCTTGGAGCGGATCAAGGAAATCGGGCGACGTGGATGGAGTGTTCCGGGTGGATTGCGGGAGATCGCACGGCCGTTGTTGCCTTCGGTGAGAACGCGCCCGCAGGTCGCCCGGACAGCGACCGTCGATGACGAGGCCGTCATCGCCGCGCTCATTTACGTGTTGCAGAGCGGGGGCGCATCGCAGCAGGTGCCGCCGTACTCCGAGGCTCCGGCGTCCACCGTGCACCGCCCGCCGCTCCCGGTCCGGCCCCGGACCGAGGTCTGCGGGGAGAATTCACCGGGCGAAGTGGGACGAGCCACCCGACCAGCGTCCGCCGATCCTTCACCAATGCTCCTCGACGCGACCCATCTACGAGCCACAGAGACGGCGAAGCCACACATCCGAGCCCCGCATTCCGAGACAGGTCTCCCCACCCTCTGACTCCGGGACAGCGCGCACGGTCACGTCGCAGCCATCCGACGATGGTTGCGACGTGACCGTGCGTCGACCGGCCTCGGTGTCGACACGGTGGGGCAAGGAGAGCGATCCGGGTCTCAGTGCACGGCCGTGGCGCGTGCGACGAGTTCGGTCGAGGTGTCCCACAGCCGCTCCGCGTTGTCGGCGTCGAGCGCCCACGGGGCGACTCCGCCGCCGAACATGGCGGGCTTGGCACGCAGGACCGGGGCTTCGTTGCAGTCCTCGAAGTAGCGGCCACCGACACCCTCGACCAGGGGCGATGCGGCGAGCAGCACGGAGGTGGCGGCGCCCTGCGCGGGCGTCTTCTGCTTGTCGACGGGGGTCTGCAGGCCGCCGGTGTGCTTCTGCAGCCCGGTGGCGATCGCCCCGGGGTTGAGGGCGTTGGCGAGAATGCCCTCGTGCGACCACCGACGGTCGGCTTCCACCGCGAGCAGCACATCAGCGGTCTTGGACTGGGCGTAGGCCGCCCACCGGTCGTAGGGGCGGAAGCGGAAGTCCAGATCGTCGAAGATCACCGGCGAGAACAGGTGCGCGCTCGAGCTGACCGAGACGATCCGGGCGCCGGAAGCCGCGGCGAGTGCGTCGTGCAGCCCCCTGGTCAGGGCGAAGTGACCGAGGTAGTTCGTGGCGAACTGGAGTTCGTGCCCCTCCGGGGTCAGTTCCAGCTCGGGCAGTGCCATGATCCCGGCGTTGTTGATCAGGATGTGCAGCGGACCGCCCCAGGACGCGACAAAGGCGGCCACCGACCGCAGATCGCCGAGGTCGAGTGCACTGGCGCTCACCAGGGGGTTACCCGTCCGTTCGGCGATCTGTGCGGCGATGCGGTCACCGGCTTCGCGGCGCCGGACTCCGAGGACCACTTCGGCGCCCGCTGCGGCCAGGGTGCGCGCGGTCTCGACCCCGATACCGGATGTCGCGCCGGTGACCAACGCACGCCGACCTGTGAGGTCGATCCCGGCGATCACGTCGTCGGCGGTCGAGGAGAATCCGAAGGGCGTACGCAGAAGGTCGGTCATGGTGCGACGTGCTCATTTCTGTTCGCGCGGCGTTGTGTGCCGTAGCCGGACTCCGGGCGCCTGCGGCTGGTTCCTGTTCACACTAGGTTCGGCCCGCCAGACCGACCAGGCCCCGCTGTCCCTGGTACCGACAGGGACAGGATGCGGCGGCCGACGGGACCTACCCTGGGATTCATGGCAACAGCAAGCAAGCTGGG
Source organism: Streptomyces sp. NPDC002206 (assembly GCF_053593595.1). Lineage (NCBI taxonomy): Bacteria > Bacillati > Actinomycetota > Actinomycetes > Kitasatosporales > Streptomycetaceae > Streptomyces > Streptomyces sp. NPDC002206. The sequence goes on from NZ_JBSFCW010000010.1 coordinate 190,542, forward strand.
TGACTACTTGCGAGCCCGCCGCGAACAGGTGCACCCCGAGGATGTCGGGCTGCCCGCCGGAGACCGCCGACGGGTGCCCGGTCTGCGCCGGGAGGAGGTCGCCCTGCTCGCGGGCATCAGCGCCGAGTACTACCTGCGTCTGGAACAGGGCCGCGACCGGCACCCCTCCGACCAGGTCCTCGACAGCATCGCCGGCGCCCTGCGGCTCGAAACCGACGCCCGCGTCTACCTGCACGCGCTCGCCCGCTCGCCCCGGACTGCCACCCGTCGGCCCTCCCACCCTGAGAGGGTGAGCGCAAGCATCCAGAACCTGATCGACGGCTGGCCCACCACGCCCGCCCTCGTCCATGGCCGCTACATGACCACGCTGGCCGCGAACCCGATGGCCATCGCGCTCAACCCCCTCTTCGCACCGGGGATCAACTCACTGCGAGCCGCATTCCTCGAACCGGAAATGCGCGAGTTCTACCGGGACTGGGACAAGATGACCGCCAAGGCCGTCGCCTATTTGCGGTCGGTCAGCGCAGCCGCCGTCGACGACCCCAAGCTCGTCCAGCTGATCGGTGAACTCAGCCTGCACAGCGAGCGCTTCCGCACGCTCTGGGCCCGCCAGGACGTACGGCAGAAGACGAGCGGCGTCACCCGCCTGCTCCACCCTCAGGTCGGTCCTCTCGATCTCCACTACGAAAAACTCGCGCTTCCCGGCGCCCCCGGTCAGATGCTTATCGCCTACCACGCCGAGCCCGGCTCCCCCACGGGGGAACGGCTTCAGATGCTCGCGCACCTGGCCGCGCCCCCGCCGCCTGCGCGTACCGACACGGCCGCCGCCGACGAGGCCGCGCAGGCACCGGATCAGTGAGTCCCGGGCTCATCCGCCCCGCGGGGGGGGCTCAGTCGGCCTCCGGCGCTTCGAGCAGGTCGCGGACCTCTTCGGCGCTCGTCTCCTGGATTTCCTCACCGAGGAGCAGCCAGCGGGTGATGCCCGCCGATTCGAGGAAGGCCAGGTCGTGGCTGGCGATCAGGAGCGCGCCCCGGTAGGAGTCGAGCGCGCTCGTCAGCTGTCGCACGCTGGCCATGTCGAGGTTGTTGGTCGGCTCGTCCAGCATCAGCAACTGCGGGGCCGGTGCGGCGAGCATGGTCGCCGCGAGGGCGGCCCGGAAGCGTTCGCCGCCCGACAGGGTGCCCGCCGGCTGTTCGGCGCGTGCCCCCTTGAACAGGAACCGCGCGAGCTGGGAGCGGATGTGGTTGTCGGTGACGCCGGGAGCCAGGCGCGTCACGTTCGCTGCGACACTCAACTCCTCGTCCAGCACATCCAGGCGCTGCGGCAGGAACCGCAGCGGCACCCATGTCCTGGCCTCACCGGACAGCGGTGCAAGCTCCCCGGTGAGGGTGCGCAGCAGAGAGGTCTTCCCGGCTCCGTTGCGCCCGACCAACGCGATGCGTTCGGGCCCGTGCACCTGGAGATTGCCCTCGCGCAGCTTGCCGAACCGGAGGCGCAGGTCGTGCAGGCTCAGCACGGTGCGGCCGGCGGGCACGGCGGTATGGGGCAGGCTCACCCTGATCTCGGCGTCGTTGTGGATCGCGTCCGCTGCCTCCTCGCGCCGCTCGCGCGCCTCATGGAGCCGGTCCTCCTGCAGGCCGCGGAGCTTGTCCGCCGACTCCTGCGCGGACCGCTTGCGCTCACCGGCGACGATTCTCGGGGCCCGCCGCTCGGCATCCATCTTCTTGCTGTGCCGCTGGCGTCGCGCCGCCTTGATCCGGGCCTCCTCCAGTTCGCGCTTCTGCCGGCGTACATCCGCTTCGGCGACCCGCAGCATCCGGCCGGCCGCTTCCTGCTGAGTGGCCACCGCCTCCTCGTAGGCGGACCAGCCGCCCCCGTACCAACTCACCGAACCGGAGCGCAGTTCGGCGATGCGGTCCACCCGCTCCAGCAGCTCACGGTCGTGGCTGACGACGACCAGTGCACCGGAACGCCAGGAGTCGACGGCTTCGTAGAGCCGACGGCGTGCGAACAGGTCAAGGTTGTTGGTCGGCTCGTCGAGCAGGAGTACGTCGGGACGCTCCAGCAACAGCGCGGCCAGGCGCAGCAGAACGGTCTCCCCGCCGGACATCTGGCCTACGGTGCGGTCCAGTTCGACGTCGCCGAGCCCGAGTGAGCCGAGTGTTGCCAGGGCCCGCTCCTCGACGTCCCAGTCGTCGCCGATCGTCTCGAAATGCTCGACGCCGACGTCTCCGGACTCGATGGCGCGCAGCGCGACGCGCCGCCCGGCGATGCCCAGGGCCTGGTCGACGCGGAGCGTCGTGTCGAGGGTGATGTTCTGCGGCAAGTAGGCGAGGCTGCCGCCGATGGTCACCGACCCCTGTGAGGGGCGTAGTTGGCCGGTCAGCAGTCGCAGCAGCGTGGACTTGCCGGTGCCGTTGGCGCCCGCGAGGCCGGTGCGGCCCCGGCCGATGGTGAGGGAGAGCCCGTCGAAGACGGTCGTGCCGTCCGGCCACTGGAAGGACAGGGCGGAGCAGGTCACGGAGGTGCTGGGCGCACTGGGGTTGGTCATGATGATTCTCGCAGTCGCAAGCGCAGGGGCAGGGGGCTTCGTATGCGAGCACCACGCGGCGACCGAACCGGCAAGAAAAACGGGGGTGTGGTCCTCCGAAGGGTGAAGGACGGCTCATACACCGAGGTCGCATCCACGCGGGGTCACGGGCGGCAGGAAAGCCGGCAGCAGCGTGACGGGCGTACGGGCGATGCCGTACCGCGCGATGATCGCGAACCTCAGATGCGCAACGTCCACCTCTATCGGAGACAACAGGACTCAAAAACTGTACCTCAACCACTCACTCGGTGTCCGGCACCTCGTGTTCCGGCGGTTTCGGTCGTGCTGACCCGGGGCGGGTGCGGATCGACCCCGCGGACGGGCCGACCGCCGGTCCCGGGCTGCCGGCGGCCGCCCGGGACCGGTTCACCGGCGATGCGATCACGGCCCTGCGCGCCGTATCCGGGCGCGCAACGCCTGGATGGACCAGTCGAACACCGTGGTCAGACTCTGTGGGGCCGGCCAGCCGTTGATCACGGCGAGGAGCTGAAAGTACTGCTCCCTGCGCGGGTCGTTCACAGTCTCCAGCCGGGTCAGGAGCCGGCGCCTGAGATCGCTGTCATCCCCGTGACCGGAGACGCACGCGTAATGAGCTGTGAGCGCGGCGACGACAGGACCGGCCTCGGCCGAGGCGGGGGCGACGCCCGCTGCCAGGGCGGGGCCGACCTGGTCACGGACGACTGCGGCCAGGTCGCGGTGCACCACCGCGGTGTCGCCCTGGGCGCGCTCGGCCGCCTGGTCGTCCGCCATCCGCCGCACAGCGGCGCGGAAGTCCGGATCCTGGGACAGTTCGGCCAGCTCCACCCACGCCTCGACCTGCTCCGCCTCGGGGTCGTCCGGCAGCTCGGGTGTCATCGTGCGGATCACCGCCGTGAATGCGGGGTCGGTGTGCAGGTGGGCGAAGACGTCGTCGAGGAATTCGGCGATCAGGCCTTCGCGTTCCTTTTCGGAGAGCTTGGCGAGTCTGTGCATGAGTTCCATCTCCTCAGGGGTGGGCCCTCGCCTGGCCACTGCTGTCCACACCGCGCGCCGCAGGCGCAAGGTGCGGATCTGTACCGCCAGCGCTTCGGCGTGTGCCGCAGCGACCTCGGGCAGCGGCAGTTCGCGGTCCACGACCTTGCGGATCGTGGGCAGGTCCAACCCCAGAGCGCGAAGAGTCCGCACGAAGTCCAGGCGCGCAACGGCGTCGATGTCGTACAGGCGGTAGCCGGCCGGGCTGCGGTCTGTCGGCGCCACGATCCCGCGGTCGGAGTAGAACCGAATGGTCTTGACCGTCAGCCCGGTGCGCCGGGCCAGATCGCCGATCGAGTAGAGCGAGTCGCCGTCCATGCCCCCACCTTCCGGTCTCCCCCTGCTGGAGACTCAAGCTCGGCCTCCAGCATCGAACCACCTCTCGTCGGCGGGGCGGCTGATCGGCGAGCTGCCGCTGAGGCGGCGCCCCCCGGGGCAGGGCGCAACACACCACGATGGTCACGCCTGCCAAGGTCCTCGGCGGCGCGGACCGTGGCAGGATCGGCGCCATGAACGAGAGCCCCCATGAGGAGTCCGTGACGCCTGCGGTGCGGGACCTCTACGAAGAGTTGCTCCGCGCCTGGAACCACCGCGACGCTCACGCCTATGCGGCGCTGTTCGCCCCTGATGCCGCAATGATCGGGTTCGACGGAAGCCAGGTGCGCGGCTCGGAGGTGAAACGTCATCTCGCACCGATCTTCGCCGACCATCCGACCGCGGCATATGTGTGGAAGGTGCGTGAGGTGCGGCCGCTGGGCGGCAACGCGGCGATACTGCGCGCCATCGCGGGGATGGTGCCGCCGGGACAGTCCGAGCTGAATGCCGCGGTGAATGCGGTGCAGACCCTGGTTGCCGAGTACGGTTCCGGATCATGGCGCGTGGCCCTGTTCCAGAACACTCCGGCGGCATACCACCACCGTCCGGATCTTGTGGAGCAGCACACCGGCGAACTCCAGCAGGTGCTCCGGGCAGAGCACGGTCGGCATCAGGACTGATCAAGACTTCACCGGTGGCCGAACAGCCGTGTGCGGGCCTCGACCCGGTCGTACGCAATCCCTGCGCAGCGCAGATATACGGAACCGATTGATCAGCTCGCCGTGCGCCCGGGCGGGCCCGAACGGCGGGGCTCCCGGGGCCGTCGGAGCGTCGTCGCGTTGACGATTGCAACGGGAAGGCGCACGCTCGTTATATAAGTGCGAGATACATGTTGTTCGGTTGTCGCGAGAGATGCGCACGCGAAGATCCGCGGCGATGCCTCGCGAGGTCGAGCCATAGGCAGGAGGCATCTATGTGCGGCATCACCGGCTGGATCTCCTTCGACCGCGATCTGCGGTCCGACTCCGCCGTACTCGACGCGATGACCGCGACGATGGCGTGCCGGGGCCCCGACGACAGCGGCACGTTCTTCGACGGCCCGGCCGGCCTGGGGCACCGCAGGCTCGCCATCATCGACCTGCCGGGCGGCCGTCAGCCGATGACGGCCCGGACCCCGCAGGGCGACGTGGCGATGGTGTACTCCGGCGAGGCGTACAACTACCCCGAGCTCAGAGTCGAACTGGCCGGTCTCGGACACCGGTTCACCACCGACTCCGACACCGAGGTCGTGCTCCACGGCTACCTGGAGTGGGGGGACGCGGTGGCCGAGCGGCTCAACGGGATGTACGCCTTCGCCGTGTGGGACGCCCGTACGCAGAAACTGGTGATGATCCGCGATCGCATGGGCATCAAGCCCTTCTACTACGCCCCCACGGCGGACGGCGTGCTGTTCGGCTCCGAGCCGAAGGCGATCCTCGCCAACCCTCTCACCCGGCGCGCGGTCACCCTGGACGGCCTGCGTGAGCTGTTCGCCTTCGTGAAGACACCAGGGCACGCCGTATGGGACGGGATGCACGAGGTCGAGCCCGGCACGGTCGTCACCGTCGACCGCGACGGGCTGCACCGGCGCACCTACTGGACCCTGGAGACGCGGCCGCACACCGCCGACCAGACCACCTCGATCGCCACCGTGCGCGAGCTGCTCGACGACATCGTGCGCCGCCAGCTGGTCTCCGACGTGCCGCGCTGCACACTCCTGTCGGGCGGTCTGGATTCGTCCGCCATGACCGCCATCGCCGCCCGGCATCTCGCGGAACGCGGCGAGACGGTGCGCAGCTTCGCCGTGGACTTCGTGGGGCAGGCCGAAAACTTCGTCGCGGACGAGCTGCGTGCCACGCCCGACACCCCGTACGTGCACGACGTGGCCCGGGCGGCCGGCACCGAGCACCTCGATATCGTGCTGGACTCCCGGGCGCTCGCCGATCCCGACGTGCGGGCGCGAGTGATCCGGGCCCGTGACCTGCCGATGGGCTTCGGCGACATGGACGCGTCGTTGTACCTGCTGTTCAAGGCGATTCGCGAGCATTCCACGGTGGCCCTGTCCGGCGAGTCCGCCGACGAGGTGTTCGGCGGCTACCTCCAGTTCTTCGACGAAGAGGCCCGCGCCGCCGACACCTTCCCGTGGCTGGTGAAGTTCGCGGAGCACTTCGGGGACGACGCCGATGTCCTGCGCCCCGACCTGACGGACGCGCTCGACCTGCCCGGGTACATCCGCCACAGTTACGCGGCCGCCACAGCCGGGATCCGCCGCCTGGACGGCGAGTCCGACTTCGAGTACCGGATGCGGCGGATCTGCCATCTGCACCTGACCCGCTTCGTGCGGGTGCTCCTGGACCGCAAGGACCGGACGAGCATGGCCGTCGGCCTGGAGGTCCGAGTGCCGTACTGCGACCACCGGCTCGTCGAGTACGTGTACAACACGCCATGGTCGCTGAAGTCGTTCGACGGCCGGGAAAAGAGCCTGCTGCGGGAGGCCACCCGCGATGTGCTCCCCCAGTCGGTGTACGACCGGGTGAAGAGCCCGTATCCGTCCACGCAGGATCCGAAGTACGCGATCGCCCTGCAGGAGCAGGCCAAAGATCTGCTGGCCCGGCCCTCCCACCGGGTCTTCGAACTCGTGGACCGGGACCGGCTGAAGCGGGCCGCGCACCGTGAACTCCCGCAGATCACCCAGGCGTCGCGGCGTGGGCTGGAGCGCACCCTGGATCTGGCTCTCTGGCTCGATCTCTACGATCCCGAGCTGCTGCTGGACTGATGCGGCCGGCGAGATCCGAACGCTCCTGCCACCTCTCGCTGACCACGGTCGAGACGGGCCCGCCGAAGCGCGTTGACGATTCTTCGCGGGTCGACATACGTCTTCGGTAAGCGCTTTCTGTCTGCCGTCAGGAGACTCACGACATAAGCAGCCCACTGCGCATCACGCATGCCCAGGGAGACCGGATCACCATCACGGACACCAGGGCCGGCATCGACCTGCTCAGTCGTGTGCAGTGAGCGCGAGCAGCGACGGGGCTGCGGCTCAGTCCCCCGTCACTCCGTCGAGGCGTTCGCGCACCAGGTCGGCGTGGCCGATGTGACGCGCGTACTCCCCGATCATGTGGACATGCACCAGGCGCAGTGAGAAGACCTCGCCGTCATGTGTGAAGGTGTCGTCGAGCGACGCATCGACGATGACGGCGTCCGCGAGACGGCACTCCTCGACCAGGCGCGCATAGTCGTCGGCCGCACGGGCCGGTTCCAGGTCCTCGAAGTCCGCGTCCTTGCCCTGGGCCGGGTCGTACATCGGGTCCAGCGACTGTCCGGCGAATCGCTCCCGGAACCAGGTGCGTTCGACCTTCGCCATATGGCGGAGCAGCCCGAGAAGAGTGAGGTCGGACGGCGGAACGGTCCTTTCGGCGAGCTGTTCGCCGGTCAGGCCGGCGCACTTCTGCAGCAGCGTGCTGCGGAACCAGCCGAGATATCCCGTGAGCATCTCCCGCTCGCCGGCGACGAGGGAGCCGGGAGTGCGCTCGGTTTCAGGTGCGGTCCAAGTCATCGCACGATCATGCCTGTTGGCCGGAGGGTTGTGCCAGGCCTTTCACCAGCTGTCGGTGGTGTCCGATGTCCATGTGGTCGTCGCGGACGTGGTGATGTCGGTGGCCACGCCGATGATCAGAAACAGGGTCAGCAGGGCCTTCCCTGCACCGCTCATGACCAGCGGCCGGGTGGCAGAACGTGTCTGCTGCTCCGGTACGGAGAGGGCGTCGTCGCCGAAGAACCCCTTGGGGTAGGCCGGCGTGAGCATCATGAAGTAGGCGGAGAAGCGCATGCTGTAGCGGAGTGTGGCGGCCGAGGCCTCGAAGAGGGGACGGGGCATGCGCCCCAGGATGAGCGTGATCAGCCACCAGATGAAGGACAGTGCCCACCAGCCCGACGAGGCGAGGCCCTGGACAACGGCTGCCGGAATCATCAGGAACAGCCTGAAGAAGACGGCCAGCCGGTTGAGGTCCGTCGGCCGTAGCTCGATCTGGACCGGGTAGTCCGGTGGCGGGGTCAACGTGAACGGCGGATAGCGGTCGATCAGCAGCATCGCGCTCGCGCTGACCCGCATCCGGTAGCCGAGATATCCGGCGAGGAAGCGGAAGACCGGTTCGGGCAGCCGCGCCAGGACCAGGGCGGCGAACCAGCCCACGATGACGGTGAAGATTGCCGCGATGTGAAGGAAGAACAACACGATGAAGTGCGGGATCAGCAGGAGGAGTCGCACCAGGACGGTGAGCCGGCGTTGTCCCGTCGGCTCGACGAGGTCCAAAACGGGCAGCCATTCGCCAAGGTCCGCTCCCCTGGGGCCCGTCCACTGGGCGTCAGCCATGTCGCTCCTCCTCGGCGGGTGACGACGCGTACGCCATCGGCACACACGGCATCACCCCACGCTGGGCCCTCGGGAACCGGCCCGCAATCGGTCACGGGCCGATCGGGGCCTATGCATCCGGCCGACCGGGTGACGGCGGCGTCCGGCCCGGTGCGGACGAGGCCGTGTCGACCCATCAGGTCGCGGCGCGTTCGTCCCGGCCGCTGAAGTCGACGGACCGTGCGCCCAGCCGGTCGGACGGAGCTGTACGCGGCGGTCAGATCCGCCGGGAGGAGACACACGACGGCGGCGGGCGCCCTGCCGTAGCCGGGTCAATTCGGTTCCTGGTCCTCGGGTCGCCCGCCGGTCGGCGCGGAGGCGCTCGGTGGTGAGGCCCCTGAGGGCGGCGTCGGCGACAATGTCGTCCGCGTCCACCTGTCCTCGCCCCGGTCCTTGCCGAGCGAGTCGGAGCGGTACAGCCGACCCCGTCGAACGGTGCACCCTTCGGCGCCGGGTTCATCCACCGGCACCGCGCAAGTGTGGAGTCGCGTGAAACGTATGTGTCTGTTCACGGAGTGGAACCCTAGGGTGGCAGCGTGTCCACTCCCATGGTGCCCACCGGCCGGTTCAACGCGGATTCCGCGCGCGATCCATGGGGCGAGTGGGCGCTGATACTTCTGTCCGCCGCGTCAGGGGCGGCGGATGCGTTCGTCTTCCTCTGCGTCGGTCAGGTCTTCGCCGGGGTGATGACCGGCAATCTCGTGCTGCTCGGCGGCTCCGCCGCCGGTGTCGGGGAGCACGGGGTCGCACTGCGCGTCGTCACCGCGCTCGTTGCGTACGGCTGCGGGGTCGCGTGCGGCGCGTGGATGGGTGAGGGGCTGCGGTGGCGGCTGCCGGTGATGCTGCTGGCCGAGGTGGTGCTGCTCACGGCGGGCGCCGTGCTGTGGGGGCTGGAGCTGATCACGTCGGACGGGGACCGGCTCGGGCTCTTGGCGGTGATCTCCCTGGCGATGGGGATTCAGGGCCGGATCCGCGCAACGCCGACCAACTACTTCACCGGCACGCTGACGTCGCTTGTCGGGCGGGTGGCGCTGCGGTCCCTGCGTGGCGAGGACGGCTGGGTGATGGGCCGGCTGATCGCTGTCGTGGCGGGTGCGACGGCGACCGCGTTGACGGTCCGGCTCTGGCCGGGCGCCGCCGCCTGGGTCGCCGCGGCGCTGGCGGCTGGTGCCCTGCTCGTCGAGGTGGTGCCGGGGCGACCGTCCCGGGGGTGAGGAACGGGCGGACAGCGAGAAGCCCCGGCCGGATCGGGGGAATCCAGCCGGGGCAGCTTGGGTGTGGGCGCTCAGCGCGTCATCCACGTATTGGTGAACGCTAAACCATCGCGCCCTGTTCCCCGGAATCGACACCGCCCACTGTGACGCGTCGCACGGGGCTTCAGTGCCCGGAGGGGACCGTCGTTCCGTAGCGGCGCCGGAACTGCTCGATCCGGCCGGCGGTGTCCACCACCTGGTTGGTTCCGGTGTAGAACGGGTGGCTCGCCGACGAGGTCTCCACATCGATGACCGGGTAGCTGTTGCCGTCCTCCCACTCCACGCGCTGATCGGCGTGAGCGGTCGAACGGGTCAGGAAGGCGACCTCCGCGGCGCGGTCGCGGAAGACGACCGGACGGGAGACGGGGTGGATGCGGGGCTTCATATGCGTTCCTTCCTTGGCGTCATGAGTGGGGAGGACTGCCGTTGCCGGCCGCGCCCGACGGGTCAGCGTTCCTCACGGAAGAGGACATGCTGCCCGGCGGCCGGGTCGAACTTGCGCAGGACCAGCCGGTCGGGGCTGTTGCGACGGCTCTTGCGTGTCACATAGGTCTGTCCCGTGCCGGCGGTCGACCTCAGAGTGACGACGGGGCGGGCTTCACTGCGTGCCATGGGCACCTCCGGACGTTGTCACCGACCCTCATCCCGCCCTTGCGGGAATGGGTGTCGTTTTCGTTCTGGTGCTGTAACGCGAGGGGGTCGGGCCGCATTCCCGTCCCGGACACTCGCCCGGAGGGACGGGGATCGAGGGGTGATCCAGTCTTGAATACCGGGTATCGAAAGCCCGGCCCCACGACGAACCGAGAAGATCCACCGTGCGCACTCCATCCGGACATCGCCCTCCCCACCATCGGGCCCTGTGCCGGCCCCGAGGTCGTGACCACCGTCGCGAGCCGCCGTGAACACGTGACGGACGGGCCCGCAGCCCGGCGCACCCGGGCCGCCGCGGTCCGACGGAGCGCCAACCCGGCGACGGATGTCCCTCCGGCGCATATGCCCCGATCAGGTGCGGTGACCCGCGCAGGAGCGGCGCGCACAGGCGCGCGGCGGGCCGCCCGCGCCGGATGACTTGCATCAACGGCCTTGGGAAGCAAGGCTGTTCGAAGGCGGGGGCGCTCCGCACAGCCCGTGGCATATGCCAGAAGCAACACCGTATCGAGTGTTGCCAAACTACTTACGGCCTCCCGCAGCCTGTGCCACAGTCGTCTTCGGTCCACCCTTTCAGACCTGGTTGTGCCGCGCCTGTATCGGAGTACGAGATGCCGTCCCATCTGTCCGCGGACCGCCCCGCCCCACAGCCTCCCGAGCGCGATGCCGTCGACGTGTTGATCAACCGGACTCGTCGGCTGCGCGGAGATGTGGACGCCGTGCGGCGGGACGCGGCGCTGGTCGACGAGGACGATCCGCAGCTGCGCTGGCAGCGCGCGCTCTGTGAACTGGCGGTCCATCATCTCGACGATCTCGGCACGCATCTGGGTCAGCTCAAGGAAGGCCCGCCGCCCGGGACTGCGGAGCAGCCGGCACAGGACGCGGAGCGGGCGGAGCAGGGGCCTGCCGCCGAGCCGCAGGCCGGGTCGCTGCTGAGCCGGGTGGGCAGCGCCGAGTGGAATCTGCTGACCGACGAGGTCAGTTGGTCGGAGGAGCTGTTCGAGATCTTCGGCCGGCGCCCGGAGGCGGGACCGCTGTCGCTCGACGAGCTGCCGTCCGTGCTGTTCCCCGATGACCAGCCGCTGCTCACCACGCTGGTGACGGACTGTCTGGTCGACGGAAGGCCGATAGACGGCGAGTTCCGCATCCTGCGGGCCGACGGCCGGATGCGCACCCTGCACATGATGGGCGAGCCCGTTCTCGACGCAGACGGCTGCACCGCCTCCATGTGGGCCGTCCTGCGAGATGTCAGCGAGCTGCGGCGCAGCCAGCGCGTGGTGCACCAGACCGGTGACACACTCCGGCGCCAGCAGCACATGGCCCAGACCGAACGCCGGATGGCGGTAGAACTCCAGGAGGCCGTACTCCCCGCATCGCGCGGCTCGCTGCTGCTCCCGCAGCGGGGACCCGGCGCACTGGATGTCGCGGCCCGCTACCTGCCGTCGCATGCCAGTGATTTGATCGGCGGCGACTGGTACGACGCGCTGGAACTGCCGGACGGCAGGACACTGCTCACGGTCGGCGATCTGACCGGTCACGGCATCCCGGCCACCTCGGCCATGGCGATGCTGCTGGGTGCGCTGCGCGGGATGGCGGTGGCGGGCATCGAGCCGGGCGCCCTGATGGGCCACCTCAATCAATTACTCGAAGCATCGGTGCAGCCCGCGCTCGGCAGTGCGATGTGCTGCCGTTTCGACCCCGTGACCGGCACCCTCGCCTGGGCACAGGCCGGCCACCCCGCACCGCTGCTGTTCCGTAACGGAGCGGGACAACCCTTGCCGTCACCGGACGGGGTGCTGCTCGGCGCGGCCTCCTCGGTGGCGTACGAGCAGGACGAAGTGACCCTGCTGCCCGGCGATGTGCTGGTCCTGCACACCGACGGACTGACCCGCCGCAGCGACCGGGGTGCGGGCCCGGAGGCGCTGCTCGCGCTCGCACCGCGTTTTGCCGAGGCACGCACGGCACAGGACTGCGTACGGACGGTCGTCGAGGAGTTCGGTGGCACCGAGCGCCTGGACGACGCATGCGTGCTGATCGCCCGTATCGGGGTGTGAGCCCGGGTCGGATCGAAGGGCACGAGTGCACAGCCGGTGCGACACAGCACAGGGACGCAGGTGGAAGCCGCCTGCTCGTGTCGTTCGGTGCTCGGACGGTGGGTGACCGGCGCTCTGTCCTCGCAGCGCCCCTGGATCAGATCTCCGAGCTTCTGGGCCGCTTGATCACGGAGCTCTGCGGCATCGCGAGATTGATCTCCTCGCGCAGGTCCTCGATCTTCGCGTACCCGGCGAACTGACCTGTGAGCCGGTACATTTCGCGCAGCCGGTCCCAGGTTCGGTGCGAGGAGGTCTCCCCCATCGTCACCAGGGCGAGCCGCGCGTACCGGTCGGCCTGCTCCGGGTCGTCGGCGATGAAGCACGCCGAGGCGAGCGAAATGTAGTCGAAGATCTTGGAGCGCTGGCGCCCGTTGGCGCGCAGTTCCAGGGCCTGCTTGGCGTGGCGCTGGGCGATGATGGCCACCGACGGATCGTGCTCGGCGAGCGTGCGGAACGCCAGGGCCTGCATGCCGTGCAGATCCGCCTCGTCGAACAGCTGCATCCAACTGGGCGGCGGCACATCGCCCTTGTCCGATACGAAGAGCTCCTCGGCCTTGCCGAGCGTACGGCGCATGGCCTGGCCCCGGCCCAAGGACGCCTGCGCCCAGGCCTCGATGGTGTGCAGCATCGCCTGGGTGCGTGGCAGCACCATGTCCCCGGAACCGGACTTGGCGAGCTTCATCAGGTCCAGCGCGTCATCGGGACGGCCCAGGTGGACCATCTGACGGGCCGCCCGGGAGAGCGCCTCGCCCGCGCGCGGGCGGTCGCCGCCCTCGCGTGCCGCATGGGCGGCGATGACGAAGTACTTCTGGGCGGTGGGTTCGAGGCCGATGTCGTGGGACATCCATCCGGCGAGTACGGCGAGGTTGGCGGCAACGCCCCAGAGGCGGCGCTGCAGGTGGTCGGGGTGGCGGTAGGAGAGCATGCCGCCCACCTCGTTGAGCTGGCCCACGACCGCCTTGCGCTGGAGTCCACCACCCCGGGAGGCGTCCCAGGCGCGGAACACCTCGACGGACCGTTCGAGCGCTTCGATCTCCTCCGATCCGATGGGTGCGGCCTCGTACCGGTCGAAGCCGGCCGGATCCGCGTGGAGGGGATCGTCGATCCGTGGAGCGCCGGCCGCCAACACGGGGTCGGTGTGCAGCCAGTCGTGCATGGGGCCGGTGATGGTCGATCCTGCGGCGAGCGCGGCGCCCGCGCTCACCAAGCCGCGTCGGTTGAGCATGAGGTCCATTCCCGTGAATTCGGTGAGGACCGCTGCCGTCCGTTCGGGCGCCCACGGCAGAGCGTCGGGATTGTGTTCCGTCCCGACCTCTTGCCGCTTCCCCACACGCCCGCGCCGGCCGAACCCGAGGTCCTCGATGGTCACGACACGACCGAGTCGCTCGGTGAACAGGGCTGCCAGCACTTCGGGCACGGGATCGCGGGGGGACTCCCCCATGTCGATCCAGCGCCTCACGCGCGAGGTGTCGGTGGCCAGCTGCGGGTGGCCCATGGCCGCCGCCTGCCGGTTCACCATTCTCGCGAGTTCGCCCTTGGACCAGCCGGCAAGGCCGAACAGATCCGACAGACGGGTGTTGGGTTCTCCGGTCACGTCAAGCCCCCAGGTTCTCGGCTGAGTTGACAGTAACCCTCTGTCAGATGCCTTGCGACTATTCGCCAGGGTTCGCCAGGGTCCGCCAGATGGTCTGCCACCCGCGCACCGGTGTCAGGTAGGAAAGCGCCACCCCGCCCGGCAGCCCTAGGCACTCCCCAGGGTGCCGAACGGCCGCCGGCCGGGGCGGCGCACGCAACTTGTCGGCGCACGAAGGGATCTGTCTCGCCCATGTACACAGCATCGTCCTCCGTGTCCGCCCCGCCCCGGCCCCTGCGTCCCATGGGGGCGGGCGCCGGACCGTATCTCGCCCCGCATGCCGGTCCGTCGGCGCCCGGCACGGTCCGGCCCCGGCGGCCGGCGGGCCCGGGCGCCCCACCGCTCAGCGGGCGCCTGGATCTTTCCGGTCCGCAGGGCGCGCAGCTGAGGATGGCGATCGCCTCGGTGCACCGGATCTGCCCGGAGTTCAACCCGGTCCAGGTGCTGCGCCGCAGCGGGCGTTCGGTACTGCTCGTCGGCACCACCGGACGCACGACGGTGGTCGCGAAGTGTTTACTGGACCACTCCCCCGTCTGGTCGGAGCGGTTCCGCCACGAGATAGCGGCATACCGGGCTTTCGTCCGGCACCGTCCGCCGGTCCGGGTGCCACGGCTCATCGCAGCGGACCCGGAGAACTGCACGCTGGTCATCGAGCGGATGCCGGGACGTGTGGCTGCGCTGACGAGGCATCCGTCGGAGGCTCCGCCCAGGGCCGATGTACGGGCCGCGCTCGGCGCGATCAGCCGGGTCAACGCCTGGCGACCGGCCGCCGGGCTGTTCGACGCCCAGCTGGACTACGCCTCACGCATCGCCCGCTATCACGAGCTGGGTCTCTTCACCGACCGTGATCTGGGTGACCTGCAGAAGCTGCTGCACGACCTGGCGCATGCGGGCGGCCGTCAGGGCATGGGGCAGTTCTGCCACGGTGACGCCCTGCTCTCCAACATCCTGCTGTCGCCGACGGGTCCGGTGCTGGTGGACTGGGAGCACGCGGGCTGGTATCTGCCTGGCTACGACCTGGCGACGCTGTGGGCGGTGCTGGGTGACGCACCGGTCGCGCGGCGGCAGATCAGCCAGCTGGCACAGGCCACGGGTCCGGCGGCGCGGGACGCGTTCCTGGTGAACCTGATGCTCGTACTGACGCGGGAGATCCGCACGTACGAGACGGCTGTGCAGCGGGCGATACGGGAGACCACGCCCGCGGGCGGCGGTCAGGAGCGTCCGGGGGTGCTGTCGTCGGGCGAGGAGCAGCGCCTGCTGCTGCGCCGGCTGCACGACGACTGCGCGATGGCCCGGCGGGCTGTGCGTGCCGCGGTCGGCACTCGCTGACGCGGCTCCACAAGGGATGCGCGCTGCGGGTCCGGTGTCGACACACCGGGCTCGCAGCGCGCTGTTGCGTGCAGCCCTCCGGAAAATGCGGAGCGGAGGGCGGGTTCGGGGACAGAGCCCCTGCAGGGCCCCGCCCGCTCACCCCCGGGCCGTCACCGCACCCGCACCACATCCACCTGCGACGCCTTCACGAACGCGATCCGGTGCCCGATCTGCACCGTCACGTACTTCTCCCCGCCCTGGAAGTACGCATGGTCCAGCGGATACGACGCATCGATCGTCGGCGCGTAGAAGAACCCGGTCGGCGCCTCGCCCCCGCCGGGATAGGACTGCCCGGCCTTGATGGTGTACGGCAACGGCGTTCCCACCCGCTGGTCCGCGAAGTCCGCCGGGTACTCCGACTTCTCCGGGTAGGCCACCCCGTACACCGGCACATCAGTACGGCCGTCCTTCGGCCGGACGACGTAGCCGGCGGTCGGCACGGTGGTCCGGGCCTTCGCGGGAGTCTCGAACCAGGCCTTCTGGCCGTACCACCAGATCGCCGTCCAGCCGGGCGCGTGGTCTGCGACCACCGCCTGCTGAGTCGCACTGATCTTGCTGCCCCAGTCGGCCGCGCAGTTCGTGCCGGGCGAGCCGTCGGTGTGCAGGCCCGGGTCGGAGAAGAGCGGTGCGTCGGTGGACGGTTCGGTGTGAAGCGGGACGGCGCTGCTGCCCTGGACCGGCAGGTCGACGTTCTTCTCACAGTCGCGGAACGCCTGCTTGTTGTCCTTGAAGCGGGGGCTGACGGTGACGAGCGGGCTGCTCTTCGGTGCGCTCGGCACGGTCGTCGGCTTGCCGAGCAGCGCCATGAAGCGGTTCCAGTCCCAGTACGTTCCCGGGTCCCAGTGCATGTTCTTGGTACCGGCCGTGCTGGTGGGCGGCACGCCGTCGTGGCCGATGATGTGCTGCCGGTCGAGCGGGATGTCGTACTTGGCGGCGAGATAACGCACCAGCTTCGCCGTCGAGTTGTACAGCTCGGGGGTGTACCACTTGGCGCCCTCGACGGCGACGCCCTCCTGCTCGATGCCGATGGAGTGGGTGTTGACGTACCAGTTGCCCGCCTGCCAGGCGACGTCCTTGTCCTTGACCATCTGGGTGACATGACCGTCGCCCGAGCGCACCACATAGTGGGCCGAAGTCTGCTTCAGCGGGTTCTGGAAGATCTTCAGGGTGGTGTCGAAGTCTTCTTCGGTGTCATGCAGAACGATGAATTTGATCTTGTTGCTGTGCGGGCGGTCCGCGGTGTCGTAGTTGCCGTACGTCTCCTTGTCGGCCGGATCGCCGGTCTGCTGATAGGCCGCCGGGACCCAGTCGCAGTCGAGGCCGCGGGGACACTCGGGTCGCACCCCGTCCGCGCCGGCCTGCACCGCGGGAGAGAGCAGCGCGAGACTCAGGGCGCCGACGGTGGTCAGGGCGAGCGTGAGTCTGGTCCTCTGCTTGGACGTCATGACAACCCTTCTTGGAGCTGCGTGCTTCGAAAGTCGTACGTGGTCCGATGTCACGTTTCGGCTATGGGCGCACACTCTGTGACCTGAGTTGATAGCGCGTCAAGAGCACAAGGGGGGTTGTCGGACGAGCCACTGGACCAGACCACTGGCATGGGCTCTGACCTGCGAAGGTCAGGAAGCAACGACTGTGTGGCGGTGGGGCGTTACCTGAGTTTTACGGAGCGGACGGGCATGCGCCGCGGTCTGTCGATGCCGCGCATACTCACGTACCTTTTGTGCGATTAATTCCCGGTGTGCGTGCCCCGGACGGCCGAAGGGTAGTGCTCGCGCGGACACGAAAGGTCCGCGCGAGCCCCGCGCGGAATTCCTCGGAAAGGCCGGACACACATGGCGCAGCCCTTCACCCTGCCGGACTTCTATGTTCCGTATCCGGCGCGGCTCAACCCCCATGTCGAGGAGGCGCGACAGCACACCAAGTCCTGGGCGCGCAGCATAGGGATGGTGGAAGGGTCCGACATCTGGGAGGAGGCGGACCTCGACTCCCATGACTACGCGCTGCTGTGCGCGTACACCCACCCCGACTGCTCGGCGGAGGCCCTGTCACTGGTCACCGACTGGTATGTGTGGGTGTTCTTCTTCGACGACCACTTCCTGAAGCTGTTCAAGCGCACCCCCGACCGGGAGGGCGGCAAGAAGTATCTGGACCGGCTGCCGGCGTTCATGCCGATGGAACGAGGGGCGCGGACACCCGAGCCGACGAACCCGGTCGAGGCGGGGCTGGCCGATCTGTGGGCGCGGACGGTGCCGAGCATGTCCGACGCCTGGCGGGCCCGGTTCGCGGAGGCGACCGAGAACCTGCTCAACGAGTCGCTGTGGGAACTGGCCAATATCAACGAGGGCCGCATCGCCAACCCCGTGGAGTACATCGAGATGCGCCGCAAGGTGGGCGGCGCGCCATGGTCGGCAGGGCTCGTGGAGTACGCGGCGGGCGCCGAGGTCCCCGATTCGGTGGCCGACGAGCGGGCACTGCGGGTGCTGCGGGACGCCTTCTCCGACGGTGTGCATCTGCGCAACGACCTTTTCTCGTACCAGCGGGAGGTCGAGGACGAGGGCGAGAACAGCAACGGTGTGCTGGTGCTGGAGACGTTTCTGAACTGCTCCACCCAGCAGGCCGCCGAGGCGGTGAACGATCTGCTGACCTCACGGCTCCAGCAGTTCGAGAACACCGCGCTCACCGAACTCGGGCCCCTGTGCGCGGAGAAGGGGCTCGATCCGACGGAGACCGCGACGGTTCTCGCGTACGTCAAGGCGTTGCAGGACTGGCAGTCCGGCGGCCATGAGTGGCACATGCGCTCCAGCCGCTACATGAACGACGGCGGGGCGGGCGAGGCCGCCCTCGGTTTCGGTATGTCAGCCGCGTCGATCCGCTTCACACCGCGCTCGGAGCGGGCCCGGCTGCGCAGCCACACCCATGTGCCCTACCGGCACGTCGGCCCGTCGCTGCTGCCCGATTTCGACCTGCCGTTCGGTACGGCGCTCAGTCCGCATCTGGGCGGGGCGCGGGTCCGGCTCGTCGACTGGGCACGCCGGATGGGGATCCTGGAGGCGCAGCCGGGGGTGCCGGGCTCGCACATCTGGGACGAGGAGCGGCTCGTCGCCATCGATCTGCCGTTGTGCGCGGCGGGTCTGCATCCGGACGCGACGGCGGACGAGCTGGATCTCTCCTCGGGGTGGCTGGCCTGGGGTACATACGGCGACGACTGGTTCCCGGTGGTGCACGGGCGGGCCCGGGACCTGGCCGGGGCGCGGCTGGCCAACGAGCGTCTCTCGCTGTTCATGCCGATGGACGGCTCCGCGGCGCCGGAGCCGGTCAATGCGCTGGAGCGCGGTCTCGCCGATCTCTGGCAGCGGACTGCGGCCCCGATGGACGACCGCGCGCGGCGCGCATTGCGCACGGCCATCGAGTCGATGACGGCGAGTTGGCTCCGGGAGCTGGCCAACCAGGCGCAGCACCGGATCCCGGACCCGGTGGACTACATCGAGATGCGGCGGCTGACGTTCGGTTCGGACCTCACGATGAGTCTGTGCCGGCTCGGTCACGGCAAGAAGGTGCCGGAGGAGATCTACCGCAGCGGCCCGCTGCGCTCCCTGGAGAACGCGGCGTCGGACTATGCCGCGCTGCTCAACGACCTGTTCTCGTACCAGAAGGAGATCGAGTACGAGGGTGAGGTGCACAACGGCGTCCTGGTCGTGCAGAACTTCTTCGGGGTCGACTATCCGACCGCGGTGGCGATCGTGCACGACCTGATGAACTCGCGGCTGCGCCAGTTCCTCCATGTCGCCGAGCAGGAACTCCCGGTCCTGTACGACGACTTCGGGCTGGACACCGAGGGCAGGGAGATCCTGGCTGGCTACGTGGAGGAGCTCAAGCACTGGATCGCGGGCATCCTGATCTGGCACCGGGGCTGCCGCCGCTACCGCGAAGAGGATCTGCGGCGGGGTTCCGGCGCCCCGTGGCACCTGAGTGGTCCCACGGGGCTCGGTGTCTCGGCAGCGCGGGTCACCGCGCTGTTCGCTCAGCCCTCCGCCACCAGCGTGTAGCGGCCGCCCGCGCGGGCCTTGAAGGTTCTTTCGCCGCTCGGCCACAGGGAGCTGCGGACGGTCACTTCGCGGCTTCGGCCCGCCGTGATCACCACACGGCGGGCCTGCCCGTCGGACCATTCGATGTCGACGGTGAAGCCTCCGCGGGCTCGCAGTCCGCGGACCGATCCCTCCGGCCAGCCGGCCGGGAGGGCGGGGAGGATCTCGATCACGTCGTACTGGCTCTGCAGCAGCATTTCGGCGATGCCCGAGGTGGCACCGAAGTTGCCGTCGATCTGGAACGGCGGGTGGGTGTCCCAGAGGTTGGGGAGGGTGGAGCTCTTCAGTTGTTCCGCGAGCATCTTGTGGGAGTGGTCGCCGTCGCGTAGCCGCGCCCAGAAGTTGATCTTCCATGCCTTGGACCAGCCCGTGCCGCCGTCGCCACGCGCCCCGAGAGAGACCTTGGCCGCTTCGGCCCAGTTGCTGCCGGGTTCGATCTGCCGCCCGGGGTGGAGGGCGAAGAGGTGCGAGACATGGCGGTGGTCGTCGGCCGGGTCGTCCCGGTCGGTCTTCCACTCCTGGAGCTGTCCCCAGGAGCCGATCCGCAGCCCGGGGTCGAGCCGGTCGAGGGTCGTCCGCAGGCGACTGCGGAAGGCGGGGGCGTCACCGAGCGTGCGGGCGGCCTCCAGGGTGTTGGTGAGCAGGTCATGGACGATCTGCTGGGACATCGCGGCGCCTGCGGTGAAGTCGCCGTGCTCGGGAGAGTAGCTGGGGGTGACGACGAGCAGCCCGTCGCGCGGGTCGGTGCGCAGATTGGCCAGCCAGAACTCGGCGGCCTCCTTCATCGCGGGATAGGCGGTGGAGCGCAGATAGCCGGTGGAGCCGCTGAACCGGTAGTGCTCGTACATCTGCTGGGTGAGCCAGGCGGCGGCTTCGGGGAACCAGAAGGCGGTTGACCAGTCGTGGACCCCGGTGAAGCCGTACGGGTTGGTCTCGTTGTGCACCACCCAGCCGGCCGTCCCGAACATCTCCTTCGCCGTCCGGCGCCCCGGCGCGCGCATCGCCTCGATGTAGCGGTCGTACGGCGCGGTGGTCTCGGCCAGGTTGGTGACCTCGGCGAGCCAGTAGTTCATCTGGAGATTGATGTTGCTGTGGTAGTCGGCGGACCATGGCGGGGTGGTGGAGTTGTTCCAGACGCCCTGGAGGTTGGCGGGCAGCGAACCGGCCCGCGAGGACGCGATCAGCAGGTAGCGGCCGTACTGGAAGAAGAGCGCTTCGAGCGCCCGGTCGGCGGGGGTCGTTCCGCCCGTGTACCGGGACAGCAGCTGGTCGGTCGGCAGGTCGGGCAGCTGCTGGCCGATGTCGAGGGCGACCCGGTCGAAGAGCGTGCCATGGTCGCGTACATGGGCGGCCCGGACCTTCTCGTACGACGTTCCGGCCGCTTCGTCCACCGTGCGGGTGACCCCGTGGTGCGGGTCGTCGCCGCGGTAGGCCGGATAGCGGTCTGCGTAGTCGGTGGCAGCGGCGAGGACGAACCAGGCGCTGTCGGCATCGGTGACGGTCAGCGTGCCGTCGGACCCGGCAGTGACGCGGCCGCCACTCGTACGGACCCGGATCTGGGCCTCGAAGCGCAGCCCGTTGTCCTTCAGCGCGCCACGTACGGTCAGCCGGTCTCCAGCCGCGGTCGCGGTGAAGTCGCTGCGCGGCGAGGTGTAGCGCAGGGTGAAGGAGACCTGTCCCGGGCGGTCCGCTCCGAGCCGCCCGGCGATGACGCTGCCGGGGTGGGAGACGAAGAACTCCCGGGTGTGGTGGACGTCCTGGTGGGTGTAGGTGACGGTGGCGAGCGCCGTCCGCAGGTCGAGGGCGCGTCGGTAGGAGGCGTCGGGGGCGACCGGGGCATTCGGCAGATCGAGCAGCAGGTCGCCGAAGACCTGGTAGGCGCCGTAGCCACGGCGTGCCTGGCCGAGTTCCGCGGCGACCGAGTCCGGATCGATCGCACCCTCGCTCTCGAGGCGTTGCTGCACTGCGGTGAGGGCGCCCGGTCTGGGGGCGGTCCAGTTCCCGAAGTCGTACCCCTGGGTGGAGCCGGGGCCGCCGGTCCACAGCGTCTTCTCGTTGAAGGTGAGCCGTTCCGAAGCGAGCGTTCCGTAGACGCTCGCGCCCAGGGCACCACCGCCGATGAGCAGTGATTCGCGTTCCCAGTCGGCGGCGGGGGCGCGGTACCAGAGCACCGGGTCCACCAGTGTCCTGGCTCCCTCCGGCCCCTGCGATCCGGGCGATTCATCGGAGGTACCGGCAGCAGCCGCCGTTCCGGCGAGTGCGGGAACTCCCAGCGCCAGGGCACCTGTTGCGCCGATGGCTGTCTTCACTGTGGTGCGTCGCGTCATCCCGGGTGTCATGGCGCACGACGCTAAAGGTCCGATGACTGTCCGGACAAGGTGCATGACAAAGCAGCCTCTTGGACGGAGGCTGCGCAGGGTTGGACAAAAGTGCCCCGCGGCCGCCCGGATCGGTGCGGACGGCCGTGGCAGGGACGTTTCAGCCTTGCTGGAACAGCTCGGCCGGCAGTGGCTTCAGCAGGGTGTAGAGATCGTCGGTGATGGGCCGGTCCCAGCTGGCAATGGTGACGAGCACCCCGTCGCTGCGGTCGAACTGGACGCAGGAGATCCGGGTCTCGGAGAGCTTCACCCGGCGGACGATCAGCAGGTTGTCGCCCTGCATCACCGGCATGTCGTCGGTGCCGGTCACCTCGACCGGCTCGTCGTTCTCCAGCGCGAGCAGCAGCTGGGCGACCTCGAACGGGACCTGGCCCTCCTCGGTCTCGCGGGCGGGCGAACCCTCCGGGAGATTACCGATGATCATCGCGGGGCCGCGGCCGCCGAACAGGTCGTACCGCAGGAAGACGCCCTGACAGCTCCCGTCAGGTGCGGGCAGCAGACCGGCGCCGAGGTTTCCGGGCCAGTCCCCCGGATCCATGGCCAGGACGTCGAAATCCGGGCCCGCGGGTGTGGCGGCGCTACGGCGGCGGAGGAAGGACATGCAGACATATTACGTGTCCCGGCTCACGTTGCGGAGCCGGGCCCGCGCACGTCGGACCGCCGACCGGCGGGCCAGGGCATGTCCGGCGCATCGTGGCCGGACTCCGCGGCCAGCGCCTCCAGGACGCCCACTGCCTCGGTACCGCGTCCGTGTGGGACGAACAGGTGGTCGTGGTGGTAGCCGGCCACCACATTGCAGCTCACCCCCGCGTCGGTGAGAGCGAGCGCCACGGCGGCGGTGAGCCCCACGGCGTCCAGCGCGGAGTGGACGCGCAGGGTGATCCAGGCCGCCACATAGTCGTACGTCAGCCCTGCGGCGACGGCTTCCTCCTCCGGGAGCACCAGGGTCAGCCCTTCGCGCTCGGTGACCGTCACCACGGGAGCGACACCGGTGGGCGCAGCACCGTCCGGCACCGTGGTGAAGACGTACCGGCCGGCGTTCAGCTCCGGCCTCATACCGCTCAGCAGGGTTCGCAGGTCGCGTTCGCCAGTCATGATCACCACGCTACGGCGGTTCACCCGGCTACGGGTGCGACGCGCGGTGCCGCTCATGGTGGCGGGCCACCCGGGCTCGGTTGCCGCAGGAGGGCTTGCACCACTCCTGGCGGTGGTGCTCCTCGATGAAGTAACGCACGCACCGTGGGGCGTGGCAGGCACGCAGCGCGGCGCGGTCCGGTCCGGCGAGGAAGCCGATCACGGCGCGGGCCAGGGCGGCGGGCAGGGCGTCCTCGCACTGCGCTACGCCGGACGGGTGGTGGGAGACGAGGGGGGCGCCTTCGTCCGGCCAGTCAAGACGGGGGACGGTCGGGACAGCTGCGGCCGCGGCATTGAGCCGGTCGAGTGCCTCGCGTACGGGCATCAGGTTCCGGGCGTCGGCGGGACTCGGTTCGCCGGGACGTACGGCGTGCGCGAAGAGCGCCCGGACGGCGGCACCCAGGGACCGTACGCAGCGAGGCTCTCCTCGTCGGCCTCCCAGGCATCGACCGCCCGGACATCGGCCGACGCGGAGCAGGCCGGGCCGTTCGTGCACCCAGGCGGTCAGCCCCTCCGGGGTGCCGAGGTCGTCGACGACACCGCCCCGTCCGTCGTGGCGGACGGTGAGGGCGAGATCGAGGGCGAGCCGGGTGTCGGACATAAGGCTAATGAGAACGTCAGCCATAACCATCAGGTACGGGGAGGAGCCGGCATGACCGAGCTGCGTCAGTTGCTGCGTGACATCGAGGTGTTCCAGGGCGAGTTGCCCGCACTCGACCCGCGGACCGCCCCTGACACCCCCAGAGGAACTGTTCACCGAGTGGCTGCTGCACGCGCTGGACTCCGGGGTCCGCGAGCCGCACGCGATGACTCTGTCGACGGCGGGTGCCGACGGGAATCCGACCGCCCGCACGCCCATCCTCAAGAACGTGTCCGCGCAGGGCCGGCAGTTCGCCTCGGACGCGGGCAGTGTCAAAGGGCGCGATCTCGCGGACCGCCCGTTCGCCGCCCTCACCTTCCACTGGCCGCAGTCGGCCCGCCAGGTGCGGGTGCGCGGGCCCGTAGTCGCCGACAGCGCCGAGCGGAGCGCCGCGGACTTCCTGGCCCGCGGACCGGGGGCCAGGGCAGAGGCGCTGCTCGGGCGGCAGAGCAGCCCGCTGACGGATCTCGCGGAGCGTGACGCGGCGGTACGTCAGTCGCTCGCCCGGGTGGAGCGGGAGCCGGATCTCGTACCGCCAAGATGGACGCTGCACTCGGTGCGGCCGCAGACCGTGGAGTTCTGGCAGGGCGACAAGCAGCGCAACCATACCTGGCTCAACTACCGTGCCATGGATGCTGGTTGGGAGCGCGAACTGCTGTGGCCCTGAGTCCGCTCCGCGCGGGCCGCGCCGTCAGGTGAGGTCGAACTCGCCGTCGCGGGCGTTGACCACGAAGGCCCGCCATTCGGCCGGGGTGAAAATCAGCGAAGGGCTGCCGGGCTTACCGGCGTTGCGCATCGCGATGAATCCCTCGACGAAGGCGATCTGGACATCCCCGGCACCCTGTGTGCCCGACTGCCAGTCGGCGTTGCTGAGGTCGAGGTCCGGCTTGTCCCAGCCGGCAAAGGTCTGCTGGGTGGTGGTGCTCTCCGCCACGTCGGCTCCTCCCACTAGTCGTCCCGGCCAAAGCCTAGCCACCGCGGGCGGTCCCCGACAGGCCGCGGCCAAGGCTTGCTCGGCCGGCCCGGGACGGCCCTCGCCTCAGGTGCGAGGAGGCTCGGCTCCGACCAGCCACATGGAGAAGAACTGCGCCCCGCCGCCGTACGCGTGGCCGAGCGCCTTGCGGGCGCCCGGCACCTGGTGTTCGCCCGCCTGTCCGCGTACCTGCAGGGCCGCTTCGGCGAAGCGGATCATGCCGGACGCGCCGATGGGGTTGGTGGAGAGCACACCGCCCGAGGGGTTCACCGGCAGGTCGCCGTCGAGTTCGGTGACCCCGGACTCGGTGAGCTTCCAGCCCTCCCCCTCGGCTGCGAAGCCGAGATTCTCCAGCCACATCGGCTCGTACCAGGAGAACGGGACGTACATCTCGACGGCGTCGATCTCCCGTCGCGGGTCGGTGATCCCGGCCTGCCGGTACACATCGGCCGCACAGTCCTTGCCCGCCTGCGGCGAGACGAAGTCCTTGCCGGCGAACAGGGTCGGTTCACTGCGCATCGCGCCACCGTGCACCCAGGCGGGCGGATGCGGCGAACGGCCGGCGCCCGTCCGGTCGGTGAGGATCATCGCGCACGCGCCGTCCGAGGACGGGCAGGTCTCGGAGTAGCGGATCGGGTCCCAGAGCATCGGTGCGGCCTGGACCTTCTCCAGGGTGATGTCCGGGTCGTGGATGTGTGCGTACGGGTTCTTGAGCGCGTTGCGCCGGTCCTTGTAGGCGACGAGGGAGCCGACCGTGCCGGGCGCCCCGGTGCGACGCATGTACGCGCGCACGTGCGGGGCGAAGAAGCCGCCCGCGCCTGCGAGCAGCGGCTGCTGGAACGGGATGGGCAGCGACAGTCCCCACATGGCGTTGGACTCGGACTGCTTCTCGAAGGCCAAGGTGAGCACGGTGCGGTGCACCCGCGCGGCGACGAGACTGGCGGCGACGAGCGCGGTGGAACCACCGACCGAGCCCGCGGTGTGCACGCGGAGCATCGGTTTGCCGACCGCGCCGAGGGCGTCGGCGAGATAGAGCTCCGGCATCATCAGGCCCTCGAAGAAGTCGGGTGCCTTGCCGATGACGACGGCGTCGATGTCCGCCCAGGTCAGGGAGGCGTCCTCCAGCGCGCGTACGGCGGCTTCGCGGACGAGACCGGCGAGGGACACGTCCCGGCGGGCGGAGACATGCTTGGTCTGGCCGATGCCGACGACGGCCACGGGCTCCTTAGACATGGATGGTCTCCCCTTCGAGGACGGCGACCAGATTCTGCTGCAGACAGGGTCCCGATGTGGCGTGGGCCAGCGCCCGGTCGGACTCGCCGCGGTGGATACGGGCCGCGGCCTCGCCGAGCCGGATCAACCCGGCGGCCATGACGGGGTTGGCGGCGAGCGCACCGCCGGACGGGTTGACGCGGACACTGTCATCGAGCCCGAGCGCCTTGCGCAGTACGACCTCCTGGGAGGTGAACGGTGCATGCAACTCCGCGGTGTCGATGGGCCGTTCGAAGGCCCCGGCCCGTTCGGCGGCGAGCCGGGCCGACGGCGAGTCGGTCAGCTCCCGCACTCCGAGGCTGTGGGCCTCGATGCGGTGGTCGATGCCGCGGATCCAGGCCGGGCGGGTGCACAGAGCGCGCGCGGTGTCACCGGCGGCGAGGACCACGGCTGCGGCGCCGTCGCCGACCGGCGGGCAGTCGCCGGTGCGCAACGGCCGGACGACATAGTCGCCGACCGGGACGGAGCCCGCGAGCTGTGCGTGCGGGTTGTCCGCGGCGGCGGTGCGGTTGCGGGCGGCGATCGAGGCGAGGGCGGCCTCGTCGGTTTCGCCCGCGTCGATCAGCGCCTGGGCCTGGAGTGCGGCGAGTGCGACGGAGTCGGGCCAGAGCGGGCCGACGTAGTACGGGTCGAGCTGGCGGGTGAGGACGTCGCGCACCTCACCGGGCGAGGACTTCCCGTAGGCGTAGACGAGGGCGGTGTCGGCCTCGCCGGTCTGGAGTTTCACCCATGCCTCGTACAGCGCCCAGGCGCCGTCCATCTCCACATGGGACTCGGAGATCGGCGGCTGGGCGCCGACGCCGTCGAGGGCCATGGTGAAGGAGAAGGGGCGGCCGGCGAGGTAGTCGCTGGATCCCGAGCAGGTGAAGCCGATGTCGCGCGCCCTGAGGCCGGTCGCGTCGAGGACCCGATGCAGGACCGGCATGAGCATTTCGACCTCGGAGAGGTCGTCGGTGCGCCGCCGATGGTCCGTCTGCGCGAAGGCGACGATCGCTACGTCTCGCATCTACAGCAGCTCCTTGTACGCGTCGTAGTCGGCGTCCGGCTCTCCGGTGGGCCGGTAGTGGTCGGGGTGGCGGCCGCCCTCGGTCCAGACGGGTTCGACCCGCAGCCCCATCCGCACCTGGTCGTACGGGATGCCGCTGATCCGCCCGTGCAGAGCGAGGTCGGCGCCGTCGAGGGCGATGTGGGCGTAGACGTACGGAACCTCGATGTCGAGGTTCTTCGCCTTGATGTTGACGATGCAGTACGTGGTGACGGTGCCGCGCGGGCCGACCTCGACCGGTTCGGTGGTGGCCACACCACAGGTGGGGCAGGCGCCGCGGGGCGGGACGTACACCTTGCGGCAGGACGGGCAGCGCTCGCCGACGGTGCGCTGCTCGGAGAGGGCGTTGAGGTACGCGCTCTGGGCTCGGCCGGGGGTGTACGTGTAGTCGAGGCGGGCCGGGGTGACGATGCCGGTGACGGGGTCGGCGAACTCGCCGCTGTGCGGGGTGCTTTCGGCCGTCGCCTCGCTCTCGTACGGTTCGAAGCAGGCGATGTCCGTGATGGCGCCGGTCCGCTGCGGGGCCCAGCGGATCCGGACCCGCATGCCGGTGTTCACGGCTTCAGGCCCCGGTGCGTCGAGGACATGGAGCAGGGCGGTGTCGGCCCCGTCCAGCTTGACCAGCACCCAGGCGAACGGGGTGGCCAGGGGCTGGTCGCGGCGCGGGGCCGGGTTCCAGGCCCAGGTGGTGACGGTGCCGGTGGTGGCGACCTCGGTCAGTTCGCGCAGCTCCTCGGCGGTGACGGGGTCGTACTCGACGGGCGGGACCAGGACCTTTCCGTCGCCGGTCCGCACGCCGAGCACGGTCCGTTCGCGCAGCCCGGTCAGGAAGGCGCTCCGGACCGGACCGAGGGAGCGGGTGAAGGGGAACTCGACCACCAGTGGTGCGCTGAGGACGTCGGGCACGGTTGTCTCCTTGACTCAGGCGCGCCGGTAGACGGGCGGGCGCTTCTCGGCGAAGGCGCGGGCGCCTTCGTTGGCGTCGGCGGTCGCGAATACCGGCCGGCCGCGCTTCAGCTCGGCGGCGAGCCCCTCGGTCTCGGTCATTTCGGCGGTCTCGTACACGGACGCCTTGACGGCCTCGACGGCGAGCGGGCCGCAGGCATTGATCCGCTCCGCGACGTCGAGGGCCTGTTCCAGTGCGGTGCCGTCGGGGACGACTCTGCCGATCAGCCCGATGCGGGCCGCTTCGTCGGCGCTGTACGGGCGTCCGGTGAGGAGCATTTCGAGGGCGTGGGTGCGGGCGATCTGGCGCGGCAGTCGTACCGTCGAGCCGCCGATGGGGAACAGTCCCCGCTTGACCTCGAAGAGCCCGAAGGTGGCGCTCGCACCGGCGATACGGATATCGGTGCCCTGCAGGATCTCGGTTCCGCCCGCCACGCAGTACCCCTCGACGGCGGCGATGACCGGCTTGCGGGGGCGGTGATGGCGCAGCATCGCCTTCCAGTGCAGATCGGGGTCGGCCGTCATCCGGTCCCGGTACTGCTCGCCCTCCATCCCCTTGCCCGCGAGGGCCTTGAGGTCCATGCCGGCGCAGAAGGAGCCCCCTGCGCCGGTGAGGACGACGGAGCGGATTCCGTCGTCCTCGTCCGCGGCCAGCCAGCCGTCGTACAGCCCGACCAGCATCGGCAGCGAGAGCGCGTTCTTGGCCTCCGGCCTGTTCAAGGTGAGCACCAGTGTGGCGCCTTCGCGCTGCACGGTGAGGTGTTCCGTACCACCCATTGCCTGCCTCCCGACTCCAGATCTAGAACAGGTTGCAGTAGGTGGGGGTCCAGTTCAATAGTTTTCTGACAGTCAGTCAGATTTCTTCGGCGGCGCCTCTTCCCAGTTGTGCCGGTCGGCGCTCTAATGACCGCCGGACCACTCAGCATCCGGGGTCAGGAGGAACGGTGGAGTACAACCTTGCCGACCTGTTCGAGTCGGTCGTCGACGCGGTCCCGGATCGCGAGGCGCTCGTGTATCTCGACCATCCCGGTACGGGTGCCGAGCGGCGGCTCACCTACGCGGAGCTGGACGGCGCCGCCAACCGGATCGCCCACCATCTGATCGACGCAGGTCTGGCCCCGGGCGAGCACCTCGGGCTCCACCTCTACAACGGCATCGAGTACCTCCAGACCGTACTGGCCTGTCTCAAGGCGCGCATCGTCCCGGTCAACGTCAACTATCGGTATGTGGAAGACGAGTTGGTCTATCTCTACCGGGACGCGGATCTGGCGGCGCTGGTCTTCGACGCCGAGTTCGACGAGCGGGTCGCGGCCGCCGCGCCGAAAGCACCCAGGCTCCGCCATCTCGTACGGGTGGGTACGCGGGCGGCGGGCGCCCCGGGTCCGGATGCCGTGGCATTCGCCGACGCCGAGGCGGCCGGGGATCCCGGGCGCGGTTTCGCGTCCCGATCGGCCGACGACCAGTTCATCATCTACACCGGTGGCACCACGGGCATGCCCAAGGGCGTGATGTGGCGCCAGGAGGACCTCTTCTTCTCCGGTCTCGGCGGCGGCGCGCCGACCGGTGACCCGGTGAAGACCCCGCAGGAGCTGGCCGAGCGCGTCGCCGCGGGCGGCGACGGCATCACCTTCTTCCCCGCTCCCCCGCTGATGCACGGAACTTCGACGCTGACCGCGTTCATCGGGTTCAACTTCGGGCAGCGGGTCGTCGTCCACCGCAGGTTCGTACCCGAGGAGGTGCTCCGTACGATCGAGAAGGAGAAGGTCACCAGCGTGTCGCTGGTCGGTGACGCGATGCTGCGACCGCTGATCGATGCGCTGAGGGGGCCGCTGAAGGGCACCGACTGCTCGTCGCTGTTCTCCGTCTCCAGCTCGGGCGCGATCATGTCCGACTCGGTGCGCGCGGAGTTCCAGTCGCTGGTGCCCACCGTGATGCTGCTCAACAACTTCGGCTCGTCGGAGTCCGGCTTCAACGGCACCGCTACGGCCGACTCGGGGCCGGAGAACGGGTTCCGCATCCAGGTCAACTCCCGTACGGCGGTCGTCGACCCGGCGACCTACGAACCGGTGTCCCCGGGCGAGCCGGGCCGGATCGCCCAGCGGGGCCACGTGCCGCTCGGGTACTACAACGACCCGCGCAAGACCGCGGAGACGTTCTTCCACAAGGGCAAGGAGCGATGGGTGCTGCTCGGCGACATGGCCACCGTCGACGCGGACGGCATCGTCACGGTCCTCGGCCGCGGCTCGCAGTGCATCAACACCGGGGGCGAGAAGGTGTACCCGGAAGAGGTCGAACAGGCACTCAAGTCCCACCCGGACGTGTACGACGCGCTGGTCGCCGGGGTGCCCGACGAACGGTGGGGAAACCACGTCGCGGCAGTGGTGCAACTGCGGGAGGGAGCAGCCGAACCTTCGCTCGACGAGGTCCAGGCGCACTGCCGGACCCGTCTCGCCGGATACAAGATCCCCCGGCAGCTGGTGATCGCCCCGCGGATCCAGCGCTCGCCCAGCGGCAAGGCCGACTACCGGTGGGCCCGCTCGATCGTCGCGCCCGGCCGCGGACCGCAGGCCTGAACGCACGTCCTCGCACCCCGTCCCGACCCGGGTGCGAGGACAGGCACCGACCCGTGCAATCTCACCCGAGTGCGCCGCCGCGCATCCACCACTTGCGCGCAGCGGCTGTTCCGGCGTAAGCCATTCAGGCACGTGATGTGTCCAACCGCTCACCCTGCGTGGCATCAAGGAGTGTTCGCCCATAGTTTCGGCTCATGAAGAAACGTCACACCAAACAGCTCTTGTGCCTAGCCGTGGCGGCCAGCGCCGTGGGCGCCGCTGTGCCGGCCTGCACTCCAGCTGCCTCCCGTTCCGTGGATTCCCCGGTCGTGCGCGTGGTGCGTTCGGGCCAGTCGATCCAGGCCGCGGTGGATGCCGCCCGGCCGGGTGACACCATCGACATCCCGCCCGGCACGTATCACGAGAGTGTCCTCATCAAGAAGGCACGCCTGACCCTGCGCGGTGCCCCGGCCGGGACCGTGCTCATGCCACCCGCGACCGGGACCAAGGCAGCCAACGCCTGCGCGAAGGCCGGCAACGGCATCTGCGTCCAGGGCACGTCAAAACATCCCGTCGACGGTGTGCACATCCGCTCGCTGACCGTCTCCGGATTCAAGAAGAACGGAGTCTGGGCCACCTGGACCGACGGACTGTCGGTCCGGCAGGTGACGTCCCGGTCCAACGGCATCTGGGGCATCGCTCAGGAGCGGTCCACCCGCGCCGACATCCGTGACAACACCGCCCGCTCCAACGGCGACGCCGGCATCTTCGTCGCGAACACCGTGGACCAGGAGGGCGGCGCAACCGACACCCGTGGCACCAAGGTCCGGGGAAACACGCTGACGGACAACCGGATCGGCCTCACCGTCCGCCGGGTCCGCAACCTCTCCATCCACAACAACACCTTCACCGGCAACTGCAGCGGTGTCTTCGTCGTGGGCGACGAGGGCAAGCCGCAGGCCGGGGCGATGTCCATCCACGACAACCGGGTCGCCAAGAACAACAAGTACTGCGTCAAGACCGAGCGACTGCCCGCAATCCAGGGGTCCGGGATCATCCTCACCGGCACCGTGGACACCGATGTGCGCTCGAACACCGTCGAGAACAACGTGGGCGCCACACCGCTCTCCGGCGGGATCGTGCTGTTCAAGAGCTTCGTGGGCGCTCACAACACCGGCAACACCATCAGCGGCAACCGGGCGATGGGCAACCGGCCCGCGGACCTGACCAACCAGGAAACCGCACAGCGCAACAGCTTCGCCCGCAACGTATGCGCGACGTCCGCACCGACCGGAATGTGCTGACCCATGTCCCCCCGCACAAGGAGAAGCGAGACGGTATGACCACCGTGAGCACCACCCCCATCACCACCACTCCCCTCACCCCGCAGCCGGGGATGCGGCTGCGTGAGATCGTCTTCGGCGCGGCCTGCGCCGCCGCCGTGCGCGCGGCGGCCCGGCTGGGCGTCGCCGACGCGCTCGGAGAGACTCCCGCCGGCGCGGAGGAGCTCGCGGCGGAGCTGAGTGCCGAGCCGATGCCGCTGAAGCGTCTGCTGCGCGCCCTGTCCTGCTACGGGATCTTCGCCGAGACCGAGGACGGCAAATTCGTCCACACCGACATGTCCCGGCTGTTGCGCGAGGACGATCCGAACAGCCTGCGGTACATCTCTCTGTGGTGCACCGAGCCCTGGACCTGGGAGGTCTGGCCGCGCCTGGACGACGCGGTACGCACCGGCAGGAGCGTCTTCCCCGAGGTATTCGGAAAGGGGTTCTTCGACTATCTGCACCAGGACGCGCACGAGTCGGCCCAGGTCTTCAACCGGGCCATGACCACCTCCAGCATGCAGTCCGCGCTGGACGTGGCCGAACTCCTCGATCTCGCCGAGGTTTCCGAGGTCGCCGACATCGGCGGTGGTCAGGGACACGTGCTCGCCAGCCTGCTGGAGAAGCACCCGTCCGTCCGCGGCACGCTGATGGATCTGCCGGGCGTGGTGGCGCGGGCCGACGCCCGGCTTCGGGACGGCGGTCCGCTCGCCGGACGGACCCGCATCGTCGCCGGGGACTGCCGCGAGGAGATCCCCGTCCAGGCCGATCTCTACATCATCAAGAACATCCTGGAATGGGACGACGAGAGCACCCGCAGGACGCTGCGCAATGTGATGACGGCCGCCCGCCCGGGTGCCCGGGTCGTGATCATCGAGAACCTGGTCGACGACACGCCGTCGATGCGGTTCACCACGGCCATGGATCTGCTGCTGCTCCTCAACGTCGGCGGAGCGAAGCACACCAGGGAGAGTCTGATGAGCCGGATGGCGGAGGCCGGCCTGATCGTCGGCGACATCAGTCCGGTCAATGCGTATCTGCACGCATTCGAATGCGTCGTCCCCGCCTGACCCGTTCGCTCCTCGGACCGTGGCAACTTCGGGCCGTGGAATCGCCCCGGGTCCGGCTCTCAAGCCGGACCCGGGGCAATCGCTCAGTCCTGCTCAGGCGGTGGAGTCCCGCTCCCACCGGTAGAACTCATGCGCCATCGCGTCCTTCGGACCACGCCAGGTCTTCGGGTCGTACGGGCTGATGAAAGCGGTGAGCTTGTCGCTGAGATCCTTGAACTCCGGGTGCTGGTGCACCTTGGCGATCTCCGGGCCGGGCGGGCGGTCGGACTCGATCAGATGCAGATACACGTCACCGAACTGGAACAGCTTGCGCCGGTTGACGCCGACGAGGTGCGGCAGTTCACTGCCGTCCGAGGCGGCGAACAGTTCGGCGATGTCCGGCGCCGAATCCGGCGCCATACGGGCGACGATCAGAGCATGGTGCATCGAGAGGATGCCTTTCTGGTACCCGCCGGGCGGCGGGGTGGACGGCCGGGACGTCAGCGGGCGCTGACCGGGGCGGTGCGCCGCTCACGGTCGCGCTGCTCGATCTTGTCCCGGATGAGTTCCATCTGGACGCGGGAGTTGCGGTTGATGTTGTCGGTCATCCACGCGTCGTCGACGGGTGCGTCGGGCCTCATCGCGAAGTCCTGCTCCCAGTGCAGCTTCGTGCCGCCGGGGACCTCCGAGTACGCCCAGCGGATGTTCATGTGCTGGAAGGGGCCGGGCTCGACCCGGCGGGCGATGACCGTCCGCGCGGCGCGGTCGGTGGTGCGCTCGGAGACCCAGCTCCAGACCTTGTCGTTCTCGTCGGGGTGCATGGTCAGCCGGAACTTCGTCCTCTCGCCGTCCCGCTCGAGGACCTCGACGGACGCGTACTCGCTGAACAGTCGCGGCCAGTTCTCGAGGTCGTTCGTCACGTCCCAGACGAGGTCCAGGGGGGCGGCGATGGTGATCTCGTTCTCGGTGTGTCCGGACACTTCAGGCTCCTGTCACGAGGGTGTTGTTGACCAGGTCGAGGAATTCACGGGGGGTCTTGCAGCGGTCCGCGTCGGCGGGGAGCGCCTGGCCGTGCCGGTTCTCCAGCACACCCACGATGCCGAGGAGGCCGAGCGAGTCCAGGCCGAACTCGTCGAAGCCGGACGCGGGCCGACTCTCCATCTCGCTCGGGTCGACGGTGACTCCCGCGCCCTTCTTCATCAGCGCGGCCAGCTCCTGGTATGTCAGTGGATTGGTCATGAGGGGTTTCTCCTTCTCACGCGTGGGTGTCGGTGGGGTGCCGCAGCACAAGCGCGGCGTTCGAACCCATGAGGCCGCGACTCAGCACGAGCGCCGTCCGCAACTCGGCGGGGCGCGCCCGGCCGGTGACCACGTCGAGGTCGTGGCACACGTCGACCACATTGGGGGTGGGCGGTATCAGACCGTCCTCCATGGCCAGCACCGCGGCGGCCACGTCCAGCACCGGCGCTCCGCAGTAGGCCCTGCCGATCCCGCTCTTGGGCGCCGTGACCGGCACCCGCCTGCCGTGCGCCCCGAGCGCGTCGGCGATGGCCAGCGCCTCGGCGCGGTCGGCCGCGGGTACGCCGAGCGCGTCCGCGAAGACCACGTCGATCTCCTCCGGCGCGCAGTCGGCCTCCCGGAGCGCACCGCTGATCGCCCGGGACAGACCCTCCCGGGACTCCGCCCACCGGGACGCCCCGGTGAACGTCGCCGCATGGCCGGCCAGTTCGGCCCGGACCTTGGCGCCGCGGCGCAGTACCGCTCCCTCTTCCTCGACGACGAGCATGGCGCCGCCCTCGGCCGGCACGAAGCCGCAGGCGTCGGCGGTGAAGGGGCGGTACGCCCGTGCGGGGTCATCGCAGACGCTCAGGTCCTCGTACCCCAGCTGACAGACGACCGAGTACGGGGCCAGGGGAGCCTCGGCCGCGCCGACAACCACCGCGTCGGCGCCGCGGCGGATGGTCCGGGCGGCGTGCGCCAGCGCGTCCAGGCCACCCGCCTCGTCGCTGGCGACGACGGCGCACGGCCCCTTGAAACCGCCCCGGATGGAGATCTGGCCGGTGCTGGCGGCGTAGAACCAGGCGATGGACTGGTAGGGGCCGACGTACTTGGACCCCTGACCCCACAGCCGTTGCAGTTCGCGCTGGCCGAACTCGCCGCCGCCCGACCCGGCGGCGGTCACCACCCCTACGCCGAACGGGGTGTTCTCGTAGTCGGCCCGGCCGAGCCGGGCGTCGTCGAGCGCGAGATCCGCCGCGGCCATCGCGAAATGCGTGAACCGGTCGGTCTGTACGAGGTAACGTTCTTCCACCAGCGCCACCGGGTCGAAGCCCCGGACCTCGCCGGCGACCCGCAGCGGCAGATGTTCGCAGCCTTCGCGGGTGACGCGGTCGAGGACGTTCACCCCTTCCAGCGTCATCTTCCAGAACGATTCCGTGGTCGTGCCGTTGGGGGCGACGACACCAATGCCCGTGACGACGGTGCGCCGGGCCTTTCGGACATTCATCGTGTCCTCCCGCCTGTTCTGGTCAGAGCCACTGCGGACTGGAAACCCCCGAAGCCGCTGCCGACCGACAGGACACTGCGCAGCTTCATGGAACGTGCGGTACGCGGCACGTAGTCGAGGTCGCATTCGGGGTCGGGGGTCTCGTAGTTCGCCGTCGGCGGCACTGTCTGGTTGACCAGCGCAAGGACGCAGGCGGCGATCTCGATGGCACCGATGGCTCCGAGTGAGTGACCGACCATGGACTTGATGGAGCTCATGGGCACGTCGTAGGCGTGTGCGCCCAGGGCCCGTTTCACCGCTGCCGTCTCGTGCCGGTCGTTCTGCTTGGTGCCGGAGCCGTGTGCGTTGACGTAGTCGATCTCCGAACCGTCTATACGGGCGTGACCGAGGGCCTGGTTGATGGCCTCGGCCATCTCCAGTCCCTCGGGGGTCAGCCCGGTCATGTGGTAGGCGTTGCCGAAGGTGGAGTAGCCGGCGATCTCGCAGTAGACGGTCGCACCGCGGGCGCGGGCGTGTTCCAGCTCCTCCAGGACGAGCACGGCTCCGCCCTCGCCCATGACGAAGCCGTCCCGGCGGGCGTCGAACGGCCGGGAGGCGTGCTCCGGGTCGCTGTTGTTCGCCGAGGTCGCCTTGATCGCGTCGAAGCAGGCCACCGTGATGGGGGTGATCGGCGAGTCGGAGGCGCCGGCGATGCACACCTCGACGCGGCCCTCCTCGATGGACTGAAAGGCGTATCCGATCGCGTCGAGACCGGAGGTGCAGCCCGTCGAGACGGTCTGCACCGGGCCGTGCGCGCCGACCTCCTCGGCCACCGCCGAGGCGAGGGAGCTGGGCGAGAAGGCCCGCTCCAGGTGCCGGCCCGCCGGGCGGTGGTCGACGTCCCAGCGGGCGCCGCTGCCGCTGACGGCGACGTAGTCGTGCTCCAGTCGGGTGGTGCCCCCGACTGCCGTGCCGAGCGAGACGCCGATCTGCCAGGGATCCACCTTCTCCAGGTCGAGCCCCGCGTCGCCGAGCGCTTCCCGGGCGGCGACCAGCGCGAACTGGACGTACCGGTCCGCGCGTGCGATCTGCTCCTCGTCGAGGCCGTGCTCCGTCGGGTCGAAGTCGCACTCGGCGGCGATCCGGGAGCGGAACCCGGCCGGATCGAAGAGGGTGATGCCCCGTGTCGCGGTGCGCCCGTTCGCGAGGAGGTCCCAGAAGGCCGGCGCACCGATTCCGCCCGGGGCGACGACGCCGACCCCGGTGACCGCCACGCGCCGCGTCATGAAGCGGCCTCGGCTCGTTCTGGCGGAGCGGCCCGGTCCGCTGTCTCGGTGTGCTCGGTCTGCTCGGTGTCGACGTGGCCGACCTCCGGGCGCGGGGCGAGCGGGCCGAGATGGAAGACCATGCGCGCTTCCACATCGCCCACGTTGCGGAAGCGGTGGCGTACATACGGAGGGATCAGCAGACCCTGGTCGGGCCGCAGGGCATGCGGTTCACCGTCCAGGTCCACCTCCAGAAGACCGTTCACGACGTACACAAACTCCTCGGAGTACGGGTGGTAGTGCTCTCCGATGCGGTCGCCGGGCTGCACGATGGCCAGCCCCATGAAGCCGC
This sequence comes from Streptomyces sp. NPDC002206, assembly GCF_053593595.1. Taxonomy (NCBI): domain Bacteria; kingdom Bacillati; phylum Actinomycetota; class Actinomycetes; order Kitasatosporales; family Streptomycetaceae; genus Streptomyces; species Streptomyces sp. NPDC002206. The sequence continues at coordinate 227,404 of NZ_JBSFCW010000010.1, forward strand.
TGGTGGCGCCCACCGCTGTCGGCGTGAGCATGGCGCGCAGATCGCCTCCGCGCCTGCGGTTGGGCTGGGTCTCACTGAGGTCCACGATGCGTGGCCGGTGCGTGGTCATGACTGTTTTCCTCCTGGCGCAGTGCGCGTGATGGTGACGGGTTGAGCGAGAACCCCCCAGGTGCTGACGCGCGGTTCAGGACTCCGCGGCCCGCCGATCGGTGATCAGCTTCATCTCGGCATGTGTGATGAAGCGGGAGATCTCCCGGTCGTTCGTGGGGACGGCGTTGGCGTCCTCGTCGAGGAGGCGTCCGAGTCTGGCCACCTTGCCGGGTCCGTCGACACCGACCGCCTGGGCGGCCTGGGCGTCGAGCGGGCCGACGGCTTCGAGGAGTCGGACGACGATGTCGTCGCGCTGGAAGATGGTGCTGCTGTCGATCGGGCTCGTCGTGTCGTCGGCGGCCTCTTCGTCGTAGCCGGCGAGGAGCCGGGCGAGCGCCATGCCGCAGCCCTCCTTGGCCTGGTAGAAGAGCGCATGCCGGCGGACCTCGGCGGGGTTGTGCCGGCCCCTCGTCACGTGGTGGACCGTGGGGAGCGCCGCCCGGGTGAAGAACATCCGGGCCGAGTTGGGATCGGTGAGGTCCCGGTCCTGCTCCAGGTACGGGTTGATGGCTTCCTCGACGGCCCTGACCTCGGGCTGCCGGGAAACATGACGCAGCGCCGCGAGGAGGTCTCCCTCGACCTCCACCGCCCTTACGACGCGGTTGCCGTGCATGAACAGCGAGGTGCGGCGCAGCCGAGTGTGCTCGTCGACCCGGGCCTGCGGCGAGTCGTAGTCGGCGAGGATCTTGGCGACGATCTCCTCGGTGCCCGGCCTGACGGTGAACGTCAGCGCGTGGCGGACCACACCGTCGCCCAGCCGCGGCGAGGCCTGCAGGCCGCCCTTGGCCGACTCCGGCAATGCGTCGAAGGCGCTGCCGGTCTCGCGCAGGATGCTGTAGCGCAGCGAGCGGGTGTCGCGTACGCAGCTGTGCAGGGGCTGGACCGTCTTGACGTGTTCCTCGCTGTTGACCCAGGCGAGGAAGGGCGGCGCGCTCTCCCATTCGCTGGTGATGAGCCATTGGGAGGGGTTCTCGATCGACTGGCACAGCTGGTCGCTGATGTGTCCGGGGACGGATGCCACTTGGTTGCGCATGTCCTCATACGCCTCCAGGAATTGCTTCTGGGCTCCGTCGTGCAGATCGAGCAGCAGAACGATCCGCAGCCTGGAGCCGTCGAAGGCGGACTGCGAGATCCGTTCCGAGAGGGTGGTCATGGTTGCGCTCTCCTTCGAGACGGTGCGGTGGCCGTATCGGTTGGCCGGCCGTCGGTTGTCGAGTGGAATCGGAGCGGGGCTTCTCCCGGCGGATGTGTACGGTCCGCCCCCGGACCGCGGGCATCTCTCCGTGACCGATCGTGAAACGCTGGTCCGGCTGACGCGAGATTTATGAACCGTTCAGGTGAGCAGGGCTCCGGCGGCCGTCCGAACGGCTCTCACAAGGGCATGGACAGTGCATCTGCACAGCGTCCTAGCGGGAGCAACTGATGAACGAGAACGTCGATCACCGCGTACCAGTCCTCATCGTGGGAGGCTCGCTGGTGGGCCTGTCCGCATCGCTCTTCCTCGGCAGGCTCGGCATCGAGCATCTGCTGGTCGAGAAGCACGCGGCCACCTCTACACATCCGCGGGGGCGCGGCAACAACGTCCGGACCATGGAGGTGTTCCGCACGGCGGGGGTGGAGCAGCGGATCCGGGAGGCAGCTTCGGTCCTCGCTGACAACCATGGCATCCTGCAGGCGGGCTCGCTGACCGGCGACGACCAGGAGTGGCTGTTCAAGGAGATCGACCCGGGCGGCGGACTCGCCCGGTTCAGCCCGAGCGGCTGGTGCCTGTGCAGCCAGAACGATCTGGAGCCGGTGCTGCTGGCCCAGGCCCGTGAGCAGGGCAGTGATCTGAGGTTCTCCACCGAGCTGCTGAGTTTCGACTCGAACGGGTCAACGGTGGACGCGGTGCTGAAGAACCGGGAGACCGGTGAGCACACCACCGTCCGCGCCGACTACCTCATCGCGGCCGACGGCCCGCGCAGTCCGATCAGGGAGCAGCTGCGGATCGGCCGGTCGGGCCCCGGCGACCTGTTCCACAACGTCAGCATCACCTTCCGGTCCAAGAAGCTCGCCGACGTGCTGGGCGACCGGCGGTTCATCGTGTGCTACCTCACCAACCCGGCGGCGGACGGCGCGCTGTTGCCCGTGGACAACGAGCAGGACTGGGTGTTCCACGCACCGTGGAAGCCCGAACAGGGCGAGACCCTCGAGGACTTCACCGACGAGCGGTGCGCGGACCACATCCGCCGGGCGACGGGCGCCCCGGACATCGATGTGGAGATCACCGGCAAGGCCCCGTGGCACGCCGCGGAGCGCGTCGCCGACCGGTACGGCTCCGGCCGGGTGTTCCTCGCCGGCGACTCGGCCCACGAGATGTCCCCCACCGGGGCGTTCGGCTCCAACACCGGTATCCAGGACGCGCACAACCTCGCCTGGAAGCTCGCAGCCGTGCTGCGTGGCGAGGCCGGTCCGGGACTGCTGGACACGTACGAGGCGGAGCGGCTGCCGGTGGCCCGGGCGACGAGCGAGCGGGCCTCCGCCCGTTCCGCGGAACACAGCCACCCCGGCTATGCCCCGCCTCCCGGCGCGGGCGGCGGGAAGCAGGGCGGCCTGCTGCCCGTGGCGCTGGGCTACCGCTATGTCCGTGGCGCCGTGGTGGGCGCCGACCCCGAGCAGCCCGTGGTACCGCGCGGATTGCAGCTGACTGGTGACCCCGGCTCCCGGGCCCCGCATCTGTGGGTCCGTCAGTCCGGTGAGCGCAAGTCCACCCTGGATCTGTACGAGCGTTCGTTCGTGCTGCTCTGCGACGGCTCGGATGTGGCGTGGCGTCGTGCGGCCGTGCGCGTCGCCGACCGGCTGGCGGTGCGGCTCGACGCCTTCGGCATCGGCTCCGGATCCGATCTGGAGCCGGAGAACGGGGCGGACTGGGCCGAGGCCCACGGTACGACCGCCGAGGGCGCGGTGCTGGTGCGCCCCGACGGCTTCGTGGCCTGGCGGTCGGCCGGTTCCGTACCCGACCCGGAGGCGACCCTGCACGAGGTCCTGGCCACCCTGCTCAGCCGCGACTGACCCCCGGAGCAGTCCATCGGGACCCGTCGCCGACGTCTCAGTCCATGCCGAACGACCGCAGCGCCACCAGGAATTCGGCGGGTTGGGCGGCGTGGACGAGATGTCCGGCGTCGATGGTCACGAACCGGCAGTCGGGGATCTGCTGTGCCATCCGGGCGAGTTGATCCTGTGGCAGGTGGCTGCCGGGGCCTCCGCCGATGACGAGTGTCGGGGCGATGATGTCGCCGAGGCGCTCGCGGCCCGTCGGATCGGGGTCGTTGAGCTGGGCGTCGATCGACGGGACGACCGGCCAGTCGAAGTCGAGCTCCCCGTCCGGGCGTTCGGCAGGCCGACGGGGCGGGTCGAGCGGGATGAGCGTCGGGGCTTCCTCGACGACGAGTCTGCCGATCAGTCCCGGTTCCCGTTCGGCGAGCAGATAGGCGGCGGCGCCGCCCATCGAGTGCCCGACGACGGTGGCGCCGGCCAGATTGCGGGCCTCCATGAAGGCGTGCAGATCGTCGCGGAACAGCTCGAAGGAGTAGCGGCCGGTCCAGTCGCTGAGGCCGTGGCCGCGGAAGTCGAGTGCGTACACCCGGTGGTCGGCGGCGAGTTGTTCAGCGATCTCCGTCCAGTCCCGGCTGTTGCCGCCCCGCCCGTGGGCGAGGACCACGGGCGGGGCGGACAGATCGCCCCAGACGCGGTACGCGAGCCGTATGCCGCCGGCCTGCACGCTGTGCACCTCGGGGTCGAGGAACGCACGGACGGTACGCGCGAACGCGCCGGGGTCGTCGAGCCACGGAAAGTGCGCGGCACCGCGCTGCACGGCGAACTCGGCCTGCGGAAAGAGCGCGGCCAGTTCGGCGGCGCGGTCGGGGGTCGGTCCTGCGTCGTACTCCCCCGCGAGGACGAGCACCGGGACCGGCAGGTTGTGCAGTGGGGCAACCGTGGTCGCCGTGTCGAAGGCGCCGTCCTGGTAGTAGACGGCCATCGCCCGGGCATTGCACTGTGTCGCTTTCCCGGCGGCGTGCGTCCGGGCTGCGGCGTCCCACCGTCCGTAGGCGAACGGCTCGACCGCCGCCCACTGCTCGCTCCCGCCGCGTCCGGCCTGGATCTCCTTCAGTGCCGAGACTCCGGCCTCGTACCAGGGTTCACCGCTGCGCAGCGCGAAGGCGTCGATCCGGTCCTGGTCGGTCATCTCCACTCCGACGGCCCGGGCTCCCGGGGTGACGAGCGTGAGCGAGCGCAGCCGCTGCGGATACCGGGCGGCGTAGAGCTCGACCAGGTTGCCGGCGGCGGAGTGGCCCAGCAGATCGATGCGCTCCAGGCCCAGGTGTACGCGCAGCGCCTCGACGTCGTCGACGAGGCGGTCGCAGCGGTATGTCGCAGGGTCGTCGGGCACCGCCGAGTCGCCCGTCCCTCGCAGATCGAGCAGCACCAGCTGCCGATGGGCGGAGAGTCCGCCCAGGTCACCGAGGTAGACGGCGGCCCGCATCGGCCCACCGGGCACACAGATCAGTGGCTCGCCCTCGCCCTGGATGTGGTAGGTGAGCTCGGTCCCGTCATATGTGTGAAAGAAGGGCATGCACGCCATCCAAACAGGCACCGCGCCGGGCTGCACCGGTGTTCGGTGTGAGCGAATCCGCACCGCGGTTCGGCTCCGGCGCGCACGATTGTGCCGCCCCCCCTTGCCAGGCTGCGGATCATCCTGAATTACTGCTCCCGTAACGATCGACCGAATGATCGGTCGTCTGCTCGGGACGAGGGAGATCGGGATGACGGCTCTGCTGGACGCGGCGGAACGGCTCGACCGCAAGGAGCTGGAGGCGCTGCAGCTGGAGCGTCTGCGCGCCACACTTCACCATGCGTACGACCACGTCGGCTTCTACCGTGCGGCGTTCGACGCGGCGGGGCTGCGCCCGGACGACTGCCGCAGCCTCGCCGATCTGGCCCGCTTCCCGTTCACGACGAAGACCGATCTGCGGGACAACTATCCGTTCGGCATGTTCGCGGTGCCGGAGGACCAGGTACGGCGCATCCATGCTTCCAGCGGGACCACGGGCCGCCCCACCGTCGTCGGCTACACCCAGGCGGATCTCGACACCTGGGCGGATGTGGTCGCCCGCTCGATCCGGGCGGCCGGCGGCCGCCCGGGGCAGAAGGTCCATGTGGCATACGGGTACGGCCTGTTCACCGGCGGTCTCGGGGCACACTACGGAGCGGAGCGGCTCGGCTGCACAGTCATCCCCGCGTCCGGCGGCATGACTGCCCGTCAGGTGCAGCTGATCCAGGACTTCCGGCCGGAGATCATCATGATCACGCCGTCGTACATGCTCACGCTTCTCGACGAGTTCGAGCGGCAGGGCGTCGATCCGCGTACGACATCGCTGAAGGTCGGGATATTCGGTGCCGAGCCGTGGACGCAGGAGATGCGCCGGGAGATCGAGGAGCGGTTCGCCATCGACGCGGTCGACATCTACGGCCTGTCGGAGGTGATCGGCCCGGGTGTCGCCCAGGAGTGCGTCGAGACGAAGGACGGACTGCACATCTGGGAGGACCACTTCTATCCGGAGGTCGTCGACCCGCTGACCGGGGAAGTGCTGCCGGAGGGCGAGGAGGGTGAGCTCGTCTTCACCTCGCTCACCAAGGAGGCCATGCCGGTGATCCGCTACCGGACCCGGGACCTGACCCGGCTACTGCCCGGCACGGCCAGGGTCTTCCGGCGGATGGAGAAGGTCACCGGGCGCAGCGACGACCTGGTGATCCTGCGCGGGGTGAATCTCTTCCCGACCCAGATCGAGGAGATCGTGCTGCGTACACCAGGGGTGGCGCCGCACTTCCAGCTCCGGCTGACCCGTGAGGGCCGGCTCGACGCGCTGACGGTGCGGGCGGAGGCGCGGGCGGAATCGACGCCGGACCAGCGGGCGGCGGCCGCGCTCGCGATCGCGACGGCCGTCAAGGAGGGCATCGGGGTGTCGGTGGGGGTCGAGATCGTCGACCCCGAGACGCTGGAGCGGTCGGTCGGCAAGTTCAAGCGGATCGTGGACGAGCGCGGCGGGCACTGAGCGCCTGTCGTCGAACCGCCGGGGAGCGGCGTTGTTCGCCCCCGGCGGACGGGACGAACACCGCGGTGTTCCTGGCCTCTGCCCAGGCCGCCGCCGTGTCGGGGGGCCGTCGTCGGCATCGGCTGCGGCGCGCTCGTCACCCAGGGAGCGCGAACCGGTCCCTGAGCTCGCGCTTGAGGATCTTTCCGCTGGCGTTGCGGGGCAGCTCGTCCACGAAGAGGACCCTCTTCGGCGCCTTGAAGTGGGCGAGCCGTTCCCGCGCGTGGTCGAGCAGCTGCTGTTCCGTGGCGTCCGCGCGCAGGACCACGACTGCGGTGACTGCCTCGATCCAGCGCTCGTCGGGCAGCCCGACGACGGCTGCCTCCGCGACGGCGGGGTGGGTGTAGAGGGCATCCTCGACCTGGCGGGAGGCGACGAGGACACCACCGGAGTTGATGACGTCCTTCACCCGGTCGACCACGGTGAAGAAGCCCTCCGGGTCCCGGACCGCGAGATCGCCGGAGTGGAACCAGCCGTCGCGGAACGCCTCGGCGGTCTCCTCCGGCTTGTCCCAGTAGCCCTCGCACAGCTGCGGGGAACGGTAGACGACCTCGCCCGCCGTCCCGTCCGGCACCTCCTTGCCGTGCTCGTCGACGACTCGCGCCTCGACGAAGAGCACCGGCCGGCCACAGGAGTCCATCCGGCCCTCGTGCTCGTCGGGCCCGAGAACGGTGGCGAGCGGACCGATCTCGCTCTGCCCGAAGCAGTTGTAGAACGCGAGTGCGGGCAACCGCTCACGGAGCCGTTCCAGCACCGGAACCGGCATGATCGACGCCCCGTAGTACGCCTTGCGCAGCCCGCCGAGGTCGCGGGTGGCGAACTCCGGGTGGTTGGCGAGGCCGATCCAGACAGTCGGCGGGGCGAACAGGCTGTCCGCCTGCCCGGCCTCGACGAGGTCGAAGATCCGGCCCGCTTCGGGCGCGTCGAGGATGGTGCTCTCCGCGCCGACCGCGAGGTACGGCAGCAGGAACACATGCATCTGCGCGGAGTGGTACAGCGGAAGCGAGTGGACGGGCCGGTCGGTGGGGCGCAGATCGAGGGCGGTGATCGCGCTGACGTACTCGTGGACGAGGGCGCCGTGCGTCATCATCGCGCCCTTGGGGAGCGCGGTGGTGCCCGATGTGTAGAGCAGCTGCACCAGGTCGCCGACGGCCGGTTCGCGCTCTGCGGTGAAGGGGCGCGGGGTGGCGAGTTCACCGAGGAGGGAGTGCGGCGCGTCGCGCAGTGGACGTACGGCGAAACCGGCCGGGATCCGGTCGGCAAGGTCCGGATCGGTGAGGACGAGGGCGCTGCCCGACTGCTGCAGGATGTACGTCAGGTCGTCGCCGGTGAGGTTCTGGTTGACCGGCACATGGACGAGGCCGGCGCGGGCGCAGGCGAGGTACGCGATCAGGTACGCGTCGGAGTTGTGCGCGTAGGAGGCGACCCGGTCGCCGGGGTGCAGGCCGTGTTCGGCGAGGAGGACGGCGGCCGCGGTGCTGACCGCCGTGTCGAGGGCCCGGTAGGTCCAGGACCGCTCGGCGTACCGCACGGCGGTGCGCTCGGGAGTGCGCCGGGCGCTGCGCGTCACGACGCCGTCGACTGTGGAGCTGCGTACACCTGTCATGGCGTGATCCTGTGCGGCCGGGACCCGGTGGTCAAGGGTTTGGATCCCGGCCACGATGTTGACAGGGGTACGCGGGTGCTGGCTGAGTTACGCGTGGCGTCTCGGAAAATCCGAGCAACCACCTTTCGTTCCCGCACAGTTGGGAGGACCCTTGCCCCTCCGAAACCGTCTGAGACTTCTCGCGGTATCCGGTCTCGCTCTGTTCACCGTGTCGGCGTCCCTGCCACCGGCGGCCGCCGATCCCTCGCACGGCCAACACCCGGCGGGCGGCGGGCTGTCCGCCGTGATCCGCTACACCGAGTACGGCATCCCGCACATCGTGGCGAAGGACTACGCAGATCTCGGGTTCGGCAACGGCTGGGCGCAGGCCGCCGACCAGGTGTGCACGCTTGCCGACGGCTTTGTGACGCTGCGCGGCGAGCGGTCGAGGTACTTCGGTCCGGACGCGGCGCCGGACGGCTCGCTGTCCTCCGCGACGAAGAATCTCTCCAGCGATCTCTACTTCCGCGGGATACGCGACAGCCACACCGTCGAGAGACTGCTGAAGGTGCCCGCTCCGGCGGGTCAGAGCCATGAGGTGAAGGAGCTGGAGCGCGGCTGGGCGGCCGGGTACAACGCCTGGCTGGCCCAGAACCGGATCACGGATCCGGCCTGCCGGGACGCCGACTGGGTGCGACCGGTGACGGCCCTGGATGTCACGACCCGCGCCTTCGCGCTCTCCGTGCTGGGCGGTCAGGGCCGCGGTATCGACGGCATCACAGCGGCACAGCCGCCCACGGGTGCAGTGTCGCCCGGTGTCCCGCCGGGCGACGCCGCGCAGGCGGCGCAGCGGCTGCTGTCCACGCAGAACGCGGACATGGGCTCCAACGCGGTCGCGTTCCGCGGCAGTTCGACGGCGAACGGGCGTGGGCTGCTGCTGGGCAATCCGCACTACCCGTGGCAGGGCGGGCGGCGGTTCTGGCAGTCGCAGCAGACCATCCCCGGGGAGCTGAATGTGGCGGGCGGTTCACTGCTCGGTTCGGCGACCGTGTCGATCGGGCACAACGCGAACATCGCGTGGAGCCACACGGTCGCCACCGGTGTCACCCTCAATCTGCATCAGCTGACCCTCGACCCGGCGGATCCGACCGTGTATCTGGTGGACGGACTGCCGGAGCGCATGGTGAAACGCACGGTCTCGGTGGCCGTGAAGGGCAGCGCCGCGGTGACCCGCACGCAGTGGTGGACCCGGTACGGTCCGGTCGTCACCTCGCTCGGTGCCGGGCTGCCGCTGCCGTGGACGGCGACGACCGCGTACGCGCTCAACGACCCGAACGCCGCGAATCTGCGGTCCCCGGACACCGGTCTCGGGTTCAGCAGGGCCCGCAGCACCGCGGACATCCAGACCACGTTGCGCCGTACCCAGGGGCTGCCGTGGGTGAACACCGTCGCCGCCGATTCGTCGGGGCACTCGTTCTTCTCCCAGTCGCAGGTGCTGCCGAGGATCACGGACGAGCTCGCGCAGCGGTGCTCCACCCCGCTGGGCCGGGCGACCTACCCGTCATCGGGACTCGCGGTGCTGGACGGTTCGAGGAGCGACTGTGCGCTCGGTTCGGACCCGGACGCGGTGCAGCCCGGCATCTTCGGGCCGGGCCGGATGCCGACCGTCAAGGACGCCCCGTACGTCGAGAACTCCAACGACAGCGCCTGGCTGACCAACGCCGACGCTCCGCTGACCGGCTTCGAGCGGGTCTTCGGTACGGTCGCCGTGCCCCGGTCGATGCGGACCCGGGGGGCGATCGAGGATGTGTCGGCGATGGCGGCGAAAGGCCGGCTCACCGTCGGCGACCTGCAGGACCAGCAGTACGCGAACCGCGCCCCGGCGGGAGATCTGGCCGCGGCCGACCTGGCGCGCGCCTGCGCCGCGCTGCCCGGCGGGCGTGCCGTCGGCAGCGACGGGACAGCGGTCGATGTATCGGCGGCGTGCGGTGTGCTTGCCCACTGGGACCGGAAGGTCGACACCGGCAGCCGGGGCGCGCTGCTCTTCGACCGGTTCTGGCGCAGGGCCACCGCGGTGCCCGCGGCCGAGCTGTGGAAGGTGCCCTTCTCCGCCGCGGACCCGGTCCGCACCCCGAACACATTGAACACCTCGGCGCCGGGCGTCACTTCGGCTCTCGCCGACGCGGTAGCCGAACTGCGCGCGGCCAGGATCGCCCTGGACGCACCGCTGGGCGACCACCAAGGGGTCGTACGGAACGGGAAGCGCATCCCGGTCGGCGGCGGTACGGAGTCCCTCGGCATCTGGAACAAGACGGAGCCGGTGTGGGACGCTGCGGGTGGCGGCTACACGGAGGTGTCGGCCGGCTCCAGCTATGTGCAGGCGGTCGGCTGGGACGGCTCCAAGTGCCCGGTGGCCCGAACGCTGTTGACGTACTCCCAGTCCTCGAACCCGAAGTCTCCGCACTTCAGCGACCAGACCGAGCTCTACTCGGGTGAGCGCTGGGTGACCTCCCGGTTCTGCGAGAAGGACATCGCACGCTCGCCCGCGCTGCGGGTGGTGCGGGTGCACGAGCACCGGTAGTCCGCCGTGGGCCGGTATCCCGCCCGGAGGTGGCAGGGTACCGGCCCGTCGGTCACAGGGCCCGCCGGTGGCCTTCCCAGTACGGGTCGCGCAGCCGTCGCTTGTACAGCTTGCCGTTCGGGTCGCGTGGCATCGCCTCGATGAAGTCGACGCTCTTGGGGCGTTTGTATCCGGCGAGCCGCTGTGCGCAATGGGCGAGGATCTCGGTGGCGAACCCGTCGCCCGGCAGGTGCCCTTCGGCCGGTTCCACGACCGCCTTGACCTCCTCACCCCAGTCGGCGTGCGGGATGCCGAAGACGGCGGCGTCGGCGACCGCGGGGTGGGCGAGGAGGGCGGCTTCGATCTCGGCCGGATAGATGTTCACGCCGCCCGAGATGATCATGTCGATCTTGCGGTCGCGGAGGAAGAGATAGCCGTCCTCGTCGAGGATGCCGAGGTCGCCGACGGTGAAGAAGTCGCCGATGCGGTTCTTCTCCGTCTTGGTCCTGTCCTTGTGGTAGCTGAAGCCGCCGGTACTCATCTTCATGTAGACGGTGCCCAGTTCGCCCGGTGGGAGGCGGGTGCCGTCGTCGTCGAAGACGGCGAGTTCACTGATCGGCCAGGCCTTCCCGACCGTGCCGGGCTTCTTCAGCCAGTCCTCGGCGGTGGCGAACGCCCCGCCGCCCTCGCTGGCGGCGTAGTACTCCTCGACGCACCGTCCCCACCAGTCGATCATGGCGCGTTTGACGTGGTCGGGGCAGGGGGCCGCACCATGGATGGCATGCCGCATCGAGGTGACGTCGTACCGCTTCTTCACTTCGTCGGGCAGGGCCAGGAGCCGGTGGAACTGCGTGGGGACCATGTGCGTGTGCGTGCAGCGGTGGGCGTCGATGACCCGCAGCATCTCCTCGGGCGCCCACTTGTCCATCACCACCAGGGGGTGGCCGATGTGCAGGGCGGCGCCCGCGAACTGGAGTACGGCGGTGTGGTACAGCGGCGAGCAGACCAGGTGGACGTTGTCGTCGAACGGCCTGATGCCGAAGATGCCGAGGAACCCGCCGAGATGGCTCTCCTCCGGGAGCCTGCCGGGCAGCGGGCGGCGGATGCCGCGGGGCCGGCCGGTGGTGCCGGAGGTGTAGTTCATGACCCAGCCGAGCGTGCGGTCGTCGGGCGGGGCGTCGGACTGCCCGTCGAGCAGTTCGGCGTAGGGACGGAATCCGTCGACCTCGCCGACGGCGTACCGGTGGCTCGCGGGCAGCTTCGCCTCGTCCGCGGCGGCGGTCGCGGCGTCGGTGAACCGCTCGTGCGCGATCAGCGCCTTGGAGCCGGAGTCGGAGACGATCCAGGCGATCTCGGGGCCGACGAGGTGGTGGTTGACGGGTACGAGGTAGAAGCCGGCCTGGGCGGCGGCGAGGTAGGCGGTGAAGAACTCGACGTCGTTGGGGAGGACGACGGCGAACGCGTCGCCCTGCCGGAGTCCGGCCGCACGCAGCCCGTGGACCAGGCGGTTGGCAGCGGCGTGCAGCCGGCCCGCGGTCCAGGTCTGCCCGTCGGGCGCGACAAGGACCGTACGGTCGGGGTCGGCGGTGGCCTGGGCCCAGAAGCCGTTCGGCGGCTGGTTCATGTGACGCTCCGTCCGGCGATGCGGTTGATCCGGTCCACGGCGCGTTCGAATCCGCTGGTCAGGTCGTCGAAGACGGCCTGCACGCTGCGTTCGGTGTTCATCCTGCCGACGATCTGACCGACGGGGGTGCCGAGCAGCGCGCCGGTCTCGTACTTCTGGATGCGGGAGACGGCCTCGGCGACCAGCAGCCCCTGGAGCGGCATGGGAAGTGTGCCGGGTCCCGACGGGTCGTCCCAGGCGTCGGTCCACTCGGTACGGAGCTGGCGTGCGGGTTTGCCGGTGAGGGCACGAGAGCGGACGGTGTCGCCGGAACCTGCGGCAAGGAGTTTGCGGGTCAGCGCGCGGGAGTGGAGGTCGGCCTCCTCGGTGGTCAGCCAGAGCGAGCCGAGCCAGACGCCCTGCGCTCCGAGGGCGAGTCCGGCGGCGATCTGCTCTCCGCTGCCGATGCCTCCGGCGGCGAGGACGGGCAGCGGTCCCACGGCGTCGACGACGTCGGGGACGAGGACCATGGAAGCGATCTCTCCGGTGTGGCCGCCCGCTTCGTACCCCTGGGCGACGACGATGTCGATGCCCGCGTCCGCGTGGTGCCGGGCGTGTCTGGCGCTTCCGGCGAGGGCGGCGACGAGAACGTCCCCGTCATGTGCGCGTTGCACGACGTCGGCGGGTGGCGAACCGAGGGCGTTGGCGAGCAGCTTGATGGGGTACTCGAAGGCGACGTCGAGCTGGTTGCGGGCGACCTCCTCCATCCATCCGGTGATCCGCCAGCCTGAGGCCTCGCCCTCGGCGAGCTCGGGGACGCCGTGCTTGGCGAGGGTGTCCTGGACGAACTGGCGGTGTCCGGCCGGGATCATCGCCTCCACATCGGCCTCGGTCACCCCCTCCACCTTTCTGGCGGGCATGACGACATCGAGGCCGTACGGCTTGCCGTCGGTGTGCTCCTGCATCCAGTCGAGGTCGCGCGCGAGGTCGTCGGGGGCGGTGTAGCGGACCGCGCCGAGTACGCCGAACCCGCCGGCCCGGGTGATGGCCGCGGCCACCGCCGGGAACGGCGTGAAGCCGAAGATGGCTTGCTCGACTCCCAGTTTCTTGCTCAGCTCCGTCTCCATGGGCGGCAGGATGCCGCAGTCGGACATCCGAAGGAAGAGATTTTCTGATGCAGTGTCAGATTCTTTGTGGCGACGGGAGCCTCCGGGACGGCAGGGGTGACAGTAATCTCTGCGGCGGCAGGAAGTTTCACCACAGGACTGGATGACGAAAGTAACTTTCACCCGGTAGGAAGGGGTTCCGGATGACCGAGGACGCAACCGGCACAGGAATCAGCCGACGCAGGCTGAGCGGCGGGATGCTGGCACTGGGCGGGGCGCTCACCCTCGCACCGATTCCGTTCGCGGAGACGGCGTCGGCCATGGAATCGGGAGCGGGATCGTCGGGGACGTCGGAAGCGGGAACATCGGGACCGGGGGCGGATGCCGCGCACGCTCGGCCGACGCTGCGGCGCGGTTCCGCCGCCCGCGCGGGCCTGTTGCAGGGGCCGCTGGACCAATTGGTCATCGACACCGAGAAGTTCCTCGGCGCCTCCCCCAAGCACCCGTGGTTCGCGGGCGCGGTGCTGCTCGCGGGGCGAGGTGGCACGGTGGCACTGCACCGGCCGATCGGCAAGGCAGTGCGGTACGCGGCATACGACGAGAAGACCGACACCGGGGTGGAGTTCCCGACGGACCAGCAGATCGCGATGGCCGAGGACACGGTCTTCGATCTGGCGTCGGTGTCGAAGCTGTTCACCTCGATCCTGGCCGTGCAGCAGATCGAGCGCGGGGCGCTGGAGCTGGAGGCGAAGGTCGCCTCGTATCTGCCCGACTTCGCGGGGGGCGGCAAGCAGGACATCACGATCCGTCAGCTGCTGACGCACACGTCGGGTTTCCGCGCCTGGATTCCGCTCTACAAGGCACCGACGCGGGAGGGAAAGCTGGAGCTGCTGTGGAACGAGGTGCCGGCCAACCCGCCCGGCACCGTGTACCTCTACTCCGACCTCAATCTGATCTCGTTGCAGCTGGTCCTGGAGAAGATCACCGGCAGCACCCAGGATGTCCTGCTCCGCGAGGAGATCACCGCTCCGCTCGGTATGCACCGCACTCGTTACAACCCGCCCGCCGCCTGGAAGCCGAAGATCGCGGCGACCGAGGACGCCCGGCTCCCCTGGTCCGGCCTGGACCGCGGCCTCGTCTGGGGCGAGGTGCACGACGAGAACGCCTACAGCCTGGACGGGGTGGCGGGCCACGCCGGAGTCTTCTCGTGCGCCTGGGACCTGGCGATCCTGGCCCGGACACTGCTCAACGGCGGCGTCTACGGGCGCGCGAGGATCCTCTCCGACGAGTCCGTGGATCTCCTGTTCACCGACTTCAACACCGCGTTCCCGGGTCATGCGCACGGGCTCGGCTTCGAGCTCTACCAGCACTGGTACATGGGTGCGATGGCCACCCCGCGCACCGCGGGCCACACCGGCTTCACGGGCACAAGCCTCGTCCTCGATCCGACGACCGACTCGTTCCTGATCGTGCTGGGCAACTCGGTCCACCCGGTCCGCACCTGGCGCTCCGGCAGCGCACCACGCGTCGCCACCGCGAACCAGATGGCGCGAGCCGTGGCGGTGCGCCCGGCCCACGACCGTACCGCCTGGTTCTCGGGCATGGCGAGCGCCGCTTCCGCCACGCTCGCGCTGCCCGTGCTGCGTCCGGTGACATCGCGTGCCGCGCTGAGCTGCACGCTGTGGTGGGACACCGAGCCGGGCTCCGACTTCCTGTTCCTCGAGGCTTCTTCGGACGCCGGGGCGACCTGGCAGCCGGTGCCGTTCACCACCGTACCGACAGCGGCCGCACACCACGGGACGGAGCCCGAACCGCATCCGGCCGGCTCCGTCTCCGGCTGGTCGGGCCGGGTCTGGCACCGGTTGGACGCGGACCTTGCCGCCTGGCGCGACAAGGAGGTGCGGCTTCGGTGGCGGTACACCACGGACCAGCTGTACGTCGGACGCGGGGCGTACGTGGACGGTATCCGGGTCGAGGACGGCGGTCGTACGGTCTTCGACGACAGCAGGTCCGGCGACGTGGGGCGTATCGAAGCGAACGGGTGGACGGTGTCCGCGGACTGAGGCGGGCCGTCGCGCCCGGCGGGCGACGTTGAGCAGGACCCGGGCTGCCGGCCGGTTCGGCCGGCAGCCCGGGTCATGACGTCGGGACGAGCAGATGGACGGCGAGTGCGGTGATCAGCGTGCTGGAGGCCAGGGCGGTGACGAGCCGCCCACGATGGCTGGTCAGCGCACGGCCGAGCAGCGCTCCCCCACCGGCGAGCACCAGTTGCCAGCTCGCAGATGCCGCGAAGGCCGCGAGGACGAACACCGACTGTTCCCAGCGGTCCGGATCCGCAGCGGCCGTCCGGCTGCCGAGCACCAGCGCCGCGAAGTAGATCACGGTGGTGGGGTTCAGCATCGTCATTCCGAGCAGCCCCAGATAGGCCCGCGCGGGGCCGAGGGGCGCCCCGTCGGTCCGGACTGCCGAATGCCGCTTGCGGTACCTGCCGATTGCTGTGGCCCCGCCCAGAGCCGCCAGTGCGACGAGCACCAGCGCCGAGGCCCAGCGCAGGGGCAGCGCGACGGGCTCGATGACATGGGTGAGCGACGAACCTCCGACGACCGCGATCAGCGCATAGAGGCCGTCGGCTGTCGCGACGCCGAGCGCGGCAGCGGCACCTGTCCTCAGAGACGTCCGGGCCGTGAGGGTCACCAGATAGGCCCCGACCGCTCCGATCGGCATGGCAATGCCCAAGCCGGCCAGGAGCCCCGCGACCAGGGCGGCGCTCACGCGTGCAGGAAGGCAGGCCTTCGCGGTGGGCCGGGCTGCTGCTGGCCTCGGACCGGTCGGGCGGCGGGGACGGTCAGCGACAGGAGGACGGTGATCGAGTTCATGAGCAGATGATGCGGGCGGCCCGGGGCGCGGGCAATGCAATTTCTGTCAGCCACTACGCTGCTCACTCATGACTGAACCCGCCTACCTGAGCACCACCCGGGCGTCCTATGACACCGTCGCCGTGGACTACGCCGAACTCCTGAGAAAGGAACTCGGATACAGGCCGCTGGACCGGGCGATGCTGGCCGCATTCGTCGAGCTCGTGCAGGCGTCCGATGCCGGACCGGTCGCCGACATCGGATGCGGACCCGGCCGGGTGACAGGGCACCTGCAGTCCCTGGGCTGACCGCACGCGGCATCGATCTGTCGCCGGAGATGATCGCGGTGGCCCGCCGAACCTATCCGGACCTTCGTTTCGACGTGGGTTCGATGAACGCGCTGGAACTCAAGGACGGCAGTCTCGGCGGCATCATCGCCTGGTACTCCATCATCCACACCCCGCCGGCGCTGTTGCCGGAAGTGTTCGCCGAGTTCCACCGGGTATTGGCCCCGGGCGGCCATCTGCTGCTCGCCTTCAAGGCCGGTGACGAGATCCGGCACCTTGAACACGCGTACGGCCATCCCCTGGCGCTCGACGTCCACTGGCTGGAGCCTGAGTGGGTGGCGGAGCTGCTGCGCCGGGCCGGGTTCGTCGTGGACGCCACGCTCGTGCGCGAGGCGGGCCGGAACGAGTCCGGCCCTCAGGCGTACCTCATGGTCCGCAGACCGGCGAACCCGTAGTCGGCGGGCCCGTCCTCCTGGCTACGGAGCGTCCGGCCTCCGGTCGGCGGGCTGGATCCCGGCCCGCCGTGCGACGTTCTCGCTGTGCTCCAGGTGGACACGCCCCTTCTCGCCGAGCTGTCCGAGTACGCCCGCGAGGACCGTCTCGACCGTGGCCAGCGTCGGCACCATGCTGTCGTACGGTGACGGGGCGGCAACCCGGCTGGGCAGGACGACATCGGCGAGATTGGTCACCGGCGAGAGCCAGGCATCGGTGAACAGCACGATCTTGCTGCCGCGCTCCCTGGCCAGCTCGGTGATGACGACCTTGTCCGGTTCGTAGCGGCGGTAGTCGAACACCACGAGGACGTCCTGTCTGCCCAGACCCGCGAGCACAGCGGTCCGTTCCACGTCCCGGTCCGGCAGGATCACCACGTCACCGCGCAACTGCATGAGATGCAGGCCCAGATATTGCGCCAGCAGGTGGGTGAACCGGCCGCCCACCAGGACGACCCGCCGCTTGGGGTGACAGAGCAGTGCCACTGCTGCCTCCACATCGTGCGGAGGCAGTTCGCGCAGGGTGCGGGCGACCTCGGCGCTGAACACATCCTGGTCGCCTTCGGCGCGCGCCGTTCCCGGCCCGGCGTCATCCTGCGCCCGGGGCGGAGTGCCGCCGTATCCGCGCGTACTGTACAGCGCCAGCGGTGAGGCGCTGCGTTCGTCGAGCTCCTCGCGCAGGGCCGCCTGGAAGTCGGGGAATCCCTTGTAGCCGAGCCTGTTGACGAAGCGGATCACCGTGGGCGCGCTCACGCCGGCCCGTTCGGCGAGCGTGGCCACGGTCTCGAAGCCTGCCGACGGATAGCCCGCGAGGAGCACCCGGGCCACCTTGCGTTCGGCGGGACTGAGGTCACCGATGCGGTGCCGGATCTCTTCGGCGAGTGAGGACATGGGCCGGGCCACCTTTCCAAAGGGGTTCAGATTACGCGGGACCCGGCCCCGGGCTCTCTCCGCATCGACGACGGGCCGCCCCGGGGAGCCCGGTCAGCTGCCGCCCGCATCCCCGAGCGTCACGATCAGGGCGGCCAGCAGGGCGACGCGGGACGGAACGGTCGTGACATCGAGCCACTCGTCCGGGCCGTGGTCTCCGCCGCCGACCGGGCCGAGGCCGTCGAGGATGGGGACACCGGCGCCGGCGATGGTGTTGGCGTCGCCTACGCCGCCGGTGGCTGCGGCGCCCAGAGCGATGGAGAGTTCCCTACCGGCCTCCACGGCGTGGGCGAACATGGCGCGCGCTGCCGGGGTGTCCTCCATCGCCGGACAGGCTTCGGTCTGCCGGACGGTGGCGGTGGTGCCGGGTACGCGGAGCCGGGCGGCAGCTTTCTCGATGGCCTCCCGGGCGTGCCGGATCCCGTCGCCGGTCGACGACCGCACCTCTACGTGCAGCTCCGCTTCGGGACAGACGATGTTGATGCGGCTGCCCGCCCTGACCATGCCCACATTGACGGTGACGTCGCCCCAGCGCCCGTTCATCTTCTGACAGTCGATGAGCAGATGCGCGGCGGCCAGCGCGGCGTTCGCTCCGCGCTCCGGTTCGATTCCGGCGTGTGCGGCCCGCCCTGTCACAGTGATCACGAAGTCGGCCACGCCCTTGCGGGCGACGACGAGGTCACCGTTCTCGCGGGCGCACTCCAGGCCGAGCGCGTGGTGGATTCCGGCCGTGAGCTCCACGGTCACCGGGCGGCTGGCCGGCGAGCCGATCTCCTCGTCCGGGGTGGCGAGGAAGACGATCTCCGCGAAGTCCAGCATCCGCCGGTCCACCAGGAGTTCCACGGCGGTGAGCCCGGCGAGGAGTCCTCCCTTGTCGTCGCTGACTCCGGGGCCGTGGGCGAGCGGGCCGCTCAGACGGAAGGGCCGGTCGGTCGCGGTCCCGTCGTCGAACACGGTGTCCATGTGCCCGGCGAGCAGGATGCGCCGTCCGCCGCGCTCCACGGGCAGCCGGCCGCGCAATCGCCCCACCACCAGGTCACCGAAGCGGGTGTCCCGGCCTTCGGCGGTGACGGCTGCCCGGTCGACCTCGAAGCCCAGGGATGTCAGTCGCCGTACGGTCCAAGCCGCGACCCGGTTGACCCCTTCGGGGCTGTACGAACCGGAGTCGATGGAGACGAGGTGCTGCAGGTCCGACAGGTAGCGGTCGTGCAGGGCGACAGCGTCCGCGAGGAACAGGGCCGCGGTGCGTGCCGCCTTGCCCCGGGCCCGTGCGGGGGCGCTCACAGGACCTTCGACAGAAAGGCGCGGGTGCGTTCCTGTTGCGGGTCGCCGAGCACCTGCCGCGGGGTGCCCGCCTCGACCACGACGCCGCCGTCCATGAAGACGGCCGTGTCCGCGACTTCGCGGGCGAACCCGATTTCGTGGGTGACAACCACCATCGTCATTCCTTCCGAGGCCAGTTGGCGCATGACGTCCAGTACTTCTCCGACCAGTTCGGGGTCGAGGGCGGACGTCGGTTCGTCGAAGAGCATCAGTTTGGGCTTCATCGCCAGGGCCCGTGCGATGGCGACACGCTGCTGCTGGCCGCCGGACAGCTGGGCGGGGTATCGGTCGGCGCGATCGGCGAGGCCGACGCGGTCCAGCAGGCGCCGGGCGTCCGCGCGGGCCTCGTCCCTGGCGACGCCCGCGACCTTCATGGGAGCCTCCATGACGTTCTGTTCCGCCGTCATGTGCGGGAAAAGATTGAACCGCTGGAACACCATCCCGATGTCGCGGCGGCTGCGGGCGATCTCGCGCTCCTTCAGCTCGTACAGCCGGTTGCCCTGCTGCCGGTAGCCAACCGGTGCACCGTCGACGGACAGCCTGCCCCCATCGAGCTTCTCGAGGTGGTTGATGCAGCGCAGGAACGTCGACTTCCCGGAACCGGAGGGGCCCAGTAGGCAGCAGACCTGGCCACGTTCCACGGTCAGGTCGATGCCCTGGAGCACGGCAACCTTCCCGAAGTGTTTGCGCACGCCCTCGGCGTGCACCATCGGCGTCTCCACGGTCGTCATCCCTTCGGGCCGGTCGGGGCGGGGGTGGTACGGGACAGGCTCAGCCGGGCTCCGGCGACGAGGCGCTGCAGCGGTCCGGCGGCAGCGGCGGGGCCCAGGCCGCGCCCGTACCGGCGCTCCAGCCAGGACTGCGGAAGGCTCAGGGCCGTGACGAGGATCAGGTACCAGATGGAGGCGACCACGAGCATGGGGATGACCTGGTAGTTCTGCGCGTACACATCCTGAATGTTGGACATCAGGTCGTGGGCGGAGATCACGGAGACCAGTGCGGTCATCTTGAGCATGTTGATGGTCTCGTTGCCCAGCGGCGGGATGATGACCCGCATGGCCTGGGGCAGCACGATGCGCCGGGTGGTGAGGGAGGCACGCATGCCGAGGGAGTGCCCGGCCTCCGTCTGGCCCGGGTCGACGGACTGGATCCCGGCGCGGACGATCTCGCTCGCGTACGCCGCCTCGTTCAGCCCCAGCGCCAGGAGCGCAGCGACCGTGGGCGTGAGCAGGGCGTTGGTGTCGGCCTGGAGAAGGGTGATGTGGGTGAACGGGACGCCGATCAGGACGTGTTGGTAGAGCGCTCCCGCGTACCCCCAGAAGATGATCTGGACCAGCAGGGGCGTCGACCGGAAGACCCAGACGAAAGCGGTGCCGAGGGTGCGCAGGACGGGATTGGACGACAGCCGCATGACCGCTACGAGGACACCGAGACCGAGCCCGATCGTCATGGCGGCCGCAGTGAGCCACAGCGTCGTGACCAGTCCGCTGAACACGAGATCGGCGAAGACGTAGCGTCCGACGATGTCCCAGTGCAGGTTCTTGTTGCCGGCCAGGGAGCCGATGAGCCCGACAAGGGCGGTGGCGGCTGCCGCCGCGGCGATCCAGCGGCCCCAGTGACGGACCGGCACGGCGGTGAGGGTGTCCGGTGCGGGCGCCGCCGGTGCGGAACGGCTCTGCATGGTCCCGGCGGGGGTCATGGCTGTCATGTCAGGACACCGCCGCGTTCTTGGTGGCTTCCTGCACCGCGATGGACGCGACACCGTACTTGGCGCAGATCCTGCGCAGCGTCCCGTCGTCGATGAGCGCCTGCACGGCCTTCTGGATCGCGTCGGTGAGGCCTGGCAGGCGTTTGGTGACACCGATCCCGTTGGGGGTGGCTTCGTAGCCGCCGACCGCCTCGGGGTCGTCGACGACTTCGAAGGCCCGGCCGCCGTCGGCGGTCTTGGCGGTCCAGCCGGCTGCTGGCTTGGTCAGCAGGTCGGCTGCGACTTTTCGTGATCGCAGGGCCAGTTGGGCATCCGAGTCCTTCGGGAACGTCTGGATGGAGACGGGCTTCTTGCCGGCGTCCGCGCATGCGGCCTGATGGGCCTTGAGTACGTCCAGCTGGTGGGTGGCGGCCTCGGCACCCACCTTCTTGCCGCACAGATCGTTGAGTTCGGTGATGTGATCCGGGTTCCCCTCGGTGACGAGGATGCCCGACCCCGACACGGAGTAGTCCACGAAATCCAGGACCTGCTGACGCTCCTTGGTGTCGGTCATGGCCGACATCACCGCGTCGAACTTGCCGGCCTGGATCGCCGGCACGATGCCGTCGAACTTCTGCGCGGTGAAGGTGAATCGCACCCCCAGCTTGGCTCCGAGCGCCTGCCCGAGATCGTAGTCGAGCCCGGTCAGTTCGGGTTTGCCCTCGGCCACGAACATCACGAACGGGGCGTACGGGACGTCGGTGGCGACCCTGACCGCACCGGCGGACCGCACGGCGGCAGGCAGGGCCGCGTGGAGCTTCGCATCGCGGGTGATGCGTACGCCGGCGACGGTGACGCCGGCTGCGGGGGCAGCGGTGTCGCTGACGCCGGGGTCGCTGCCGCAGCCGGACAGCGTCGTGGCCGCTGTGATCAACAGTGCTGTGGCCGCAACTGCGCGGTGCCATGAGTGAGTGTGCAACACGAACCCCTTCTCGCGGAACTGCCGTGCGGTTGGTTCACCGCCGACGAACTTCTCGCACGTTACACATGACGCCTTCATTCGATCTACCGTAACGCCCGTTACATATCGATAACGGCCCCACCACTCCGCGAGACGATCACCGAGCGACAGATACACCGAGGCCCCCGCGCCCACACGAGCGTGCGCCCCCACCGCCGGCGTTACAGATCGAAGACCACGTACTCGATGCGGAACGAGCACTACCGATCAATTCGCAACCTTGCGCGCGGAGTTTCGAGCGGCTTGCGATGCGCTCACCCCGTACAGGTATCGAAATATTTCGATGAATTTGCGGGCCCCTTCCGCGTCCAGATCGGGCTTTGATCCACCAAGAGGCGCGAAATGTTCTGCCAAGCAATACGAATGATCCAGGTGATCCGCCGAGTCGACCCCCGGCTTCGTCCGAATCGCATGCCGCATTTCGGAAGACTTTCGTAACTTCCACCTGCATCTGCGCCTACGTTCCCACCCCGGACGTCCGCGCCGACACCTCTCGGTCATATTCACGCAGTTCAGAGGCACCACAGGTGCAGATTTCACGCTTTACATCTTCGAAATATTTCGGAAATGCTGCGTTGACGTCTCTCGTCGGCGGGCGCATACTCTCCCTCGCTCCTTGCTTCACCGATCAACTCCCCGCCGGAGAACCGCCATTCGTCGGCATGTCCGGAGGCGGAACGCACAGCCCTGAACGGTCCACCCATCCCTGTCCGGGCGGTCCGCTCATTCCGTCCGACAATCGGAAGAAGAGGTTGGTCAGTGATCGACAATTCCCCCCGCGGCTTCGAGTCCGAACGCCCGCAGTTCCGTGCCCGGGTCCGCAAGGCACTCGTCCTCGGAACGGCCGGCGTCCTGGCCGCCACCGGTGTCCTCTCGCTCGCCGGTAGCGCAAGCGCTGCGAGCACACTCGGCGCCTCGGCCGCGGCCAAGGGCAGGTACTTCGGTACGGCGGTGGCCGCGAATCACCTCGGTGAGGCGCAGTACGCCTCCACGCTGGACACCGAGTTCAACGCGGTGACGCCCGAGAACGAGATGAAGTGGGACGCCGTCGAGGGCACCCGCAACTCGTTCAACTACTCCTCGGCCGACCAGATAGTCAGCCACGCCCAGGGCAAGGGGATGAAGGTCCGTGGCCACACCCTGGTGTGGTACTCGCAGCTGCCCGGCTGGGTGGGTGGCCTCGCCGCCGCCGACCTGCGTACGGCGATGAACAACCACATCACCCAGGTCATGACGCACTACAAGGGCAAGATCTATGCCTGGGACGTGGTCAACGAGGCGTTCCAGGACGGCAGCAGTGGCGCCCGCCGAAGCTCCCCGTTCCAGGACAAGCTCGGCAACGGCTACATCGAGGAGGCGTTCCGCACCGCTCGCGCCGCCGACTCGGGCGCCAAGCTCTGCTACAACGACTACAACACCGACGGCCAGAACGCGAAGAGCAACGCGGTCTACAACATGGTGAAGGACTTCAAGCAGCGCGGCGTGCCTATCGACTGCGTGGGTTTCCAGTCGCACTTCAACAGCAACTCGCCCGTCCCCAGTGACTACCAGGCCAATCTGCAGCGCTTCGCCGACCTCGGTGTCGATGTACAGATCACCGAACTGGACATCGAGGGCTCGGGCTCGGCGCAGGCCACCAACTACAGCAATGTGGTGAAGGCCTGTCTGGCCGTCTCGCGCTGCACCGGCATCACGGTCTGGGGCATCCCCGACAAGTACTCGTGGCGCAGCAGTGGCACCCCGCTGCTGTTCGACAACAACTACAACAAGAAGCCCGCGTACGACGCGGTGCTCGCCGCGCTCGGCGGCAGCACCGGTGGCGGTACCCCCGGCGGCGGCACGGGCGGCGCCACCTGCACGGCGACCTACACCCGCACCGACTCCTGGAGTGACCGCTACAACGGACAGGTGACGGTGAAGGCCGGCAGTTCCGCGATCACCAGCTGGTCGGTGCCGGTGACCCTGACCTCGCCGCAGAAGGTCTCCACGACCTGGAACGGCACTCCCAGCTGGGACACCAGCGGAAACGTGATGACCATGAAGCCGAACGGCAACGGCAGTCTGGCGGCAGGAGCGTCGACGACCTTCGGGTTCACCGTCATGACGAACGGCAGCACTGCGACGCCCTCCATCGGCGCCTGCACTGCCTCCTGATAAATCGTCAGAAAGGTGAGAATGCAGGGCGCGGCGATTCCCGGTCGCCGCGCCCTGCACCGTTGTAAGGAACAGGACGGGGTGCGCAATCGGCGGGCGGTTCCGTACTCCCGCTGTCCCACGAGCGGCTGTCCGGCCTCCGTCGACGCAGGGACGGAGTCGTCGGCCGGAACGGGCACCGGGGCCGGGGTGCGGTACGCCGCTGCGCGGACGGGCTGTTCGCGGCGAACTTCTGGACCGCGGGCACCGCACAGGACCTCACCTCGGACGGGCCTGTGTCGGTGCTGGTGCGGCCCGAGCGGAAGACGGTGACGGTGTCCCCGTCCGATCCGACCCAGCTGCGGTCCTCGGTCGTGCTGGACCTCGCGCAGTGCGGTCTGACCGTCGTCTCCGCCGATCCGGGCGTCAGCGCCTCGGCCACGGCACGGGCATCCGGATCACGCCCGACACCGCTGAACGCCACGGCGCAACCCTCACCCTCAACCTCACCCTGAAGAGGAGCTAGACCCTTGCTGTTCGACATGGGCCTGGAACGGCTGCGGGCCTACCGGCCGGAGCCGGAGGAACCCGCGGACTTCGACGCCTTCTGGGCGAAGACGCTCACCGAGACGGCGCGTCACGAGCTGGACGCCGAGTTCGTCCCGTACGACGCCGGGTTCGCCACGGTCGATGCCTTCGATGTGACATTCCGCGGCTGGGGCGGGCAACCGGTGAAGGCGTGGCTCATGCTGCCGCGGGCGCGCTCGGCGCTGCTGCCCGCCGTGGTGCAGTGCATCGGCTACAACGGCGGCCGGGGCATTCCGTACTCCTCGCTGACCTGGAGCGCCCTCGGCTACGCGCATCTGATCATGGACAACCGGGGGCAGGGCGGTGGGGCAAGAACACCGCAGACATCCCGGACATCGGCCCCGGCGGCCATGGCTCCTCGTCCCCCGGCTTCCTCACACGCGGCGTCGAGGATCCGTACCGGCACTACTACCGGCGGCTCATCACGGACGCGGTGCGGGCCGTCGATGCGGCGAAGGCGCACGAGGCCGTGGACGCATCGCGGGTCGCGGTGCTCGGCGGCAGCCGGGGCGGCGGGCTCGCCCTCGCCGCTGCCGGGCTGCGCGACGATGTGGTGGCGGCGGTCGTCGATGTGCCCTTCCTCTGCCACTACCGGCGCGCCTCGCAGATCACGGACGCGGGCCCGTACGCGGAGATCGCCCGCTGGCTGTCCGGGCACCGCTTCCGGATCGACGAGGCAATGGAGACGCTGTCCTACTTCGACGGGGTCGACTTCGCGGCGCGGGCGACCGCTCCGGCGTGGTTCTCGGTGGGGCTGACGGACAAGATCTGCCCGTCGTCGACGGTGTTCGCCGCCTACCACCGCTACGCCGGAGCGGCTGAGATCGAGGTGTTCACGTACAACGGGCACGAGGGCGGCGCGGAGTACGACCTGCCGCGCAAGCTGGGCGCGCTGCGCGGCGTGTTCGGTCAATAGGTACGGATCAGCAGGTACGGGTCACCGGCCCAGCGCCGCCATCGCGGCGTTGTGGCCGGGAACCCCGCTGACCCCGCCACCGCGCACGGCGCCCGCCCCGCACAGCAGCACATTGGCGTGCGCCGTCTCGACGCCCCACCGGCCGGTGGACTCCGTGGCGTACGGGAAGGCGAGATCCCGGTGGAAGATATGGCCGCCGGGCAGTCGCAGATCCCGTTCGAGGTCGAGCGGGGTCTTCGCCTCGATGCACGGCTCGCCGTTCCCGTCGACGGCCAGACAGTCGGCGATCGGCTCGTCGAGATGCGCGTCGAGTTCGGCGAGCGTGGCCTTGAGGAGGGCGGCGCGTGTCGCCTCGTTGTCCGTGGCGAAGAGCCGGGCGGGCGTGTGCAGGCCGAAGAGGGTGAGGGTCTGGTAGCCGCGGGCGGCGAGGTCGGGACCGAGGATCGACGGGTCGGTCAGCGAGTGGCAGTAGATCTCGGACGGGGGCGCAGCGGGCAGCCGGCCCGATGCGGCGTCCTGGTAGGCGTCGGCCAGCTGCCCGTACCCCTCGGCGATATGGAAGGTTCCGGCGAACGCCTGGCGTGGGTCGACGGAGCGGTCGCGCAGCCGGGGCAGCCGGCGCAGCAACATGTTGACCTTCAGCTGGGCGCCTTCGGCAGGGGCCGGCGGCTCGTCGCCGAGGAGTGCGGCGAGGGCCTGCGGCGATGCGTTGACGAGGACCCGGCGGGCGGCGACCCGGTGTTCACCGTCGGGTGAGCGCACGGTGACCTCGGCCCGGGTGCCGTCGGTCTCGAGCCGGGTCGCCTCGTGGCGGACCCGGATCTCGGCGCCCGCCGCCCGGGCGGCCTGCGCGAGGGCGTCGGTGAGCGCGCCCATGCCGCCGACGGGGACGTCCCAGTCGCCGGTGCCGCCGCCGATCACGTGGTAGAGGAAGCAGCGGTTCTGGAGCAGGGACGGGTCGTGCGCGTCTGCGAAGGTGCCGATCAGGGCGTCGGTCAGCACGACTCCGCGTACGAGATCGTCGGCGAAGTTCTCCTCGACGGCCACACCGATCGGTTCCTCGAAGAGCATCCGCCAGGCGTCCGGGTCACCGATCCGGTCGCGGAGCGCGTCCCGGCTGGGCAGCGGCTCGGTGAGGGTCGGGAAGACCCGCTCGGCGACCTGCTGCGTCATGCCGTAGAAGCGCTGCCAGGCCGCGTACTCGCGCTCGCCGCCGGTGAGCGCGGCGAAGGACTCCCGGGTGGTGTCCCCGCCGACGAGCAGTCCGGTGGCGCGGCCGCCCCGCACGGTCGGTGTGTACGAGGAGACGGTCCGCTTGCGTACGGCGAAGTCCAGCCCGAGATCGCGGACGATCTTCTGCGGCAGTAGGGACACCAGATACGAGTAGCGCGACAGCCGGGCGTCGATTCCGTCGAAGGGACGGGTCGATACGGCCGCTCCCCCGGTGGTGCCGAGGCGTTCGAGGACGAGGACGGACTGTCCTGCGCGGGCGAGATAGGCGGCGGCGACCAGACCGTTGTGGCCGCCGCCCACGATCACTGCGTCATACGTGTCAGGTGCGGGCATGGCCCTTGGTAACACGGGACGATCGCCTATGACCAGAGGCGGCGGGGCGAAAGTTCCTGGTCAGTGCGGTTCGACGCCCCGCTGCTGGCGCAGCGCCGCGACCTTGCGGTACAGCTCGACCGCCTCCGTGCCGCGTCCGAGCTGTTCGAGACAGTGCGCCTCGTCGTTCCGGCTGGCGAGCGCGTCGGGGTGGTCGGCGCCGAGAACGCGCTCGCGGACCTCGGCGACCGTCCGGTACACGGCGAGGGCGTCGGCCCAGCGGCCCAGCCAGCCCAGGCCGACCGCGACCTCGCGACGGCTGACGAGGGTGTCGGGATGGTCGGGGCCGAGGACGCGCTCCCGGATCACGCACACATCGCGCGACTCGGCGAGGGCTTCCTCCCAGCGGGCCAGTCGCCCCAGATTGACGCCGAGGCCGTGGCGGGCGCGGAGCGTCTCGGGGTCGGCGGGGCCGCCCACCCTGGTCCGGTCGTCGACGAGGGCGCGGTACAGCTCCAGGGCCTCCGCGCTGCGGCCCAGCCTGCCTAGGCTGATGCCGACCTCGTAGCGCGCGGAGAGCGTGTCGGAATGGTCGGGGCCGAGCGTCGCCGCGCGGGCCCGGGCGACTTGCCGGTAGGTCTGCAGCGCGTCCGACCAGCGTCCCAACTGGCCCAGGGTGTAAGCGACTTCGTAGAGAGTGACCAGGGTGTCGGGGTGACTGGCACCGAGCAGCCGGCTGCGGGCGTGCGCCACGTCGCGGGCCATCCGGTAGGAGTCCTCCAGACGCCCGAGCCTGCTGAGGTTGAACGCGAGGTTGTGGCGGCAGCGCAGGGTGTCGGGGTGGTCGGGACCCATCGACCGTTCCCTGGAGGCGAGGACCGCGGCGTACACCTGATGGGCCTCGAAGTGGCGTCCGAGCTGGCCCAGTACGTACGCCGCCTCCTGCCGGGCGGCGAGCGTCTCCGGGTGGTCGGGGCCCATGGTCCGTTCGCGGCCCTGGGCAACCCGGTCGAACTCGCGCAGAGCGTCCGCGGCGCGTCCGGTGCGGCTGAGGGTGAACGCGACCTCGAACCGGCTGGAGAGGGTGTCGGGGTGGTCGGGGCCGAGGGCGTGCTCGCGTTCGGCGGCGACCGCGCGGTGCACCTCGCCGGCCTCCTCCCAGTGGCCGAGCCGGCCCAGGTTGAGGCCCGCGCTGTGCCGGTTGGCGAGGGTGGAAAGCAGTTCCGGCGACGGTGTGGGGCGCTCGGGCCGGGCGAGCGGGACACCTCCGGTCAGGGCTCGCAGATCGGCGCCGGTGGTCCATTCCCCGGTCAGGCCCGCGGAGTGATCGGGCGGGGCGAGGCCGAGGTGCGTGGCCCCGGATGCCCTGTGTCCGATGGTCATGCCGCGGGTCCAGGACGGCAGTCGCGGTCCGGACCCCGGGGGCTGCCGGCCGGGGTGTACGACGGGGACCGGCGGGGCGAGCCGGACCTGTCCCGACGGCTGGAGATGTCCGGCCGCCTGGAGATGTCCGGCCGGCGGGAGGTGCTGTTGTTCACCGGTGCGTCCGACGGCGATCCGCTGCCGCAGGTCGCCCGCGTCGGCGGGCCGCTCCTCCGGTGTCTTGGCGAGCAGCTCCAGGACGATCCGGTCGAAGAAACCGGGGAGTTCGGCGCGGTGGGTGCGCAGCGGTTCGGGCTGGGTGTCGCGGTGCCCGACGAGGACGGCCCAGGCGTCGTCGAGGTCGAACGGCGGGACTCCGGTGGCGATCTCGTACAGCACACAGCCCAGTGAGTAGAGGTCGCTGCGGTGGTCGACATGGCCGCCGCTGATCTGCTCGGGCGACATGTAGTGCGGGGTGCCCATGGCGATGCCCGTACCGGTGAGGCGTGAGGTGAAGCCGATGTCGTGACCGAGCCTGGCGATGCCGAAGTCGCAGATCTTCACGGTGCCGTCGATCAGCCGCATGATGTTGGCGGGCTTGAGGTCGCGGTGCACGATGCCCTGTTGATGGGTGTAGCCGAGCGCGTCGGCGACCTGCTCGGCGATGTCGACGATGTCGGGCACCGGCAGCGGATGCTGTTTGTTGTCCTCCAGGAGCTGGCTGAGGTTGCGGCCGTCGAGGAGTTCCATCACCAGGTAGAGGACACCGTCGTGTTCGCCGAAGTCATGGACGACGGTGACGCCTCGGTGCTGGAGGGCGGCGGCCACCCGGGCCTCGCGGCGGAACCGTTCGCGCAGGATCCGGGTGAACGACTGATCGTGCTGGGGCCCCATCGGCTTGAGACATTTGACGGCCACGTGGCGGCCGAGCGACTCGTCGCGGGCGCGCCACACCTCGCCCATGCCCCCGCGCCCGATCAGATCGAGCAGCCGGTACCGGCCCTGGATCAGCCTGGTGTCCGCCATCGCGTGCTGTCGCCCCCGTTGCTTCGCCTACTGCTGCGCCCTCCCCGGCCCGTCCAGTATGGCTGCCCCGTCACGGAGTTTGGAGGGGGCGGGGCGGCTACCGGGGCCGAGTCGTTCCATCGCCCGCACGATGTGGCCGGGCGGGAGTTGCCAGCGCAGCTGCGACGGGATGCAGCGCAGGGCGGTTCCGGTGGCGCGCAGGCGCCGGTCGACGGTACGCAGGGGTGGCGCGGGCCTGCCGTAGAGGTCATGCGCGTACGGGGGCAGTGACTGGTAGGCCAGTGCCGCGACGCGCCGCCACAGCAGTTCGCGCGCCGGGATCAGCAGGGCATGGACGGGCGGACGGCGGAGAAAGGCGTCGACGTCGAGCGCCTCGGCACCCGCGGCGAGTTCGGGCCGCACCCGGTCGAAGTAGGCGGCGAGCTGGGCGGTGGTCGCGGGTACGCCGTCGGGGTCGAGGCCCACCAGGCGGGCGCTGGTGCGGTGTTCGTCGATGTAACGGTCGGCCTGCGCGGCGGTGAGGGACTGGCCGGAGCGGAGCTGCACCTGAAGATAGGAGTCGACCTCGGCACAGTGAACCCACAGCAGCAGCTCCGGTTCGTCGACACCGTACGTCTCGCCGGTCGCCGGGTCGGTGGCCTTGAGGAGCCGGTGGATCCTGCGGACCCGGGCGCCCGCCTTCTCGGCGGCTTCCGTGGTGCCGTACGTGATGGTGCCGACGAAGCCGGCCGTGCGCATCAGCCGTCCCCACGCGTCCTTGCGGAAGTCGGAGTTCTGCATGACTCCGCGGACGGCGCGGGGGTGCAGCGCCTGGAGGTACAGGGCGCGCACGCCGGCGATCCACATCATCGGATCGCCGTGCAGCTGCCAGGTGACGGTTTCGGGCCCGAAGAGCCCCGGATCGGCGTGCGCCATAGTCTGCTCGTACCTCCCGCTCGGCCGCGTCCGTTATGACGTGTGCACCCACAAGGATGCGCTGGTACCGGGCTGATGCTCCAGGCCCTGCTCCTGCCCGGTCACACCCCGGCGATGACCGCCACGCCGACCCGGCCGCCGTCGACGTCGAGCACGGTTCCGTGGACGAATGCCGCCTCGTCGCCGGCCAGGTACACCGCCGCCTGCGCGATGGACTCGGGGCTGCCGGCCCCGCCGGCCGGCGTGCCCTTCATCATGATGTCGCCGGGGTGCGCCTCGGTCTCGTCCGAGGTGGGCGTCCGCACCACACCGAGCGAGTGGGAGAAGGCTCCTGGGGGTGTGGCTTGGGACCTGGTGACGTGTCAGCGTGTCACTGAAAGTGACGATTGAGAACATGTCCTCCGTTGGAGTGCATCGGGCGGCAGCCACAACTGGGGGCCGCTTCTTGTAGCCCCACGAGGCGGCGCTTCATCATGACCTTATGCGTAGAGCCGTACTTGTTTGATGTACATCCTGTGCAATGTGGACACGGGCACGTGACCTCGCGTAGCTGCTGCGCACGCCCCTTGGGACCAGGGCGGCGCCCCTGACAAGTGACTGCCGTTCTTGGCATCAATCCGGCTCCTCCTCTGGCCCCGACCTTGCGGATCTCCGTGAACGGTTCAGCAAGGGGAGTGCCGCCAGGGGGAACACGATCACGGACATGAGGCCCGCTGCCACCAGCGCGGCTGCGTTGGCCGGTCGGATCGCGTCCAGCTTCAACCCGATTGTTGTCGCCGCCACGATCACGGGGAGGGAAGTGGCCTGCAAGAGTCCGCTGGCCATGATCTCTTCACGCGAGAGGCCCGCGCTGCGGTAGGCCAATGCAGGCAGTCCACGAACGAGGAGGAGCGCGGCAAGGAACATCGGTACCCGCAGCACCGTCCCGGCGTCCGCGAACAGCGCTCCGAGGTCGAACTGGATACCGCTGGTTACGAAGAAGACCGGGACGAGGAATCCATAGCCGAGGCCCTCCAGTTTGACGTGGAACTGCGGATGCGTCCGTTTGGCTTGGGGGTCGACCAGCCGCAGCACGGCCCCTGCAATGAAGGCACCCAAAATGGCCTCGAATCCGAGATGCAGGGCGACCGCGGATAGACCAACAATCAGAACCATTGTCAAGCGGACCCGGACCTGGGCGCTCGTGTCTGCCAGATTCATTACGGCCCGGGACAGCCACATGGAGCGCCCTGCACGTATCGATGTCACGACGATGAGCGCCACCAGGCAAGCAAGGCTGAGCAACAGAAGCAGCCTGGAGGCCGGGCCCGATGAATGCTCGGAGAAGAACAACGACAGCAACACCACAGCGCTGACCTCACCTGCAGAGGCTCCACCGATAGTCAGTTGGCCGACTGGCCGGTCGACCGCGTCGGCGTCCTTGAGGATCGGGACCAGAAGCCCCAAGGACGTGGCCACCAGCGCCGTGCTAATCAGCAGTGGGCTCTCGACCAGCCCGGCGATGTCCAGCACCCAGCCAACGGTTCCGGCCAGCGCAACTGTGCCCGCCAGACCAATACCGACGAGCCGCGCCCGTGGCCCGTGCAGTTGCTGGAAATCGATCTCGAGCCCGGCAAGGAACAGCAGGAAGCTCAGTCCAATGATCGACAACGCCTGAACGGTGGGGTCTGGCTGCACCAGATTCAGCACCGCGGGACCAAGGACGACGCCAGCCACGATCTCGAGGACCGGGCCCGGGAGGGGAACTCGGGGCACCATGGCGAGGAGGAACGGGACGCCAGCGGCTACTACCAGAATGATGACCAGATTGTCGTATGACATCGTGACTCCGGTGGCCGGTCGGCGATACACAGATTCTGACCAACGTTGCCTCATCCCACGGTGCTATGGGCTGCCGAAGCTTCTAGGCTCATTGGATGCTTGCCAGGGTTTTCACGAACTCCTCTTCCGTCCTGTTCGAGGGCACGGCCATCGGACGAGTGTCACCCTTGCCGACTTCCACGTTGATGTGTGGCCCTTCTCCGGGGCACAGCCCAAGCTGAACTGCTCGCTCAGAAGACGCAGAGGCAGCGCCGGCCTTCGGCCGACCGCCTACTGCGTCCAGTGCCGCCGGGTCAACGTTCCCTGAGACCGGTGGCGCACCCCCACGGCACCGGGCGCGCACGTGTGATCACACCCCCACTCAGCTAGGGAGATCGACCGACGGTCGGCCGGTCGTCGTGTCCGGCGTGACCGTCCGTCCGGGTGATTACGTGTTCGCGGACGCGTCCGGCGCTGCCTTCATCCCCGCTGCACAGGTCCTCAGCGTGTTCGAAGAAGCCAACCGCGTCGCACAGTGCGGCGGCAGGCCCACCTCGGCGAGGACTTCGGCCCTCCACTGGTCCAGTGGCACGTCCACGTAGGACACCCGGCGCCCCAACACCCGTGAGAACTCTTCGGCCGTCTCCGTCATATCGACCGTGCGCGGGCTGGTGAGCTCGTAGACGTGCCCGATGTGCGGGGCCGGGTCGCGGAGCACGGTGGAGACCGTAGGTCTCACTCCCGGGGACTGGATGGCCGTGGACGACACCTGCCGGGTGACCGACGTCGCCGGCGGCTGGCTCTATGCCGTCGGCGACGTCAGCCGGCGGGCACTGCTGACGCATCAGGGCAAGTACCAGGCCCGGATCGCCAGCGCCGCCATAGGGGCCGCGCCAAGGGAGAGCCGGTCGACGACGCCAGGTGGGGCGGGCACGTCGCGACCGCCGACAACGCGGCCATACCGCAGGTCGTCTTCACCGACCCGGAGGTTGCGTCCGTCGGTCTGACCACGCGCGAGGCGGAGCGGACCGGGCGCCGGATCGAGGTGGTGGACTACGACCTCGCGCGGGTCGCGGGTGCTCACCTGTACGCCGACGGCTACCGCGGCAAGGCCCGCATGCTCATCGACGCCGACCGCGGCACCGTGGCCGGGGTCAAACCGCTACGACCGCGCGTCCGACGACGTCGAGCACGTGACAGGCGTACCTGCCCAATCGGTCGAGGCGTTCGTAGCCGCTCGCAAGGGCTTCTACCTGGGCTGAGCCCTCTGGACCGGCCCCACACCCAGAGCGAACGCGTCGAGGACGTCCGCGAGCGCCGGGGCGACGAGCCGAGCGAGACTGTGCACGACGACACACTCAGCGGATCCGCGCCACTGCCGCAATGCTGGCTTCCATACCGGACCTTCAGCATCGGGCCGACCGGTCACAGGACATGTCCGCGCCTATCAGACGCGACGGCTTCGGACCTCGACGTGTCCACATGACCTGGCCCGGCGTCCTGAAAGATCGCCTCATGGAAGATGAACGAATCCGTGCCGCACTCAGAAATCCCCATCAGGCGCGGCCCAGTGGGTCAGCGGGTCAGCGGGTCAGCCGATGGCCCGGCGAGCGTGACCGGCGCGGATAGGGACAGACCGAACCCGGTATGTCCCGGACCGCGATGCCGTCAAAGTCGCACACCGCCGTCGGCCTCGGCACCCTCGCTCACTACGCTCATCGCCTCGACGCCTTGGCTCGCCCAACGGGAAGCACGGACCACAGTTCGTGACATCGAAGCCAGTGCGTAGGCCATCGTGGCGGCAAGGACGCTGATCCGGCTGTGTGGCGCTCACGCAACGTGGATGACTGTCTTGCCAACTGTTCCCTTCTTCGCGCGGAACGCCTCCGGCGCACGGTCCAGAGGATGGACGGCACCCACCAACGGGCGGAGCTGGCCCTCCCGGTGCCTGCCGATGATCTCCAGGAGGTGACCACGGTTGGGTTCGACGATGAAATACATTGCCCGACCGTCCTCGGGCCGCACGTTCGGGGGTTGGACGATGCTCACCAGGGTGCCGCCGGGCCTGACCACGACGGCCGAGCGGTCGAGTACCTCCCCGCCGAGGGCGTCGAAGACGAGGTCGACGCGACCTACCGCTTCCTCCCACGCTGGGTGTTCGAGGTCGAGGAATACCTCTGCGCCGAGCTCCAGCACCCGGTCCCGGCTCCCCCCGCGCCCCGTCCCGATCACGCGCGCCCCGGCTTCGCGCGCAAGCTGCGTCGCGGCCATTCCCACGCCCCCTCCCGCACCGTGCACGAGCACACTCTGCCCAGCCTCCAGCCTTCCGTGTATGAAGAGGCCCTGCCAGGCGGTAAGGCCCGGCATCGGCAGAGCCGCCGCCTGCACGTGGTCGATTCCCACAGGCAGCGGCGCCAGATTGCGCGCCTCCACCGCCACATACTCCGCGAGAGCGCCGTCCCGGCTCCAGTCCGTCAGCCCGACGACACGCTGACCGGCCGACAGCCCGGTGGTGCCGACCGCGACCTCGGCGACCTCACCCGACACCTCGTGTCCTGGAATGACGGGCGCTCGGTCCCTGCCGCCCCGGTCGACCCAGGTGGCCGGCCAGACCAGCTCATCGGGGGTGAAGGAGGCCGCACGCACCCTTACGATCACGTCGCCCTCGCCCGCGTACGGGTACGGTACCTCCTCCACAACCAGGCTGCCCGCAGCCGCATCACGATCGTGGGTTCGTACGGCCTTCATCGACGTTCCCTTCCGGCCGCGGGAGACCCCCTACGGTCCAGGATGACGGTGCCGCGCCCTCGGGGCGATCCGGGGCGGCGCACCTCCCGCTCTCGCCCCGGTATTGAGAACGGCGCCCTTCCGACGCCCGACCAGCGATCACTGCAGCGCAGATCAGCCGAGTTGCAGCGTGGTCTCGGGACACGGGCGGCTTTGTCGTCCTTGTGCGTGAGTGCCTTTGTCGTGGGGACGTGAACGTGGCCTGCTCCGGCCCCAAGTCTGTCAGGACGGCCGTGGTGCGCGTCGGTCCCGGAGGCTGGCAAGTTCCTCATCGTCGACGAGCGTGAGCATAGGCTTATCTGGCGCACACATCATCACCACGACGAAGCAGCTCCACATGTCGTCCCGATTGTTCCTGTCCTGATAGTGGATCACATCGCCGCCGGGCTCCCAGAATCACTCACCCGCCCGGACGACGCGCTCCGGCTCGCCTTCCAACTCGAACAGCCTGCGGATGCTGGATGGCTTGCAGGGACTCAGCGGCTGTGAGCAGCGAAGCTCCAAGAAGCACGATGTCTTTCACCAGGAACTGGCCCGCAATGGACAGCTTCGGCTCCCCGCGCCTCTCCTCCCATGCCTCCGGCGTCGTGGCCAGGAAACTGAGAGTGGTGGCGAACATCCCGACAGCCGCCAGGCTGCCGAGTGCCGACGCTCGGGGTGCGAATGGTTTCGCTGCGATCAATGATCCCATGGCGATCTCGGTCACGCCGATGAGTCTAGCCAGCTTATGTTCACCAAACTTGGTAACAAGCCGTGAGAACAGCGGACTAGAGGTGACCAACGGGCGGATGTTCTCGACCTCGTAATCTTCAAACTTGAGCCGTCCAATCCACAGAAGGTTGAGCGCCAGTCCATAACGGGTGGTCGAGAGTCCCGCAGTTTGGAGGTTCTTGTCGACCGTCGATTGCGTTCCCACAGGTATTCCTTCACGTGTGCGACATCATGGACGTCTCTCAGCATTTAGTCAGTTTACGCCGGAGTGCATTCAAGGGTGCACTGGAACTACCGTCGATCTCTTGCGACGTAGCTGTTTAGGGGCACTCGTGAGCTGCAGCGATGCGGTGCGTAGCGGTCGTGCTGGTCCGGTAGGTTGATCTTGTGACCTCCGACCAGCCGCTGCAGCCTTCCTACGAGGAGCTGGCCGCGCTGGTGGTGGAGTTGAAGCTGCTGGTGTCTGCCTAAGAGCCTGTCGGGTGGCCTCTGGCCGGGCGGCCACGCCCTGGCACGCACGCTTCCGGCGTTGCCGAAATGCCCTAGTAGCTCCGCTACGAGGACATCCCGGCGCCTTGGAATCGCACGCACCATGCCGCGTCCGCTTTCCGATCGAAGGTCACCCGACAGGCTCTAAGGGCTGTGACAATCGCCGTACTCGAGTCTCGAGTTGTGGAACAGGCCCAGTGAATCGCGGAGTTGGAGAGACAGGCCGCTTTCGACTCGCACAACTCCTTCAAGCCCCCGTCCAGTGAGCCTGTTTCACCCTGAAGTTGCTGGTCGCGGGGCTGGTGTGAGTGACATAGTCGGTGCTCGCGCAGGTCGCGGGCGGTTGCCGAACGTGATGATGGTCTGACAGTCGACGGGATGGATCCCATGGTTCGACTGCCGGAGTGTGCGGCGGATTCATATGCTCTGTCCAGATCTTCTGGGAGGGGCGGCCGTGGACGCGCTGGAGCGGATCACTGCACGGCGTGGGAACTCGATGCGGCGGAAGAACGGCTGGCCAAGGAACTGGAGGCGGTCCCTGCCGAACGGGAGGAACTCGTTGTCGCGGAACGGGTGCTGGTCCGACTGAACGCGCAGGCCGAGGCGGAGGCGGACGAGGCTTCCGCGCCGGCTGCCGGGCAGGTCGCGGGCCGGGCGGTGCTGCTGGTGCCGCACCGGGAGAAAGGCAGGGACGAGAAGGCTCTGCCGGAGGAGTACCGGAAGGTTTTTGACATCGTCCGCTCGGCCGACGAGCCGGTCATGGCTCAGTTCGTGTGCCGGCTGCTCGGGATCAGTGCCGAGCCGCGGTTCCGTGAGGCGATGCGGAGCCGGCTGAACCGGCTGGCCGACCGGGGCCGGCTGCGGCAGACCCCGGCAGGGCGGTTTACCGCTGTGCTGTGAGCACGGGATGCGAAACCTGGTGTTCTGGCCGTAACTGGCGTGCTCCCGGTGGGAGTTGGGGTTGTATGCGAAAGAACCTGAACTCCGCCGAGGGCACCGAGGCCCTTGTCTGCCAAGTCCGGCTGCCGCTGTCCACGGCCACCATCTCCACCGTCACCCGGCTGATCCGCGCCCACCTCAAGAAGATCGGGTCGCGGTGGCGTAGGCTCCCCGCCGGCCGGATCGCGGTCATCGTCCTGGCCGTCCTCCGCCACGACCAGCGACTTGTCGACATGGCCGGTGACAACGACATCTCCGCCAGCACTGTCCGCCGCTGGGTGCTGGAAGTGACCGGTCTGCTGGCCGCCCGCGCCGAACGTCTCGACCGGGCCCTGAAGAGAATCATCCGAAAGGGTGGTCACGTCGTCTTCCTCGACGGCACCCTGGTCCGCACTCGCCGCCGCACTGGAGCGGACACCCGCCGCAACTACAGCGGGAAGCACAAGAGCCATGGCCTGCTCTTCCTCGGCATCACCGATACGCGTGGCAGGCTGATCTGGGTCTCCGCAGCCCGTCCCGGACGGCCCTCGGAGGTCATGACCGCCCGCCACAACGACATCACCCGCCGTCTGCGGGAAACCGGTCTCGGAGCCATCGCCGACCTCGGCTTCACCGGCCTGGACGACGACCCAGACGACCCCGTGATCATCACCGGCTTCAAGGCCGCCCGCACCAAGCCCCTCACGCCGACGAAGAAGCAGGTCAACAAGCTGATCGCCGCCGAACACGCCGCCTGCGAACACGCCTTCGCCCATCTGAAGAACTGGCGCATCCTGACCAAGCTCCGCCTGGACGCCCGCCACGCCACCACCCTCCTGCGGGCCCTCCTCGTCCTCGCGAACCCCGAAGTCACCCGCTGACAGATGATCTACAGCCCGGACAACCGGCCACGACCAGCATGAGCACCAGGGAGAGTCATCACACCAGCCCGGCGACCAGCAACTTCAAGATGAACAGCGCTCAATGCGTGCGCACTCCTCCCTCGCGGACGCGATCCCCATGCGCGAAGCCGTTCCTTTCGACCATGCGGAAAGCTTCGCAGGAGTTCAGAAGCCCCCTTGAATGGATAAGAAAACCTGTCGTAAGGTCCCAAAAAACCTAACTGGATCTTTTTCATTTCTACGGGGAGTCTGGAGGGGTGATAACTCGTCTCGCCTCCCCCCGCTTCCTGGCCCTGGC
This sequence comes from Streptomyces sp. NPDC002206, assembly GCF_053593595.1. Lineage (NCBI taxonomy): Bacteria > Bacillati > Actinomycetota > Actinomycetes > Kitasatosporales > Streptomycetaceae > Streptomyces > Streptomyces sp. NPDC002206. The sequence goes on from NZ_JBSFCW010000010.1 coordinate 265,523, forward strand.
CGGAACCGTCACGCTCTGGGCTTGCGCGTTCCCGGCGATCCGCGTCGGTGTCGACGGCCTGGGCCTGGCAGCCCTGTCGTTCCTGCGCCTGTCCGTCGCCTCCATCGCCCTGGTCGCCGTCGCCCCCTTCGCCGGGGTGCGCCTGCCCCACCGGCGCGACCTGCCGCTGATCGCCCTGTGCGGACTGACCGGGATGACCGCCTACCAGCTGCTGCTCAACTGGGGCGAGATCCACGTCGAGGCCGGTACCGCCAGTCTGCTGATCGCCGTGGCGCCGGTCTTCAGCGTCCTGCTGGCCGGCGCCTTCCTGGCCGAGCCGCTGACGCGCAACGTCGTCATCGGCAGCGTCGTCGCCGTCGCCGGAACCGCCGTCGTCACCCTGGCCGACGGCTTCTCCGGCTTCACCGCCGCAGCCCTCCTCGTCCTGGCCGCGGCCGTCGTCCAGGGCACCTACCACTTCGCCACCAAGCCGCTGCTGCTCCACTGCACCGGCCTCGAAGTCGCCACCTACGCCATGGTCGCCGGCACCGTCTTCGCCCTGCCGCTACTGCCGGCGACCATCCGTGCGACCGCCCACGCCCCCGCCGACGCCCTGCTCTCCGCCGTCTTCCTCGGCCTCCTGCCGTCCGCTCTCGGCTTCGTGATCTGGGCCTACGCCGTCGCCCGCCTGCCGCTAGCCACCTCCACCGCGGCCCTGTACCTGGTGCCGCCCGTGACGCTGGTCGTCTCTTTCGTGTGGCTGGGCGAGGTCCCGCACGTGATCGAACTGGCCGGCGGCGCCATCACCGTTACCGGTGTCGTACTGATCAACCGCCGCCGCTCCGGAGTGCCACAGGACCGACGGGATCTCACGGTGCGCACCGCCGCTGCCGACCGCTGAGCCGACCAAGAAAGCGAAAGCCATCTTTGCGCGTGTGGTCGACTTTTGTAAGGATGTCTTCATGCTTGATGTGCGACGCCTGCGGATCCTGCAGCACCTGGCCACCTACGGCACGGTCGCCGCAACCGCCGACGTATTGCAGCTGACCGCGCCGGCCATCTCCCAGCAGTTGGCGGTCCTTGAGCGCGAAGCCGGCGTACCGGTCGTCGAGAAACACGGGCGTACCCTGCGCCTGACTGCCGCCGGGGAACTCCTGGTCGCACATGCCGAGGTCGTCCTGGGCGACTTGGCCGCCGCCGAGTCCGACCTCGCGGCCCTGCGGGGCGGAGAGCACGGCGTCCTGCGCGTGGCTTCCTTCGCCTCCGCCGCCCGTCGGCTCATGCCCGCCGTCTTCGCGCGCCTGGGAACCGAGGAGAACAGGAGCCACTCGCTCTCGCTGCATCTCGTCGAACAGGAACCCGACCTCGCTCTGGAAGCCCTGCGCAAGCGGGAGGTGGACCTGGCCGTGGTGCACGGCTACACCGTGCTGCCGCGCGATTTCCCCGCCGGGTGCGAGCCCTCCCCGCTCATGGAGGACCCGGTCCTGCTCGCTCTCGCGCCGGCCCGGGCGACGGCGCTCGGCCTGGCCGAGGGTGAGGCGGCCGATCTGTCCCGCCTCGCGGATGACCCCTGGCTGACCCCCGGTCCGGAGACGTCCTGCTACGAGATGGTCCAGCGTGCCACCGGCGCCGCCGGATTCGTCCCTGGCATCCGGGTACGCAGCAGCGACTTCTCCGTGCTGACCTCGCTCGCAGCCGCCGGAGCCGGGGTCGCGCTCGTGCCCCGCCTCGCCCTGCCCGAGGCGAACGCGCCTCTGAGCCTGCACCCGCTGATGCAGCCCGTCACCCGGACGATCTACACCGCCGGCCGCACCGGCACCGCCCGCCGCCCCGGCCTGCGACACCTGCTCGACGTCCTCAAGGAGACAGCCGCCGCCTCCCTGACCGTCCCGGCCTGAGACCGGAGCGCCGGACAAGAACCGCAGCGCCCAGGGTTTCCCGTTGGCACTCGCCCACGTCGCCCATGTGCGCCGGTCATACGCCGCACCTCCAGTGGGTGGGCCGCCCGGGTGAATATTCTCCCGACGGGTCCTACCGTAAATCCCGTCGGTCAGGCGGACCGACGGACTGCGCAAATGGTTGCACAAATTAAAATTCCTGCCTTGATTCACCAAACTTGGAAAGACGCGGACGTACCCCCGGAATGGCAGAAATGGGCCGATCCCTGGCGTATCCACCATCCCGGTTGGGGCTACCGGTTGTGGACCGACGCGGACAACCGCGCATTCCTCCAGGAGCACCATCCGTGGTTCCTGCCGGTCTACGACGGCTATCCCGAAGCGATCATGCGGGCCGACGCAATTCGGTATTTCCTGCTCGACCATTTCGGCGGGCTCTACGTGGATCTGGACTTCGAGGTGGATCTGGACTTCGAGTGCCTGAAGCCGGTCACCGAAATCCTGGACGGGCACGATCTCGTCCTCGGCTGCGAGCCCGACGCGCACACCCGGCTGCTTCTGGCCCGCCAGCGCGGATTCGACCGCATCGTCGGCAACGCATTCATCGCATCACGGCCGGGCCACCCGTTCTGGGCCCATGTACACCGCCGGCTGGTCGCCACCCACAAGCTGCCCAGCACTCTGGACGTGACAGGCCCGTTCTTCCTCACCAGAGCGATCGACAGCGCCCCGGAGCCTGACTCGATCACGGTTCTCGGCCCGGAGGTCCTGTACCCCGAGGTGAGCCCGTACGCGACCGAGCTGTGCGGACCGCAGGGCGCCGGCCGCTCACAACGGCACCGCCGGCCCGCCTCCCCAGGAGAGGGGTCCCGCCCCGACGGCTTCCGCCGTTTGACAGCCCCGTCGAGGCGGTGGTCCGAAGCCGCCCTCGTCCCCTGAATCGCCGAATCCCGGTCACCACCCCGGTCAGCGGCGCACCCGCGGCATCCCCAGACCGATCCACGAGATGATTTCCCGCTGGATCTCGTTGTTGCCGCCACCGAAGGTGAAGATGACGGCGGACCGGTAGCCGCGTTCGAGTTCGCCGTGCAGGACGGCGCCCGCCGAGCCCTCCTTGAGCGGTCCGGCCGAGCCGACGACCTCCATCAGCCAGGCGTAGGCGTCACGGCGCGCCTCGGAACCGTAGACCTTGACGGCGGAGGCATCCTGCGGGGTGAGGGTGCCCTCCTGGACGGCCGAGACCATCTGCCAGTTGAGGAGTTTCATGGCGTCGAGCCGGGTGTGGGTGCGGGCGAGTCGGGTGCGGACCCAGCCGAGGTCGATGACCCGGCGCCCGTCGGCCAGCTTGGTGTCGGTGGCCCAGCGCTGCACGTTGTGGAGGGCGCGGATGGCCATGGTGCCGTGGGCGGCGAGGGTGACGCGTTCGTGGTTGAGCTGGTTGGTGATGAGCCGCCACCCCTTGTTCTCGTCGCCGACGCGGCGGGAGACGGGGACACGGATGTTCTCGTAGTAGCTGGCGGTGGTGTCGTGCGAGGCGAGGGTGTTGATCAGGGTGCAGGAGTAGCCGGGGTCGCCGGTCGGGACGAGCAGCATCGTGATGCCCTTGTGGGGCGGGGCGTCGGGGTCGGTGCGGACGGCGAGCCAGACCCAGTCGGCGGTGTCGCCGTTGGTCGTCCAGATCTTCTGACCGTTGACCGTGTAGTGGCCGGTGGCCTCGTCGCCGTCGCGTACGGCCCGGGTCTTGAGGGCGGCAAGGTCGGTGCCGGCGTCGGGTTCGCTGTAGCCGATCGCGAAGTCGATCTCACCGGCCAGGATCTTCGGCAGGAAGTATGCCTTCTGTTCGTCCGTGCCGAACCGCATGATCGTCGGGCCGACGGTGTTGAGGGCCATCAGTGGCAGCGGTACGCCTGCCTGGGCGGCCTCGTCGAAGAAGATGAACTGTTCCATCGGGGACAGACCGCGTCCGCCGTACTCCGTCGGCCAGCCGACGCCGAGCCAGCCGTCGGCGCCGAGTCGGCGGATGGTCTCGCGGTAGAAGCGCTTCTGGGCTGCGGGGTCGTCGTACCTGCTGTAGGCGTTGTCGGGAACGAGTCCGGCGAAGTACGTACGCAGCTCGGCGCGCAACTGCTGTTGCTCAGGCGTGTATTCGAGGTGCACGGCCCCTCCAGGAGTCTCGCGGTCGCGTCGCCCGTATGCGGCGGCGCACACAGTAGAACGTGTTGCAAGAATCCGGAAGGGCCATGGGGCCCCGTCCATCGGTCAGCGCTTGACGGCCCGCAGCACGACGAACTTGGGGTCACCGGCGACGGTGGTGCAGTTGCCGAAGGTGCGGCGCAACTGGGTGTGGTACCCGAGGTGCCGGTTGCCGACGACCCACAGCTCGCCGCCCTGCCGCAGCGCGCTGCGTGCCCCGTGGAACATGGTCCGGGCCGTGGCGTCGGTGGTCGCCTGATGCGAGTGGAACGGCGGGTTGTTGAGCACCAGGTCGACACTGCCCGGCGGTACGTCCGCCATCCCGTCGCCGACCAGGAAGTCGGCCACGGCGTCCGTCCCCAGGTTGGCCCGGAACGTCGCCTCGGCCGAGGCGACCGCCAGGTACGACTCGTCGATGAAGGTCACCGTCGCTTCGGGGTTGGCGAGCGCGGCGGAGGTGCCGACGACCCCGTTTCCGCAGCCCAGGTCGACGATGCGGTCCCGGCCGCTGCGCTCGGGCAGATGGTTCAGGAAGAAGCGGGTGCCGATGTCGAGGCGCTCGGCGCAGAAGATCCCGGCGTGGTTGACGACGGTCCGGCCGGAGACGGCGCCGATACCTTCGGGCAGGTCGTAGCGGTGCGGCCACGGGCTGGGGGTGCGGGCCAGGGCCGGGTCGGGGGTGCAGAAGATCAGTCGGGCCTTCTTGACCGCGAGGGAGGTGCGGGTAGGGCCGATGATCCGCTCGAACAGTTTGAGGGTGGAGGTGTGAATCTCCTTCACCATGCCGGTGCCGATGACGACGGTGCCGGCATGCACGGCAGGGGCGAGCCGGTGCAGCTGGTCCTCCAGGAGCGCCAGACTCTTCGGGACGCGTACGAGGAGGACGTCGATCCGCTCCGGTGGCGTGTCCCGGGCCGACAGCAGACGTACGGTGTCCGGGTCGTCACCGTTGCGGGCGAGGTTCGCCAGGGTGGCGCGCTGCGCGAGGTACGAGTCGGTGATCTGTACCGGGCGGTGCCCGGCCAGCACGGTGGTCAGCGCACCCCAGCGGTCGCCCACCACGACCACGGTGCCGGACAGGTCGACCGGCTCTGCTCCATCGATCCCCTCCAGCTGCCGCAGCAGATATTCGTCGGCAGCGTCCCAGGCGCGGAACGGGTCGCGCGGGTGCTCGGGGAAGCGGGCGAGGTCGAACCCGCCCTGTGACGTCGTCAAACGGTTCATTGTGCATTCAGGCTAGCCGAGCAGCGGGGAGCGCCCACACACTCCCCGCCGCACCGGCCACCTACGGCAGCTGCTTCTCCATTGCCGCCCGGCCCTCTCGTGCCAGTCGGCGCTGCGCCCAATCAAGATTCTGCGGAGTCAGGTCCCGCCCGGAGGCGAGCACCAGATCCTCGGCCGACGGATCGTCGGTCCCGCCGGTGTGCAAGAGGCTGTCCGGGGTCACGCCCCGAGCCATGGATACGGGTACGGATTCGGGCTCTTCGCTCATGCCGCCTCCTCGTCCTTGCGGCAATTCTCGCCCTGCGGCTCCAGGACCGCATCCGAGAGCCCGTTTGACCTGCACATGATAGGTACACAGCGTTCACACCTCGGTCACTGTGCGTGTGGAAGGCTCCCGCTGACCACGTACCACACACGAACACCGCGGCACCGTCCCCCACCCTGTGACGGCGCCGCGGTGCCTGTTTTTCCGGAGAGGACACCCCACATGTCCCGTCGTCACCTTCCCTACCGGCGCCCGCTGCTGGCCACCCTCGCCGCCTTCGCGATACTCGCCGGCACCGCGGCCGCCGCGCCGGCCGCACCCGTGACCACGCCGGTCGCCGCGACGCCGCTCGCCACGCTCGACGACACGTACTATCAGGACGCGCTCGGCAAGACCGGAACGCAGCTCAAGAGCGCCCTCCACTCGATCATCAGCGTGCAGACGAAGATCTCGTACAGCCAGGTCTGGGACGCGCTCAAGAACACCGACCAGGACCCCGCCAACTCCTCGGACGTGATCCTCCTCTACACCGGACGCTCCGAGCCCAAAAGCGACAACGGCGGCGCGGTCGGCCAGTGGAACCGCGAGCACGTCTGGGCCAAGTCCCACGGCGACTTCGGCACCAGCACCGGCCCCGGCACCGACATCCACCACCTGCGCCCGGAGGACGTCACGGTCAACTCCATCCGGGGCAACAAGGACTTCGACAACGGCGGCACCGCGGTGAGCGGGGCAGCGGGCAACTACACCGACAGCGACTCCTTCGAACCGCGCGACGCGGTCAAGGGCGACGTCGCCCGCATGATCCTCTACATGGCGGTGCGGTACGAGGGCGACGACGCCTTCGCCGACCTCGAACCGAACGACCAGGTGGACAACGGCTCCGCGCCGAACATCGGCAGGCTCTCCGTACTGAAGCAGTGGAGCCAGGAGGACCCGCCGGACTCCTTCGAGGAGCGGCGCAACGACGTCATATACGACCAGTACCAGCACAACAGGAACCCGTTCATCGACCACCCCGAGTGGGTCGAGGCCATCTGGTAGCAGCGCGGTCCGGTGCCGTCAGGCCGTCGAGCGACCCGCCTCCCGCGCAGCGCGCTCGACGGCCTCCTCGCGGGAGGTGAAGCGCCGGGGGGCCGTCGGGTCGCCGCCCGTCACTCCGAGGTGCCCGGCCGGGTCGACCACGGCCGTGCGCCGGCCGCCCTCCGTGAGCCGGGCCAGTCCGGAGCGCAGCATCGACCTCGCCACCGTGTCGATACCGGTCACCTGCCGCAGATCCAGCACCACGGACGCGGTCTCCTCCGGCCCGGACTCGTCGAGCGCGTACAGCACCCGTTCCGCCGCGGTGAAGTCGAGGGCGCCCTGCGCGGCGACAACCGCCACCTGTTCCCGCAGGGCGCGTTCCTGCTCCTCCGTCGGGGCCGACGGCAGATCGTCGGCCGTGGTGACCAGGGTGACGGTCGAGGCGGCGAGCGCCGGGTTGTGCATCAGATGCAGGCCGAGCCGTTCCGACAGCGCCCCCAGCGCGATGCGCCCGCGGACCGATGTACCGGTCGGATCCAGCCGCGGGCTGTAGGCCGCCAGGCCGAACCGCGCCGGTCCCGCGGCGATCAGGCCGCCGGACACCCCGCTCTTGGCGGGCAGCCCCACCCGCAGCAGCCAGTCGCCCGAGACGTCGTACATACCGCAGGTCGCCATCACGGCGAGCACCTGCGCAGCGACCGGTTCCTCGACGACGACGTCACCGTTGAGCGGGTTCACACCGCCGTTGGCGAGGGTCGCGGCCATGGCGGCGAGATCCAGCGTGGTGACGCGTACCGAACACTGCCGGAAGTACGTCTCCACGGCTCCCACCGGGTCGACCGGCAGCGGGCCCGCACTGCGGATCAGATAGGCGAGGGCGCGGTTGCGATCGCCGGTGGCGACCTCGGAGGCGTACACCGCCTCGTCGACGTCCAGCTGCCGGCCGGCGAACCGGCTCAGACAGTGGAGGATGCGGTCGAACCTCGGGGCGTCGGCGGTGTCGGGAATCAGCGCGGTGGTGACGATCGCACCGGCGTTGACCATGGCGTTGTCCGGCCGGCCGGTGCCGGGTTCCAGGCTGATGGCGTTGTAGGCCTCGCCGCTGGGCTCGGCGTTCACCCACCGGGACACGCCGTCGAGTCCGAGTTCGGACAGCGCAAGGGCATAGACGAAGGGTTTCGAGACGGACTGCATGGTGAACGGGACGTCGGTCTCGCCCGTGCTGTAGCGATGGCCGTCCATGCTGATCAGGGCCAGCCCGAAGGCCTCGGGGTCGGCCATCGCCAACTGCGGAATGTAGTCGGCCGGTTCACCGTCGCGCACACCGACGAACCGGGTGCGCAGTTCACGCAGCGCATCCGTCACCGCACCGGCCGCGGAGCTCACCTCGCCCCCGGCCGTCAGCTGCGCTCGGCCTGGGCGATCCGGGGGAACGTCTTGACTCCGGCCGCCTTACGGCTGTTCGCGTGTTCGCTGACCGTCCGGCCGGGCGGGGCGTCCGGGAAGCCGAGCACCACCGAGTCGAGCACCTTCCCCGACGCGTCGACGAACTCCACCCGGACGGCGTAGAAAGCGGCCTTGTGGGTCGGGTTGGTGACGCGCACCAGTGCGCTGCGGAACTGCTCGCCTGTCGCGATCGGCAGCCCGTTCACCGAGACGTCCTTGATCGCGTTGCCCTGCCCCTTGACCCCCGCGAGCTGCTGGGTGGCCTTCTGCCGGCTGCGCTCGAGCTCGGCGGAGACCGAGGCCTCGAAGTCGGTCTGGGTGCGCGGCGAGGGGCTCGCGGAGGGCGACTCGTGCGGCTCCGGGGACACCGTACGCGTGCTCCGGGCCGTTCCCGGCGACGTTCCACCGGAGTTGCAGGCGGCGGCGCCCGCCACGAGCACCGCGGCCAGCACGGCGGGGGTCAGACTGCGGGCCGTGCGGCCGCCGAGGGCGTGTCGCAGAGGGCTGGGCTGGTTCACGGACACTCCGGGTCTGCTCGGAAAAGAGAGTCAGGGGGGGATACGGCTGGACGGGCGGAAGGCACCGGATCACTCGGCGTCTTCGCCGAAGATCTCGCGGAGCCGGGCCTCGCTGAGGGTGTCCAGGTTGCTGTGGAGAAGCTCGGCGCCGCCGCCGGGGAGCGCGTCGCTGATCCGGTCGGGCACCTCGTTCGTGGTGAGCAGGAACAGGGCCGAAGTTCCGGGCGTCACCTGCTTCTTGACCTCCGCGATGAAGTCGTCGTCGATGCCGACGTCGGCGAGCTTGCCGCCCAGCGCCCCGGCCGCCGCGCCGATGGCCGCGCCCAGCAACGGCATGAGGAAGATCAGCCCGAAGAGCATCCCCCAGAACGTGCCGCTCAGGGCGCCGGCGCCGACCAGGTTGAGCAACTGCTTCGTTCTCGGCTTCGCCTTGTCGGTCGGCCAGCTGACCACGGCGGCATCGAGGATCTTGATCAGCCCCTCCTTCTGGAGGGCCTTCAGCGTGTTCTCCACGTCCTCCGCGCCTTCGGCGGACTGGAACTTCCACACGGTGAGGGTGGACATCGCTCATACCTCCGCACTCCGGAACCGACCAGTTCGCCCATATTAGGATCAACCGGTATAAATTGACTCGCCGAATCACGTGAATCGCGTCCCGTCGCGCACCTGAACGGGTGACCCTCGGCGGCACCTCGCCGTCATCGCCGTACGGCACCGTCTTCCGCTGCAAGCCCCGGGAGCCGCTGGGACACTGGGTAGTGCACCCCGGACCGTCCCTCTCGGGCACGGAGGCCACGGAGAGGAAGTGACCGCACCATGCCAGGCGGATCCAGTCCCAGGCGCGAGCGGCAGTACGAGCACATCAAGGAGAGCGCGCAGGAGCTCGGAGTGAGCGAGGAGCGGGCGGAGGAGATCGCGGCGCGCACGGCGAACAAGGAGCGCACCCGCTCCGGCAGGCCGCCGACCGCGAGCCGTACGTTGCTCCACGACCTCTCGTCCCTGCGGCGCGCCGAGCTGCGCCCCCACGACGGAGCCGAAGGCCCCACCCGCGACCAGCTCTACGAAGAGGCCAGAAGGAAGAACGTCAAGGGACGCTCGACCATGACAAAGGCCCAGCTGGCCGAGGCAGTCGGCCGCTGAGCCCTCGCCACCGCCGGACGGTGGCGGCTACGCGGAGCCGCTTCCGTCCGGCTCGGGGCCGTACCAGACCGTCGTGGCATTGCAGAATTCACGGATGCCGTGACCGGCCAGCTCCCGCCCGTAACCGGAGCGCTTCACCCCGCCGAACGGCAGCGCGGGGTGGGAGGCGGTCATGCCGTTGAAGAAGACACCGCCGGCCTGCAGGTCACGCACGCACTGACGGCTCTCGTCGGCGTCGCGCGTCCATACGTTGGAGCTGAGGCCGAACGGGCTGTCGTTCGCGAGGGCCACGGCTTCGTCCAGGTCCTCGACGCGGTACAGCGTGGCGACCGGGCCGAAGGTCTCCTCGCGGTGGATCCGCATGGCGGGGGTGATCCCGCTGAGGACGGTGGGGGTGTAGAACCAGCCGCGCTCCAGCTCCGCACCCAGGCCGGTGGGCCGGCTACCACCGCACAGTGCGGTCGCGCCCTGGTGTACGGCGTCGTCCACCAGCTCCTCCAGGTCGGCGCGGCCCTGTTCGCTGGAGAGGGGGCCGACGTCGGTGGTCTCCTGCTGCGGGTCACCGACCGTCAGATCGTTCATGCCCGCGGTGAACCGCTCCGCGAACTCGTCGTACACATCGGTGTGCACGATGAACCGCTTGGCGGCGATGCAGGACTGCCCGTTGTTCTGGACCCGGGCGGTCACCGCCGTACGGGCGGCCTGCGGGATGTCGGCCGACGGCAGGACGAGAAACGGGTCGCTGCCGCCCAGTTCAAGCACGGTGTGCTTGACTTCGTCGCCCGCGATCGACGCGACCGAGCGGCCGGCCGGCTCACTGCCGGTGAGGGTGGCGGCCACGACGCGGCGGTCACGCAGGATCGACTCGACCGCTCCCGCTCCCACCAGCAGCGTCTGGAAGCAGCCGGGCGGGAAGCCTGCCCGACGGAACAGGCCCTCCAGGTACATCGCGGTCTGCGGGACGTTCGACGCGTGCTTGAGCAGGCCGACGTTGCCCGCCATGAGTGCGGGGGCGGCGAACCGTACGACCTGCCACAGCGGGAAGTTCCACGGCATCACGGCGAGGACCGGGCCCAGCGGACGGTAGTGGACATAGGCCCGGGAGGCTCCGGCGTCGCGTACGTCGTCGGTCGGCGGGTGCTCGTCCGCGAGAAGTCGCTCGGCGTTGGCCGCGTACCAGCGCATGGCCTTGGCGCATTTCGCGGCCTCCGCGCGAGCCGCTTTGATGGGCTTGCCCATTTCGGTGGTCATGGTGCGCGCGATGTCCTGCTGGTCCGCGTCGAGGAGGTCGGCGGCCTGGTTGAGCAGCCGGGCCCGTTCACCGAATGCGGTGGTGCGGTACTCCCGGAAGGTGCTGTCCGCGGTCGCGAGCCGGTGCTCGATCTCCGCCGCCCCCAGTGCCTCGAACGTCTTGAGGGTCTCGCCGTTCGCCGGGTTGACCGTCGCGATGGGCATGACTGTGGTCTCCTTGCCTCGGATTCTTCGACCGTGCCGCGCGACGCCCCGTCGCGCAACGCGGGCCCCGGTGCGGGCACCCGACCGGCGCGGACCATGCGTGCACTGTGCACGTCATCCGCGCCGGTGGGCAGAGCAGACTTCTTCGCGTAGGGACTCGGGTACCGGTCCGGGCAGGGATCCCCGCCGCCCCTGTCGTCGGGGCCGGCCGCCGGCGCCCGCCTCAGACGAGGGCGGGCTCGGAGGACTCGGAGGACTCGGAGGCCTCGGAGGGCTCGGAGGGCTCGGAGGCCGGCGGCAGCAGGAACTCGCGTACTCCGGGCAGGGGTGCGCGCGGCAGCAGATCGCTGCTCCGCGGCGCCTCGGCGTAGCGGGTGAACCAGACCACTTTGCCGTCAAGGGTCCGGCAGGTGCCCCAGCTGTGGCTGAGGGCCATGACGCGGCTGAGACCACCGCCGCCGCTGCTGAGCAGTCGCGGCATCTCGGAGCTGTTGTCGGCGACGGAGACCGTGAGGTGCCGTCCTGACCAGCGGAGTTCGACGACGCACTTGTTGTCGCCACCGACGTGCCGGTGGACATTGGTCAGCAGCTCCTCCACACCCCGGCACACCGGCCGGATGTGGAGTTCGAGACTCCAGTGGCGCAGATGCGCAGCGACTATTCGTCGCAACTGCGAAACGCGCTCTTCCGATACCTGGAGTTCGACCAGATAATGCCGGTCGAGTGGAACGGTCATCGTCGAGGCTCCTCACATCCGGGCCCATCTGCTTCGCCCCGTTGAACCAACGACCCCCGCATACGAAGAGTGAGCAGATGTCACTATTAGGTCACTCCTTAGGGTGACCCGGTGGGACCGGTTGCGCAACACGAAGGCGAGCGGGCCTGTGATGTCGCCACGGAGCGTGACCGCCCTGCACCCGCCCTCACGGCAGATACGGCAGCAGCTTGTCCGGTGTGAGCGGGAGGCTGCGCAGCCGGGCGCCGGTCGCGTGCCGCACCGCGTTGCCGAGAGCGGCCGCGGCGCCCACGATGCCGATCTCGCCGATGCCCTTGCTGCCCATCGGGTTGAGATGCGGGTCGTCCTCATCGATCCAGTGCGCCTCGATCTGCGGGACGTCGGCGCAGACGGGCACATGGTAGGAGGCGAGATCGTTCTGTGTGAAGTCGCCGAAGACGGGGTCGATCGTGCTGCCCTCGGTCAGTGCCATGCCGAGCCCCATGACCATGCCGCCGATGAACTGGGAGCGTGCGGTACGGGAGTTGAGGATGCGTCCGGCGGCGAACACGCCGAGCATGCGGCGCATCCGGACCTCACCGGTGCGGGTGTCGACGGCGACTTCGGCGAAGTGCGCCCCGAACGCATGCCGTGCGTACGGGGATTCCACCGCCGTATCCTCCGCGGTGTCTGCGGTGACCGTGACGCCCTCGTCGGGAAGCGGTCCGGTGCGCTCCCGCAGGTGTCGTACCAGGGCGGTGGACGCCTTGTGCACGGACCATCCCCAGGAGGCGGTACCCGCGGAACCGCCGGCCAGCGGCGCTTCGGGCAGTGCGCTGCTGCCGATGTCGATCCGGACGTCGGCCACGGGGATGTCCAGCACGGACGCGGCGATCTGCGCCAGGACGGTGCGGGCGCCGGTGCCGATGTCGGTGGCGTTGATCCTGATGCGGTAGGTGCCGTCGGCGGCTGCGTGCGCCGAGGCGCTGGAGCCGGCGATGTATACGGGGTACGTGGCGGAGGCGACGCCCGTACCGAGCAGCAGTGGGCCTTCGGTGCGGACCGCGGGTCGCGGGTCGCGGTCGTACCAGCCGAACCGTGCGGCACCCTCCTCCAGGCAGGCGGCGAGGCCGCGGCTGCTGAAGGGGCGGCCGGTGTCGGGTTCGTACGCTGGGTCGTTGCGCAGACGCAGTTCGACGGGGTCGATGCCGAGGGCCACGGCGAGCTCGTCCATGGCCGACTCCAGTGCGTACATACCGGGGGCCTCGCCGGGCGCGCGCATCCATGAGGGGCTGGGAACGTCCAGGGCGGCCACCCGGTGGACCGTACGGCTGTGCCCGGACGAGTACATCGTGCGGGCCGGCACGGCCGCCTGTTCCACGAACTCCTTGACCGTGGAGGTGTGGGTGATGATCTCGTGGGCGAGCGAAGTGAGGGTGCCGTCGAACTCCGCGCCGAGTCTGACGCGTTGCACGGTGGGGGCGCGGTGGCCCACGACGGCGGGCAACTCGCGTCGCGGCAGGGCGAGTTTGACCGGGCGCCCGATGTGGCGCGCGGCCATGGCGGCGAGGACGGCCTGTGGGCGCGCGGTGCCCTTGGAGCCGAAGCCGCCGCCGACGTGTTCGGAGACGACCGTGACCTGAGCGGGCCGGAGCCCGAACACGGTGGCCAGGGTGTCGCGGACCGTTCCGGTGCCCTGGCTGGAGTCGTACACGGTCAGCTGCCCGTCGTCCGTCCAGTGGGCGGTGGAGGCGTGCGGTTCCATGGGGTGGTTGTGCAGGGGACCGAGTGTGTACGTGACGTCGACCTGTACGGGGGACACGGCGAAGGCGCGGTCGAAGTCGCCGCGTTCGCGGACGGCCGGGTATCCGCCGTTCACCGTCTGCGGTGTGTACAGGCCCGGGTGGTCCTCGGTGAGCCGGACATCGTGTCCGGCGCTCTCGTACTCGATCCGGACGGCCTCGGCTCCTGCCCGCGCCGCCTCGAGAGTGCCGGCCACCACGAGCGCCACCTGCCGGCCCCGGTGCGGGACCCGGTCGTCCTGGAGGACGGCGAGGGCGGGGTCGTCGGACTGTTTCAGCTTCGGGGCGTTCTCATGGGTGAGGACGGCGTGCACGCCGGGCAGGGCGAGTGCCTCGTCGGTATGCATCGCCGTGATCCGGCCGCGTACGACGGTGGCGGGTACGGGCCAGGCGTACAGACAGCCGGGCGGGGTGTGCTCGGCGGCGTAACGGGCGGCGCCGGTGACCTTGTCCCGTCCCTCGCGACGGACCACGGGGCTGCCCAGCGGCTGGGGGGCCTGGCTCATGGCAGGAGTCCTCACGTTCTCAGGCGGGGGCGGTGAGTCCGACCAGGGCGTCGACGGCGAGGCTGCGGGCGAGCTCCACCTTGAACGCGTTGTCGCGCAAAGGCCGGGCGGCCGCGAGTTCGGCGTCCACGGCCCGGGTGAAGGTGTCGTCGGTGGCGGTGGCGCCCCGCAGGATCTCTTCCGCGGCCCGGGCGCGCCACGGGCGGTGGGAGAGCCCGCCGAAGGCCAGCGCGGCGTACTGGATCCGGCCGTCACGGACGGTGACAACAGCGGCGACGGAGGCGAGGGCGAAGGCGTACGAGGCGCGGTCGCGGGCCTTGCGGTAGAGGGAGACGGCGCCGTCGGGAGCCGGCGGCAGCAGCACCTCGGTGATCAGCTCGCCCGGCCCGATCACCGTGTCGCGCTCGGGTGTGCCCCCCGGCAGCCGGTGGAAGTCGGTGACGGGTACGGAGCGTTCGCCGTCCGGTCCGTGCAGCTGGACCACGGCGTCCAGGGCGGCCAGGGCGACGGCCATGTCCGACGGTTGGGTGGCGACGCAGTCCGCGGAGTGGCCGAGGACGGCGAGCTCCCGGTGGGCGCCTTCGCGGGCGGGGCAGCCGGTGCCCGGTACCCGTTTGTTGCAGGGCTTCGAGGTGTCCTGGAAGTACGGGCAACGGGTGCGCTGCAGCAGGTTTCCGCCGGTCGTGGCGGTGTTCCGGAGCTGCCCGGAGGCCCCGGAGAGCAGTGCCTGCGACAGGGCGGGGTAGCGGGTGCGCACGGCGCGATGGGCGGCGAGGTCGCTGTTGCGTACGGTCGCGCCGATGCGCAGGCCACCGTCGGCCGTGTCCGCCACCTGGTCCAGGGGCAGCCCGCTGACGTCGATGAGCAGGTCGGGGGTGGCCACACCCAGCTTCATCAGGTCGACCAGATTGGTGCCTCCGCCGAGAAACACGGCCCCGGGGCGGGCGGTGCTCGCGCGGACCGCCTCGGCGGTGGTGCGGGCGCGCAGATATTCGAACGGCTTCACGGAGCCACGTCCAGGATCGCTTCGACGATACGGGGGTAGGCACCGCACCGGCACAGGTTGCCGCTCATCCGCTCGCGGATCTCGAGCGCAGTGAGCCGGGCCGGGGCTGCGCCGGGCCGACCTGTTTCGGTGGCGTGGGACGGGAAGCCGTCGGCCGCTTCGTCGAGCATGCCCACCGCCGAGCAGATCTGGCCGGGGGTGCAGTATCCGCACTGCAGCGCGTCCCGGGCCAGGAAGGCTTCCTGCATGGGGTGCAGCCCGTCCCCGTCGGCGAGCCCCTCGACGGTGGTGATCGCGGCCCCGTCGTGTGCGACGGCGAGCAGCAGACAACTGTTGGCGCGCCGGCCGTCGACGATGACGGTGCACGCCCCGCACTGTCCGTGATCGCAGCCCTTCTTCGCCCCGGTGAGGCCGAGGTGCTCACGCAGCGCGTCCAGGACGGTGGTGCGGTGGTCCAGCGACAGGGTCCGTTCGGTTCCGTTGATGTGCAGCGTCAGCGTCGAACAGTGAGGGGCCGCCTCCGGATTTCCGGCACCGTCCTCCCGCCGGCTCGCGCGTTCCACCCGTTCGCACCTCTCAGAGCTGTGGCTTTTGGCTGCTTTGTACCAGATACGCAGAGGCCTCCCGGTGCATTGCGCCGACTCCGGGCACGGGTACACGCCTCACCGGCTCTCCACCCGCAGACGCACCTCCTCCTCCTGGTCGCCGGAGACCGTTCCGACGACCCGCACCGTGAAGGCGTCCGCCAGGTGCCTCCTGAGCTCGTCGACCGCCCAGTAGCCGCCCTGCACATCGAGCGTTACGGGCTCGCCGATCGTGATGGGGCCCGAGACCACCCTCGCCTCGGACACATCGACGTTCACGTTCCATACGGTGGGTCGCTTTCCCCCCAGGTCCTGCGGTACGTCCACCGAGGCCCGGTCGGTGGTGAAGGCGGCCCGCAGCACGTCGAAGACCATCCGTGCGTCGTCCTTCGAGCATCCACTGATGGCGACCGCCACCTCCTTGCCGTACCAGTTCTCCTCCGCCTTCGCCTGTGTGCTGTTCACCGAGGTTCCTTCCGCTCGCAGTACTGACCCTTCTCCAGGCTCGCCCCACGGCTGGGTGTCGGCGACACGAAGCGGCCGGCGAGCAGTGAAACGCTTTTCTCTTTATATCCACTTAAAACATGAATTCACGGTCATAGTCGAGTGACGGCCCCGCCTCGGGGTATCCGGCATGCATGGACGTATCGAATGGAGCCCTCAATTCCCTGGCCGTCACGCTCGCGGACGGGCGGGGTGCGCTCGGCGTGGTGATGGCGATCGTCGGCGTGGCCCTCGTGGGCATGCTGATCGGCGCCGTCTGGCTGGGACGGCGCCGCCGGGCCCAGGAACTGCCGCCACCCCGGCCCGACGAGCAGCCGCCGCGGCCGGACCACCGCGCACACGTCGAGGAGCGCAACGTCCACGGCGACGACAGCTTCCCTGCCGACGGGCGGGGGCTCTCCCCCTACGAACTCGGTGACCACGGGAACGAGCCCATCCCGCACGACAAGGACGAGACGCGCGACTGAGCAGGTGCATGTCCGCATCGGCGCGTGTTGCGCGACCGACCGACCGAAGTGAGGCTGGTAGAGGCCCGACCGCCACGGCATGCGTGTGCCGCAGAACCGATGAAGGCAGCAGCACCATGACGGGAAGCGAACCCAGGACAGCGCCCCCCTCGGCACCGCTGACCGGACCGTCGGCGCCCTGCTGGGTCAACCTCATGACCCGGGACCTGAAATCGGCGCAGGAGTTCTACACAGCCACCCTGGGGTGGACGTTCCGGCCGGGACGGCTGGGGCAGGAATTCTCCGTCGCACGCCGCGGCGGAGTGCCGGTGGCCGGTATCGCGGCGATGGCGACGGCTTTCCGGGTCGCCGTGGCATGGACTCCCTACTTCGCCGTGCAGAACGCCGATGTGGCTGCGTCGCGCATCCGTGAGCGCAGCGGCACGGTGGCGGTCGGGCCACTGGCGCTCGGCAAGGGGCGCGGCGCCCTGGCGGCGGACCGCGACGGCGCGGTGTTCGGCATCTGGGAGCGCACCGAGGCGGCGAGCTCACCGCCGGCGCCGGACGACCACTCGAACGCCTGGCTCGAACTGCGTACCAGGGACGCTTTCGACGCCGCAATCTTCTACGGCCAGGTCCTCGACTGGGCGACCGGACGTCCCGGCGCCTGCGAGGTGTCGTACGAGAAGGACGGGGTCGTGGTCGACTGCGGCGGCAAGCGGCTGGCCCGGATCAGCTCCGGCGCGGTCGAGGCCGCACCGGATCCGCTGGTCCGCCCGCACTGGCAGGTCCACTTCCCGGTGGCCGATGTGGCAGCAGCTGTCTCGGCGGCGCGGCAGCACGGGGGCTCGGTCGTCGAGCAACGGACACAGGGGCAGGGTGCGGAGGCGACCCTGCTGGACCCGGACGGCGGGCTGTTCACCGTCTCGGACATCCGAAGCCCGGCCGCCGAGGACATCTGAGCCGAACGGTCGCAGTCAGTTGTTCGGCCGCCCGCCGCGCGCCGAGTGCGCATCCGAGGTCACTTCTCGCCTTCCGATGTCGAGCGTGCCAGCACCCAGGCCGGGAACACGAACCAGCAGACGAGGAACCACAGCGCCATGGCGCCGACCAGCCACAGTGCGAGCGCATTGTGCAGGGCCACCCGCAGGATGAGCAGCAGCGCGGAGCACATCGTGCAGAACAGCAGGGCGAGGCCGAGCACGGTCAGTCGCGACGCCCACGCAACGGTCTGCCGCTTGAGCCGGTGCCCGGTGAGCAGCCGGTGGAGGGAGACGGGCCCGATCAGCGCGGCGGCCGTGGCCGACCCCAGCATCACGGTGACCACATAGATGGTGCGGTCCGTGTCCGACAGAGCGGCGAAGCGCGGCTGGAAGACGACGGCAAGCAGAAAGCCGAACAGGATCTGGACGCCGGTCTGGGCGACACGCAACTCCTGGAGCAGGTCCGTCCACAGCCGGTCCGCCCGTTCCTCGGCCGTCTCGTGGCGGCCGATGTCGGGCTCCCGGCCGCTTTCCGCGTCGCGGTCCTCGCCGGGTGTCGCGGTCACCGTGAGCCTCCGTCCGCAGTAGGTGTGGAGCCCGTTGCGTCGCCTCTTACCCCACCGTAGAGATCTCACGTCGGGGCGGCAGCCCGAATGCGCCGTCGGCCATGCCCTCGACGAACGGTGCCGGTCGCACCTACGATCTTGAATACGGCATCGCGCGCCGGTCACCGGCCGGGTGAGGCGTGGAGGTGCCCGTGAGATGCCCGTTGGAGGCATTCCACAGTGTCAGTCGAGTTGAATCACACCATCATTCACGCCCGGAACAACCGGGAATCCGCCGAATTCCTGGCGCACATCCTGGGTCTGGAAATCGGTGCGGAATGGGGCCCGTTCGTTGCGGTCGCCACCGCCAATGGGGTCACGCTGGATTTCGCGACCATTCCCGCCGAATCGATCGTCGGGCAGCATTACGCCTTCCTGGTCTCGGAGGCGGAGTTCGATACGTCGTACGCCCGCATCAAGGAGCTCGGGATCACCTACTGGGCCGATCCGCATCGGAAGCATCCGGGCGAGATCAACCACAATGACGGCGGCCGGGGCATCTACTTCCTCGATCCCGCCGGACATGCCATGGAAATCATCACGCGCCCGTACGGCGGCTTCGCCTCGTAACGGTTCCCGGCGCACCAGGCGTTCGGCCGGGATCCGGGCCACCGGGTCCCGGCCGGGCTCTTCTGCGGTCCGTCAGGCGACCGGAAGCATCAGTTCGGGCCGGTCCCACATCACCGCGGGCGGGTTGGCCGCGGCAGTGCCGGTCCGCAGGGCGCCCACACTGCGGTAGAAGCCCTCGGCGGGCGGATGCGAGACGATGCGAACGCCAGTGAGCCCGGCCAGCTGCGCCTCGCCGCGCAGATGCACGATCAGCAGCCGTCCGATCCCGAGACCCTGCGCATCGTCGGCGACGAACATCAGATCCAGTTCGGCCGGCTCGAGGACCAGCGAGTAGAAGCCGAGCAGCCGGTCGGTACCGCTGTGGACGGCCACGAAGACCCGATGGGTCTCGATGTAGTCGGGACCCACCCGGTATCCGGCGACCATGGGCGCGTACGGGCCCTCGTAGGCGCGGGAGTTCCTGACCAACCGGGTGAGACGCTTGGCGTCGCGCGCGGTCGCCCGTCGGATCAGCACGTCCCGGCGACCCGCCCCACCTGCCGGTCGCGTAATACTCGGTGTCATAAAGGGAGTATTACGCATCAGGAGGCCGCGCACACGCCCGGCCTCGCCTGCCCGCTGCCGCGACCTACGCCGAACCGCGCTCCGCACGCCACTCCTCGACCACGGCGTCGATGTCGAACGGTCGCATGTTCAGCAACGGTCCCGGCGGCGGCCGACGGATCGCCGCCTCGATCTTCTCGTTGACCGCGGCGAGCATCCGGCGCACCTCGGTCTCCGAGCGGGCTTCGGACACCGCCGCACGGGTGTCCTCCGCCTCCTTGCGCAGGGCCAGGGCCGGCGGGAGCATCGACACCCCCTCGCGCTGCATCTTCGCCTTGATCCACCAGGTTTCGTCGTACGGGCGGTCGATATCAGGCAGCGGTTTGCCGAAACCCGGCAGCTGGGAGAAGTCGCCGCGCTGCTCGGCTTCACGGATCTGCTTGTCGACCCACGATTCGAAGCTGACGCCGACGGGTTTGCGCTCGGTCAACGTGCACCCCTCTCGGAGAACCCCTGATCCAGTACTCCCACGATACCGAGGGCGGTCCCGGCGCCGGACCCTCCGGAACCCGGGCCTCTCAGCGCACGTGTCCGCCGGGCCTCCTCACCCGCGGCTCGGCCGACGGCGCCACCTCGACCGCGAAGGCGGCGGCACGGACCTTCCGCTCGTACCGGTCGGAAGGCAACATACCCACCAAGGGTATGGAGGGAGTCAACCCAAGGATCCTCCGCGGATGACCGCTTTGGTCGATCGGATGCCGACGACAGCCGGTTCCGGTTGGGCGGAGACCACGAGCCGGCTCCGCAGACGCTCCACCACGGGCTCCGGGATCCGCAGACCGTCACGCACATAGCCGTCCAGTCCGCCCCACCGCTCGTCCATCGCATCGAGCGCTATCGAGAGATAGCGGGGGCGGACCTCGATGATCGCGGCCGCGATCTCGGGATCGCCGCCCGCGTCGAGGAAGCCCTGCACATACGGCTGGAAGGCGGCCCGCACCACCGGATTCACGGCGAGGAACTCCGCCCGTACGACATCGCGTGACGCCCCGACCATGAGCAGGAGCAGCGAGGTGGCCCACCCGGTGCGGTCCTTGCCCGCCGTGCAGTGGAAGAGCACCGGCCGGGCCCGGTCGTCCGCGGCCGTCTCGACCAAGGCGCGGTACGCGGCCGCGGCGCCCGGCGACAGCACCAGCTTCCGGTAGGTCTGCGCGAACAGCTCCTCGGCCTTTCCGCCCCCGAGCATCTCCTCCGCAGCCACCGGATCGCCGAGCAGCGCGCGCAGCCGGGCGGGTGCCACGCCCGGGTTGTCGCCGAGGACATCGGCGACGAACAGCCGGGCTCCGGACGGCAGCCGATCGGGGGCCGCCATGCGCTCGTCGGCGGTGCGCAGGTCGACGACAGTCCGGATGCCGAGGGCGGTCACCGCCACGTCGCGGGCCGCGTCGAATCCGCTGAGCTGACCGGAGCGCAGCACCGCGCCGGACCGGAAGCAGCGGTCGCGACCCAGCGAAACGCCGCCCAGGTCGCGCAGATTGATAACGGTGGCAGCCGCAACGGCCCTGGCGGTTTGCACGATGGATTCCCCTTATTCCGGACGCGACTCATTCCGGGCACGGCTTACTGCGGACACGGCTGATGAAAGGATTCGCCCCGGCCGGATCAGCCGGCCAGAATCTTTGCCTTCTGCGCCTCGAACTCGGCGTCGGTCAGGATTCCTTGCTTCTTCAGCTCGGCCAGTCGTTCCAGCCGGTCGATGATGTCGTCCGCCGGGGGCGCGGGAGGCGCCGCCTGGTCAGGGGGTGTCTGCTGTTGTACGGCCTGCTGCTGTGCGGCGGCCTCTTCCTGTGCGCCCCACCTCTGCTGCTGGCGCTGCTGGACCCGTCCGCTGACCGCTGATGCCGTGCCGGCGACGACGGCGGTGCGCGCCACGGTGCCCAGCAGTCCCGGTCCTCTGCGGTTCATGCCCGGTCCTCGGAAAATCGGCATGATGTGCGCCCCTTCCAGTGCGGTGCGGTGCGTGCGGTGCGACGGGGTACTGCGGGCCGGGCAGGGTCAGCCGGTGGGACCGCTGGCGGCCACGGCCGCCTCCGCGATCTCGGCGGGGATCCGCTCATGCGCCACCACTTGACCGCCCGAGGCCCGGACGGCCGCCGTGAGCGGCACCGCCCACAGGTCCTCCCACACGATCAGCGCGGCGGAGCTGCCCGGTGGCACGCTCTCCCCGAGAGTCCGGATGTCCTCGCTGTTCAAGAGTCCGCTGACCACTCCCTCGACCGGCTCGAACGACACCAGGTCATCGGGGTCGAGGTCTTCCAGCTCCACTGATTCGAGCGTGCCGTCCTCGGCCCGGTACACAAATGTCAGGTCGAGGATCCGCACCGCCTTCGAGGCGACCGCTTCGGCCAGCGCCGGCGCAATGGCCCCGGTGAAACGACTCCCGGGAAAGGCGACGACGAGGTACTCCACAGGTCCCACAGTCACGGGCGTGTCCTCTCCTGGCGGATGGATTGCCTGCAGCATATCTTCGGATATTTGGTGATGCACTGTGGCAATCCACCTGGCACGGAGAGCTGAGCGGCCGCCCCGCTCGCAGGGCGACGAGCGCGTTTCCGGCGGCCTCGACGCTGGTCCGGACAGCCGCTCCTCCGGTGATCCCGGCTCGGCCGCCGCCTCGCGGGTGATCTCGGCGACGAGATCCGCGAGCGCGGGCATACCGTCGGGGCACCGCTTCCGGGCCGGGCATTGCAGCCGGGCATCCGGGCCACCCACGGCGACAGCGGATGCCGGGTGGCCTCGGACGGATGCCGCGTACGGGACGGCCCGCCTCTGGTCGAGTACGCGAACGCGGTCGGCCGCCGAAACCGCATCGACGGGGGGCGTTGGTGACGATCAGGCAGACGCCCCCCAAGTCGGCGGGGTGCGCAGAGTGAGGCATGCATGGGCGCGGGTGGTCCGATCGGGTGCCGCGAGGGGTCGCCGAGCAGCAGCGGGCGGCGGCGGCCGACGCACGCCCGGGCCGGCGCGACACGTCCGGCCCGCCCGTCGGCAGCGCCCCGACTACGCCACCGTCCGTAAAGGATCAAGTGCGCGCGGAGAGGGCAAGGTCACAGGCGATTCCCCTGCTGCTCATCTGAGCCTTCGCCTAGCATCTGGGCATGACGGTCCTGCCTGCTGACGGGCTTTCGTTGGCCGCCGAATTCCCTGACCCAGCCCATGAGCAGTGGCAGAGCCTTGTCGAAGGTGTGCTGCGCAAGTCGGGCAAGGATGTTGCGGGTTCGGCAGCCGAGGAAGCGCTGTCCACCACGGTGGAGGACGGGCTCATCACCCGCCCTCTGTACACCTCGCGCGATGACGCGCCCGATGCCGGTTTTCCGGGCTTCGCCCCCTTCACCCGCGGCAGCAAGGCCGAGGGGAACGCGGCGAACGGCTGGGACGTACGGCAGCGGCACAGCCTGACGGATCCGGCCCGGCTCAACGAAGCCGTGCTCGCGGATCTGGAGAACGGTGTCACCTCGTTGTGGCTGACCGTCGGCGGTGCGACGGGCGTACCGGTATCCGGTCTGGCGCGGGCGCTGGACGGTGTCTATCTCGATCTGGCCCCGGTCGTGCTCGACCCGGGCAGTGAACTCGACGCCGCTGCCAAGGAGTTGCTGCGGCTGTACGAGGAGCGGGGCGTGGCCCCGGAGTCGGTCCGCGGCTCTCTCGGCGCCGACCCGCTGGGCCGGGCGGCCCGCAGCGGCGGTGCACCGGAACCGGCGGCCGCCGTGCACTGGGCCGAGCGGTGCGCGAAGGAGTATCGCGGGCTGCGGGCGTTGACCGTGGACGCGCTGCCGTACCACGAGGCCGGTGGCTCGGCGGCCCAGGAGCTGGGCAGTTCGCTGGCGACCGGCGTGGCCTATCTGCGGGCGCTGACCGGGGCGGGGCTCTCCGTCGAGGCGGCCTGCGCCCAGCTGGAGTTCCGGTACGCGGCCACCGCCGACCAGTTCCTGACCATTGCCAAGCTGCGGGCGGCGCGCCGGCTGTGGGCGCGGGTCGCCGAGGTGTGCGGGGCCGCGGGCGCCGGTGTGCAGCGCCAGCACGCGGTGACGTCGTCGGTGATGATGACGCGGCGCGATCCGTGGGTGAACATGCTGCGGACGACGCTGGCGTGTCTGGGCGCGGGGGTCGGCGGGGCCGACTCCGTCACCGTGCTGCCGTTCGATCACGCGCTGGGGCTGCCGGACGCGTTCGCCCGGCGTATCGCCCGTAACACGTCGACGATTCTCATGGAGGAGTCGCATCTGGCCCGGGTGATCGACCCGGCGGGCGGCTCCTGGTACGTGGAGCGGCTGACCACCGAACTCGCTGACGGCGCCTGGGCGTTCTTCCAGGAGATCGAGCGGGCGGGCGGTCAGGCCGCGGCGCTCGGCTCCGGCCTGATCGGTGAGCGGCTGGCGGCGACCTGGGCGGCGCGCAGCAAGGATCTGGCGCGGCGCAAGGAGCCGGTCACCGGCGTCAGTGAGTTCCCGCACCTCGCCGAGCGTCCGGTGGAGCGCGAGGCGGCTCCCGGCGCCGATGACGCGTCGGGCGGTCTGCCCACGGTCCGTCGTGACGAGGCGTTCGAGGCGCTGCGTGCCCGGTCGGACGCCCATCTGGCGGCGACGGGCCGACGGCCCCGGGTGTTCCTTGCGGCGCTCGGCCCCGCGTCGGCGCACACCACGCGGGCCACGTTCGCCTCGAACCTGTTCCAGGCGGGCGGGATCGAGCCCGTTCACGACCCGACGTCGGTGGACGCGTCGACGGCCGCCGAGGCCTTCGTGACCAGTGGGGCCACAGTGGCGTGCCTGTGTTCCGGTGACACGCTCTACGCCGAGCAGGCGGGGGCCGTGGCCTTGGCGCTGCGCGCGGCCGGTGCGCAGCGGGTGTTCCTCGCGGGCCGGCCCGCCGGGTATCCCGATGTCGACGAGTACGTCTTCGCGGGCTGCGACGTGGTGGCTGTGCTCTCCTCCGTTCTCGACCGTATGGGTGTGGCGTAATGCGGATCCCCGACTTCTCCGACATCGAACTCGGTCCGGGCACCGGCGCCGAGGGGTCCGAGGACCAGTGGCACACGGCGGTGAAGGAGTCCACCGGTGGCTCCGACGGCGATCTGCTGTGGGAGACCCCGGAGGGCATCGCGGTCAAGCCGCTGTACACCGGGCGTGACCTGGAGGGGCTCGACTTCCTCGGTACATATCCGGGTATGGCCCCGTATCTGCGCGGCCCCTATCCGACGATGTACGTCAACCAGCCCTGGACGATCCGGCAGTACGCGGGATTCTCCACGGCCGAGGAGTCCAACGCCTTCTACCGCCGCAACCTCGCGGCCGGACAGAAGGGTCTCTCCGTCGCCTTCGACCTGCCGACCCACCGCGGCTACGACAGCGACCACCCGCGGGTGACCGGCGATGTCGGCATGGCGGGTGTGGCGATCGACTCGATCTACGACATGCGCCAGCTGTTCGACGGCATCCCGCTGGACAGAATGACGGTGTCGATGACGATGAACGGCGCGGTGCTTCCCGTACTCGCGCTGTACATCGTGGCCGCCGAGGAGCAGGGCGTACCGCCCGAAAAGCTGGCCGGGACCATCCAGAACGACATCCTCAAGGAGTTCATGGTCCGCAACACCTACATCTATCCGCCGAAGCCCTCGATGCGGATCATCTCCGACATCTTCGCGTACACCTCGCAGAAGATGCCGCGCTACAACTCGATCTCCATCTCCGGCTATCACATCCAGGAGGCGGGGGCGACGGCCGATCTGGAGCTGGCGTACACCCTCGCCGACGGGGTGGAGTATCTGCGGGCCGGCCGGGACGCGGGTCTCGACGTGGACGCGTTCGCACCACGGCTGTCGTTCTTCTGGGCGATCGGCATGAACTTCTTCATGGAGATCGCGAAGATGCGGGCGGCCCGCCTGCTGTGGGCGAAGCTGGTCAAGGAGTTCGAGCCGAAGAACGCCAAGTCTCTTTCGCTGCGCACCCATTCGCAGACCTCGGGTTGGTCGCTGACCGCGCAGGACGTGTTCAACAACGTCACCCGGACCTGTGTGGAGGCGATGGCCGCCACCCAGGGGCACACCCAGTCGCTGCACACCAATGCGCTCGACGAGGCCCTCGCACTGCCGACGGACTTCTCGGCGCGGATCGCCCGGAACACCCAGCTGCTGCTCCAGCAGGAATCGGGTACCGGCCGGGTCATCGACCCGTGGGGCGGCAGCGCGTACGTGGAGAAGCTGACGTACGACCTGGCGCGGCGGGCCTGGCAGCACATCAAGGAGGTCGAGGCCGCGGGCGGGATGGCGCAGGCCATCGACGCGGGCATCCCGAAGCTTCGGGTCGAGGAGGCCGCGGCCCGTACGCAGGCGCGGATCGACTCCGGGCGGCAGCCGGTGATCGGAGTCAACAAGTACCGGGTGGAGACGGACGAGCAGATCGATGTGCTCAAGGTCGACAACTCGTCGGTGCGCGCCCAGCAGATCGAGAAGCTGCGGCGGCTGCGCGCGGAGCGCGACGAGGCAGCCTGCCAGTCCGCGCTGCGGGCGCTGACGGCGGCGGCCGAGCATGGTCCCGGCCCGGGTCTCGAAGGCAATCTGCTGGCGCTGGCGGTCGACGCGGCGCGGGTGATGGCCACGGTCGGTGAGATCTCGGACGCCCTGGAGAAGGTGTACGGGAGGCATGCCGGCCAGATCCGTACGATCTCGGGTGTGTACCGCAACGAGGCAGGGGAGTCACCTTCCGTGGACCGTACCCGGACGCTGGTCGGCCGGTTCGAGGAGGCGGAGGGGCGCCGTCCGCGCATCCTGGTCGCCAAGATGGGCCAGGACGGCCACGACCGCGGCCAGAAGGTGATCTCGACGGCCTTCGCCGACCTGGGCTTCGACGTCGATGTCGGCCCGCTGTTCCAGACGCCGGCCGAGGTGGCGCGGCAGGCGGTCGAGGCGGATGTGCACATCGTGGGCGTCTCCTCGCTGGCCGCCGGGCACCTCACCCTCGTACCGGCGCTCCGTGAGGAGCTGGTCGCCGAGGGCCGCGACGACATCATGATCGTGGTCGGCGGGGTGATCCCGCCGCAGGACATCGAGGCACTCCACGAGGCGGGTGCGGCGGCCGTGTTCCCGCCGGGCACGGTGATCCCCGATGCCGCCTTCGATCTGGTGACGCGGCTCGGTGCCGCGCTCGGCCATGAGCTGTGAGCCGCTGACCCGATGGCTCCGACGATCGACATCGACAACTATGTGAAGGGGGTGCTCGACGGGAAGCGGGCGCACATCGCGCGCGCCATCACTCTCGTCGAGTCCACCCGCCCCGATCACCGGGCGCTGGCCCAGCAGTTGCTGCGCGAGCTGCTGCCGCACTCCGGCAACGCGCGCCGCATCGGTATCAGCGGGGTGCCGGGGGTTGGGAAGTCCACGTTCATCGATGCACTGGGCACGATGCTCACCGAGCTCGGGCACCGGGTCGCGGTGCTGGCCGTCGATCCGTCATCCAGCCGGACCGGCGGCTCCATCCTGGGCGACAAGACCAGGATGGAGCGGCTGGCGGTCGATCCTGCGGCGTTCGTCCGCCCCTCCCCCACCGCCGGGACGCTGGGCGGGGTGGCCAAGGCGACGCGGGAGTCCATCGTGGTGATGGAGGCGGCGGGTTACGACGTGGTGCTGGTGGAGACGGTCGGCGTGGGCCAGTCGGAGACGGCCGTGGCCCAGATGGTCGACACGTTTCTGCTGCTCACACTGGCCCGTACCGGCGATCAGCTGCAGGGCATCAAGAAGGGTGTTCTGGAGCTGGCCGACGCGATCGCGGTGAACAAGGCCGACGGTCCGCACGAGCGTGACGCGCGCGCGGCGGCCCGCGAACTGGCGGGCGCCCTGCGGCTGATGCACCCGGCCGACGCGGCCTGGACTCCCCCGGTGCTGACGTGCAGCGCCCGCGAGTCGACCGGCCTCGACGCCCTGTGGGAGCGGCTGGAGCAGCACCGTGCGCTGCTCGACTCGACGGGGCGGCTGGCCGCGAAGCGGCGTGACCAGCAGGTCGACTGGACCTGGACGATGGTGCGCGACGAGCTGCTGGACAGCCTGCGCAGCCATCCGCAGGTGCGTGCGCTCACTCCTTCGCTCGAACAGTGCGTACGTGATGGCGAGTTGACAGCGACGCTCGCAGCCGAAGAAATCCTCGCCGCCTTCCGGGACGGCTGAGCGGATCGGGCAGGGCAAGCAGGGAAGGGCGGTGGCGCAGCCTTTGCGGCAGCAGCCTGCCGTAGGCCGGATGTCAGGAATCAGCCGTCGTCTGCCCGCTCGGGGTCGCGACATGC